>JAWLGU010000179.1:0-2501 GCA_041690675.1 Pseudomonadales bacterium | reverse complement strand
GTAGCCGATCCAGTTGTGAATGTCGCTGCCTGGCTCGGTCACCCAGTAGTTCACGAGAACCGTGGCTGCCAGCGTCCAGTGCAGGATCCGTACGAGCGGATCCCAGATGAGGATGGGCTCCGGCTGGCTCGGCTCACCCTTCTTCACGTTTCACGACGCTGCCGTCGACCGGGTTGAAGTAGATCTCCACCTTGGTCTGCTCGGGGTCGAAGCCGTAGATCTCGTAGCAGTTGCCGTCGGTGATCTTGAACTCGTTGATCTGGTAACCCTGGTCGCGCAGATTCTGCTGAAACGCGTCGGCATCCTGCCAGGCCGAACGCGGCTCCGTCGTACACTGAGGGGAACCTTCTCCGGCGCAACCAGCCAGGGCACCGAGTCCGAGAGACAGGAGCAGTAGGCGATGCGGATTCATGCGATCCTCCGAGTTGCTGTACCAACACCTCGATGTTATCGCCGTCGGACCTTGTTTTGTAACCGCTGCAGCGCTGGCAAAGGCGGCCAGCAGGACCAAGGAAGACACGTTCTGATCGGCCGCTCTGCAATCACGCGGCTGTTGCAGCTGACCCCTCCGTGATGCCAGACGATGAGCCGTTTATCATCTGGTCACGCGGGTGATGCCTGAGTAGGAGAAGAGCAATGATCGAACTCGCCAAGCAGGCTCTCGACGTTGGCCTGTTCACCAACGACCTCGAGGGCGCGCTCGACTTCTGGCAGCGACAGGTCGGGCTCGAGTTCCGGGAGCTGCTTCCGCTCGGCGGCGGGTTGCAGCAACACCGGCACGCCATCGGCGAGTCGGTGCTGAAGATCAACCACAGCCGCGAGCCGCTGCCGGACGCGCCCGCGGGCGGAATCCGGCGCCTGATCATTGCCCGGCCTGGTGTCGAGCCGATGGATCTGGCGGATCCGGACGGCAACCGCGTACGCCTCGAGCCTCCAGGTGTCGTGGAACAGCTGCGGGTCGAACTCACCGTCGGCGACCTGGCTGCGCATCAGGGCTTCTACGGCGACGTGCTCGGCTTCCCTGCCATCGACGACACCACGTTCCGCTGCGGGATGTCGCAGATCCACCTGACGGAAGGTGAAGCGGTGCAGGATCCGGAGCAGCGGGCGCCGGGCTATCGTTACATGACCATTCAGGTCTTCGATGTGCGTGCCTGCCATCGGGAAATTCTGCGCAAGGGTGGGTGCGAGGGGCGGCCTCCCGTGAAACTCGGTGACGTGGCGCACATCTCGTTCGTGCGCGACCCGGACGGCAACTGGCTCGAGGTGTCGCAGCGGAAATCCATCACCGGGTCGTTGGATTAGCGGGCCTCGCATGGCCGATACGTCACCATGAAGACTGGCTTCGGATTGCCGGTGCTCTTACTCTGGTTCGCGTCCGTCTCGGGTACGGCTGCGACGATGGCGACGATAGCGCTCCCGGAACCCCGCGTGCAGAGTGACACCTCCATCGAGCAGGCGCTTCTGCAGCGCCGCTCCGTTCGCGAGCTGCGCGAGGAGCCCCTCACGCTTGCCGAGCTCGGGCAGCTCCTCTGGGCCGCTCAGGGAGTCACATCGCCCCGAGGCTTCCGCACCGCCCCTTCAGCCGGCGCGCTCTACCCCCTCGAGATCCACGTGCTGGTCGGCGCCGTGGAGGGGCTGAAACCGGGCATCTACCGCTACCTGCCGGATTCCCACGCGTTGCAGCACAGGCGGGATGGTGAGCATCGTGATGCCCTCGCCGAGGCGGCCCTGCAGCAGGCGTGCGTGCGGACCAACGCCGTGGTGCTTGCCTTCTCCGCCGTCGCCTCCCGAACGACCGCGAAGTATGGCGCGCGCGGCGAACGCTACGCGCTCATGGAGGTGGGCCACGTCGCGCAGAACGTGTTTCTTCAGGTTCAATCGCTCGGGCTCGCTGCGGTCGTCGTCGGTGCGTTCGACGACGAGGCGGTCGACGAGGTGCTGGATCTGCCGAGCGGCGAACGGGCGCTCTACCTCATGCCGGTTGGCCATCGGCTCCGCCGCTGATCGACGGCCTGGAAAGGTTCTTGCTGAACCGGGGCAATGCGAACGCAGCGGCACGCCCTATGCGGAACTCGCCAATACGGGCCGTCCATCGGGGCCGGTTACCCAGCAGGATTCCAGCGCCGTCTCATGGTCATCATCAAGCCGAACCCCAGCACAGCCAGGGTGAAGCCTGCTGGCTCCGGTACCTCCGTGGCGATCGAGCGTGTGACGACGGTGCCCGTGCAGATGGTGCACGACTCCGAGACGCTGAAGACGGGATCGACGAACCCGCTCATGGAAAGCCCGCTTGCGCCTTCCAAGATGGCAACGGACGTCCAAAGATGCACCAGGTACTCGACGCCGACCTGCACGTTGAAGGTGGCGGTGGCGTCGACGATCTGTCCGGCACTGGTCACAGGATCATCCGTGATCACCGATTCGAAGCCCAGCGAATCCCCGAATACACGCTCGAAACCATAGATCCCTTCCAAGCCGATGTCATCCGGACCTGCAAT
>JAWLGU010000178.1:0-2714 GCA_041690675.1 Pseudomonadales bacterium | reverse complement strand
GTGCAGCGTCGGCAGCCTCTACCACCACTTCGGCAGCAAGGAAGGCATCGCCGAGGAGCTGTTCATCGAGGGCATCAGCCGCTTCAACCGCGGCATGCTGCGCCGCCTGCGCCGCTGCAGGGGGGCGGAGGAGAGCGTC
The DNA here is from genome assembly GCA_041690675.1 of Pseudomonadales bacterium. GTDB lineage: Bacteria > Pseudomonadota > Gammaproteobacteria > Pseudomonadales > Azotimanducaceae > UBA7803. The sequence goes on along the minus strand of JAWLGU010000178.1, from coordinate 2,575 downwards.
AAGGCGGTGGTGCGGTTCTACGGCGACTGGTCCGCGCGCAACCGGGCGCTCGCCAGTTACCTGCACTCACGGGACATCGACTTCTCGGAGGACGCCCGGGCGCGCCTGAAGGTGATCTACCGGCGATACATCGCCGAGGTGTTCGCCTGGTTCGGCCCCTACGTGGCGTCGGGGGAGATGCGGGCATTGCCGCCGGATGCCTACGTGCCGCTCATCAGTGGTCCCATCCAGGAGTACGTTCGCCGCTGGCTCTCCGGCCACTACGAGCGCCCGCCGGGGGCGGTGAAGGAGTTGTTCGCCGACGCCGCGTGGAAGTCCGTGCGCGCCGAGCCGAACTGACGGGCGACGCCTAGTACGCCTGCTCGTCCTCCTCCTCGAAGGGCATGAACAGGAAGATGCCGAAGCGCACGTAAGGGTGCTCCACCGGCTGTCCGGGGTAGGTGATCTGCGGAACCTCCCGGCGCACGGGCTCGAGGCTCTGGAGATAGCTGGCGATGGCCTCGAGATCCGCGTCGCTGAGCGCCCCGTAGTTGGGCCACGGCATGACCGGCAGGCGCTGATGACCGTCTTTGCCCACCCCCGTGGTCAATGCGCGGATGATGTCGCGCCGGCTCCAGGATCCTAGGCCCGTGTCGCGGTCGGGGGTCAGGTTCGGTGCGAACACCACGCCCGGCTCGGACTCGTCTTCGCCGTCGGTGTAGGCGATGCCCACGGTGGAGCCGGCGAGATGCGGCCCCGTGGGCTCGTTACCCACCAGATAGCCTTCCGTGTGGCAGCGCGCGCAGCCGAGGAGGTTCACCAGATACTCGCCGCGTTCGACGCTGCCCTCCCTGGCGTGGGTGGGGGCGGCGGTGGTAGCGAGCAGAAAGGCGAGCCAGAGAGCGGGGGTGTGCCGGGTGCGTCGATACCGCATGGAGTTCCTCGAACCTGGGGCGATGCTGTCCGAGAATAGCGCGGTCAGCGCTCCCGCGATACCCAGAGCCCGGCGACGATCACCGCGAGCCCCAGAACCGAGGTGAGGTGGATGGTCTCGCCGAGCACGGTGCCGATGAGTACCAGCGAGAGAAAGGGCGAGAGGAAGATGAGTTGGCCGATGCGGGCCGCCCGGGCGGTCAGGTTCAGCGCGCGCTGCCACCAGAGAAAGGCGAAGCCCATCTCGATCAGCCCCACCCAGGCTCCGTAGGCCGCGTGCTCCCAGGTGAGGGGAGGCCAGCCCGGGCCCAGATAACAGGCCGCCGCCACCAGCGGCGTTGCCAGCAGAAAGCTCCAGGCCATGAGCGCCACGGGCTCGAGATCGGAGCGGGCGTTGGCGAGCCAATAGCCGGCCCAGATCACCGTGGAGCCCAGGGCCAGGCCCACCCCGAGCCAGTCCAGCGTCGGCCAGGTGTCCAGCCTTCCCTGGGAAAGCAGCAGGAGCACGCCGCCGTAGCCGATGAGAATGCCGGCGAGGACCCGGCGCGTGAGCCGCTGGCCGAGGATCGGCACGGCCAGCACCGCCAGGGTGATGGCCCAGGTGTAGTTCAGCGGCTGGGCGATCTGGGCGGGCAAGCGCTCGTAGGCCTCGAAGAGCACCAGGTAGTACAGGAACGGGTTGAGCAGACCGAACCGCGCCCCGGCCCCGAGGGACTGCCAGCCCGGGTGCCAGGCGCTGCGCCAGGTAGCCACCGCGGCGAACAGCACTGCGGACACCACGGTGCCGAGCAGCAGAAGCTGCAGCGGCTCCATGACGCGAAGCCCGAGCTTGAATCCGGTGGCGACCGTGGACCACGCCGCCACGGCCGCCAGCCCGTAGCCGAGGGCCGCCCGTTCGTTCACCGTGCGCTGACGCACCGGCCGCGACCTCCGTGCTGGCGGTGGCCCGGCGTTAGTGGTTCCATGTGGCTCTGCATCGCTTCGGGACATCATCCATGCTCTGCGACGAACCGCTGCGCGAGCGGATTCGGGCTCATCTCGATGCGTTCCAGCCGACCCTGGCGGACGCTGCGGACGCTCGCCGCGCTGCCGTAGCCGTCACCGTCACCGACGTGGGCCGCGGCGCCGATCTGCCGGGGCTGCCGCGCTATGACGCCTGGCAGTCGCTGGCGGCACTGATTCTGACACGGCGGTCGGCGTCCTTGCGCCGCCACGCCGGACAGTGGGCGTTCCCCGGCGGGCGCAGGGATCCCGGGGAGACGCCGGAGGAGACGGCGCTGCGGGAGATGCACGAGGAAATCTCGGTGAACCTGCCCGCCGACGCGGTGCTGGGCCGCCTCGACGACTTCGTCACGCGCTCGGGCTTCGTCATGACCCCCGTGGTGGTCTGGGGCGGGCCCGGTCTCGAGACCTGGCCGAACCCCCAGGAGGTGGCCTCGGTGCATCGCATTCCCCTCACCGAGTTCATGCGCGACGACGCGCCCCGTCTGGACCCGGTGGCGGACGGCGAGCATCCGGTGCTGCGCATGCCCGTGGGGGAGGATCACATCGCTGCTCCCACCGCCGCCATCATCTATCAGTTCCGGGAAGTCTGCCTGCTCGGGCGGCCCACGCGGGTGGCGCACTTCGAGCAGCCGAGATTTGCGTGGGAATGAAAAATAGC
>JAWLGU010000177.1:0-2730 GCA_041690675.1 Pseudomonadales bacterium | reverse complement strand
GAGCTGGCCCACTACTCCAAGGCCACCGTGGACCTCATGTACCACTTCCCCCACGGGGTCGAGGAGCTCGAGGGCATCGCCAACCGCACCGACTTCGACCTGGGCTCCCACACCAAAGCCCAGGACGAGTTCGACATCAGCGCCCGCGTGCTGCCCAACAAGGATTCCAACTCGAAGCTCGCGGTGCAGGACCCGGACACCAAGAAGTGGGTGATCCCCTACGTCATCGAGCCCTCAGCGGGGGTGGACCGGGGGGTGCTGGCGGTGCTGAACGAGGCCTACCGGGTAGAGACCCTGGAGAACGGCTCCGAGCGCACGGTGCTCTCCTTCAAGCCTCATCTGGCCCCCATCAAGGTGGCGGTGGTGCCGCTGAAGCGCAATCACCAGGGCATCGTCGACAAGGCCCGTGGCATCAAGCAGCAGCTTCAGGCCCTGGGCCTCGGCCGCATCCTCTACGAGAACACCGGCAACATCGGCAAGGCGTATCGCCGCCACGACGAGGTGGGCACGCCGCTGTGCGTCACCGTGGACTTCCAGACCATCGAGGAGGACGACACGGTGACGGTGCGCGACCGGGACACCATGGCCCAGCAGCGGATCGCGGTGTCGAAGCTCGCCGACTACGTGAAGGAGTACTTCCGCTGATGGCCCGCGCAGTGATCTCGACCATCGGCCGCGACCGTCCGGGCATCGTCAACGAGCTTTCGGAGACGGTCTTCGGCCTGGGGCTTTCCATCGAGGACAGCCGCATGACCGTGCTCGGCGGCGAGTTCGCCGTGCTCATGTCCGTGGTCGGCGACGACGACGCCCTGGCAGAGCTCGACACGAAGCTCGGCGAGCTCGCCCGGGCCGCGGACTTCGCCTACCTCTACCGCCGAACCGAGAGCCGCAGCGCCGCCCACAGCATCCCCTATCAGGTGCGCGTGGTGGCCATGGATCATCCGGGCATCGTCCACGGCATCGCCGGCTTCTTCTCCAGCCGCAACATCAACATCCGCGAGCTGGAAACGGAAACGGAGCGCGCCCCGCACACGGGCACGCCCATCTTCAACCTCACCATGACGGTGGAGGTCCCGCCCGGGACGAAGGTGGCCCAGCTCAGAAGCGAGTTCGAGAGCTTCTGCGACGAGCGGGACCTGGACGGGACCTTGAACGTGCCGCTGTGAGCCCTTCGGCCTCAGCCCCGGGTCAGCGGCTTCAGGGCGATCTCCACCCGCCGGTTCTCGGCCCGGCCCTGGGTGGTGCTGTTGTCGGCGATGGGGTAATGAGGACCATAGCCTTCGGCGTAGATCCGCGCGGGATCCACCCCTTGAGTCTGCAGGTACTGAGCCACGCTGTCCGCCCGCCGCTGGGAGAGCTGCATGTTGTAGGCCACCGTGCCCGTGCTGTCGGTGTGCCCCGCCACGTCGATCAGGGTCTTGTCGAACTCCTTCGCGACTTTCGATACCGAGTTCAGCACCGGATAGAAGTTGGATTCGATGGCAGCCTGGTTGGTGGCGAAGGTGATATTGCCAGGCATGTTGAGGATAATGTCGTCGCCAATGCGGGTGACGCTGACCCCCGTGCCCTGGAGCTCCTCGCGCAGCCGGGCCTCCTGGCGATCCATGTAGGCGCCGATCCCGGCACCGGCCAGCGCGCCGACCCCGGCACCGATAAGGGCCCGCTTGCGCCGCTCGTCGGCGTCGTCGCCGGAGAGAACGCCGGCCACGGCGCCCACCGCGGCACCGATCCCGGCACCGACACCGGCTTTGGAGGCTTGGCGTTCGCCGGTGTAGGGGTTGGTGGTGCAGGCCGATAGTGTCGCGATGGCGGCAATGCAGATGAAGGATCGAGCAGCCCGAATTGACATGATTCGTCGAATCTCCAACGGAAAGGCGCAGTATAACCCCGCGCTCAGCAGCCATTCGATACCTCGATCGCAAACTCGGTGCCGGAAAGCGTGATGCCACCGCTTGACATGCGCAACAATGGAGTGGTGCCGTTCAGTCAGCGCATCAAGGATCGCCACCGCCGATGGTGGCAGGAGGGCGCGCGGGTAAACCACAAGCACGTTGGAGGCAAACTCGCCGGGCGGCAATTCGCAGAGTCCCTGGGATGCAAGGTGCCTCACCTGTACGATCTCGTCGACATCGACGAGATACCTGAGTTTTCTGATCTCCCAAGCCGATTCGTCATAAAGCCGTCGGTGGGATGGTCAGCCAAGAACGTCTTCGCCATCGAGGATGGCATCAACTTGCTGCAAGACGCCCCCTGCACCAGGAAGGATGTGGTGAGCCTGCTCCATAGCGATCCCAAGATCTCCGCTGGAGCCAACGTAAAGATCCTAATTGAGGAGTTCCTACAGAACTGGGACGGGAAACGCGGTATTCCCTACGACTACAAGTTCTACACTTTTGCCGACGACATAGCATTCATCCACGTCATCGAACGGAACAGCAACTCGCGCCTGGCTGCAAACAGGCATTGGTATCTGACCGAGGAATGGGACCCGCTCAGTCGTCAAGTCGTGACGACGCAGACTCCGGAGCACGGTCGATTGCCAAAGCCCGACTGTTTCGACGAACTCGTGGATCGCGTCAAGACCATGGGCCGGGAACTGGGTATGTTCATGCGAATCGACATGTATGCTACCGACCGCGGCGCCGTATTTGGTGAGTTCACACCGCAGCCGCACGGAGGCAACGGGTTCACGGCCTGGGCGGATCAGTGGCTGGGCAGCCTCTGGAGAGG
>JAWLGU010000176.1:0-2762 GCA_041690675.1 Pseudomonadales bacterium | reverse complement strand
ATGCTGCTCACCTCGAGCCCGGCGTCGCTGGCCTTCGCCACCGCCCGGGCCATGGTGTAGAACTCCAGCATGTAGCGGTTCAGGTCCGCCGGGTTCGCCACCACCCGTCGGATACGTCGCCCCCGCAGGGTCTGGGTGAGCATGCTCTCCCACTGATACATGAACGGCTGGGCGCTGGCGATCACCACCTCGTCGTCGGAAACCTCCACCGCGAGGATGTTGTGGCGCTGCGCGAAGGCGTAGGACATGACCTCGGTGACCGCGTTGACGTTGATCTTCAGCGGGTCGATGCGCAGATACGGCTGGCCGCTGGTGCGGCACAGCCACTCCGTCAGGGTCTCCAGGTCGAGGACGGTGCCGGGCTTCTGGCGATTCTCGAACTCGCGTCCGGCGACGATCTCCAGGGGGTGCTGATTGAGCTCCTTCTTGGTGCGCGGGGCGATCAGCACGTCCTCCGCCTGACGTTGGCTGATGTAGCCATCGCTCACCAGGTGGTCCAGCGTCGTGTGCAGATCGAGCAGCCGCTCGTTGCCGCTGAGCCGAGCCGCCAGGGGCGCCTGCCGCTCGCCGGCCGCCGCGGCCGCGGCCGCAGCACTGCCATCCGCGCGGACTTCATCCGGGCGGATTCCATCCGGGCGGACTTCGTCCTCCGAACGTACGAAGTCCGGGGCGCTGTCTTCCGCCGAGCGGTCCTGCTGATCCCCGGAGGGCGGCGTGGTGAGGGGCGTGGCCACGTAAGTCCCTGATTAGCCAACCTTTGCCAGTTAAAGGGATGGGAGGAGGTTTTGCAACCGGGAGCGGCGGTGTTTGTGATTTGGGTTCGCTATCCGCTTTCCGCTATCCGCTATCCGCAAAAGGCGCGACGCCGGAGCCTCACGTCATCCTCCTCGCTGAGCGTTAGCCCACCCGCGCGCCGCCGTCGAGCACGCTCTAGCGGAGAGCGGACAGCGGATAGCGGATAGCGACAGCCCCCTGGTGTAGAATCCGCCCCCATTTTCTCACTTTGCCGCCCGGCCACGGGCTGGCGGCCGGAGGGAACGCTCCGTTGGATACCAGCGGCTACGCCAGGTGGTTTCGCGCCTCCACGCCCTACATCAGCGCGCACCGCAACAAGACTTTCGTGGTGCTGCTGGGGGGCGAGGCCATCGCCCACGCCAACCTGGGGAACATCGTTCACGACCTGGCGCTGCTGCACGTGCTGGGGGTGCGCCTGGTGCTGGTTCACGGCGCCCGGCCGCAGATCGACGCCGCACTGCCCGGCAGCCAGTTCCATCGCCATCGGCGCATCACTGACCGGGACAGCATGGAGATCGTCCTCGGAGTGCACGGCCAGGTGCGCGCCACCCTGGAGGCTCACTTCTCCACCGGGCTGCCCACCAGCCCGTTGCGCAACGCGGACATCGCCACGGTCACCGGCAACTTCGTGGTGGCGCGACCCATCGGCGTGCTCGACGGCGTCGATCATCTGTTCACCGGCCAGGTGCGGCGCATTCACAGCCAGCGGATCCGCGCGTTGCTGGACGCGCGCACACTGGTGGTGCTCTCGCCCGTGGGCTACTCCCCCTCCGGCCAGGCGTTCAGCCTGGCCGCCGACGAGCTGGCGGCCGAGGTGGCCATGGCGCTGGCCGCGGACAAGCTGATCATGTTCGACGCCGACGGCTACGTGAGGGACGAGAACGGCCGCAACCGGCCGGAGCTGGTGCCGGCGGAGCTCGAGGCGCTGCTGGACCGGACCCGGCCAGAGCCTTACGTGGCCAATCAGCTGCGCGCCATGCTGCGGGCCTGCCGCGGCGGGGTGCCGCGCTGCCACCTGGTGAGCTACAGCGAGGACGGCGCGCTGCTCCAGGAGCTGTTCACGGCCCAGGGCCACGGCACCGAGCTGTCCGAGCAGCGGGGCAGCATGGTACGTCCCGCCCGCCCGGAGGACGTGGCCGGCATTGTCGAGGTGATCCGGCCGCTGGAGGAAGCGGGGGTGCTGGTGCGGCGTGACCGCGACCGGCTGGAGCTGGAGGTGGGCAACTTCTTCGTGGCGGAGCTGGACGGTATCGTGGTGGGCTGCTGCGCCCTGTATCCGTTCGGCGAGAGCGCCGAGCTGGCCTGCGTGGCCGTGCACGACGCCTACCGCGGATCCGGCATGCGCCCCGGCATCGGCGAGCGCCTGCTGACCGCGGCGGAAAGCGCGGCGCGGCAGGCCGGGGTGCGGCGGCTGTTCGTGCTCACCACCCAGACCCGGGACTGGTTCCTGGAGCACGGCTTCGAGGACACCGACATCGGCCAGCTGCCGGCTCCCAAGCAGGCCCTGTACAACTATCAGCGAAACTCCAAAGTCATGTTCAAGACGTTAGGGACGAACCATGAGTGACAAACGCCGCTATTCCTCTGTGGTGGTGGATGGCGTCAAGCAGGCGCCCAGCCGCGCCATGCTCTACCCCACGGGCTTCACCGAGGCCGACTTCGCCAAGCCCCAGATCGGCATCGCCTCCACCTGGAGCATGGTCACGCCCTGCAACATGCACATCAACGAGCTTGCAGACGCCGCCGCCATGGGCGCCGACGAAGCCGGCGGCAAGAGCATCGTCTTCAACACCATCACCGTCTCCGACGGCATCTCGATGGGCACCCCGGGTATGCGTTACTCGCTGGTTTCCCGGGAGGTGATCGCGGACTCCATCGAGACGGTGGTGGGCGCTCAGGGCTTCGACGGCTTCGTCGCCATCGGCGGCTGCGACAAGAACATGCCCGGCTGCGCCATGGCCATGGCC
>JAWLGU010000175.1:0-2763 GCA_041690675.1 Pseudomonadales bacterium | reverse complement strand
TAGGCTTCGACGATCTTCTGTACCAGCGGATGGCGGACCACGTCCCGGGAGCTGAAATGGGTGAAGCTGATTCCCTCCACGTCCCGCAGCACGTTGCGCACGTTCACCAGCCCCGACTTCTGCCCCTTGGGCAGGTCGATCTGGGTGATGTCCCCCGTGATCACCGCGGTGGAGCCGAAACCGATCCGCGTGAGGAACATCTTCATCTGCTCGATGGTCGTGTTCTGGCTCTCGTCGAGAATGATGAACGCGTTGTTCAGGGTGCGTCCCCGCATGTACGCCAGGGGCGCCACCTCGATGACGTTGCGCTCGATGTACTTGTTCACCCGATCGACGCCCATCATCTCGTAGAGCGCGTCGTACAGCGGGCGAAGATAGGGGTCGATCTTCTGCGCCAGGTCCCCGGGCAGAAAACCCAGCTTCTCGCCGGCTTCCACCGCCGGGCGCACCAGCAGGATGCGGCCGACCCGCTGCGTTTCCAGCGCCTCCACGGCGCACGCCACTGCCAGGTAAGTCTTGCCGGTGCCGGCGGGCCCGATGCCGAAATTGACGTCGTGGCCGCGGATGCGCTCGACGTAGGCCACCTGGTTGGCGCCCCGGGGCATCACCGACTTGCGCCCCGTGCGGATCGCTCGCTCGCTGCCGTCCTCGCGCTCGCCGGCGCGCCCTTCCTGCGCCAGCAGTTCGTCCACTCCGGCGTCCTGGAGGAACAGGTGCACCACATCCGGGTCGATGCTGTCGCGCTCGGCGGTCTCCCGGTAGAGCTGAGACAGCAACGCGCTGGCGGCCTTCAGGCGTTGCTCCGGTCCGCTCACCTGAAAGACGTTGCCCCGGTTGCGAATGAGCACGCCCAGGCGCTTTTCGAGGTGCTTGAGATTCTGGTCGAAGGGCCCGCACAAGGCGGCTAGACGGCGGGAATCGTCGGGTTCCAGAATGACCTTGGTGGTCATCGCGACCACCCGGGAGGGTTCTTGACTCAATTCAGGCCCTGTGCAGACATCGTCCGGCTAGCATATAAAGCCGGCCGGGGGTGTCAAATGAAGATTTCCGCAGCGTTTCAAGCAATGAGGATGCCACGCAGCGAGTTGGGAAGCGCCTCGTCGATGACGACGTCGGCGAACGTCCCGATTAGAGACTCGTCCGGGGCCGGGAAGTTCACTACCCGATTGTTCTCCGTCCGCCCGGCCAGGGTCGGTCCGCGCGATCCGGCGGCCTCCGCCTCGCGCCGGGAGCGGCCGGTGACCAGCACCCGCTGACGGCTACCGACCATGGCGCGGGCGATGGCCTCCGCCTGCTGGCGAATTCGCTGCTGCAGGCGCTCCAGGCGTGCCTTCTTCACCTCGAGAGGGATGGGATCCGCCATGGCCGCGGCTGGGGTTCCCGGGCGCGGGCTGTAGATGAAGCTGAAGGAAACGTCGAAGCCCACCTCCTCGATGAGCGCCATGGTCTGCTCGAAATCCTCGTCCGTCTCGCCGGGAAAGCCGACGATGAAGTCCGACGACAGGCTGATGCCTGGTCGCGCCCGGCGCAAGGCGCTGATCTTCTGCCGATAGTCGGCGGCCGTGTGGCCCCGCTTCATGCGGGCGAGGATGCGATCCGAGCCGGACTGCACCGGCAGGTGCAGATGATCCACCAGCTGGGGAACCCGGGCGAACGCGTCGACGAGGCTGTCGGTGAACTCCACCGGGTGCGAGGTGGTGAAGCGAATGCGGTCGATGCCCTCCACCTCGGCCACGTAGTGGATCAGTTCCGCCAGATCCGCCACATCTCCGTCGATGGCGCCGCGGTAGGCGTTGACGTTCTGGCCCAGCAGGTTGATCTCCCGGACCCCCTGTTGCGCCAGGGCCACCACCTCCCGCATGACGTCCGCCACCGGTCGGCTCACTTCCTCGCCGCGGGTGTAGGGCACCACGCAGAAGCTGCAGTACTTGCTGCAACCCTCCATCACCGAGACGAAGGCACTCGGCCCCTCCGCCCGAGGCTCCGGCAACCGGTCGAACTTCTCGATCTCCGGAAACGTCACATCCACCAGGGGCACTCGGACGGGCGCCGCGGCATCGTGGGCCAGCGCCGCGGCAGCGGGATCGGTCCGCCCGAGCATCTCCGGCAGCCGATGCAGGGTCTGCGGCCCGAACACCACGTCCACGTGGGGCGCCCGCGACTGGATGGCCGCGCCCTCCTGGCTCGCCACGCAACCGCCGACGCCGATCTTCAGGTGAGGCTTCTCAGCCTTGAGCCGCTTCCACCGGCCGAGCTGGTGGAACACCTTCTCCTGGGCCTTCTCGCGGATCGAGCAGGTGTTGAGCAGGATCAGATCCGCGTCCTCGGCCCGCTCCACCAGCTCGTAGCCCTCACTCGTCCGCAGCAGGTCCGCCATGCGCGACGAGTCGTACTCGTTCATCTGGCAGCCATGGGTCTTGATGAAGAGCTTCTTGCTCAAAGCGCTCGCAGCCCGCACAGTGGGGCGCGGGATTATAGTGGGTTGCAATTTCCCGATACACCTCTATATAGGTGAGGGAAGCAGACAGGGGTCGTCATGGCCGACAATCGCAAGCAGATGTACAAAGTGCTGTTCCACAACCAGGGCCACATCTACGAGGTATACGCCCGGGCCATCTACCAGAGCGATCTCTACGGCTTCATCGAGGTGGAGGACTACGTCTTCGGCACCCGCAGCAAGATGGTCATCGACCCGGCGGAGGACAAGCTGCGCAGCGAGTTCGAGGGCGTCCAGCGCAGCTTCATCCCCATGCACGCCATCAT
>JAWLGU010000174.1:0-2819 GCA_041690675.1 Pseudomonadales bacterium | reverse complement strand
CGGTGGAACAGGCCCTTCGCCAGCGGCGACGCCATCATCGCCAGGGTGTCGAAGGCGCCGGCGGACTCGCCGAAGACCGTGACGTTGCCGGGATCGCCGCCGAACGCGGCGGCGTTGTCGCGGGTCCATTCCAGTGCGCGGATGACGTCCAGGGTGCCGTAGTTCCCGGAGTCGTTCACCGGGTCACCCGTGGTCAGCGCCGGATGGGCGAACCAGCCGAGCGGCCCGAGCCGGTAGTTGATGGTGATCACCACCACGTTCCGGGCGACGGCCAGGTTGGCGCCCACGTAGGTGTCGCCGCTGCCGATGGTGTTGCCGCCGCCGTGGATCCAGAACATCACCGGCAGGTTGCGGGCGTTGGGCGGCGACCAGACGTTCAGGTACAGACAGTCTTCCTGGCCCGTGACCGCGGCCTCCGGCGTCTCGGCCTCGGACAGCAGCGAGGGCTTCTGCGGGCAGCGGGGTCCCGCCGCCAGCGCCTCGCGGACTTCGCTCCAGGGTTCCGGCGGCTCCGGCGCCCGCCAGCGGCGTTGCCCCACGGGCGCCGCGGCGTAGGGAATGCCGAGCCAGGCGCGGGCACCCGCCTGGTCGATGAACCCGACCACGGGGCCCGACGTGGTGGTGCGCATGGTGACGTCGTCGCGTTCGGGCGGGGCGGCGGGCTGATCGGGCCCGCCGGGAGCCAGAGTGAACCAGGCGATCACGGCGAGGCTCAGGACGATCAGGATTGCGGCGGCTTTCTTCATGGCGGCCTCTCGGTGGTGGGAGGGTGGCACTGCCTGATCGCTATTGTAATCGGCCACGGCGCCTGTGCGACAATCCGGCGGACCGAAGTTCGAGTGGGGACGGCCATGGCAGAACACGATCTCGTCATTCGCGGCGGTACGGTGATCGACGGCACCGGCGCGCCGGAGCGCACGGCGGACGTGGCCATTCGCGACGGCCGCATCGTCGAGGTGGGCCGGGTGTCGGGCCGTGGCCGGCGCGAGATGGAGGTTTCGGGAGCGCTGGTGACTCCGGGGTTCGTCGACATCCACACCCACTACGACGGCCAGGCCACGTGGTCGAGCCGCATGTCTCCCTCCAGCCATCATGGAATCACCACCGTAGTGATGGGCAACTGCGGGGTCGGCTTCGCCCCGGTCCGCCCCACCGATCACGACCTTTTGATCGAGCTGATGGAGGGGGTGGAGGACATTCCCGGGGCGGCCCTGCACGAGGGCCTCGCCTGGGAGTGGGAGACTTTCCCCGAGTACCTGGACTATCTGGGGCAGCGCCGTTTCGACATGGACATCGGTGCCCAGTTGCCCCACGCGGCGCTCCGGGTCTACGTCATGGGGCAGCGGGGGGCCGACCGGGAGCCGGCCACTGCCGAGGAGATCGCCGAGATGCGGCGCCTCACCGCCGAGGCCATCCGCGCCGGCGCCATGGGTTTCTCCAGCTCCCGCACCCTCAACCACCGCAGCAGCCGGGGCGCCCCCACGCCGTCGCTCACCGCCGCCGCCGACGAGCTCACCGGCATCGCGCTGGGTCTCAAGGACGCGGGCCGGGGCGTGCTCGAGATGATCTCCGACTTCGACGACCTGGAGCACGAGTTCGCCATGCTGCGCGGCATGGTGGAGGCCAGCGGCCGGCCCATGTCCGTATCGCTCGCCCAGGGGCTTTCGCCTCACGGCTGGCGTGAGGTGCTGCAGCACATCGAGTCGGCCAGCGACGCCGGGCTCGCCATGCGCGGCCAGGTGGCGCCGCGGCCCATCGGCGTTCTGCTCGGGCTCACCACCACCCTGAACCCGTTCCTCACCCGCCCGTCGTACATGGAGGTGGCGAGCCTGCCGGTGGCGGAGCGGGTGGCCGCTCTCGGCGATCCCGCCCGCAAGGCGCGCATCCTCGCCGAAGCCCCATCGCCGGGATTCCAGCGGCTGTTCAAGCTCATGGATGGCGGGCGCAAGCTGTGGCTGCTGGGCGACCCGCCGGACTACGAGCCTGCCCCGGAGCAGAGCCTGGCCGCCCGCGCCGGCCGCGACGGGCAGGACACCTGGAGCCTGGCCTACGACCTGATGCTGGAGAACGAGGGCGGGAACATCTTCTACACCCCTTTCGCCAACTACGCCGAGGGCAACCTGGACTGCTGCCGCGAAATGCTGCTGCACAAGGACACGGTGCCGGGGCTCGGCGACGGCGGCGCCCACGTCGGCACCATCTGTGACGCGAGCTTCGTGACCACGCTGCTCGCTCACTGGGGCCGGGACCGCAGCCGCGGCGAGCGTATCGACCTGCCCACCCTGGTGAAGCGCCAGGCCCGCGACACCGCCCTGGCCGTGGATCTCCACGACCGCGGCATGCTGGCGCCGGGCCTGAAGGCGGACGTGAACGTCATCGACTTCGCCAGCCTCAGGAACCGGGCTCCGCAGATCGTCCGCGACCTGCCGGCGGGCGGGGCGCGGCTGGAGCAGAAGGCGGACGGGTTCCTGGCCACCCTCGTCAGCGGCGAAGTGACCTACGAAGGCGGCGAGGCCACGGAAGCGCTGCCGGGGCGGCTGATCCGCTGAGGCCGGCATGGGGCCGTTGTCCCACATCCGCGTCCTGGACCTGACCCATGCCCGGGCGGGGCCGGCCGCGGTGCGGCTGCTGGCCGACTGGGGCGCCGACGTCATCAAGATCGAGGCCCCCGGAGCCGGGGCCATTACCGGCGGCCGGCGCGGGCCCGACGAGCAGAACCTGCACCGCAACAAGCGCAGCCTCACCTTGAACCTGAAGGATCCCCGGGGCCTCGAGATCTTCATGGGCTTGGCCGCTGGCGCCGACGTGGTGGTGGAGAA
>JAWLGU010000173.1:0-2869 GCA_041690675.1 Pseudomonadales bacterium | reverse complement strand
GGAATCGCGCGGATCCGCGCCTTCCTGCTGATCACGGCAATCCTGACTGCGGCACCGGCCGCTGCCGAGGACGCGGGGCCTGTGGAGGAAATCGTCGTTACCGGCTCACGCATCCGCCAGGAGCCCTTGGAGCAGCGGCTCCCGGTGCTGCGTCTGGGAACTGAGGACTACCGGGCCAGCGGCGCCACGTCGCTGGCGGAGTTCATACAGGAGCTGCCGATATCCGGCTCCGCCATCAATCGCACCAACAACGCGTCGGGCAACCTCGGGTTTCCGCCGGATGGCGGCGGCATCGGTGCGGGTGCAGCCGAAGTGGACCTGCGGTATCTGTCGTCCAAGCGCGTGCTGGTGCTGGTGGACGGGCGGCGCTGGATCAAGGGCTCGTCGGGCTCCGGCGTGTCGGGCGCAGTCGATCTCAATTCCATTCCGACGAACGCCGTGGAGGCCATCGAGATACTGCAGGACGGCGCATCCGCCGTGTACGGCTCGGACGCCATCGGCGGGGTGCTGAACATCATCACCCAGACCGACTACGACAGCTTCAAGATCTCCGGCTTGGCGGGTGAGTTCGAACAGGGAGACGGCGAGACGACCGAGCTGGACGTGCGCTTCGGCGGCGAGGGCGACCGAGGGCGTGCGCTCCTCGACATCAGCTACACCGAGCAGAAGGCGGTGAACACGGCGGACCGCGACACCTCGGAGTTTCCGTTGCCCGGATTCCCCTTCGGCGTGAGCTCGGGTACACCCGCGGGGCGGTTCATCTTCTGCGACCCGAGCATCGGCTGCGGTCCCGACGACTTCTTCGACGTGGCGCCGGACACCACCTCGCCCGAATGGGATCCGGCCGACCTCGGCGAATTCCATGCTTTCGCACTGGAGGACCGGTTCAACTATCAGCCGTTCAACCACCTGGTCACGCCCAATGAGCGCCTGAGCGTGTTCGGCAAGGCCGAGTACGACTTGAGTGACGCGGTGACGTTCCGTGTGCTGGCCAGCTTCAACAACCGCGAGTCCGAAGGTCGGGCGGCACCGGTGCCGCTGTTCTTCGGCCCGGACGGCGGCTCCACGCCGTACATGGTGAACGTCTCCTGGCCGGCCGATCATCCCCACAACCCGTTCGGCGTCGACCTGGACAGCAGCAACATCTCGTTCTTCGGGCGCCGGCCCATCGAAGCGGGTCCGCGCATCTTCGAGCAGGACGTGGACACCTGGTACGTGTCCGCCGGCTTCGACGGCTCGTTCAGGCTGGGCGGGCGCGAGATGTACTGGGACGTGACGGGCATCTGGGCCGAGAACGACGCCACGCAAACCAAGCTGAATCAGTTCAATGCCCGCAGCCTGAACGTGGCCATGGGAGACCCCGACGTGTGCGCGGTGACGCCGGGATGCGTGCCCATCGACATCGTCGGTGCCGGCTCGATGACGCCGGAGATGCTGGAATTCGTCACGTACACCGGGGTCGATACCAGCAGCCAGGAGCTGACGGATATCACCGCCAACCTCACGGGGGATCTGTTCGACCTCCCCGCCGGGCCGCTCGGTTTCGCCGTCGGGCTGGAGCATCGCGAGGAGGACGGTTCGTTCACGCCCGATCCGGTGGTGGCCGCCGGCGAGACCGCCGACGTGCCTACCAGCCCCACCAGCGGCGGCTACGACGTGGACGAAGTCTACGGCGAGGTCGTCGTCCCCCTGCTGAAGGATGTGCCCGCCGCGCAGCGGCTGGACCTGAGCGCGGCGTTGCGCTACTCGGACTCCGACGTGTTCCCCAGCGATACCGTGAGCAAGGTAGCCGTGAACTGGGCGCCCACCGACAACCTGGTCTTGCGTGCCAGCTTCTCGGAAGGCTTCCGCGCGCCGAACATCGGCGAGCTGTACAACCTGGGCTCGCGCTTCGACGCGGCGCTCACGGACCGCTGTTCCAACGTCGCCCCGGCGGATGCCGCCAACTGCGCGGCGTTGGGTGTGCCGGCGGACTATTCGCAGATCAATCCGCAGATCTCGGTGGACACCGGCGGCAACCAGGAGCTGGAGCCGGAGACGTCCGACACGTTCACCGTGGGGTTCACCTGGGAACCCCCGGTGGATCGCATCGGCGTCTTCGACCGGCTGCTGGTCGAGGCGAACTACTACGACATCGAGGTGGACGGCGCCATTCAGGCCCCGGACGCCCAGGACCTGCTGGACGGCTGCATCGACACCCTGGAATCTCGGTTCTGCGACGCCATCAACCGCACACCCGGCGGCACCATCACCAGTGTCGCCGGCGTGCTGCAGAACATCGGCGGCATCGAGACCAACGGCTTCGACATCAATCTGGACATTACCCTGGCGGAGACCGGCATCGGTCAGTTCCGTTTCCAGTGGCTGACCTCGGTGCTGCTGGACTACGACGAGCTGTTCACCGACGCCTCCGGCGGTACCGTCCGGGTGTCCCGGGCGGGCGACGAGCTGGGCTCGCCGACCCGTGCGTTCGTCGAAACCAAGTCCACGCTCAACACGGACTGGTATCTGGGAGACTGGTCCGCCCGGTTGTCACTGCGCTACCTGAGCTCGCTCGACGAGCAGTGCGTCGGGCTGGTCGCGGACTTCGAGCTCACCGAGTTCTGCTCCGACGGCGCCGCCGGCAACGAGCTCGACAGCGTGATCTACACCGACGTGCAGGCGAGCTGGAATCCCGCCGGAGTGATGGGCGGCGGTCTCACGTTCACCCTCGGCGTGGAGAACCTCTTCGACGAGGAGCCGCCGGTGTGCTTCTCCTGCGACCTGAACAGCCTGGACGGCACGGTCTATCCCATCGCTGGTCAGTTCCTGTACGGCCGGGTGATCTTCGAGACTCAGTAGGAGGCGCGGACACGGGGCACCCCGGCGG
>JAWLGU010000172.1:0-3002 GCA_041690675.1 Pseudomonadales bacterium | reverse complement strand
ATGAGAAGATAATCGGAGTACTACGGGACAATGGCTAACGCATCTGATCAGTCTGTTTACTACGTGCCGCACAGCAGCTGGTACCCCATCGGCGTCGCGCTGGGCTCGCTGCTCCTGGTGGCGGGCCTCGGGGTCTGGCTGAACGACCTCAAGGCCGGCGAGGACCCCAACCGGCTGATCTTCTACGTGGGCGGTCTGATCCTGGCCTTCGTGCTGTTCTCCTGGTTCGGCAAGGTGATCGAGGAGAACCAGAAAGGGCTCAACAACCCCCAGGTGAAACGTTCCTACGTCTGGGGCATGGGCTGGTTCATCTTCTCCGAGGTCATGTTCTTCGCCGCGTTCTTCGGTGCGCTGTTCTACACCCGGGTTCTGGCGGTCACCTGGCTCGGCGGTGAAGGCGAGAAGGGACTCACCGGCCAGTACCTGTGGCCGGATTTCGAAGCGACCTGGCCGGTGCTCAACAATCCCGACCCCAGCCGTTATCAGGGGCCGCTGGAGAGCATGGCGGCTCCGAGCCTGCTGTCCTGGGGCTCGTACCTGCCGTTCTGGAACACGGTAATCCTGCTTTCTTCCAGCGTGACGGTGCACTTCGCCCACACCGCCATCAAGAACCAGGAGCGCAACAAGCTCATCGGCTGGCTCGGCCTGACCGTGCTCCTCGGCGTGGTGTTCCTGATCCTCCAGGCGGAGGAGTACGTGCACGCTTACGATGAGCTGGGCCTCACCCTTTCCAGCGGCATCTACGGCTCCACGTTCTTCCTGCTCACCGGTTTCCACGGCTTCCACGTGACCCTGGGAACGTTCATCCTGGCCGTGCAGCTCGTGCGGGCCTTCAAGGGGCACTTCCGCGCCGACGACGCCTTCGGATTCGAAGCGGCATCGTGGTACTGGCACTTCGTGGACGTGGTCTGGGTGATGCTGTTCCTGTTCGTCTACGTTCTGTAGATCTGCCCGTGGGCGGGCCGGTTTTTTCGCCGGTCCGCCGATCGAACGCGCGCCTAAGGTGTCGAAGGGGTGGCGGGTTCCTCCGGAGCTGCCTCACGATCGTGCCAGGGCGCATTCGCGCCCATGCGAAGCTGGCCCGTGTACAGACCGTACAGCACCGCCAGCAGCAGGGCGGCCGCCAAGGTGATCCGGATACCCAGCGCGTAGAGCGTTCGCTTGGAGTCCTGCCGGTCGCTGTCTTTGAAGAGGAACACCAGGCCGCTGAACAGGCTCAGCAGCACGCCGATCAGCAGCACCACGATGATGATTTTGAGCAAAGCGTCGACCTTGGTTTGGCGGCCGCTCACCATACCCCAATTTCCCAGGGCGGGTGAATGCACCCGGTCATGAGGCGGCGATCGATCCGCCGCGCCGGTGCGCAGGCTGCGCGGGGCTGGAGGCCCGGCTGGACCATGACGGCCTTCGTTGCCGTGATGCTGCCGGTGGTGGTGAGCCTGGGGTTCTGGCAACTCGACCGGGCAGCGGAGAAGCGCGGCTACGAGCAGCAGCAGCTGCGCCGTCTGGGGATGCTTCCGATAGCGGCGAGTTGGCCGCTGGAGGCGCCGGATTTCCAGCGGGTGCGGCTGCGCGGCCGCTTCGAGGCCGGCCGCGACTACCTGGTGGACAACCGGGTGCATCAGGGACGACCAGGTTACTGGGTGGTCTCCCGCTTCGTCGATGACGAAGGCCGGCGCTGGCTGGTCAACCGCGGCTGGACGGCGGCGCCGGCGAGCCGCCAGGCGCTGCCCCGCATTGCCACGCCCCATGGACGGGTCGAACTGGTGGGCGTGTTGTGGCCTGACACCGGTCTGCCGCCGCTGCTGGCGGAGGATCCGTGGCCGGACACCTGGCCGAAACGCGTGCAGCGCCTCGACGTGGAGCGCATGGCGCGGGCGGATGCGGGCGCCGGCGCAGCGGGCCGTCAGGTGGTGCCGGTGGAGGTGCGCCTGGAGGCGGGCCAGCCGGGCGCCCTGGCAGCAGCGCCCCAGGACCTGATGTTCTCTCCGGCGAAGCACCTCGGCTACGCCGTCCAGTGGTTCGCGCTGGCGGCAGTGCTGGCGGCGGGCTACGTCATATTCGGATTCAAACGAGCGCGAGACGACCATGAACCATGAGCCTGCACCTGGATCGGCACCGGGTCGCACCCAGCTGATTCTCATCATCGCCGTCGCCCTGCTCTCCCTGGGCGGCGCTTACGCCCTGTTCTACGCCGCCCGCTCGGGGGGAACCTGGGGCACCGTCAACCAGGGCGCCTTCGTGGACCCGCCTGTCACCGTGGAGGAGCTGGCCGTACGTGCCGATACGGGAACCAGCTTCGCCACCGGAGGCACGTGGTGGTTGTGGGTGGTGCCCAAGGGGCCGTGCGACGACACCTGCCTGCAGGCGCTGCACCAGCTTCGCCAGGTGCACGTGCTGTTGAATCGGGACGCCAGCCGGGTCCGCCGGGCCCTGGTCGGCCGAGCGGACGACGGGGGCGCCGACGATCACGCGGGGCTCGCCCGGGAGTATCCCAAGCTGGCCTTCCTTTCGGGTAATCTTGAGACGCTCCGACGTGGGATTTACGTGGTCGACCCCATTGGCAATCTGGTGCTCCAGTATCCCCTGGAGGATGCCGGCAAGCCCGTGCTCGACGATCTGCAACGGCTTTTGAAGGTGTCACAAATTGGTTGAGCAACGATTCCAGCGCCTGGCCCTGTTCGCCGTCGGCCTTTCCCTCGTGGTGGTGGTGCTGGGCGCCTTCACCCGGCTGATGGACGCGGGCCTCGGTTGCCCCGACTGGCCGGGCTGCTACGGGTTCCTGACCGTGCCGAGCACCGACGCCTCCATGCTGGCCGCGCAGGCCAGGTTTCCCGAAGCCCCGGTGGAGCCGCACAAGGCCTGGTGGGAGATGATCCACCGCTACTTCGCCGGCGGACTCGGTCTGGTGATTGCCGCCATGTTCGTGGTGGCGCTCATCGATGCCCGGCGCCAGGGCGCCGGCGGGCGCCAGGGCGCCGGCGGGCGCCAGGGCGCCGGCG
>JAWLGU010000171.1:0-3130 GCA_041690675.1 Pseudomonadales bacterium | reverse complement strand
ATGCTGTAGGTCCACGGGCGCTCGCCGTCGACCTTGTCGCCGTCGCGCAGCCGGCTGCAGAGCCCCCGCAGTTGCCCGGGGGTTCCTTCTATGATGTCGTCCGGCAATGTGGGCCCGGCCGGCAGAAAGCAGTTGGCCTGAGACTGGCCGACGAAGCGCTCCCAGGTGCTGTCGATCCAGCTCGCGGTGGCGCGCAGGGTCAGGCCGTCCGTGGGCAGCACGGTCAGCTCCAGCTCGGCGCCGTCGATCTCCGTCTCCGCCGCGTTCTGCAGCAGGGTGAACGCGGTACCGCCCTCGTCACGCAGAATGACGGTGACCTGACGCTCGTCGTAGTTCGTCCGGTAGATCGCCGCGTTGGTGCGGATGCGGCCATCCCACCAATCCGCCTTCAGCCCGAGCTCGATGTCGGTGGCGATCTCGGGATCGACCGGTGGAGCAAGCGGCGCGCGGCCGGAAAAGGCGCCGCCGCGGAAACCCCGCGATGTCTTGAGATAGGCCATGGCGGACTCGGTGAAGTCGTAATCCAGGCTGAACAGCCAGGACCACTCGTCCGCGCTGGTGCTGCGGCTGATCTCGCACTCGGCGCCATCAGGCCCGGAGGTGACCCCGGGGCGAGTCACACAGGAATCCACGGGGGCGAAGATGCTCTGGGTGCGGTTACGGGAGATGTACTCGCGCTTTTCGTCCGTGTAGCGCACGCCCGCGGTGAAGCGAAGGCGATCGCTCAAGGAGTAGGTGCCCTGGGCGAAGGCGGCCCAGCTCTCGTTCTCGACGTCGAAGTCGAAGACGTTGCGATTGTTCGGATTGAAAGCGGGCACCGCGGCGGCTCGGCTGCCGTCGGAGCCGTCTTCCATGTCGTAGTAGAGGCCCACCACCCAGTCGAGGCTCTCGTCGAACGAGGCGCCGCTCAGGGTGAGCTCCTGGACGAACACGTCCGATTCGGTGTCGAGCGGCGCATCGGTGATGATGAACAGGGTGCCGTCGATATCGTCGGAGCGGGTGACCTCCATGTTGCGGAAGCCGGTGACCGACTTCAGCAGCATGCCGTTGGCCAGCGCGAACTCGATGGTAGCCGAGTAACCGGTCGTATCGGCGTCGGCGAACTTGTGCCCCATCGGAAACTGGCCGAGCCCACCGGGCGCGAACGCGAACCCGCGGTTCGTTCCCGGCCCTCCTGTCGGCGCCCGGAACACGTCGTCGGTGATGAGGTGGGCGCGAACCCAGGAATCCGTTGCCATCACACGGCCAATGGTCTCGAGGCTCGGCGCGCCGGCGAAGAGACCGCCCAGATCGGCGGCATCGAGAATGCCGAGGTCATAGCCAACCTGGAAGGCTCCGGCTTCGAACGGGTACCAGTGCGCCGCGCGCTCGATGCTGCCCTTCTCCTGGATCTCCGTGTGATCGACCATCAGAGCGACGTGCAGCCGATCGGTCGGATCGAAGACGAAGCTGCCCCGCACGGCCCACTCGTCATCGTCACCGAGTCGCGAGCTGCCGGAGTCGTAGCAGAAGAAGCCGTCCGCGCCGAGGTCGTTGCCCGTGGGGGTGCCGTCGTCGGTGCCGCAGTAGGTGCGCCCCGTCTCCTTACCGTAGCCGTCGCGACGGTTGATCTGGGCGGCGAGGCGCATCGCCGCACGGTCCTGTGCCAGCGGAATGTTCACTGCGGCGCTGATGTCCCGGTTGCTGTAGTTGCCGAGGTCGCCGGTCACGTAGCCGTGCACGCCCTCGTAGTCAGGTTTGCGCGCGCGTACGTTGACGGCCCCGCCGATGGTGTTCTTTCCGAACAGCGTGCCCTGAGGCCCCTTCAGCACCTCCACGCTCTCGAGATCGTACAGATTCGAGGCGAATGCGAACGGGTGCGGCACGACGATGCCGTCCATGTACAGCCCGACGGCCCGGTCGGTGGTGAGCAGATCGTCGGCGGCCGTGATGCCCCGCAGGGTGATGTCGATCCCGGTGGGCGAACCCTGGGAACGCCCGATCGACAGGCTCGGCACCTGCTGGTCGAGCTGGGTCAGGTCGTAGACGCCCTGGCGCCCCAACTCTTCTCCGGTATAGGCGGTGACCGCCAGGGGCACCTCCTGAATGCTCTCCTCACGCTTCCGCGCCGTCACCACCACCTCTTCGATGACCCCGGCCCGAGCCCCCTCGGCCGCCGACGCATCGCCCGGAGCAACGACTCCGGCTAACCCCAGCATCAGACCCAGGCCGGTTGCCCTGGCAGCCACGGCGGACGATGACGCGAGAACTGAAGTAAGTGCCGTGTACGAACGGTCCATTGCACGCTCTCCCCCCTCTGGTCATGGTGAGCCCCTCGGGCCGGGGCTGCGCTACGCCGAACGTCGGACGATCGGCGCCCTCGAATCGTATGTATCTTTTTGCTAAGTGACAACTATGTTCTACGCCGTGCAGGACACGGTGCCGGGCCGGACCATCGGCTCATATCATATAACCTCGTTAGATACTTGTTGACTAGCGAGACCGCCGCGTTATGCTCCCTCGGAACCGCATTGGCTCACATCGGCATCCATATCAGCAGGGGGTACGCAGTCATGGCCGAGCAGAAATCCTCGAACGTCAAGTCGGCCTTCAAGGTGGACGACAAACTCGAGAAGGGCTTCGAAGAGGCGCTGAAGTACGAACTGAAGGACGAGGACATCGAGCGCGCCCGCCTGCTGCTCGGCGTCTACACCGCGAGCGGCGCCCGTGAGCTCTACTCCGAGGCCACTCCGGACGCCCTGCGCAACTGGGCCCACGGCGCCGGCGACGACAACCCGCTGTACTGCGACGAGGAGTACGGCCCCACCACCCGCTGGGGCGGCCAGATCGGTCACGGCACCCAGGTGGGCCACATCAAGACGCCCATGCTCGGCGATCCCATGCCCGAGGAAATCAAGAAAGCCACGAAGGGCCTGTTCCGCGGCGTGCACGTGTTCGTCTCCGGGGGCACCTGGGACTGGTATCGCCCCTTGCGCGCCGGCGACCGCATCTACAGCTATCACGGCGAGGAGTCTCTCGAGGTCAAGAAATCCGAGTTCGCCGACAAATCGGTGATCCGGGTCAGCCGCAACGTCAACCTCAACCAGCACGGCGAGGTGGTGGGCATATACCGCGTGCTGCGGGTGGAGAC
>JAWLGU010000170.1:0-3296 GCA_041690675.1 Pseudomonadales bacterium | reverse complement strand
CCCCGCGCTACCGGGTTGTAGAACCCGAGCCGCTCCACGAAGCGCCCGTCTCGCCCCGCGGCGCGCTCCGCCACGGTGATGTGATAGAACGGATTCTTCTTGGATCCGTGCCGTGCGAGGCGAATCGTGACCATCTGGTTACCCTGAATCGAAAGGCGCGGTATTGTAAAGGAAGGCCCCGGACATGCAAGGGCCGCGTTCCGCGGGGCCGCGTTCCGCGGGGCCGCGCCTACCGTGGCGGTCCCGCGGGCCGGCGCATGGCCTGCATGCCCCGCATCATCTTCTGCATCCCGCCCTTGCGGGTGACCTTCTTCATCATCTTCTGCATCTGCTTGTGCTGCTTGAGCACGCGGTTGACCTCCGGAACCTGAACCCCGGCGCCCCGAGCGATGCGCTGCTTGCGCGAGCCGCTGATGACGTCCGGGAAACGGCGCTCGTGGGGGGTCATGGAGTCGATCACCACCGCCATGCGTTTGAACATCCGGTCGTCGAGCTGCGCCTGGGCCTCGCGCGGGAGCTGACTCATGCCCGGCATTTTCTCCAGCATGCTGCCGATGCCGCCCATGTTGGCCATCTGCTCGAGCTGATCGCGGAAATCCTCCAGGTCGAACTTCCGCCCCTTCTGCATCTTGCGGGCGAGTTTCTCCGCCTTCTTGCGGTCGACCTTACGCTCCGCCTCCTCGATCAGCGAGAGCACGTCGCCCATGCCGAGGATCCGCGAGGCCAGCCGGTCGGGGTAGAACGGCTCCAGCGCGTCCGTCCTCTCGCCCATGCCGATGAACTTGATGGGCTTGCCGGTCACTGACCGAACGGACAGCGCGGCACCGCCCCGGGCGTCGCCGTCGGCCTTGGCCAGCACCACCCCGGTGAGCTCCAGGGCGTCGTTGAAGGCTTTGGCCGTGTTGGCGGCATCCTGACCGGTCATGGCGTCCACCACGAACAGCGTCTCGATGGGCTCCAGGCGCTGCTGCAGGTCGCGAATCTCCGCCATCATCTGCTCGTCGATGGCGAGGCGGCCGGCGGTGTCCACCAGCAGCACGTCGGCGAACTGGGTCTTCGCTTCCTTCACGGCCCGATCGGCGATGTCCAGCGGCTTCTCGTCGCTGCGGGAGCGGACGAAGTGGGCCCCCACCTCCGCGGCCAGGGTCTGCAGCTGATCGATGGCCGCCGGGCGGTAGACGTCGGTGCTCACCACCGCGACCTTCTTCTTCTGGCGCTCCTTGAGGAACCGCGCCAGCTTGGCCACGGTGGTGGTCTTGCCCGCCCCCTGGAGGCCCGCCATCAGGACGATGGCCGGCGGGCGGGTACTGAGGTTCAGGGCGTCGTTGGCCTGACCCATCACCCGAACCAGCTCCTCGTGGACGATCTTGACGAAGGCTTCGCCGGGATTGAGCGAGAGGTCCACCACCTGGCCCAGCGCGCGGCTCTTCACGTGGTCGATGAAGTCCTTGACCACCGGCAGCGCCACGTCGGCCTCCAGCAGCGCCATGCGCACGTCGCGCAGCGCGGCGCTGACGTTTTCCTCGGTCAGCCGCGCCTTGCCGGTGAGGCCGCGCAGGGTGTGAGTGAGTTTCTCGGATAGAGTATCGAACATGCTGCGTTCATCCGGAGGTTCTCGGAACCTCGTTCGTGGTGATGAGGGAGACGGTGCCGATTATAGCCTCCCCCGGGTAGGCCCTTCACGCCTCCTGGCCAGTATGCGAAACTTTCCAGTCTATCCCGAAAAGATCAATTCCCGGATGGCAGTCCACTGATGGCGTCGACCATGCCCGGCCTCGCGACGTTCGCCAGCGTCGCGGCCGCCACGCTCTATGCGCTGGGTGCCGTCTTGCAGATCGGGAGCCTCTCGCGCAAACGGCCGCTCTGCTCGAGGGCGCTGTCGGCCATCACCCTCCCCGCCGTCGTCCTCCACGGCATCGCGGCCTATCTGCAGGTAAACACCCCCGAGGGCCTGTACCTGGGCTTCTTCACGGCGGCAAGCCTGATCACCCTGCTGATGGTGCTGTTCGTGCTGCTGGCCTCGCTGCGCCTGCCGGCCCAGAACCTGCTGGTGCTGGTGCTGCCCGTCTCCGCGCTGGCCGTGCTCGCCGCGGTATTCGGGGAAACGGGCTTCGAGGCGCGGGCATCGCTGGCTCCGGCGCTCGCGGTGCACATCCTGTTCTCCGTCTTCGCCTACAGCATCCTGTTCATGGCGGCGTGTCAGTCGCTGCTGTTGGCCTACCAGGAGCACGCGCTCAAGCGCCTGTCTTCGATCGGGTCCCTGCGTCTGCTGCCGCCGCTGGAGACCATGGAGGCGCTCCTGTTCTCGCTGCTGTGGAGCGGCATCCTCACGCTCACCGCCGCCATCGTCACCGGCTTCATTTTCCTGGAGGACATGTTCGCCCAGCACGTGGTTCACCACACGGTGCTGGCCATGGCCTCCTGGGTTCTGTACGCCGTGCTGCTGGCCGGCCGCCACTTCTTCGGCTGGCGCTCCGGCACCGCCACCTACTGGACCCTCATCGCCTTCTCACTTCTGGTGCTCGGCTACTTCGGCAGCAAGTTCGTGATGGAAATCCTCCTTGAGCACCGATGAACCTCTCTGAGCTGTCCTCGGAAGCGCTGTTCGCCATCGTCCTGGGTCTGATGGTGTTGTCGGCCTACTTCTCCGGCTCGGAAACCGCCATGGTGGCGGTGAACCGTTACCGGCTGCGCCACCTGGTGAAGGAAGGTCACCGCGGCGCCCGCAAGACCAACCGCCTGCTCAAGCGGCCGGACCGACTGCTGGGGGTGATCCTCATCGGCAACAACCTGGTGAACTTCAGCGCCGCCAGCGTGGCCACCGTGCTCGGCATCCGCCTGTTCGGCGACACCGGCGTGGTGCTCGCCCCGGTGGTGATCACCGTGATGTTCCTGATCTTCTCCGAGGTCGCCCCGAAGACGTTGGCGGCGCAGCACCCGGAGCAGATCGCCTTTCGCAGCGCGTACGTGCTCGAGCCGCTGTTGAAGGTCCTCTACCCCGGGGTGCTGTTCATCAACGGCATCTCCAACCTGCTGGTGCGCCTGTTCGTGCCGAAGCAGGAGGAGCACGAGCTCGTGGCCCGGGACACCCTCACCGCCGAGGAGCTGCGCACGGTGGTGAACGAGGGGGTGGTGCTGCCGGAGCAGCGGCAGAGCATGATGCTGAGCATCCTCGACCTGGGAAAGGTCACGGTGGACGACATCATGGTGCCCCGGGCCGAGATCGTCGGCATCGACATCGAAGACGACATGGGCGACATCCTGAGCCTGCTGGCCTCGAGCCAGCACACCCGTCT
>JAWLGU010000169.1:0-3330 GCA_041690675.1 Pseudomonadales bacterium | reverse complement strand
CTCGGGGGTGCTGAATCGGGATGGGGATACCGGTGGGCTGATCCAGCAGAAACTGCACCAGCGCCCAATTGACGGTCGCCAGCTGGTCGCCTGCGGCGGCTTCGATCCGGCGCTGCAACTCGCCGGGCGGAGCAGTACCGTAAATGTCATGGTGAACCTCGGCGTAGAGTTCCCCGTAGCGCCAGCCGACCTTGTAGGGTTCGTTGACGATCCGTACGGGCGCGTCGCGGCGAACCATGTCCGCAAGCGCCTCCACGTGCTGGTTGTACATCCGGACGCAGCCGAGACTGGCCGTCTGACCTACGGCAAACGGCTGATTGGTGCCATGAATGAAATAGCTGGGAATTCCCAGGGCGATCGCCATGCTGCCCATGGGGTTGTCGGGCCCAGGCGGCACCACGGCCGGCAGCGGATTGCCCCGGGCGGCATGCTCTCGACGCGCTGTGGGGCCCGGCGTCCAGGCCGGATTCGGCACCACGCTCTTCACCCGCGTGTCGACAATCGGGGTGGGATAGTCCAGCCGCCCCAGACCCACCGGGAAGGTGGCCACCATGCGGCCGCCTGGCGGAAAGTAGTAGAGCCGGAATTCAGCCACGTTGATCACCACGCCTTCCCGAGCACCGGAGGGCAGCACGTAGCGGGTGGGCAGGTCGATGACGGTTCCCTCACCGGGTAGCCACGGGTCCACTCCAGGATTGGCGTCGATCAGCTCCCGCCAGCCAAGGCCCTGCGCTTCGGCCACGGACGCGAAGGTGTCCTCGTATCGCGTCTTCAGGAGCACGACCCCACCCACGACATCGGTATCGACGATCCCATAGGCCGCTGCTCGGGCGACAGGAGCGACGGAAAGGATTGCCAGTGAGACGACGACGGCTCCAAGGAACCCGCCTTGCCGCATCATGCTGCACCTTTGAATTTTCCACCATTCGATATCCATGACGCACATATCCGTCCGGAAGACGTAGAGGCTACCAACGCGTAGCCCGCGAGCCTGCAAGCCCGCCTAGGTTTGGTTCGCCCCGATTTAGCCCAGCCGGGCCTCCTTTCGATTGAGCAAAATTGTCAAGCTTACAGAAGCCAGGGCGCGCTACCGAGCGCGGCGCCACAGAACGATGTAGTCCCGTGCGTTTCAAGTCGACGGGTACTCGTCGTGGAGCCTGACCCAGCTCATGACTCCTTCGTCTTCGCTGCGACCCTTCGGGACAAGATCCAGCCACATGAACGCGCCTATCAGAAGCTCGTCGCCGCGGTGGTAGGTGGAGTAGGTGTGGAAGACATCGCCATGGTCGTCGATGGCAAAGATGCTCGTGCCGTGCATGTCCTCGCTGTTTCTGATGACCGTGCCGTAGTTGTAGATGGCGCGACCGGCTGCCAGGTCCTCGCGTCTGAACGACACGCCGAAGTCGTAGTTGAAGTCGGTGCCGTGGGACGACACCCAGGTGAAGCCCCAGCCGAGCCGCGCCTTCACCTGCTCGATCCGTTCGATCGGGGCGCGCGAGACGGCGGCGAACGCCAGGTCCGCATGCTCGAAGTGCCGGCGTGCGGCATCGATGTGATCGGCAATGAACGAGCACCCATTGCACACGTGCTCCGAATCCGGCGCCAGCATGAAGTGGTACACGGCGAGCTGGCTGCGTCCACGGAACAGATCCGCGAGCGAATGCTCACCGTCCGGCCCTTCGAACACGTAGGGCTTCTCGACCTTCACCCAGGGCAGCTGCCGCCGCTCGGCGCGCAGCGCGTCCAGCTCGTGGGTCAGGGCTCTTTCCTTGGCAAGCAGCGCCTTCCGTGCGGAAAGCCACTCGTCGCGGGACACGATTCGGGTCGGTATCGAGATGCTCCTGGTCATCGTTCTCTCTCCTCAAATACAGCTTGTCGGTTGAGTGACGGGGGATAGACTAGGCGGCGTCGTTTGCGGGTGTGAGTAACAAGTGTGGCGGGATTCGGTTGGACTCCCTGATCACTGCGGCAGCACGTGCTCTCGCGGCCGGTGACCCCCTCGGTGCGCTCAACCGCATCGCCTTGCGCGACGACGCGCCCGCCCTGGCGCTGCGCGGCATCGCCATGGCCCAGCTCGGGGACCTCGAACGTGCGAAGGTTCTGGTGCGCCGCGCGGCGCTCGCGTTCGGTACCCGGGAGGTGGTGGCCCACGCGCGGTGCGTGTTGGCCCAGGCCGAGATCGCATTGGTCACCCGCGATCTAGGCTGGCCGGAGAATGCCCTGGAAGCAGCCCGGAAGGCGCTCGAAGCTCACGGCGACCGGGCGAACGCCGCCTTCGCATGGCATCTTCAGATTCGCCGCATGCTGCTGCTCGGCCACCTCGACGAGGCCGAGGATGCCTTGAGCGAATTCGATCCGACGCCTCTCGCTCACGCAGCGAAGGCGGTTCATGAACTGGTCATTGCCGGTCTCGCGATGCGACGCATCCGTACGGACGCTGCCCGGACGGCGTTCGCCCGGGCCGATGCTGCAGCGCGCTCCGCCGGCATTCCGGCGCTCACCGCCGAGGTGGAACGCGCCCGTCTTGCGCTGAACGCGCCGGCCGCGCGTCTAGTCAGGGGCGGCGAAGCGCGGCCTCTGGTGCTTCAGGAGCTGGAAGCGCTGTTCGAGTCCGACGCGCTGATCGTAGACGGCTGCCGACACGCCGTCCGCGGCGCCGGAACGTCGGTCTCGCTCGCCCGGCGTCCCATCCTGTTCGAGCTCGTACGCACACTGGCCGAAGCCTGGCCCGCCGAGGCGTCCAGGAGCGCGCTCATCCGCCGGGCGTTCCGCAGCCGGATCGCCGACGAATCTCATCGCGCGCGGCTGCGGGTGGAGATGGGACGTCTGCGTTCGCTCATGCGCCCCCTGGCCGGGATCCGTGCTGTCCGGCGCGGCTTCGTTCTAGAGCCCCGAAAAGCCCCCGAGGTGCTCGTGCTGGCCAGGCCCATCGACGAGGAACATGCTGCCGTGCTGGCCCTGCTCGCCGATGGCGAGTGGTGGTCGAGCTCCGCGCTGGCGCTGACGCTCGGGACCAGCCAACGCACGGTGCAGCGCGCACTCGCATCCCTGGCGGAAGCAGGCAAGGTCCAGTCGCTCGGCCGCGGCCGGACGCGTCGCTGGTCGACTCCGCCCATCACGGGGATCACGACAGCATTGTTACTCCCCGGCCCGCTTCCGGAGGGTTAAGTTGGCGCCCTGCGATAACAAATGCCTGAGGACCGAAACATGACCTGCTCTGCCCCCGCCATTGTTCGCGAATATGGGCCCTTCGAAGGTGTAGACGCCGTGCACGGCGTCACCTACGACGGCCAGCGTGTCTGGATCGCCGTCGGCAACAGGCTCACGGCC
>JAWLGU010000168.1:0-3363 GCA_041690675.1 Pseudomonadales bacterium | reverse complement strand
GCGGACAGCGGACAGCGGACAGCGGATAGCGGATAGCGAATAGCCATAATATTGTCATTTTTTAGAACAAATTCGTATTAGAAGGAATCGATTAAACCGATTAGAGTCCGTACCCATGAAATCGATGTAATCGCTTAAAACGATTCAATCGATGAGAGGGGCCGGCAATGGGGATTGCCGGAAAGATGGAAAGAGGGATGGGGCGGTGAGCCAGAAAACGTTTCTCACGCCGAACGAAGTCGCCAAGGCGCTCATGGTGTCTCCGGTCACCGTTAGGCAGTGGGCTCAGAAGGGGCTCCTCGAAGCCCACACCACCGCCGGCGGCCATCGCCGGTTTTCCCGGGCCGTGGTGGAGGAGTTCGCCCGCCAGCGCGGGGTGCGTCTTCCGGGCGCTCGCGAACGACTTCTCATCGTCGACGACAACCGTCAGTTCAACGCCTATCTGGTGGCGCTGTTCAGCGCCCGCGTCACCGATCTGGAGATCTTCTCGGCCTACGACGGCTTCGACGCCGGCCGCCAGGTGCAGGCGCGCAAGCCCACCGTGGTGCTGCTGGACATCATGATGCCCGGCATCGACGGCATCGAAGTCTGCCGCAGCCTCAAGGGGGATCCGGAAACCGCCCACATCCGTGTCGTGGCCATGACGGGCTACCACACGCCGGAAGTAGAAAACAAGATTCTGGCCGCCGGCGCTCAGGTACTTCTGAGCAAGCCGTTCTCCAGCGAGGAGGTCCTGCGCGAGTGCGGATTCAGTGAAAACCAAGAAGTCCAAGAAGCAACGACGAAGGGGTAGACAGGGATGAGCACGTACACCGAGATCCAGGACAGCGAAGAGCTGGAGAGCTGGTTCCAGATCGAGTCGGACGAGGCGGACGGCAGCGTCGAGGAAGCCGCCACTGACGCTCCAGCCCGACCGGCCCGCTCTGGCCGTCTCCGCGAGATCGGCGACGCGACGGACATGTACCTGGCGGAGATCGGCCGCTCGCAGTTGCTGACGGCGGAGGAAGAGCGGGAGCTGGCGCGCAAGGTGCAGAAGGGCGACATGGCCGCCCGTGCTCGGATGATCGAGAGCAACCTGCGACTGGTGGTCAAGATCGCGCGCCGCTACCTGCATCGCGGCCTGCCGCTGCTCGACCTGATCGAGGAGGGGAACCTGGGGCTGATCCGCGCGGTGGAGAAGTTCGACCCGGAGAAAGGTTTCCGGTTTTCCACCTACGCCACCTGGTGGATTCGCCAGGCCGTGGAGCGGGGGCTCATGAATCAGGTGAAGACCATCCGGCTGCCGATTCACATCGCGAAGGAGCTCAACACGCTGTTGCGTGCGCAGCGCGAGCTCGGCCAGAAGCTCGACAGCGACCCCACCCCGGAAGACATCGCGGTCCTGGCGGACAAGCCCGTGGAGCGGGTGCGTGAGTTGCTGCAGCTCGCCGATGACGTGAGCTGCACCGAGATCTCCGTGCTCGAGCCCGAGCGCGGCCAGTGGGATACCTTCGAGGACACGAAGTTCGATGATCCCTGGGAGATGCTGCAGAGCGAGCAACTCGTGGAGCACGTGGACGCGTGGCTCGACCGGCTCTCGGAGAAAGCCCACGATGTGGTGGTCCGGCGCTTCGGCCTCCGCGGCCACGACATCTACACCCTGGAGGAGGTGGGCCGCCAGATCGGCCTGACCCGGGAGCGGGTACGGCAGATCCAGGTGGATGCGCTGAAAGAGCTGCGCGAGATGCTCGTTTGCGAAGGGTTCAGCCGGGATGCGGTACTCGGCTGATTGGCTGGCCTGAGGGCCAGCCAATCAGCTTGGCAGTTCGCCTGGCGGCGAACTGCGGCCGTGTCTGGCCTGAGGGCCAGCCAATCAGCTTGGCAGTTCGCCTGGCGGCGAACCGACCGCGTCCGGCGCCGGGTGCCGCTCAGCGCTCGGTCAGCGGAAGGAAGTCGCGCCGCGCCGGCCCGGTGTAGAGCTGCCGGGGACGGCCGATCTTGTAGGGGCCGCTGATCATCTCGTTCCAGTGGGCGATCCATCCGGGGGTGCGGCCGGTGGCGAAGATCACGGTGAACATGTCGGTGGGAATGCCGATGGCTTTCAGGATGATGCCCGAATAGAAGTCGACGTTGGGGTAGAGCTTCTTCTCCACGAAGTACTCGTCCTCCAGGGCGATCTTCTCCAGCCGCTGGGCCATGCGCAGGATGGGGTCGTCCTCGGTGCCGAGCTCCTCGAGCACCTCGCGGCAGGTTTCCTGCATCACCTTGGCGCGCGGGTCGTAGTTCTTGTATACCCGGTGGCCGAAGCCCATGATCCGGAACGGGTCGTCCTTGTCTTTGGCGCGCTTGACGTACTTGTCGATGTTCTTCTCGTCGCCAATCTCGTAGAGCATGTTCAGCACCGCCTCGTTGGCGCCGCCGTGGGCCGGCCCCCACAGCGCCGCGATGCCGGCGGCGATGCAGGCGTAGGGATTGGCGCCGGTGGAGCCCGCCAGCCGCACGGTGGAGGTGGAGGCGTTCTGCTCGTGGTCGGCGTGGAGCAGGAAGATGCGGTCCATGGCCCGGGCGATGACCGGGTTGACGTCGTAGTTCTCGCAGGGGGTGCCGAACATCATGTACAGGAAGTTCGCCGCGTAATCCAGGTCGTTGCGGGGGTACATGAACGGCTGGCCGAGTGCGTACTTGTAGCTCATGGCCGCGAGGGTCGGCATCTTGGCGATGAGCCGGTGTGCGGTGATGCGGCGCTGGTGCTCGTCGGCGATGTCCATGGAGTCGTGGTAGAAGGCGGACAGGGCACCGGTGACGCCGCACATCACCGCCATGGGATGGGCGTCGCGGCGGAACCCGCGGAACAGGTGCACGAGTTGCTCGTGCACCATGGTGTGCCGCTTGATGCTCTCGACGAAGGCGCGCTTCTCCGGCGCTTTCGGCAGCTCGCCGTTCAGCAGCAGATAGCAGAGCTCGAGGTAGTCGGACTGCTCGGCGAGCTGGTCGATGGGGTAGCCACGGTGCAGCAGCACGCCTTCCGCGCCGTCGATGTAGGTGATGGCGGACTCGCAGGAGGCGGTGGAGACGAAGCCGGGGTCGTAGGTGAAATAGCCTTCGCCGGTGAGGCTACCCACGTCGATCACGTCCGGGCCCAGGGTGCCACTCAGCACCGGTAGCTCGACGGTCTTTCCGTCGACAGATAGCTGGGCTTTCTTGCCCCCCTGATGGGCCATGCGTCCTCCCGTAAAGGCGATTGCTGAATCTTATTGATCTGCTTGGCGGCGCGTCGGATCGGCCCGGCGCGCGACTGCTCTGTGGAGCAAGCGAGCCTATTGACGGCCGTTGTGGTTGTCAATTCGGGGGTTTACGGAACGTACACATTCTTGGCTTTAACCC
>JAWLGU010000167.1:0-3374 GCA_041690675.1 Pseudomonadales bacterium | reverse complement strand
GCCGCTCGCCCTCAGCGCACCGAAGGTCTGAGGTAGATCGCCAACGTTCGTCATGGTCAGCCCTGGCAGTGGCTCGACCCTCAGTCTCTCAGGGTGCTCCGGCGATGGCAATGCGATACGTTCAGCGTCACATGCCGATCAAGTCCGCCCGGTCGATGAGGCTCTGCACCATGCGGATGCTGGCCGCGTCCACCATGACGCCGTCCACGTTGATGGCCCCCAGACCCTGCTCCAGAGCGGCTTCGTAGGCCGCCTTCTGCCGGCGCGCCTCGGCCACGGCGGCCGGATCCGGCGTGAACACGGCGTACGCCAGCTCCAGCTGGCTCGGATGGATGGCCCACTTGCCCACCATCCCCAGCGCGTGGGCCCGCTCCGCTTCCCGTCGGTAGGCCTCGGGGTCCCGAAAGTTGGCGTACGGGCCGTCCACGGGATCGATGCCGTTGGCGTGGCAGGCGATGGTCATCCTGTAGCGCGGATAGTGCCAGACGTCGGCCGGATAGCCGCCGCCGGCGCCCACGTAGCCGAGCTGCATCTGCTGACTGGCGGCGTAGTCCCCCATGCCGAAGATCAGGCATTCCAGGCGATTGGAGCACGCGGCGATCTCCTCGACGCGCATCATCCCCTCCACCTCCT
Source organism: Pseudomonadales bacterium (assembly GCA_041690675.1). GTDB lineage: Bacteria > Pseudomonadota > Gammaproteobacteria > Pseudomonadales > Azotimanducaceae > UBA7803. Next base: position 2,741 of record JAWLGU010000167.1, on the reverse strand, counting down.
CGATCAGGCACTCGATGCCGATGCGGCGCGTGAGCCCCAGCTTCTGCTCGAGCTGGTCGAGCAGCAGGTGCACGAACATCACGTCCTCGGGGCGCCGGGCCTTGGTGAGCATGACTGTGTCGAGCTTCTCTCCGGCGCCGCTGACCACTTCGATGACGTCGTCGTGGCACCACGGGGTGGTTACGTCGTTGATGCGCACCGACAGCGTGCGCGCCCGCCAGTCGAGCCCGTTCAGCGCGGCGACGACCTTCTCCCGGGCCTCGGCCTTGGCGCGCGGCGCCACCGCATCCTCGAGGTCAAGGAAGACGTGATCCACGTCGAGCCCGGCAGCCTTGGCGAGCATCTTCTCGGAGCTCCCGGGGACGGAGAGCTGGCAGCGGCGGGGGCGTCTGGTCATGGCGATCACCCTTCAGCGGTCGGCGTGACGCAGTACACTACCCGCCAGGGTACCGGGGTACCAGCGGAACAGGAGACGAGGCGGCAGGTGGTCGAACGGGTGTACTGCAGCGAGGCGAATGCCGACGAGCCGATGATCGGCACGGCCGATCAGGTGGACGCCTGGGTGCTGCTCGAGTATCGCCCGGCGTGGGGCGCTCGGGCGGTGGAGGAGAGCGCGCTGGCGCCGGCCACGCGCCGCTGGCTGAGCGACAACCTGGCGGCGCTGGAGGCGTCAGGTCTGAAGGCCCGGCCCCAGCTCGTACGTCGCCCCGAGGTCGACGGCAGCGAGGTGCACCTGTTCGTGGGGGTGCCGGGCCGCCTGGTGGTGATGTCCGGCCGGGACTACGGGTTTCTGAACGGCATCAGCCTGCCGGACCTGCTGCGGGAGCCCGAGGCGTTTCCTGCGGCGGCGCAGCCCCACTACTTCGTCTGTACCAACGGCCGGCGGGATCTCTGCTGCGCCCGGTTCGGTCTACCCGCCTACGCGGCGCTGCGGGAGCGGGTAGGTGACCGTGCCTGGCAGGTGACACATCTGGGGGGCCACCGGTTCGCGCCCAACGTGCTGGTGCTGCCCCAGGGAGCGCTGTACGGCCGGGTCACGCCCCACGACGCGGGCCGGTTCGTAGCGGAGGTGGAGGCAGACCGTCTCGCGTTCTCTCGACTGCGCGGCCGGACGTGGTACCCGCCGCCGGCCCAGGCTGCGGAGGCCCTCGCCCGCCGCTCGGACCTGGAGTTTCTCCGGGTGGAAGAGGCGGGCGATGAGGCCCAGCGGGTCGCCTTCCGCGGCCCCGAGGGGCCGCTGACACTGTCGGTGCGTCGGGCGGACCGCCCGCTGGAGGTCAGGAAGAGCTGCGCGGATGCGTCTCCCGCCCCCGTGCGGCCGTATCAGCTCCATCAACCGCCGAGCGTTCGCTTCAAATAGGCCTTCAGCCGCTGCCAGGCATCCAGCGCGGGCCCCGCATTCGCCTCGGGATCGCGGTCCACGTACAGCCAGAAGCCGTGGTCGACGTGGTCGTAGACGTGCACGTCGTTTTCGATGCCCGCGGCCCGCAGGGCGTCGACGAAGGCGCTCACCTGCTCCACCGAGGGGCCGGTGTCGTTGCCCGCGAAGGTGCCGTAGATCTCGTGATGGATCTGCCGCATCTGCTCCGGGTCGTCCAGCAGGCGCCCGTAGAAGATGGCGGTGGCGTCGTGGGCGTCGCTGCCCAGCGCGAAGGAGAGCGCGACGCCGCCACCGTAACACCAGCCGATGGCGGCGACCTTACCGGTGGTGTCGTCCCGCGCTTCCAGGTAGCGCACCGCGGCTTCCAGGTTGGCGATGATGCGGTCGGGGTCCGCCAGGGTTTCTCGCACCAGGGCCAGATTCTCCTCGCGGCTGCTGCCGGTGCGGCCGCTGTAGAGGTCGGCGGCCAGGGCTACGTAGCCCTCGGCCGCAAAGTCGTCCGCCGTCTGGCGGATCCGATCCACCAGGCCGTTCCACTCGTGGATGAGGATCACGGCGGGAAAGGGGCCTTCCCCTTCGGGAACGGCCAGGTAGCCGCGAGCCGCGGGATCGGCGTCGAAATAGGCGACGGCGCTGCCCTGGGGCTCGCGGCCCTCGCCGACGATAGCGGGCGGCAGCTCGTCGGGCCCCGTGGGCGCGATGGGCACCGCGGCCCGGGCGGCGCCCGCCGCAGCGACCCAAATGGCGCACAGCGCCAGCGTGAAGAGCAGCGTGGCGGGGGACGGCAGGTGTGCGTGTCGTGGCATCTGGATTATCCTCGTTTGACGCTGACCGTAACTCTAACGCCAACACAATCGTGGAGCCCAACCTTGAGCCTGCCCGATCCCGAGCCCATCCTGGTGGTCACCACCGGCGGTACCATCGACAAGGTCTACTTCGACGCCAAAAGCGACTACGAGGTGGGGGAGTCGGTGGTGGGCAAGGTGCTGCGACAGGCGCAGGTGCGGCTGGCGTTCGAGCTTCTGTCGGTGCTGCGCAAGGACAGCCTGGAGCTGACGGATGCGGATCGGGCACTCATCCGCCAGCGCATCGAAGCCCGGCCGGAGCGACGGGTGGTGGTCACCCACGGCACCGACACCATGACGGAGACCGCGCGGGCGCTGCAGCCGCTCGCCGACCGCACCATTGTCCTCACCGGCGCCCTGTCACCGGCCCGGTTCGCCGAGAGTGACGCCGTGTTCAACGTGGGCATGGCGTTCGCGGCCGCCCAGCTTCTCGACGCCGGCGTGTACATCGCCATGAACGGGCGCGTCTTCGATGCCCGCAGAGTGCGCAAGGACCGGGAACGCAACGAGTTCGT
>JAWLGU010000166.1:0-3525 GCA_041690675.1 Pseudomonadales bacterium | reverse complement strand
GCGTTCAACCTATACCATGCCTTGGCGCATGGAAGAGTTCTACGGCTGGACGAAGTCACCCAATCTGGACGACTTCCGCTTCGAGTGATCCGCGCCGCAGCGTCTCGGTCGCAGCAAGAATCGTCGAGACTTCGCCTGGTTGGTCGGTACGCTGGCCTGCTTCAGGGAGACATCGGTCATGGCTGCACGGCAGAAGGATTCCCGTTTCGCGTACCTGTGGTGGAGCGCTCCGGTGCCACTGTGTGGAGCGCGAGCCGCACGATCTGTCCGAGCATCGGATTGGAGTGCTTATCGCAGGCACGCAGCAGCTTCTGTTCTTCGTTCTTGGAGAGGCGGCGATCGCGGCCGCGATGCGGGGCGGGTTTGCGGATGTTGGCGACTGGGTTGTAGATGAGCCCGGTGCGCCACTCCTTGATGGCCACCGTGTACAGATGCGAGAGCAGGGCGAGCTCGAGCCGCACGGTGGCTGGCGAGAGGCCCTCCGCCAGCCGCTGGTCGCGATAGCCGGCGACGATGCCCGGTGTGATCACCGCCGGCCAGCCGCGCTTGCGGATCACGGCTTTCCAGGTCGCTGACGGTGCCTTGCGGATAGTGGCCACGGCACCTTCGGAGCACAGGTGTTCCGAAAATGTACCGCGTGACACGCGGACTGAAAGGGAGAAATCCGCAAGTGACTGTTTTGCTTGGTGGCCAGGGGCAGAATCGAACTGCCGACACGCGGATTTTCAGTCCGCTGCTCTACCGACTGAGCTACCTGGCCTCAGGGAAGCGGGGTATTTAAGCCGCTGAGCCCGCAAAATTCAACCGAACGGTCACCACCGCGCTCGGTGCTCGCGGGGCGGGCCGTTCGCCGGCCCATCTGCCGCCAGTGAATCCCGCTCCCGGCCGATTGTCCAACCTCCAGCGTCGTCCATGCCGCGAAACCGGGCCGTGGTAGGCTTCTCGGTCCGCGCCGGCGCGGGGCAATCGGATTGCGGAACCGACCTTGAGCCAACGACGAGTCTGGGCATGCAGCGCGGCCGTGGCGTCGTGCATCCTGCTGGCGGCAACGGCCGCCCAGGCGACCCTGCGCATCCGCGGCGTGGGCGAGGACGTCAAGGACGTGCTGGTGGCCTTCCTCACCATCGATGAGTTGCCGTGCGATGCGCCGCGGTGGTGGGTGGAGCGGCGCCATCGCCAGGCCCCCGACGAGATCCGCCGCGGCATGGAGGTACTGGGGTACTACCGCGCGGCGGTGGAGTCGAGCCTGGAATGGGGCGAGGACTGCTGGCTGGCCGTGTACGAGGTGGAGCCGGGCGACCCGGTGCGGGTGCAGACCTTCGACGTGGAGGTGGCCGGGCCGCTGGCCGAGGAGCGTTCCATGCGGGAAACCCTGGCGGGTCTGGACCTCGGGCCGGAGGAGCCGTTCTCCCACCGCGCCTACGAGCGGGTGAAGGCCGAGCTCATGGAGACGGCACAGGCCCTGGGCTACCTCGACGCGGAGTTCACGCGCCGCCGGGTGCGGGTGAATCCGGAGACGAATCTGGCCCACATTGAGCTCACCCTGGACGGCGGCGAGCGCTATGTCATCGGCCGCATTTCCGTGGAGCAGAGCGTGCTGGAGCCGGAGCTGTTCCACCGATACCTGCGCCTCGAAGAAGGCCAGCCCTACGATGCAGAGCTGCTGGCGCGGGCCTATCGCAACCTCATCGAGAGCGAGTACTTCGACCGGGTGCTGGTAGCGCCGGACCTGGACGAGCGCGCCGCGGGGCGGGTGCCGATTCGGGTCACCGCCTCTGCCACTACCCGGCGCCGGGTGCTGGTGGGGGCGGGGTACGCCACGGACACGGGTCCCAGGGGGCGCCTCGACCTGCGCTACCGGCGCATCAACGACGACGGCCACCGGGCTTATTTCAGCAGCCTGGTGTCGGCGGTGCGGGGCGAGCTGAACGCCGAGTACCGGATGCCCTACGGGGATCCCACCCACCAGTGGCTGTTCCTCAATGGCGACATCAGCTACGAGGAGACCGACACCTCCGAGAGCCTGGAACGCTCGGTGACCCTGGGTCGGACCCAGCGGCGCTGGCGGTCCTGGGCGGAGACCAATTACGTGGAGCTCCGGCGCACCGACTTCGAGGTTGGCGATCAGGACGGCGATTCCCAGCTTCTGCTGGTGGGGACGAGCTGGGCGCGCTCCACCACCATAGACGCCCCGCGGCCGGAGAAGGGCTACTCCCTGGGGGTCGATCTGCGCGGCGCCTCCGAGGCGCTGCAATCCGACACTGACCTGGTCCAGATGATCGTGCGGGGCCGCCAGATCGTGCATCTGGGGGGACGGTTCCGGGCCCTGGCGCGGCTGCAGGGCGGCTGGACCTGGATGAACGAGTTCGACGATCTGCCCCCTTCGGTGCGCTTCTTCGCCGGCGGCGACAACAGCGTGCGCGGCTACGGCTACGAGCAGCTCGGCCCCGAGGAAGACGGCAAGGTGGTGGGCGGCAGGCGCCTGCTGGTGGGATCCCTGGAGCTGGATGCCCGGGTGCGGCGCAACTGGTCCGTGGCGCTGTTCGCGGATACCGGCTCCGCCTTCGACGACCGACCCAACTTCAGCACCGGCGTCGGGCTCGGTGTGCGCTGGTACTCGCCCGTGGGGCCGCTGCGCATCGATCTGGCGCATCCCCTGGACGACCCGGACCGCAACCTGCGCGTGCACATCAGCCTGGGTCCGGATCTGTGAAGAAGTTTCTGGTGATTCTCGTTGGCGCGCTGCTGCTGGCCGCAGCCCTGGTGGTGGGCAGCGCTGCCTTCCTCGCGCGCAGCGAGGCGGGCACCCGGCTGCTGGCCGAGCAGGCCGAGCGCTTTCTGCCCATCCGCTTCACCGGCATCGCGGGAACCCTGTGGGGGGCGGTGCGGGTGGATCGGGTGGTCGTCGCGGCCGCCAACCGGCAGGTGGAGATCGACGGCCTGGCGCTGCGAGTGGATCTGTTTCCGCTCTTGTTCGAGAACCGCCTGGAGGTGGCAGCCGCCCGAGCCCGCGCGGTACGGGTGAGCGAACCCGTGGACGACGCCCCGGCGGGTCCGCCGGCACCTCTGGAGCTGCCGTTCATGCCCATCGTCCTGGACGTCGCCGAGCTCGACGTCGCCCGCCTGGAGCTGCCGGTGGGCATCCCCATGGCCGTGCGCGGCGGCGTCACCTGGCGCGGCGACGGTCTGCTGGCACGCCAGGTGACGGTGGAGTCAGAGGTGATCGAGCTGGCCCTGGAGGGCGAGCTCGGCAGCGGCGCCAACCCTTCACTGGTGGCGGACGTGCGCTGGTCGTTGCCGGGACGTGATCTGAGCGGTTCGGGGCACTTGGAAGGCCGCGCCGACGACGTGCGCGTGCGGCAGCGGATCCGCGGCCTCGTCTCCGCGCGGGTTCGGGGAACGGTGAACGTGCTGCATCCGGCGCGGCCGGTGCTGGACGTAGAGGTGAGCCTCGAGGACCTGCAGATCGGTGCAGCCGAGGTCGGTGACATTCGCGGTCGGGTTCGAGGCCCCCTCGAGGAACTG
>JAWLGU010000165.1:0-3594 GCA_041690675.1 Pseudomonadales bacterium | reverse complement strand
GGCCAGCTTGCTGTAGAAGGAGGTCTGCAGCTCCGTGACCAGCTCGGAGCAGTTGGCGAGCTCCTCCGCTTCCAGGGTGCTGACCATGGCACCCCGGCGGGGCAGGATTTCCACCAGATGACGGCGCTCCAGAATCAGCAGCGCCTCCCGTACGGAGCCCCGGGATACCCCGAGCTCGGAGGCCACCTTCAGCTCCTGGATCCTGGCCCGGGGCCGCAGCCGGCCGGCGATGATCTCACTGCCCAGGTGATCGGCGATCTTCTCGGTCAAGCTCACGGCCGGTTGGAAGTGCATCGTGCTGCCTCGGACTGCCTAGATGCTTCGACCCAGGCGCTCGCGCCGGGTTCCGTGGGCCCGAGGCTCAGCGTCCCTGGGCGGCCTCGGCGGCACGTGGCGCCAGCGCGGCGTCCAGCTTGACGGGCTCCGCCAGATCGGCGAGGTCGACCACCCCGGAGCGCCACTCCCAGTCCCCAGGCTCCGCGGTGGGACGGCCGCTGCGGGACAGGCGCACCACCACCTCGATGGCTCCGGCCTCAGAGAGACTGCGCGCCGGGCTCATGCTCACGGTGTCGTCGAGGCGCACGGAGAGGGGCAGCAGCTCCGCCGGGCGCCGCACCACGGCGTAGGGCATGCCGCCACCCGGCGGCCGCGCGATCACGAACAGCGTGGCGTCCCGGGGGGCGCCGTCGGGGGCCGGAATCGCCACGTCCACGCTGGGCTGCAGCACCCCCATCTCGCTGCGTGCGCGGCCGAGGCCCTCCAGCAACGCGGCGAGCTGGGCTTGCGGCAGCGGGTTGTTGAGCGCGCGGTTCAGGTACTCCACCGCCTCACGGAACCGGCCACCGCGGTAGGCCTCGATGGCGAGGAGCTCCAGCACCAGCGGCTGGCCCGGCTGCCGTTCCAGGAGGCGTTCGGCCAGAGCGCGGCTGCGCTCGTCGAGCTCGCCGCCCTGGGCCAGATACCGGGCCTGCAACCAGTACAGCATGACGTTGGAGTCCGGACCCACCAGGCCGTGGGCGGCGGCGAACGCATCGGCGGCCTCCTGGAAGTCGCCGAGCTGCAGACGGCTGATGCCCAGCAGGTACCACGTGTGCGCGTCGTCCGGGTGGGCCTTCACCCGGCGGCTCAGCCGGGAGCGCCAGGTCTCCAGCTCCTGCCGGTGCTCGCGGACATCCAGGCGCAGCACCTCGCTGGCGCCGGCCAGGTCGACGGCAGTGGGATCGCCGGCGGAAAGATAGATGCCGACGCCGGCCAACGGCAGCAGCACCAGCATCACCCACGCCGCCGCGCGCCGCCCGCCGCTCGGGGGGCGGGGCCGCGAGGGGGCGTCGGCGTCCCGGCGGGTGGCCGTCTCGTACTCGTCCAGCAGGCTCGCCCCGAGCTCTTCCTCGACCTGGGCGCGCACCGCCGCGTCCACCACGCCGGCGAGGGCCTCCGCCTCGAGCTCCGTCACCCGGTCGCGGTACAGCGCGCGCATGAGACTGCGGCGATCGCCGGAGCCGTCGCTGCCGGGGCTCGCGCTCGCCGCCCGCCCGCGCAGCAGTGGACCGACTACGAACGCGGCAGCCAGCCCTACCAGCACGGCAGCGAGAATCCAGAACATCAGCGGTCGTCCAGCATGGCGCGGAGCCGGTCCGCCTCCGCCGCCGAGAGCGGCTCCCGGGGCGGCTGCCGGAGCATGCGCCAGAGCACCAGAACCCCCAGCAGCAGGAACACCAGCGGCCCCAGCCAGAGAATCCACGTGTCCGGGCGGAACGGCGGGTCGTAGAGCACGAAGTCACCGTAGCGGGCCTGCAGATAGCTACGGATCTCGTCGTCGCTCATCTCCTCCTCGGTGATCAGCCGATGCACCGTGCGCCGCAGGTCGGCGGCGATGGGCGCATCCGACCCCGCGAGATTGGTGTTCAGACACTTGGGGCAGCGCAGCTCGGCGATCAGCGCCCGGTAGCGGGCCTCCTGCGCCGGGGTCTCGAACGCATACAGATCCACCGGGCTCGCGGCGGAGGCCGGCCCGCCGAGGCCCAGCAACACCAGGGCGGCCAGCCAGGCCGTGGCCAGGGTGCGCCCGCGCCACGCGCGCCCGTGCCGCGCTCTCGCTGTCATGGCGTCAGCCATCCTGCACCCGTGCCACCAGGGGACCCAGCTCGTCACGCCAGATCCGCTCGTTGATCTCCCCCACCCGCTTGTAGATGACGGTGCCCGCCCGGTCGAGCAGGAAGCTCTCGGGCGCCCCGTACACCCCGAGCTCCACGCCCAGGGAGCCGTCGCGATCCTCGATCACCACGTCGTAGGGGTTGCCGTAGCGCTGCAGCCACGCCTGGGCCGCCGCCGGATCGTCCTTGTAGTTGACGCCGACGATGCGCAGCCCGGTGGTGTCGCGGATCCGCAGCAGCTCGTCGTGCTCCGCCTTGCAGGTGGGGCACCAGGTGGCCCAGACGTTCACCAGCACGGGCTCGCCCAGAAGGTCACTCCGCTCCACCGTTTCTCCGGGCGCGCCGAGCCGCGGCGCCCGAAACTCGGGAAAGGGGTCGCCGAGGAGCGCGCTGGGCAGCTCGTGCGGATCGTTCAGACTGAACCCCGCGTAGCCGATGGCGATGATCAGCACGAACACCCCGAGGGGCACGAACAGGCTCGCCCGGCTCATGCGCCGCCTCCCGGAACCGGCGCGGCGGCGTCCGGCGCCGCCCGCAGGTCCTGGCGCTGACGCAGGCGCCGGTAGCGGGGGTCGGCCACGGCCACGGCGCCGCCCAGGGCCATGAGCAGCCCGCCGAGCCAGATCCAGCGCACGAAGGGCTTGTGCTGCATGCGCACGGACCAGTCGCCAGCGGCGCTCCCGGTCAGCGGCTCGCCCAGCGAGATGTAGACGTCACGGGTGAAGCCGGGGTCGATGGCGGCCTCGGTCATCACGCTGTTGCGCGCCAGGTAGCGGCGCTTCTCCGGATGCAGGGGATAGCTCGTGCCGCCTTCGGTGACGGTGAAGGTGCCGCGCTGGGCGAGGAAATTGGCGCCCTGCCGGGTGCTCACGCCGTCGAAGCGCACCGCCACCGGCCCGAGCTCCACCGACTCCCCCGGTGACATGCGCAGGTCTTTCTCCACCGACAGCACGCTGGTCAGGGCGATGCCGAAGAGGGCGAAGGCGAAGCCGGCGTGAGCGAGAAACATGCCCCAGTAGGCGGGCGGGATGCGCCGCCAGCCGAGCCGCACCCGGCCCGCCAGATCCATGCCGTGGGTGCCGAGCACCCAGAACCCCAGGGTCAGCGCGAGCAGGAGCTGCCCGCCGAGGGCGCCGGAAAGCACCAGCGGCGCCACCACCCCAAGCACTACGCTGGCCACGGCGACCCGGGAAAGCTCCCGCCAGAGGCGCTGCGGCGCGGTGCGCTTCCACTGCAGCACGGGCGCGACCCCCAGCGCGGCGGTGAGCACCAGCATCAGCGGCACGAAGCCGGCGTTGAAGTAGGGCACCCCCACGGAGATCTTGTCGCCGCCGGTAATGGCTTCGTAGGCCAGCGGGTAGAGGGTGCCGAGCAGCACCAGCCCCATGGCCACCACCAGCAGGATGTTGTTGAGCAGCAGGAACGCCTCCCGGCTCCACAG
>JAWLGU010000164.1:0-3748 GCA_041690675.1 Pseudomonadales bacterium | reverse complement strand
CGGCGGCGTAGACGAAGATCAGCACGATGAACACGTAGATGGAGCCCTGCTGGGCCCACCAGAACCCGAGCTTGAAGCCGAAGAAGTCGATGCGGTTCAGCGGCTCCACCAGCAGGATGCCGAAGCCGAAGGAGACCAGGAACCAGATGGCCAGCAGCACCCCGCTCAGCTTCAGGTTGGCGCGCCAATAGGCCGAGCCGGCGCCGCCGGGGGACCCGTCAGCGGCCTCCCCGGCGCCGGCACGGTTCTCCGGCTCCACCTCTCGTTGGACGTCGGTCATCGGCTCTCCCCACCCGGAAATCGCCGCCGATTGTACTTGCTCCGCGCGCCGTTTTCCGTCACGGCGCGGCCCGCCGCGAGAAATGGGGGCTACGTACCGGCGCCGCGCGCGGGTGCGATAACCGAATCGTTCGCCTCGCGCAGCCCCCTCCGGGGGTCCCCGCGCTCTGCCGAGTTGCCAGCGCTGGGCGCCACCTGCCGGCGGCACCCAGCGCCGTCAATCGGCTGCCGCGCGGCTGCGCGACAGTGGCTCTCGATTCGGTTCTCGCGCCCGTGCGCTCCGTCGAATCACACCCGTCGCTCGCGGCGGGCCGCGGCCGCTACGGAGAAGGGCCGACGGCGGCGCGTATCCGCTCGTGCAGGGTACCCAGGGTGTCGATGATGGCGTCCACCGAGCGGGCGCCTGCCTGGAAGATGGCGGTGGCGTTCAGCGCGCCCCACTGGAACCCCATGTCCCGCACCGCTTCCGCCCGCGCCACCACCCGGTCGACGTCGGCGTAGAACGCCTTTCCTCCGGCGTCCCGGGGGGGCACGTCGAGCATCTGCTGCAGGCCGATGGCGGCCGGGTCGCGGCCCGCGGCCTCTGCGTGGCGGTGAATGGTTTCCACCGCCCGGCGTGCCGCCGCGGCGTCGGTGTAGGCCATGGCCAGCCAGCCGTCGCCGAGCTCGCCCACCCGGCGAAGGGCCCGCGGCGAGGTGCCGCCGATCCAGATGGGCAGCTTCTCGGCCTGGGGCGGCTTCGGCTCCATGGCCATGGCGGTGACCCGATAGAAGTCGCCCTGGAAGTCCACGTGCTCTTCGCCCCAGCAGGTGCGCAGGAGGTCGATGGCCTCGTCCATGCGCGCGCCGCGGCCGGCGAAGTCCACGCCCAGGGCCTCGTACTCCGAGGCCTGCCAGCCCACCCCCACCCCCAGCCGGACCCGGCCGCCGGAGAGCGTGTCCAGGGTCGCCACCTGCTTGGCCACCAGCACCGGCTGGCGCTGGGGCAGCACCAGCACCTCGGTGCCGAGGCCGATGCGCCGGGTGTGGGCAGCGGCGTAGGAGAGCAGCATCAGCGCCTCCAGGATGGGCATCTGCGGCGGGTAGGGACCACCCGGGCGCGACGCGGTGGGGAAGCCCATCATCACGTGATCGAACATGTCGAGCTGGTCGAAGCCGATCTCCTCCAGCGCCCGGGCCAGGCGCGCCACCGCTTCCGGGCCTTCGCGGTAGGCCACGCTCGGGAATTCCACTGCCAGCTTCATTCATGCTCCCGGCCGCTTCTCGTGTATCGACCATACCCAAAGCCGCGGGAGCGGGAAAGCGAGCCCGGCACACTAGCCGCCGGCCGCAAAACTGTTTAGCCTCAGCGCTCCATGACCCCGAAACAGCCCATGCGTCCGGCAGCCATCGTGAACCTGGCCCGCGAGGCGGGAGGCCGGCCGCGCGCCCCCGCCGACGGCTGACGCATGGCACGCCTGGAAGTCACCCCGCCGGAGCGCCGGCTGATCGAGTCGATCCCCGTGGAGGTTCGCCGCAGCGCCCGCCGACGCACCCGTATCGGCCTGGCCTTCGACCCGCGCGGCTACGTGATCGTCGAGGCCCCAGTGGATGCCACCCCTCGGGAGATCCGCTCGGTGATTCGCGAGCACCGGCTGTGGCTGCGTCACCGGCTCGACCAGGTCGCCAACAGCACGGAGCTCACGGCGTGCCTGGACTACACCAGCGGAGAGCTGCTGCACTACCTGGGCGACCCCTACGAGCTGGTGGTGCTGTGCGGCCGGCGCGACGCGGTGACCCTCGAGCCACGCCGGCTGGGGCCGGTGGAGCAGCTGGCGCTGTTCGCGCCGTGCAACGTGCGTGGTCAGATCCGGGTCGCGCTGACCGGCGGCGCACCCTTGTCGCCCCAGACTCGGGATCCCCGGGTCAAGGTCCGGCTCACCGAATGGTACCGGTCGCAGGCAAGCGTCCGGTTCGAGACGCAGCTCGAGGCCTGGCGGCGCAAGCTGCCGTGGCTGGGTGGCCGGCTGCCGCCCTGGCGCCACCGGTTCATGCGCAGCCAGTGGGGGAGCTGCAGCCGGGCCGGCCGCATCTCGCTGAATACCCATCTGGTGAAGACACCCCCCCGGCTCATCGCCTACGTGGTGCTCCACGAGCTCTGCCATCTGCGGCACTACGATCACAGCCCGCGGTTCTACGGGCTCATGACCCGCTACATGCCGGACTGGCAGCAACGGCGAAGCGAGCTGGACCGGTACCTGCCGGTTCTGCTCCAGGATTGAGCCGTGGAGCAGCCCCCGGGACCCCTGACCCTGCACCAGCTCGGCTGGAGCGGGTTCTTCGAGCGGCAGCTCGACGACCGGGAACGGCGGGAGTGCGTGCCCGGCCGGGTGGTGGCTGTGCAGCGCAAGACCCTCACCGTGGCCAGCGCCGGGGGCAGCGTGGAGGTACCCCTGGGCGGGCGCTGGTTCCAGCTAGAACCCGAGCAGCGCCCCGCCATTGGCGACTGGGTGCTGCTGGACGGTGAGCGCGGCAGCGTGGAGCGCGTGCTGGAGCGCAAGAGCCTCCTCAAGCGCCTGGCGGCGGGCCGCGAGCGCGAGGTGCAGCTGCTCGCGGCCAACGTGGACACCATGTTCCTGGTCAGCGCCTGCAACGAGGAGTTCAACCCCTCCCGCATGGAGCGTTATCTGGCCCTGGCCCTGGACGCCGGCGTGCAGCCGGTGGTGGTGCTGACCAAAGCCGATCTGGTGGACGACCCGGAGCCCTTCGTGCGCGCCGTGCGGGCCCTGAAGCAGGATCTCCCGGTGGAAGTCGTGGACGCCCGCGACCCGTCGAGCCTCGACGGGGTGCGGGCCTGGTGCCGCTCGGGCCACACGGTGGCCCTGCTCGGCTCCTCCGGGGTCGGCAAGTCCACGCTGGTGAATACCCTCTCGGGGCAGCAGATCCAGCTCACCGCGGAGGCCCGGGAGGAGGACGCCAAGGGCCGTCACACCACGACACGGCGCTCGCTGCACCTGCTGCCGGACGGCGGTCTGCTGGTGGATAATCCGGGAATGCGCGAGCTTTCCCTGGGCGACGTGGAGGCGGGGGCCGCGCGGCTGTTCGAGGACATCGTCGATCTGGCGGAGCGCTGCCGCTTCCGCGACTGCCGGCACGAGGCGGAGCCGGGTTGCGCGGTGCGGGCCGCGGTGGAGGCGGGCGTTCTCGACCCGCGCCGGCTGGAGAGTTATCGCAAGCTGGTGCTCGAGGAGGCGCACCGGGCCGAGAGCGTGGCGGAGACCCGGGCCCGGGCGCGCGCCTTTGGCCGCAAAATCCGGCAGATCAAGAACGAACAGGAAGGACGCAAGAGGTAATCCATGAGCAACGTGAGCGCCCCAGGACTTCGCCGCCAGCCGGTGTCGGTGACCCGGAAGATGGCGGCGTCGCTGCCGGGCCTGCGCAAGCTCGCCCAACAGAAGGGGCTGAAGATTCACCACCTGGGCGCCGGCTA
>JAWLGU010000163.1:0-3849 GCA_041690675.1 Pseudomonadales bacterium | reverse complement strand
GGCAAGCGCATCGAGACCATGGAGCTGCCGAGCCACGAGCAGGTGAAGGACGTGCGGGTGCGCCGGCTGTTCGAGGGCATCAGCCGCACCCTGGCGGAGGAAGACCTCTCCGAGCTGGCCGAGCTGATGCAGCGCTACCAGCGCGAGCACGCGGTGGATCCGGTGCTGCTGGCCGCCGCCCTGGCACGGCAGACGGCCGCCGGCGCCGCGGTGACGGTGAAGCCGCGTCAGGCGCACCGTGCCGCCGCCGCGCCGGCCTCCCCGGCGGCGCGCGACGGCAATACCGGCAAAAAGCGCAGGCCCCGGCCGGAAGACTCGGACATCGAGGTGTTCCGGGTGGAGGTGGGGCTCTCCCACGGCGCCGGCCCCGGCAACATCGTCGGCGCGATCATCAACGAAGCGGGCGTGGCGCGGCGCTACGTCGGCAAGGTGGACATGGCCGCCGAGCACAGCACCGTGGAGCTGCCGGTGGGCATGCCGCGGGAGATCTTCGCCCACCTGAAGAAGGTGCGGGTCGCCGGGCGTCCGCTCAACATTTCACGAGTCGCTGCCCGATAGCGCGGGCGGCGGCTTCCTCAGGCCGCGAGCCCGCGCCCCATCAGCCCCTCGAAATTCGTCTTGTAGAACGCCTCCCGGGCCCCGGCGTCCACCTCGCCCAGGGTCGACTCGAACCGCTTCACCGGATTCCGTCCGCCTTCGACGTGGGGGTAGTCCGAGGAGAACAGCGGAATCTCCGGCCCCGCCTCGCGGATGATCCAGCCCACGTCCTCGGCGGGGTAGGGGGTGGCGCGGATCTGCCGGCGCACGTACTCCGAGGGCCTGAGGGAGAGCTTCTGCAGCCGCTCCTCCATGCGCGCGAAGGCGGCATGGGCGCTGTCCAGATAGCGCATCCAGCTCGGTATCCAGCCGGCGCCCTGCTCGATCACGCCGAACATCAGCGTCGGGTGGCGCTCGAGGATGCCGTCGATGATCAGCGTCGCCAGGGTCTGCATGACCGGGGTGGGGATGGCCATGTAGTCCACCGAGCGGAAGTTCTCGGCGCCGCCGTGGAAGTCCGGCGGAATCGGCAGGCCGTTCTGGAAGTACATGGGGTCGAGGAGCTGCCCGCCGCCGCCGACGTGAAACACCATGGGCACCCCGGCTTCCTCGGCCGCGGCCCACAGCGGGAACAGGCCGGTGTGGCTGGGCGAATGGGTGCGCGGGCACTGGGACGGGATCAGCAGGGCGGCGAAGCCGTCCTTCAGAGCCGCCTCGGCCGTGGCCCGGGTGCGCTCGAAGTCGGCCAGCGGCACGTATGCCGTGGGCAGCAGCCGCCGGTCCACGCTGCAGAAGTCCAGCATGGCGCGGTTGTGCGCGTCGGCCACGCCGTAGATCAGATCCAGATCGTCGCTCGTCTTCTCGAGATGGGCCATGTGGCCGTTGACGAAGGTGTTGAAGACGAGCTGGCTGGCCACGCCGATCAGGTCCAGGGCGGCGGGGCGGTCCTCCTTGAACAGGGCGCCGGTGGCGGCCCAGTTCTTGCGCAGCATGATCTCCTCGGCGTCGCGGGCCCGATAGTCGGGGTCGGACTGCTTCGCCAGGACGGAAGCCAGTTCCCCGGCGCTGGTGGCGACGCTGCCGCTGCCGTCGATGCCCAGGATGTGGTCCTTCACGGGCTCGGCCGCGAACTCCGCCAGGAACTCGGCGGTTTCCATGATGTGGGCGTCGGCGTCGTGGACGATCCCGTTCTCAATGTAGGCCATGACTGCTCCCTCCCGTGGTTCCCGCGATCATATCATCGGGCGGATTGCTGGATCCGTCGCACCTCCGCGGGAAGATAGGTGAAGGTGGTCATGGCGTACTCCACCCGCTCCTCCACGGTGACGTAGTAGTCCTCGAGCCCTTCGATGTGCTTGAGCCGGGGCACCAGGCCCTGGTCGTTGGCGATCTGGATGGAGAGCCCGGGCCGCGCGTTCATCTCCAGCAGCAGGGGGCCTTTGGTCTCGTCGATGACCATGTCGCAGCCCATGTAGCCGAGCCCGGTGACCTCGTAGCAGCGGGCGGCGAGGTTGAGCAGTTGCTGCCAGTCCTGGATCTCCAGGTGCTCGAGGCTCACCCCGGTATCCGGATGGTGGGTGATGAGCCGGTTCTTCTGCACCGCGGCGACGCTGCGGCCGGTGCCGATGTCGATGCCCACGCCGATGGCGCCCTGGTGCAGGTTGGCCTTGCCGTCGGATTCGTGGGTGGCGAGCCGCAGCATGCCCATCACCGGATAGCCGCGGAACACGATGATGCGGATGTCGGGCACGCCCTCGTGGCTCACCTTGGCGAACACCGGGCTCACCTTCACCAGCGCCTCGATGATGGCCACGTCCTGCTTGCCGCCGAGGGAGTGCAGCCCACTCAGAATGTTGGAAAGGTGGCGCTTGACGTCGGCGAGGCCGATGCGCGCGCCGTTGCTCTTCACGAACTCCTCGCCGTCGCGGCCGGCGATGACCAGGATGCCCTTGCCGCCGCTGCCTTGCGCCGGCTTGATGACGAAGGCCGGCTGGGTCGCGAGCTCCTGCTGGATGGCCTCGATCTCGTGCTGGGTGCGCACCACGTGCAGAAGCTCGGGAACGTTGATGCGCGCCTTCTGGGCGATGAGCTTGGTCTTCAGCTTGTCGTCCACCAGCGGGTAGCGGCTGCGCGGGTTGTAACGGGCGATGTAGCTGAGGTTGCGGCGGTTCATCCCGAGGATGCCGCGCCGGGCCAGGGCGATGGGGGAGATCCACTGGGCGTTCATCGGCCGAACACCGCGAACCGGTGCAGCTCGAGCAGCCGATAGCCGGTGTAGCGGCCGAGCAGCAGAATCATGGCCAGCACGCCGAGGGTGAGCTCGGGGAAGTTGAAGGCCAGGTGGCGGACGGCGGGCTGATCCATCACCAGAAAGGCCAGGGTCGCCACCAGCAGGCTGCCGCCGCCCTGCAGCGCCACCTCCCGCGGGCCCAACTCCTCCCAGGTGATGGAGAGGCGCTCGATGGTCCAGGCCAGGATGATCATGGGGAAGAAGGTGATGGTGACGCCGCCCATGAGGTCGAGATGCTGGCTCAGCAGGCTGAAGGCGGTGACGATGCCGATGACCACCACCACCAGGGTGGCGATGCGCGACACCAGCAGCAGATTGAGCGACGACAGGTACGAGCGGATCATCAGCCCGATGGCCACCACCACGACGAAGCTCACCACCCCCGGCACCAGCTCGGTCTGCAGGAACGCAAGGGCGATCAGCACCGGCATGAAGGTGCCCGAGGTCTTGAGCCCCACCAGGATCCGCATCACCACCACCACCAGGGCGCCCACGGGCAGCAGCATGATGAGCTTGTACATACTCTGCTCGGCCACCGGCAGGCTGTAGAGCGAGATGGCCTGCTGACCGGCCAGGGCGATGGCCGGCTGGGTCTGGCTGATGATGCTGAAGGTGACGCGGCTGCGGGAGCCGCCGAGCACCTCCAGCACCGACGGAGTGGCCGTCTGCCAGAGCAGCAGACGCCCGTCCTCCACCTGGCCGATGCGGGGGTCGAAGAGCAGCCAGTCGTCGCCGTCCCACACCTGCACCAGCTCGCGGAGCTCCTGGCGCCGCCGGCCGTCCTGCAGCTCGAGCGCCTGGACGGTGCGGGCGGGAACGCCGGCGGCGTTGAGCAGCCCGGCCATGAGCTGCGGCGGCGGGTAGCGGCCGAGCAGCAGGCTCAGGTTCTGGCTGCTGGCGGCCCGGTTCATCTCGAAGGAAAGCTGCTGGGCCAGGGATTCCGCGTCGGCGGATATGGGAATCACCGCCTGCAGAAGCTGCAGGGCGGCGGTCTGGTACGGCTCGTCCCAGATCTGGGCGCC
>JAWLGU010000162.1:0-3914 GCA_041690675.1 Pseudomonadales bacterium | reverse complement strand
CACCCTGATCAGCCCCATCGCCATGGACGAGGGTCTGCGCTTCGCCATCCGCGAAGGCGGCCGAACGGTCGGCGCCGGCGTAGTCGTGAAGATCATCGAATGACCTTGGGCGCCGACCGTTCGGCTGGGAAGTTCCGCCTATGGCGGAACTTCGGGCGAACCGCGCAGTTCCGAAGGAACTGCTTAGCGGTCGCGCAGCGACCGCCGGGCGCCGGCGTGGTGGTGAAGATCATCGAATAAGGCCCGGGCGTCCCGGCGCGGTCCTCCCGGAACCGCGCCGGGACACCACCGGAAGGTGTTGCCACCTGAGCCCGCCCTCTGTATAGTTCGCCCTCCCTTTTTCGGGGGCGCAGAAGAAGGGATTTCCGGAGCTCGCCGACCACGCCCTAGCGGACATCAGGACCTCGGCGGCGAGATCGCTCTTTAAGATTGTTGGAGTTCAGAGCACTGTGCAAAGCCAGCGCATTCGCATTCGTCTCAAGGCGTTCGATCACCGGCTGATCGACGTCTCCACCCAGGAGATCGTCGATACGGCCAAGCGGACGGGCGCTCAGGTGCGGGGTCCCATTCCGCTGCCCACCCGCAAGGAGCGGTACACGGTGCTCATCTCTCCGCACGTGAACAAGGATGCGCGGGATCAGTACGAGATCCGTACCCACAAGCGCATGCTCGACATCGTCGAGCCCACCGAGAAAACCGTCGACGCGCTCATGAAGCTCGACCTCGCGGCGGGCGTCGACGTACAGATCAGTTTGAATTGACGGCGCCGCCGGCGAGCGCTCGCCGCCGGCGCGCATCGCTCCGGATCCGCGGATCCCGAGCGTTCGACAGGGCCCCGATGGGGGGCCGTTGATGTACCTGCCGTTTGCCGGCTCCCTTGGGGGTGTGTCGGCAGGCGGCCTACGCATCTTCAGGAATAGCACAGAAAGCCGCCCTCTGCATGAAGGGCGGTGAAGCAGGTAGGGAACACGCCAATGGTAATCGGATTGGTAGGCAGGAAAGCGGGCATGACCCGGGTCTTCACCGAAGAAGGCGCCTCGGTGCCGGTCACCGTCATCGAGGTGGAGGCGAACCGGGTGACCTGCGTGCGCACCCCCGAGGTGGACGGCTACTCCGCCGTGCAGGTGACCACGGGCAGCGTAAAGCCCAACCGCGTGAGCAAGCCGCTGGCGGGTCATTTCGCCAAGGCCAACGTGGAAGCTGGCCGCGGCCTCTGGGAGTTCCGGCTGGACGCCGCCCCGGAAGGCCTGGAGGTGGGCGGTGAGTTGGGCGTCGATCAGTTCGAGCCGGGCCAGCGGGTGGACGTCAGCGGCGTCTCCAAGGGTAAAGGCTACGCCGGCACCATCAAGCGCTGGAACTTCAGGGGCCAGGATTCCACCCATGGCAACTCGGTGTCGCACCGGGCGCCCGGCTCCATCGGGCAGTGCCAGACGCCGGGCCGGGTGTTCAAAGGCAAGAAAATGTCGGGGCATCTCGGCAACGTGAAGGTGACCACCCAGAACCTCGAGGTCGTGCGGGTGGACGCGGAGCGCAACCTGCTCCTGATCAAGGGCGCGGTGCCTGGGCCTCAAGGCGGCGACGTGTACATCCGGCCGGCAGTGAAGGCTTAAGCGCTCGGAGGTAATGACGGCATGAACCTGAACCTGGCAACAAGCGGCGGCAGTGTGGAAGTTTCCGAAGCCGCGTTTGGCAGAGAATTCAACGAGGCGCTGGTTCACCAGGTGGTGGTGGCGCACATGGCCGGCACCCGCCAGGGCACCCGGGCGCAGAAGACCCGCGCTGAGGTGAGTGGCGGCGGTCGCAAGCCCTGGCGGCAGAAGGGTACCGGGCGCGCCCGGGCGGGCTCCATCCGCAGCCCGCTGTGGCGTGGGGGCGGCAAGGTGTTCGCCGCACGGCCCCAGGATCATAGCCAGAAGGTCAACCGCAAGATGTACCGC
Organism: Pseudomonadales bacterium; assembly: GCA_041690675.1. Taxonomy (GTDB): domain Bacteria; phylum Pseudomonadota; class Gammaproteobacteria; order Pseudomonadales; family Azotimanducaceae; genus UBA7803. The sequence continues at coordinate 1,977 of JAWLGU010000162.1, read as the reverse complement.
GGCGCGCTGCAGTGCATCCTCTCCGAGCTGATCCGCCAGGATCGACTGGTGGTGTGCGAGTCGTTCTCCGTGGACGGGCCGAAGACCCGCGCCTTGCTGGGCCAGCTGCGGGATCTGGATCTGCGCAACGTGCTCATCGTCGCCGAAGAGGTGGACGAGAATCTGTACCTGGCCTCGCGCAACCTCAAGGACGTGGACGTGCGCGACGTCAACGGCGTGGACCCGGTGAGCCTGATCAGCCACGACAAGGTGCTGGTCACCGTGGGTGCGCTGAAGAAGCTGGAGGAGGCCCTGGCATGAATCAGGAAAGGCTCTACACCGTGCTGCTCGAGCCGCACTTCTCCGAGAAGGTTTCCCTGCTCGGCGACCGGAGCAACCAGTACGGCTTCAAGGTGGCCCGTGACGCCACCAAGGCGGAAATCAAGGAAGCCGTCGAGCGACTGTTCAAGGTGACCGTGGAGAACGTTTCCACGGTGAACGTCAAGGGCAAGGTCAAGCGGACCATCCGCGGCACCTCCCGCAGCAAGAACTGGAAGAAAGCCTACGTGCGCGTGGCGGACGGCCAGGAAATCGACTTCATGGTAACGGACTAGTCAGATGCCTGTCGTAAAAGCAAAGCCAACGTCTGCGGGTCGCCGCTTCGTCGTCAAGGTGGTGAATCCGGAGCTGCACAAGGGCGATCCGTACAAGCCGTTGCTGGACCGCCAGAGCCGCTCCGGCGGCCGCAACAATGCCGGCCGCATCACCACCCGCCATCAGGGCGGCGGCCACAAGCAGCATTACCGGATCATCGACTTCAAGCGCAACAAGGACGGCGTGCCCGCCGAGGTGGAGCGCCTGGAGTACGACCCCAACCGTACCGCCAACATCGCGTTGCTGAAATACAAGGACGGCGAGCGGCGTTACATCATCGCGCCCCGCGGCGTCTCGGCCGGCGACGTGCTGATGAGCGGCACCGGAGCCGCGGTGCGTCCGGGCAACGCCATGCCCCTGCGCAACATTCCCGTGGGCAGCATCGTCCACTGCGTGGAGCTGAAGCCGGGCCGCGGCGCTCAGCTCGCCCGCAGCGCCGGCTCCTCGGCTCAGCTCGTGGCGCGGGAGGGCAGCTACGCCACCTTGCGGCTGCGTTCAGGTGAGATGCGCCGGGTGCTGTCCGACTGCCGGGCCACCCTGGGTGAGGTGGGCAACTCGGAGCACAACCTGCGCTCTCTGGGCAAGGCCGGCGCCAAGCGCTGGCGCGGCATCCGTCCCACCGTGCGCGGTGTGGCCATGAACCCGGTGGATCACCCCCACGGCGGCGGCGAGGGCAAGACGTCCGGCGGCCGGCATCCGGTGACGCCGTGGGGCGTGCCGACCAAGGGTCACAAGACCCGGAAGAACAAGCGTACGAACAAGCTGATCGTGCGTCGTCGAGGAAGGAGGTAACGCAGGTGCCGAGATCGCTGCACAAGGGGCCTTTCGTCGATCTTCACCTGATGAAGAAGGTGGAGGCGGCGGCCGCCACGAACGACAAGCGACCCATCAGAACCTGGTCGCGCCGGTCCATGGTGGTGCCGGAAATGGTGGGGCTGACCATCGCCGTCTACAACGGCCGGCAGCATGTGCCCGTCTACATCAACGAAGACATGGTCGGTCACAAGCTCGGTGAGTTTTCGCCGACCCGGACCTACCGCGGCCACGCCGCGGACCGGAAGGCCCGCCGCTAGGCCTGGCAGGAGTAGAAGCAATGCAAGTGAGCGCCACGGCAAAACGACTGCGCATCTCTCCGCAGAAGGCGCGGCTGGTGGTGGATCTGGTGCGCGGCAAGCCGGTCAGCGAGGCGCTGGACATTCTCGGGTTCAGCAGCCAGAAAGCCGCTGGTCTGGTGCGCAAGGTGGTGGAATCCGCCATCGCCAACGCCGAGAACAACGAAGCCGCCGACATCGACGAGCTCAGGATCTCGGAGATCTTCGTCAACGAAGGTCTGACGATGAAGCG
>JAWLGU010000161.1:0-3922 GCA_041690675.1 Pseudomonadales bacterium | reverse complement strand
CATTCGCTTGATGGCCTCGCGAATGCAATGCAGAACGCCGAGGACGTTGGTGTTCACCACCGTGGCGAGCTCCTCGTCGGTTGCGTCACCGACCTTGAAGATGGGGAAGACCGCCGCGTTGTTGATGAGGACGTCGGCGCAGCCGAGGCGTTCGTCCACGGTCTCGAAGGCCGCGCGCACGCTCGCCGGGTCGGTGATGTCGCAGACCACCGGCACCACACCGCCGATCCGCTCGGCAGCCTGCGCCAACCGATCGCGGCGCCGCCCCAGGATCGCCACCCGCACGCCCTGTCGGGCCAGGGCCTCGCTGATGTAGTAGCCGATGCCGTCGTGGCCGCCGGTGACCACCGCGATCCGGCCCTCCAACTTCCTCAGGCCGCCTTCCTGCATTCGCCGGGATCCTCCCCTGAACCTTCCCGGAATATATCTAACATAGTTACCTATTGGTATAGTTTCCCGGGCTACCACCAGGAGCATCGGAACCATGCGCGCGATCTGCGACAAGAAGCTGTGTCAGGGACACGGCCGCTGCGAGGCCATGGCGCCGGAGATTTACGTGCTGGACGCCAACGGCTACCTGGAGGCCGAGATCATCGAGGTGCCCGCCGGGCTCGAGGAACGGGCACGGCTCGGCGCCGAAGCCTGCCCGGAGCAGGCCATCACCATCGAGGAGTGACCTCCCCCGGCGTCAGGGTCGGCGTCCGGCGAACCAGAACGCGAGCACCACCCCCGGCAGCACCGCCAGTGCCAGGCCCAGGAACGCCGCGCCGTAGCTTCCCGTGAAGTCCCGCAGCCAGCCGACCAGCACCGGCGCCAGGCTCGACGTCATCAGCAGCGGCGACATGAGACCCACCGCGCGCCCGTAGTGGCTGCCGCCGAACGTGTCGGCCACCATGGTGCCCTTGATGGGGAGCACCCCGCCGATGAACAGACCGAGGGCGGCGACCACCGCCACCAGCAGCTCCGGCGGCACCACGGTCACCAGCCACAGGGAGGCGGCCATGCCCACGGCGGCCAACGCGAACACCCAGCGGTGCTCGACACGATCCATGAGCCAGCCGAAGCCCAGCTTGCCGACGATCATGGCGATGGCCATGGTGGAGACCGCCATGGCGGCGGCGGCGGCGTCCAGGCCGGCGTCGCCGGCCAGCGGCGCGATGTTGTATTGGAAGCCGGTGACAAGGAAGTACATGGGGGTGAACATGACCACCAGCACCCAGAACGCCGGCATGCGGACGATGGCGAGCATGGAGACGCCGTCGCCGCCTTCTCGGGCGGCCGCCACCCCAGTTGGCGGGCTCATTCGGGGCGGGTTGCGGGCCAGAACCCACCAGGCCGCCGGCAGCAACGCCAGGGCGACCCCGGCCACCACGTGATGGGCCGCGCGCCAGCCCACCGAGGCCAGCAGGTAAGTCACCAGCACCGGCAACGTTGCCCCGCCCACCGAGGTGCCCATGGCAGTGAGACCCAGGGCGAGCCCTCGCCGCTCCGGAAACCAGCGCACGGACATGGCTTGGGCGGCGAACGGGCCGGCGAACGAGACCGCCACGGGCATCAGAGCACCGTAAACCAGAAGAATTTGCCAGAAGGCGCTGGCAGCGGAGACCAGCAGGAGCCCCAGCGCCATGGCGAGCAGCCCCGCGACGACCAGCAGCCGCATGGGCAGCCGGTCGAGGGCCGGGCCCACCAGCGGCCCGGCGAGTCCGGCGACGGCGCTGTAGAGCGTCGCCGCGAACAGTACCTCGCCCCGGGTGACCCCGAACTCGCTGGTCCAGGGCGCCACCCAGAAGCTGAAGGAGTACAGCAGAAGCCCGACGGTGAGGGCCTGCAGGAGCATGCCGAGGGCCAGCACGTTCCATCCGTGGTACCAGAATGCGTCGGCGCGGGTGCCGGCAGGAACGCTCATGAGCTCACGCCTGGTAAATGACAGGCGGCGTGCCGGCCGGAGCCGGCACGCCAAGGATGGGCAGCCGACCTAGAAGTCGACGCCGAAACGCAGCCCCCACAGCCGCGGCCGGCCCGGCGTACGGAAACCGTCCTGTACGCCGGCCGCGTCCGCCGGCACGGCGTGACTGCCCACCGTGTTGTGGAAGATGTGCTGAATCACGGTCTCGTCGGTGACGTTGTCGACGAATAGCTCCGCCGAGTAACGTTCGCTGACGGAAACCCAGCGGGCGCGGAGGTTGAGGATGCCATAGGCGTCGACGAACTCCACCGGATCGTTGTCCACCCCGGTCCAGATGTCGTCCTGCCAGCGGCCGTCGGCCTGCAGGGTGAGCCAGCCCAGGGAATCCATGGGAACGTGATAGCGCAGCACGCCGTTCACGCTGATGTCGGGCGCCTGAGGCAGCTCCTTGCCATCCAGGGGCCGGCCATCCGCCGAGATGCTGGGATCCGCGGAGATCTCGGTATCCAGCAGACCAACCCCCAGCATGGCCTCGAACCGCTCGTTGGGTGCCCACGCCAGCTCGAGCTCCGCGCCCAGGATGTCCGGATCGCCGGCATTGATGTAGAAGACGATGGGATTGAAGTCTTCGTCCACGCTGCCCACCAGCGCCTGCAGACCCTTGAACTCGTTGTAGAACACCGCCGCGTTGAAGCGCAGGGTGTCGTCGAGGAAGAAGCGCTTCATGCCGATCTCGAAGGAGTCCACCGTTTCCTCGTTCACGGGGCCCCGCCGCTCCACGACGGACTGGGGATTGAAGCCGCCGCTCTTGAAGCCGTGGCTGAACTGGGCGTAGTAGAGCTGGCCGTCCACGGGCCGCCACTCCAGCCCCAGCTTGCCGGTGGTGGCCTGGGTCGCGATCTCGTCAGCGCTGCCGCCGGCACCCGGCGGCGGACACGGTACCGTGCACTCCAGCTCCGCCAGCTTGCGCGTCTCGTCCGTATACCGCAGGCCCGTCACCAGGGTGACGGTCTCGCTGATGGGCGATTCGAGCTGGGCGAACAGCGCCCAGGAATCGGTTTCGGTGGTTGTGTCCGCCGGATTGGATATGACCAGCGGATCGCTGCCGGGGATGGTCACCTTCACCACGGTACCGGACAGGCTCGACTGCTCCGCCGTGTAGTAGTAGGCGCCCGTGGTCCAGCTCGTGCCTTCGTAGTCGCCGTTCAGGCGAATCTCCTGGGAGAACTGCTCCGCTTCCGATTCCCAGCTCGTGTTGATGTCGTTCTGCAGCACCGTTTCGGTGTAGTCGTAGGTGTCGATGTCGTACCCGAACTTCTGCTCGTACTCCTCGTAGGCGGTGATGGTGGTGATGGTGGCCCACGCCTGATCACCGACGAACTTCACGTAGCCCCCGGACGCCTGATACTCCATGGGGAACTGAGCTTCCGAGTAACCCTCGTCGACATCCTGGCCATCCAGCACCACACCCAGGTCGTTGGCACAGCGGCCGGAGAGGATGGCGTCGGCATGACTCTGGTCCGTGGGTCCGCCGATGACGGGCAGGCCACCACAGTACTGGGTCAGGTCGTTGGGATCGAGGCCGAACAGCGCGAGCGGCGTCGGTGTCGTCCCGTCGTTTTCCGAATAGTGATAGTTGGCCTCCATCTCCCAGCGCTCACCCAGGTCGACGGCCAGGATCCCGCGCGCCGCGTAGGCGTCGGTTTCGGCCGAGTCCTCGCCCGTCAGCTTGTTCTCCTGCCAGCCATCGTCGCGGTGATACTTGAAGGCAACACGGCCGCGCACCCCGTCCGCCAGCGGGCCGCTCAGCGCCAGCTCGCCGATGACCTGGTTGTTGGCGCCGTACTGAAGGCTGGCATTGCCTTCGAAGGTGTCCGTGGGCTTTCGGGAAATGTACTGAGTCACCCCGGCGGTGGTGTTGCGGCCGAACAGGGTGCCCTGGGGCCCGCGCAGCACCTCCACCCGCTCGAGGTCGAAAAGCTGCATGGCGCCGGCGCCCTGGGAGGCCAGGTACAC
>JAWLGU010000160.1:0-4037 GCA_041690675.1 Pseudomonadales bacterium | reverse complement strand
CTCGGCCTGTCCAAGAATCGGCTCGGGGGAGAACGATATGACCATTTGGACCAGGGTGCTGGCGGGTAGCACGATGGCCGCGGTCGCCATGCCTTTCGTGGCGCCGGCGGTGCACGCGCAGACGCAGGTGATCGAGGAGGTCCACGTGACCGCCCGGAAACGGGAGGAATCGCTGGAGGACATTCCGGTCTCCGCCAAGGCCTTCACCGCGGACGAGATCCAGGCCGCCGGCATCGAAACGCCCCAGGACTTCATCGACCTGACACCCAACGTCACCCTCGTGCAGACCCAGAACGCGGGCAACGCCTTCATCAACATCCGCGGCATCTCCCAGGCGCGCAACAGCGAGATGTCCGCCGCGGTGCTGCTCGACGGCGTGCTCATGGCGAACCCGGCCCAGTTCAATCAGCAGCTCTTCGACGTGGAGCAGATCGAGGTGCTGCGCGGGCCCCAGGGTGCGCTCTACGGCCGCAACGCCATCGGCGGCGCCATCACCATCGTCACCAAGCAGCCGACGGACGAGTTGGAAGGCCGCTTCGAGCTGGAGGGCGACTCGGGCCCCGGAATCTCCGCCCGCGGCGCCATCAGCGGTCCGGTAGGCAACTCGGAGACCCTGAAATTCCGGGCCTCCGCCTCCTACGTGAACACCGACGGATTCATCAAGAACCGATACCTCGACGAAGAGGCGGATCCCTACGAGGATCTGTCCGGCCGGCTCAAGCTCCTGTGGCAGCCCAACGATCGATTCTCCGCCGATCTGCGTCTGTCCGGCTCCCAGCTCGACACCCAGGCCCTGTACTTCGTCATCGACGCGGAGGCGGACGACACCGACCTGCCGGTCCGGGTCAACAATCCCGGCACCAACGAGCGCGACATGTACAGCGCCAGCCTGAAGCTGGATTACGAGGCGGATTTCGGCACGTTCACGTCCATCACCGCCTACGACGATCTCGAGGAGCTGCTCACCGGCGACAACTTCAACTTCGTGCCGCCGGAGGAGTCGCTCATCAACTTCTTCCCCATCGGCGCCATCATCCAGTCCCTCACCGGCGACGGGTTCGCGGATCTGAGCCAGTCACAGTACCTGGAGACGGATTCCTGGAGCCAGGAGATCCGCTTCACCTCCCCCGCCGAAGACCGCCTGCGCTGGATCGCCGGTGCCTACGTGATCGCCACCGACCGTTACATCTCCACCGGCAACCAGGTGGACCGCGGCAACGGCGTGTTCGACGTGAAGAAACAGCCGCGGGTCTCGGTGTTCGTCGATCCCACCGATCCCAGCCCGCAGCTCAGCCTCCTGGTGGACACCCAGGACAACCTGGCCTGGGCCGTCTTCGGCGAGATCGCCTACGACCTCTCGGACCAGCTGGAGCTGGCGCTGTCGTTGCGCTACGACGAGGACGAGCGCGAGAACACCACGCTCACCGAGCCCCTCTACGACCCCACCGGCCTCAACCTGGTGCCGGGCACGGTGCGCGAGGAAACCTGGGACGCCTGGCAGCCCAAGGTCACCTTGACCTACCGGCCGAGCGAAACCATGACCGTGTACGGCGGCTACAGCCGGGGCTTCCGCAGCGGCGGCTTCAACCAGACCGGCGTCGGGCTGGCCGTGCCCGAGCCCGGGGTGGACGACATCTTCGACGAGCAGATCGCCGACACCTACGAGGCCGGCGTGAAGACCTCCCTGTGGCAGGGCCGGGCCAGCGTGTCCCTCTCCGCCTACTACACGGATTTCGAGGGCGCCTACTTCTTCTTCTTCGATCCCGGCACCAGCACCCAGAACCTCGGCAGCATCGACGAGGTCACCTACACCGGATTCGAGCTCGAGGCGAGCGCCCTGCTCACCAGCTTCCTCAGCGCGAACCTCGGCATCGGCTATACCGACAGCGAGATCGAAGAGGCGCCGGACCCGGCCGACGAGGGCAACCAGGCACCGCTGGTGTCCGAGTACACCCTCAACTTAGGCCTCAACTACGAGCGGCCGCTGAACGCCCTCGGCGGGCTCAGCGCCATCGCCCGGGTCGACTACCAGCGCATCGGCGATACCTGGTGGGACCAGAGCAACATCTCCGTGCGCAGTCCCATCGACCTGGTGGATGCCCGGGTGGGGGTGGCCGCGCCGGACGACTGGTCGCTCACCGTGTGGGTGAAGAACGCCTTCGACGAAGATTACAACGTGGAGTTCTCGCCGGGTCCGGCGCCCGGTCTCAACTTCCTCTGGCCGTCGACACCCAGGCGCTGGGGCGTCGAGCTCTCCAAGCGATTCTGACGAGGAGGTCACAACGACCATGAAAGCACCGAGAGTGAAATCGCGACTGCACCACAACGCCTACGTCACCCGCGACATGGAGGCGGTGCGCCGCTTCTACGAGGACGTCATCGGCTTTCCGCTGGTGGCCACCTGGTGTGAGAAGACGGAGCTGTTCGGCAAGGAACGCACCTACATGCACTGCTTCTTCGACGTCGGCGAAGGCGAGTGCCTGGCGTTCTTCCAGTTCGCCGACGAGGAGGATCAGCGGGAGTTCGGGCCGGAGCTGCCCCCCTCCGGGTTCCGGCACATCGCCCTCAAGGTGGATCGGCCGACCCAGGACGGCATCCGCGACCGGCTCGCAGCCGCGGGGTATGCCGAGCCGCAAACCTACATTCTCAACCACGGCTACTGCTACTCACTGTACGTGTTCGATCCCTCCGGCCTGCTGGTGGAGTTCACCGTGGACGACCCCAACGTCGAGCAGATCAACCACGAGCGGCTGCCCAAGGCGCACCAGGAGCTCGAGCAGTGGCTGGCCGGCGACCACACCCCGAACAACACCGCGTACCACCGGTGACGTCGAAGATGGCGGAGTTGAAGGTCTGCATCGTCCATCACAGTGGTTACGGTCACACGGGCCGCCAGGCCGCGGCGGTGGCGGAAGGCGTAGGCCAGGTGACGGGCGTGGCCTGCGTGGAGCTTCCGGTCGAGGAGCTGCGGGAAGCCGATGCAACCGCCTGGCAGGAGCTCGACGAAGCCGCGGCCATCGTCTTCGGCAGCCCGACGTACATGGGCGGCGGCTCCGCCGAGATGAAGCGCTTCATGGAGGCCACCTCCGGCCGCTGGCTCGAGCAGCGCTGGGCCGACAAGCTGGCCGCCGGCTTCACCAACTCCGGCTCACAGAACGGCGACAAGCAGAACACCTTGATCGGTTTCCTCACGCTGGCCGCCCAGCACGGCATGCTCTGGGTCAACCTGAACCTGCTGCCCGGCAACAACAGCTCCGCCGGCAGCGTCGAGGACGTGAACCGCCTGGGCGCATCCCTCGGCGCCATGGCCCAGTCCAACATCGACGAAGGTCCCGACGTGTGCCCGCCCGAGGCGGACCTGGAGACCGCCCGGCGGCTGGGGCGCCGGGTGGCGGAGTGCGCGCTGCGGTGGAACCGGCCTTGATGTTCGACCGGGCGGCAGAGACCCGGCCTCTGGACGAGCAGTTCCGGCTGGATCGCGAGGCCTACCGGCGCCAGATCGCGTATCTGTTCGAGCACTCGACGTTCTATCAGCGCAAGCTCCGCGAGGCGGGCTTCGACGACGCGGCCGCGGTGGGTGAGCTCGAAGACATCGCCCGCCTCCCGTTCACCGAGAAGGACGAGCTGCGGGCCACCCAGGCCGCGGCGCCGCCGTTCGGCGAGCATCTGGCCACGGCCCCGGAGCGGCTCGTGCGGGTGTTCAGCACCAGCGGCACCACCGGCGTGCCCTGCTACCTGGGGCTGACCCGGCGCGACCTCGAGGTGTATGCCACCAACGTGGCCCGGGGCTACACCGCCGCCGGCTTCTCGCCGGGCCAGCGCATCGCCGTGGGCTTCAACGCCGGACCGTTCGTGGCGGGCGCCGTGTACTACGGCTTCGACAAGATCGGCTGCACCGTCATTCCCGTGGGCACCGGCAACACCGAGCGGCTGGTGTCGGCCATCGTCAATCTGAAAGCTACCGGGGTGAGCTGCACGCCCTCCTACGGGCTGTACCTCATCGACTGGTGTCAGGAGCACGGCATCGACACCCGCTC
>JAWLGU010000159.1:0-4060 GCA_041690675.1 Pseudomonadales bacterium | reverse complement strand
CGCATGTGGATCACCGGGGTCTGCCAGCGGATCATTTCCGCCACCATGTTGGGGATCAGCTCGGGGTGCGCCCGCAGCTTGTCGTACTGCTCGGGGTAGCGGTTCAGGGCCAGCACCCCGCCGCTGATGGAGTTTCGGGTGGTGTCGTTGCCGCCGACGATGAGCAGCAGGATGTTGCCCATGAACTCCGTGGGCCGGCTCAGCATGTCCCGGGTGGATTCACCGTGGGCGAGCATGGAGATGAGGTCGTTGCCCGGCGGCTGAGATGCCCGCTGGTGCCACAGGCTTGCGAACGCTTCCACGCACTTCCCCAGTTCCTCCGCCCGCTTGGCCGGCGGCAGCCCGGCTTCGCCCATGATCTGCGGCGACGAGGTGGTGACGTCCGACCAGTGCACCAGCTTGCGGCGCTCCTCGTAGGGGAAGTCGAACAGGGTGGCGAGCATGCGCGCCGTGAGCTCGATGGACACCCGATCCACCCAGTTGAACGTCTCACCCACGGGGAGGTGCTCGAGGATGTCCACGACCCGCTCGCGGATGACGGGCTCGAGCCGGGCCAGGTTGGCGGGAGCCACCGTGGGCGCCACGGTCTTGCGCTGCTGGTCGTGGCGCGGCGGGTCCATGGCGATGAAGTTGTCGAGCCGGACCTCCGGCTCCGCGTCCAGCTCGGCGATGGTGATGCCGCCGAGCTCCGACGAGAACAGGTCGTGGTGGGTGTCCACGTACTTGATGTCGTCGAAGCGGGTGACCGACCAGTAGGGTCCGGTGGCGCTGTCGGCGCAATAGTGCACCGGGTCCTCCCGGCGCAGGCGTTCGAACCAAGGCCCCTGCGTATCGGCGCCGTAGAGCTCCGCCCGGCTCACGTCGATGCGCTCGATCGGAACGCCCCAGGGGTCCGGGCCTGCGGGGGGCGTCACCATTGCGGATTCGGACATGAATAGCCTCGCCGTGTCGCTCGATGCGGAAACCTTGGCAGAAGTGACCCGCATTGTCATCACTCCGGCCCCGGGCCCCGGGCCCCGGGCCCCGGGCCCGGTCGCGGGAGGCGGGCGGCCGGCGCTTGCGGCGTTGCCTGGCGCTGCCGCTGGAGATGGGGGACAGTGACCGCGTGTCGGGCCGGGACGAACGATCCGAGTGAGCTCAGGGCTTCGCTGGTACCTGGTCAGCACCGCCTGTGCGCTGGTTCCCGCCGGTGTGCAGCTGGTGCTGTTTCCTTACCTGCTGGTGGTTCGTCTGGAGGCGTCGCCGGCTCGGATGGGTCTGGCCCAGATGGCCGCACAGCTTCCCATGCTGCTGCTCATGCTGTTCGGCGGCCTGCTGGGAGACCGCTTCGAGCAGCGACGTCTGCTCGTGGTGCTGCACGGCGCCATGGCGCTGCTGCCCCTGGCGCTGGCGGCGCTGATTCGGGCGGGGCAGTTGGGTTACCCGGTGTTGCTGGGATGGGCCGTCGCCAGCGGAGTGCTCGCCGCCCTGGCGTTGCCGCCTCGGGACGCGCTGCTGAACCGGGTGGCCGGTGACGACGTGCAGCGGGGGGTCGCCGCGGTGGTCGGCGTGCAACTCGCCGCCCAGGTGCTGGGTTTCGTCCTCGGCTCCGGCGCCGAGCGCGCCGGTGTAGTGCCGCTGCTGCTGACGCAGTCCGGCGTCCTGGTGGCGGCCATGCTGACCACGGCGTTGATCCCCGCCGATCCGCAGGGGAGCGAGCCGGCGCGGGCCGCGCGTCCCGGCGGCGGAGGGCGCGCGGCACTGACGGAGCTGGCCGAGGCCTTGGTGGTTGCGGGGCGCTCCCCGCTCATCGCTCCGGCGCTGGTCCTGGCGTTCGCCGTGGGGCTGCTGTTCGCCGGAACCTTCATGGTGCTGCTGCCTCTAATGGTGCGAAATTTCTACGCGGGCGGATCCATGGCCATGGGCGCCGCGTTCGGGGCGGCGCTGCTGGGGGCCGCCACCAGCGTGGTGGCTCTGCTTTGGCGGGGCGCGGTGGCGCGGCCGGGGCGCCCGGTGCTGGTGGCCGGAGGGATCGGCTCCCTGGCCCTGGGCCTGCTGGCTCTGGAGCTGCCCGCCGTGGCCTTCTACGCCGCCCTCTACCTGTGGGGCGCGGGGGGCGGCATCAGCGTCGCCCTGTCACGGGGCATCGTGCAGGCAGCCGCCCCCGAAGCCCATCGCGCGCGGCTGCTGGCCCTGTTCGCTCTGGGCGTGATGGGTGGGGTGCCGCTGGGCTCGCTGCTGGCGGGGTGGTGCGCGGAACTTCTCGGCCTGCGCGGAGCGGTGCTGGTGCCGGTGGGGGGCATGCTGCTGGTGCTGGTGACGCTGCGTCTGGGCTCGCGGCTGTGGTGGCTGAAGCAGCCGGGCGCGGAGCCGGCGCCGGCCTGAGTCGTCGCGCGGCGGCAGGTTTTTTGGCAAACTCCTGGCACTGACCCGGGAGTTTTTTGGAACTCCCGGCACTGACCCGGGAGTTTTTTGGAACTCCCGGCACTGACCGGGGATCGGTTCTCAGAGGGTTCCTCATGGAAGACGTCTCCCGCCTGATCGAGGCCTACGCCACGATCATCGGAGAAATCGACGATGTCACCAGACCGGGCGTGCTGGACACCCCCGTGCGTGCCGCGAAGGCCATGCGCTTTCTCACCCGCGGGTACGACCAGACCCTCGAGGAGGTGGTGAACGGCGCCCTGTTCCCGGCGGCGAACAGGGAGATGATCGTGGTTCAGGACGTGGAGCTGTACTCCCTGTGCGAGCACCATCTGCTGCCGTTCATCGGCAAGTGCCACGTCGGATACATCCCCAACGGCCAGGTGCTCGGGCTGTCCAAGGTGGCCCGGGTGGTGGACATGTTCGCGCGCCGGCTGCAGATCCAGGAGGAGCTCACCTTTCAGATCGCCGACGCGCTGCAGCAGGTGACCGGCGCCGAGGACGTGGGAGTGATCATCGAAGCGCAGCACCTGTGCATGATGATGCGCGGCGTGGAGAAGCAGAACTCGCGGATGAAAACCTCGGCCATGCTGGGGGCGTTCAGGGACAATGCGGCGACGCGGGCGGAGTTCCTCAACCTGCTGAAGGGCTGATCGCGGACCCCGGAAGCCTTCGGGCGTTCAGCCGTGGGCGGCGGGCCGCCGTGCCAGCCTCACGAGCCCCAGCGCCGCCAGGTACAGGAACGCCAGCGGCGTGAGAAACAGCAGCATCAACGGCCACAGGTTGGAACCCGCGAGCAACGCCATCAGCGTGTAGACCCCCAGCGGAATCATGAGCACCAGCGGCACCAGGGCGGCCTTGCGCCAGCCGCCGTCGAAGCTGCGCAGCATGTAGATCTGCAGGACGAGGTAAGCCGGGATGGACCAGCCCATGAGCAGGATGAGGACGCTGCCGCCGTCGGACGCTTGCTCCCGGACCGCCCGGCGCACCATGGCCTGTTGCTCCGCGCTCAGCCGCGCCACCCACTCCGCTGCGGGCCGGGGCGTCGTCCGCGAGCCGCGTTCCCAGTAGAGCGATACCGGCTGCGACAGCACCTCGAGTTCCTGCCACCGCTCGTCCTGCACCTTCACCCGCACCTCGTCCAGGTAGCCCGGCTCGTAGGGTTCCAGCCAGACGACGGCCTCGCCCGCGCCCGCCGGGTACACCGGCGCCGGGTTGGTGCGTGCCGCGGGGCCGGGTGAGCCACTGGTGTAGCCGGCTACCGAGAACCGCAGCGGAACGTCGCTTTGGTACGTCAAGCGCACGGAGAGCGCGTCGCCCTGGATGAGGGACGGGGACCCCTCCGGGTCCAGCGCGGCGATGCGGACGGCGACCTCGGCAAGTGCCGCAGGCGAAACGCAGGCCAGCGCCGCCAGCAGCCAGCCCAAAGGGCGATTACCGTGCATGTCGGATCCTGGATCGGCTCATTTCTACAGCATAGCCCGGACGACCGGCCGCGCCACGATGCCCGGATGCATCCGCCCCAGGGCTGTGTCATCCTAACCGGCTATCGAAGATTTTCGCAGGAGAGCGGCATGAGCAACCATCGCAAGTTCTACATCGACGGCCAGTGGGTGGATCCCGTTGGCAAGGACACCATCGACGTGATCAATCCGGC
>JAWLGU010000158.1:0-4097 GCA_041690675.1 Pseudomonadales bacterium | reverse complement strand
GGCGAGCCGCTGGCGAGCCGCTGGCGAGCCGCTAACGCGGGTTCTCGCTGCGCAGCATGCCGCGCTCCACCACGAACCGCACGTCCATCACCTTCTCGCCTGCCTCGTCAAACGCCACGGTCATATGGTTGCCGCGGTAACCCATGACCACGCCCTTGCCGAGCGTGCTGTGCACCACCCGGCTCTTCACGGGGAAGGGGCGCTCGGCACTGGCGCCCGCGGAGGTGGGCAGGCCGCGGTCACAGTTGTCGCAGTTGCCGCACGGCTCCGCTTCTTCGCCGAAGTACTCGAGCAGGTACTGGCGCCGGCAGTCCCGCATCTCGGCGTACACCCGCACCCGCTCCAGCCGAGCCAGCAGGTAGCGGTGATGCCGTTTCTCGTGCTCGAGCACCGCATCCGCAACCGCCGACGCGTCCACGTCCGGCGTCGTCGACCGCACCAGCCCGGGCACCGGCTGATCGACCACCCCTTCGTCCTCGAGCCCCGCCGTGGCCCGCACGATCCTGGCGTGGGAGATGCCCGTCCGCTCCTGCAACGTCGCCTCGTCCAGGTCACCCGCCTCCGCCACCGCATCGGCGATGGCCTCGAGCTCCTCCCGGCGCAGGTGGCCACCGGCGGCGAAGAACTTGTGCAGGGCGAAGTCCTCGGGCCGGTAGAACAGTACGGCACGGGCGGGGGCGCCGTCCCGACCGGCCCGCCCCAGCTCCTGATAGTACGCGTCCAGGGACGCCGTCACGTCGTTGTGGAACACGAAGCGCACGTCCGGCTTGTCTATGCCCATTCCGAAGGCGCAGGTGGCGACCAGCACGTCCACGGTGCCGCCTTCGTCGATCCCCATGAAGGCGGCCTGGGCGGCTTCCCGCTGTGCTCGGCTCATCCCACCGTGGTAGCACTCCACCGAGACGCCGCGATCCGCGAGATCAGCGGCGATCTCCTCGGCCTGGCGGCGGGACGCGGCGTAAACGATGCCGGGCTTGGCGGCCTCTTCCACGGCGGCGAGCAGCATGCGCCGCTTCGCCCGGGCGCTCGATGCGCTCTGCACCCCCAGCCAGATGTTCGGCCGGTCCATGGCCCCCGCCACCACCCGCGGGTCGAGCATGCGCAGCCGCTCGAGGATCTCCTCCCGCACCGGCAGCGATGCGGTTGCGGTCAGCGCCAGCACCGGCGGATGACCCAACGCCTCGATGATGCCGCCGAGCCGCAGGTAATCAGGGCGAAAGTCGTGGCCCCACTCGCTGATGCAGTGGGCTTCGTCCACCACGAACAGGGACGGCCGGGCGTTGCGCAGATGGTCCAGGACGTCCTCGCGGTGCAGTTGTTCGGGGGCGAGGAAGATGAACTCCAGACGCTGGCCCTCGAGGCCGGAAAAGGCCCGGCTGCGATTCCCGGCGGCGGTCAGCGAGTTCACCACCGCCGCGCCGCCCGATCTGGGATCCTGCAGGCGTTCCACCTGATCCCGCTGCAACGCGATGAGCGGCGACACCACCACCGTCGGGCCCGGAATGAGGCTGGCGGCGATCTGGTAGATGGCCGACTTTCCCGAGCCGGTGGGCAACACCGCCAGCACGTCATGGCCGCCGAACAGCGCCGCGAGGGCCTCCTGCTGGCCGGGGCGGAACTCCTCGATGCCCATGAGCGCCCTGGCCGTGGCCAGAAAAGACGGCTGCCGGTCGAGACGTCGCCGACGGCGGGGCTCGTTCACGGTCGATGACTCCCCTTGACGAGTGACGCAGCACGCCAGTGCAGCAGCTTCCGTGCCGGCCAGGTATAGTGCGCGCCGGCGCCGGAGTCGGCGCGCCACACGGTTTCGACAGCATGCCCCTCATTCAGATGCGCGACGCTTGCCTCGAGTTCGGCCACATGCCGCTGCTCGACCGCGCCGAACTGCAGGTGGAACGCCGCGAGCGCCTGTGCCTGGTGGGCCGCAACGGCGCCGGCAAGTCGACGCTGCTGAACGTTATTTCCGGTCAGCAACCGCTGGACAGCGGCCGGCTGTGGCGCCGCGACGGTCTGCGCATCGCCCGGCTGGCGCAGGAGGTTCCCGACGCCGACGATCTGACCCTGTTCCAGGTGGTGGCTGCGGGACTGGGCGATCACGGCGATGTGCTGGCCCGTTACCACGCGGCGAGCGCCGCCCTGGCGGCCGGTGACGAAACCGCGCTGGCGGAGCTCGGCCGGCTGCAGGCCGAGGTCGAGCATGCCGGTGCTTGGGAAGGCTCCGAACGGATCGATGCCATGCTCAGCCGCCTCGCCCTGCCGCCGGATCTGAAGATGGCCGCGGCGAGCGGGGGCGTGCGGCGCCGCGCCATGCTGGGTCAGGCGCTGGTGGCCGCGCCCGATCTGCTGCTTCTCGACGAGCCCACCAACCACCTGGACATCGACGCCATCGCCGCGCTGGAGGAGGCCCTGCTCGGCTTCGCCGGCGCCGTGATGTTCGTCACCCACGACCGCGCCTTCATCGACCGGCTGGCCACCCGCATCGTCGAGCTGGACCGCGGCACCCTGCGCTCCTACCCCGGCAACTATGCCCGCTACCTCGCCCGCAAGAACGACGAGCTCGATGCCGAGGCCGATGCACAGCGCAAGTTCGACCAGGCGCTGGCGCAGGAGGAAGTCTGGATCCGCCAGGGTATCAAGGCCCGGCGCACCCGCAACGAGGGCCGGGTACGCCGGCTCGAGGCCATGCGCCGCGAACGCAGCGAGCGGCGCAGCCGCCAGGGCACCGCCCGCATGCAGCTCGCCAGCGGCGAGCGCTCCGGCCAGCTCGTGGTGGAAGCCCAGGACGTCGCGTTCGGCTACGACGGCCGGACCCTCATCGATGGCCTGTCCGTGCTGGTGAGCCGCGGGGATCGCATCGGCATCATCGGCCCCAACGGCAGCGGCAAGAGCACCCTGTTGCGGCTGTTGCTCGGTGAGCTCGAGCCCACGCGCGGGCTGGTGCGGCGAGGCACCCAGATCGAGGTCGCGTACTTCGATCAGGAGCGCGCGCAGCTCGACCCGGAGCGCTCGGTGCGCGACAACGTGGTCGAGGGCTCCGACCAGGTGGTGGTGGGCGGCCGGGCCCGCCACGTGGTGGGGTATCTCGGCGACTTCCTGTTCCCGCCCGCCAGGATCCACTCCCCGGTGAAGTCCCTGTCCGGCGGCGAACGCAACCGTCTGCTGCTGGCCAAGTTGTTCGCACGGCCCGCCAACCTGCTGGTGCTGGACGAGCCGACTAACGATCTGGACGTGGAAACCCTGGAACTGCTCGAGGAGGTGGTGGCCGATTACGACGGCACGTTGCTGCTGGTCAGCCACGACCGCAGCTTCCTCGACCGCACCGTCACCAGTCTGCTGGTGCTCTCCGGCGACGGCCGGGTCGAGGAGCACGTGGGCGGCTACAGCGACTGGGCACGGCAACGCGCAGCCGACCCGACCCGGCAACCGCCTGCCACCGCGAAGCGCCCCGAACCCCAGCCGCGCTCTGACGACGCCGGCCCGGCGAAGCCACGCAAGCTCGGCTACAAGGAACAGCGGGAACTGGCGGCCCTGCCGGACCTCATCGAGTCGCTGGAGGGCGCCCTCACCGAGCTGCAGGCCCGCATGGCCGACCCGGCGTTCTACCGCCAGGAGCCGGCGGCGATCAACGCCGCCAACGACACGCTGAGCGACCTGGAGTCACGGCTTCAGCAGGCGTACGAGCGCTGGGAGGCGCTGGAGGCCTGAGCGCGCGCGAACAATCGCGAAAAAAAAAGGCGGCCCGAAGGCCGCCTTTTCGAAGTTCGCTCGAGCCCGGCTGGGCTCGGCGCACGGTTCATGCTGCTTGCAGATTGCCCGCTGCCTTCTTGCCGCGCTCTTCGATGACGTCGAAGCTGACCCGCTGACCTTCGGTCAGCGTGCCGAGCCCGGCTTTCTCCACCGCGCTGATGTGCACGAACACGTCAGAAGCGCCGGATTCGGGCTGAATGAACCCGAAGCCCTTGGTGGGGTTGAACCATTTGACAGTTCCGGTAGCCATGTTTGGCCTCCTTAGTAGTAGCCCGCTCGCAAATCGGGAGCGGTTTCGAACAACCTAGTCGTAGTGGGTGACTTGAATTGGTCGTCCGGGAAGCCGGACA
>JAWLGU010000157.1:0-4382 GCA_041690675.1 Pseudomonadales bacterium | reverse complement strand
GCTGCTTCGAAGCTTCCATCCCACGAGATCCCCTCTGTGAATTTCTGGTCCAGCGAGTTGGACATAGGATACCGCGCCCTCATGGTGAACCGCCGCCTGGAGCGGCTGGGCGGTCAAGGAGGAGGCCGCTCAGCGGTATCTCCTTGACGGGTCAGCCGCGGAGGGCAGCCTGACGAATTTGCTGCTCTTGTGCAGCACCCACCACAAGTTGATCCACGAGGGCGGGTTCTCGGTGCGCAGGCGGCGGGATGGATCGTGCTACTTCGTGCGTCCGGATGGGCGGCCCGTGGAGGCGCCTTCCGCGGAAGATGAGAGTGAGGTTCGGGAGGGGGTTGGGGTCTACCGGATCTCCGATTGCCGAGGCGGCCTCGGCGCCAAATACCACGTCGACTCACACGGTGAGTAAAACGAGCATCGATTCGAATCTCCTGGGCGGGCGGGGATTCCCGCCGCCATCAACCAAATCAAGGAGAAGATTCGATGAAGCCCCTTCACCACATCGCGGCGATCGCGGCACTGGTCGCCGCCACTTTCGGTGCCGGCAAAGCAGCGGCAGCGCCCACCTCGGCAAACCCGCTGTCCTCGTACATCGGCCAATGTGTGGCCTTTTTCACCACGGAAGCGGATCTCGGTTCGGCTTTCGGTCTGCTGCGAGCGGCGGAAGACGAGTACGTCGAGTTGGAACTGTTCGGCGTCGGTTATCCAACGTTCGTTTACATGTCTCACGTGACGGTCGCTATGGCCGATCCATCGGGATCTTGCCTGGAGCAGGCGAGCATCAGCATCAGGGAGTTGCTCGAGCGCAGCGCGACGAAGCAAGGCGAATGAGCTGACCCTCGGTATGGGCGCTCGTGGGCATGAACCCTTCTATGCCCGCGGCGCCCTCGCCTCGGTGGTGCCCGCCCCCGCACGGGACTATGCTGGGCCGACACCAGTACGGACGATTCCCATGACGGTTGAAAACCAGCGCGACGTCGACGGTCTGATGGCGGCGGGCCGGGTCGTGTCCAGAGTGCTTCACGCCATGTTGGACGCCCTCGAGCCCGGAATGACCACCGCTGAGCTGGACGGCCTGGGAGACGATCTGCTGCGCCGTCTCGGCGCCCGCTCCGCACCCCGCCTCGCCTACGACTTCCCCGGTGCCACCTGCATCAGCATCAACGAGCAGGCCGCTCACGGTGTGCCCGGCGGCCGGCGCATCAAGCCCGGCGACGTCGTCAATGTGGACGTGTCGGCGGAGCTGGATGGCTACTTCGCGGACACCGGTGCCTCCCGGGTCGTGCCGCCGGCGACCCCGGCGAAGAAGCGCCTGTGTCACGCTACCCGCCGCGCACTGGCGGCCGCCATGAAGGAAGCACGCGCCGGCAACCGCCTCAACCGCCTCGGGCTGGCGGTGGAACGGGTCGCCCGGGCTCACCGCTTCCACATCATCCGCAATCTCGCCGGCCACGGCGTTGGCCGCAGCCTGCATGAAAGCCCGACGGAGATCGTCAGCTATCATCGTCCGCGCGATCCCCGGGTACTGAAGGAGGGCATGGTCATCGCCGTGGAGCCGTTCCTCTCCACCCGCGCCAGCATGGTCGAAGAGGACGACGACGGCTGGACCCTGGTGGCGCCGCCGGGAAACCTGTCCGCCCAATACGAGCACACCCTCATCGTCACCCGGGGCCGGCCCATCGTCGTCACCGCTCGATCCGACTGAAGGCGCCCGCCCGGCGGCCCATGCAAACCGAATCGGAACACAGCTCGCCGGTGGCCGTCCCGGAGCCGCTGCGCCGCGTTCACGTGATGGGAAACAGCTCGGCGGGAAAGAGCTCGCTGGCGAAACGCCTGGCGGGGATGCTGGGGGTTCCGTTCGTGGAGCTGGATGCTCTCAACTGGGAGCCGAACTGGGTGGGGCTGAACGCCACCGATCCCGAGGAGCTCGAGCGGCGCTTGCGTGAGGCCACCGCCGGCGATGGCTGGGTGGTGGCGGGATCCTACACCGCGTTCTGCCAGCGCTGCTTCTGGGATCGCGTGCAGCTCGTGCTCTGGCTCGATCTGCCCAGGCCGCTGCTGCTGCGGCGGGCGGTTGTCCGGTCGTGGCGCCGCTGGCGCAGCCGGGAGCTGTTGTGGGGCACCAACTACGAGTCCTTCTGGCGGCAATTCTTCCTGTGGCGCAAAAGCGAGTCGCTGATCTGGTGGATCTGGACGCAGCACGAGAGGAAGCGGCGGGACATGCTGCGGATGATGGCGGATTCACGCTGGGAGCACATACGCTTCGTTCGCCTGGTATCGGCCGGGGAGGTGGAGGAGTTCGCGAGGCTGCTGGAGCGCAGAATTTTCAACCAGGACGGGGCGGGTCCATGAGAGCCGGGATGCCCGTAAGCAAAGCGCCAGCCTCCCGAATGCTGGCCAGCGCCTCGGCGCGCATGTGTGCTTCCCGGGCCGGTGGGAGGCCCCAGTTGCCCATGAACCGCTGGGCGGCGGCCGCCACGTACACCTGCCACAGCGCCAGACGCCGGTCGTCCGCGGCCCGGTGCTTCGCGTAAGCTCGAGTGAACCGTTCCATGCTCGCCCTGCCGAATCGGTAGCGCAGCTCCACTCGGCAGCACGCGACGTCCGACAGCGGATCACCGAGGGCGGCGTCCTCCCAGTCGAGGATGGCCGCGACGGCGCCGTTCCGCCAGAGCAGGTTCTCCGGCCAGAAATCCCCGTGCAACAGCCTCGGCGATCCCGTGTATTCCGTGTCGGCCATCGAGCGGAGATGAGCGCGCAGCTCCCCCCATTCGGGGCCCTCCGGCAGGAAGTCCAGCACCTCGGGTAGCGGGTCGTTTCTCGCCGGCAGGGGTGGCAGATCGTCGGTGGGCAATGCGTGGATCTTGGCGAGCACGTCCGCCATCCCGTCCAGGTATCGACCCTCCTGCCCAACGGGTACCGTGCTGGTGCCCTCGACGAAAGCCATGACCAGAAACGGTTCCGATAGAAGGCTGCCGCTCGCGTCGACGAGCAAGGGTTCCGGCACGGGCACGCCACCGCGATGCAATGCCTGCAGCAGCTCGTACTCCAGCTCGGCAGAGTGACCCGCGTGTGAGGCGCCGTGGGCGCGCAGAACCAGGCTGGTTGTTCTGCCGCCGGCCAAGCGCAGGTCGAGGCGATGAACGTCTGCGGAGACACCGCCGGCGAGGCGGTTCACGGCCTCGAGCGCCGCGCCGGGGAACAGACGAGCGACGATGCCGGCGTAGGCGTCGTGGCTCATGGACCTATATCGCCGCGACCCTCATCCCAGCTCCTCCACCAGCGCCCAGGCCCGCTCCGCCCGCATCCGGGCCGCGTCCTTGTACTCCAGCGCCTTCTCCGAGCTGGCGTTGCCGTCGAGCCCGCGCTTGTACACGCCCTGGATGATCGCCGCCGATCTGAACATGTTGTAGATCAGGTAGAACGGCCAGTTCTCGATCTCGCCGATGCCGGCGTGCTTGCAGTACTCGGCCACCATCTCGGCTTCCGTGGGAATTCCCAGCGCCTCGAGATCGGCGCCGGCGAGACCGACGTCGTTGTAGGCTTCGCCGTGGTAGTCCTGGCAGATGTAGCCGAGATCGGCCAGCCCGTCGCCCAGGGTGGAGAGCTCCCAGTCGAGCACGGCAGCGATGCGCGGCTCGGTGGGGTGGATGAGGGCGTTGCCGAGGCGGTAGTCGCCGTGGACGATCACGGTCTTCTTCTGCTCGGGGATGTTGTCCGGCAGCCAGGCCATGAGCTTGTCCATGGCCTCGATCTCCTCGGTCTTCGAGGCCAGGTACTGCTTCGTCCAGCGGCCGATCTGACGCTCGTAGTAGTTGCCGGGGCGGCCGAACGATTCGAGCCCCACGGCCACCGGGTCGACGTTGTGCAGCTCCGCCAGCACCCGGGCCAGGTCCAGGTAGATGGCGCGCCGCTCCGGCGGGGTGAGGGAGGGCAGGCGGGTTTCCACGAAGACGCGGCCGTCCACCCATTCCATGACGTAGAACTTGGTGCCGATGACGGCCGGGTCTTCGCACAGCGCGTGCATCTTCGGCACCGGCACCGCCGTCTGCTCCAGGGCCTTCATGACCCGATACTCGCGATCCACCTGATGCGCCGATGGCAGCAGCTCGCCCGGCGGCTGCTTGCGCATCACGTAGCGGCGCCCGCCGGCCTCGAGGCGGAAAGTGGGGTTCGACTGGCCGCCCTCGAACTGCTCGACCGTAAGCGGCCCCTCGAAGCCGTCGATGTGCTCGGCGAGGTAGCGTGCCAGGGCCGCTTCGTCGAAGCGGTGCGCGGTGCGCACCGGGGTCAGTTCCACGTTGCTCATCAGCCTCTCCTCGGTGAGCGGCAAGGATACGTCTTGATTCGGCGAGCCGCAAAATGCAAAGCTTCCGGGTTCATCT
>JAWLGU010000156.1:0-4577 GCA_041690675.1 Pseudomonadales bacterium | reverse complement strand
ATCATCCTCGACATCTACGAGCGGGTGCTGAACCGCCACGAGATGGTGGACGCAGACCACCGCTGGCGGGTCATCCACGCCCAGGTGGTGCGCGACGAGGACGTGCCGCGGTTCGGACAGCTCAATCTGGTGGCCGAGGTGAACCCCTACCACGTGTCCGACGACATGCGCTGGATGGAAGAGCGCATCGGCGCCCGCCGCTCGGCCGGCGCCTACCCCTTCCGCAAGCTGAAGGACGCGGGGGCGGTGCTGATCTTCGGCAGCGACTCCCCCGGCACCAACGCCGCGCGGTACTACCTGAGCCCCGTCTACGGGCTCTACGCCGCGGTGTCACGGCAGACCCTGGGCGGCGAGCCCGCGGAGGGCTGGTTCCCGGATCAGCGGCTGACCATCGAGGAAGCCATAGACGCCTACACCCGGGCGCCGGCCTGGGCCACGTTCCAGGAAGATCTGAAAGGCACCCTGACCCCGGGCAAGCTGGCGGACATGGCGGTGTTCGACACCGACCTGGTGGCGGCCGGCCGCACCGACCCGGCGAAACTTCTCGATGCCCGGGTGCTCTACACCATCGTGGGCGGCCGCATCGTCTATGCAGGCGAGTCGTCGCCGTGACACGGGAGCCGAGGTGACGACGATGAAGCAGATCCTTCTCGCGGCCGTGGCGGCAGGCCTGCTGGCCGGCGCAGCCCAAGCGCCCGCAGCGGGCCCTCCCGCCGCGCCCAGCATCGAGGAGTGGCAGGTGCCCTGGGAGAACACCCGTCCGCGGGACCCCTACGTGGGCCCGGGCGGCGCCGTGTGGTTCGTCGGCCAGCGAGGCCACTACGTGGCGGCCCTGGACCCGCAGGCGGGCGAGTTCCAGCGCATCGATCTGGCCTCCGGCACCGGCCCCCACAACCTGATCGTCGGCGAGGACGGCACCATCTGGTACGCCGGCAACCTGGCCCGCCACATCGGCCGCATCGATCCGGCGACCGGCGAGATCAGCGCCATCGACATGCCGAACCCTGCGGCCCGGGACCCCCACACCCTGGTGTTCGACGACGCCGGCCGAATCTTCTTCACGGTGCAGGGCGGCAACTTCGTGGGCCGCCTGGATCCCGCCCGCGGCAGCGTGAAGCTGGTGGAGGTCCCCACCGCCAACGCCCGCCCCTACGGCATCACCGTGGACCCCGGCGGACACGTCTGGGTCGCCGCCTTCGGCACCAACAAGCTGCTGGCGCTGCACCCGGAGACCCTGGATCTCACCGAGATCGACCTGCCCCGGGACGAGGCGCGGCCGCGGCGCCTCGAGGCCACCAGCGACGGCCGCATCTGGTACGTGGATTACGCCGGCGGGATGCTCGGCTTCTTCCATCCGGACAGCGGCTTGTTCAAGGAGTATCCCGTCCCCGGCGGCCGCGACAGCCGGCCCTACGGCATGGCCGTGGACGGCGACGACGTGCTGTGGTTCGTGGAGACGGGCTCGTCCCCCAACCGCCTGGTGGGCTTCGACCCCGTGAGCGAGTCGTTCTCCGAACCGGTGGAGATCCCCAGCGGCGGCGGCACGGTTCGCCACATGCACTACGACCCCGCCGGCCATGCCATCTGGTTCGGCACAGACACCAACACCATCGGCCGCGCCGGGCTCGCCCGCTGACCGGCCATGCCCTCGTCCAAGGAGACCGGCGCCGGCGGCATTCCGACGGACGCCATCAGCTTCCAGTTCGTGCGCTCGAGCGGACCGGGCGGGCAGAACGTCAACAAGGTGGCCACCGCGGTTCAGCTCCGGGTCGACCTGGACCGCGCCGGCCTCGACGAGCCGGTGCGCCGGCGGCTGGAACGCCTGGTGCCGGGGCAGATCACCCAGGCCGGCGAGCTCGTCATCTCGGCCCAGCGCTTCCGCTCCCAGCACCGCAACCGGCAGGACGCCCTCGAGCGTCTGGACGCGCTGGTGGCCCAGGCCCGGCGGGCGCCCAAGAAGCGGGTGAAGACCCGGCCGACCCTGGCGGCGAAGCGCCGGCGCGAAGCCGAGAAGAAGCAGCGGGGGGATCTGAAGAAGCTGCGGGAAAAGCCGAGGCCCGATTGATCCCTCAGGGGCCGATGGGGGCCGTGCCCTCCAGGCGCAGGGGTGCCGGCTCCCGGCCGCCGATGCCGGCCAGTCGCTCGAGCTCGTCGCGGGAGATCTCGCCGCCGTGGGAGAACCGCATGGAGCGCCGCCACCCCTCGAGGTAGACGCGCCCCTCGAGCTCGTAGCTGAAGGCGTCCCGCGCGGTGAGCTCCAGGAGCTGGCGGGCCACCTGGAAGAGCGAGGTGCTCACCACTGCGCTGACCCGGGTCTCCCCCAGACGGTCGAGCTGGAACGCTTGCGCCGTCACCCCCCGCGCCAGGGGCCGGCCGTTCACGTTCAGCGCGATGTCGAGCCCCGTGGCGCGGATCGGCCGCTCGCTGAAGTTCTGCAGGCGGAAGTCGAGCCGCATGCGCTGCTCGAGCAGGGTGGACTCCAAGGGGGCGAGTCCCACCAGGGCCACCTCCACCACGGGTCGCCCAGCGCATCCCGCCGCCGCCAGCGCGACGAGCAACACGAATGCCGGAAAGCGGGAGGGCCGATGGCGTATCATCCGCGAACCTTTCGATGCCGGTGCAGGTCGTAGGTTAATCCGGGTGACTACGGTGGCAAAGACGAGACCGCAATCCACAGAACGCTTCGCCGACGCGAAGCCCCTCAACGGCTACCGCAAGTACTGGGCGCACAAGCTCACGCCCGCGCCGGTGCTGCCCATGAGCCGGGCGGAGATGGATCTCCTCGGCTGGGACAGCTGCGACGTGATCCTCGTGACCGGGGACGCCTACGTGGATCACCCCAGCTTCGGCATGGCCATCGTCGGCCGCTTCCTCGAGTCGCAGGGCTTTCGCGTGGGCATCATCGCCCAGCCGGACTGGCGCACTACCGCCGACTTCACCGCGCTGGGCCCGCCCAACCTGTTCTTCGGGGTGACGGCGGGCAACATGGACTCCATGGTCAACCGCTACACCGCGGATCGTAAGATCCGCCGTGACGATGCCTATACCCCCCACGGCGAAGGCGGCCGGCGGCCCGACCGCAGCGTCATCGTCTACAGCCAGCGGCTCCGGGAGGCATTCAAGGACGTGCCCCTGGTCATCGGCGGCATCGAGGCCAGTCTCAGACGCATCGCCCACTTCGACTACTGGCAGGAGAAGGTGCGCCGCTCGGTGCTGCTGGACGCCCGCGCGGACCTCCTGCTGTTCGGCAACGCCGAGCGGGCTCTGGCGGAGGTGGCCCATCGGCTGGCGGCGGGCGAGGCCGTGGCAGACATCACCGACGTGCGGGGCACGGCGTACGTTCGCGACCGGGTTCCCGCGGGCTGGATCGAGATCGACTCCACCCACCTGGACACCCCCGGGCCCATCGATCCGCCGGTGAACCCGTACGCCGAAGACAGCCCGGTGTCGCCGCCGCCGGACGCGGCGGCCGACGGAGTTCAGGTGGTGCGCTTCGTGCGCGAGGTGAAGGCCACGGACCGCCAGCGCAGCGTCATCCGGCTGCCCGCCTACGAGCAGGTGCGCGACGACCCGGTGCTCTACGCCCACGCGTCGCGGATCCTCCATCAGGAGGCCAATCCGGGCAACGCCCGGGCGCTGGTGCAACGCCACGGCGACAAGGAGCTGTGGCTGAATCCGCCGCCCGTGCCGCTGACCACCCCGGAGATGGACGCGCTCTACGAGCTGCCCTACACCCGGCAACCCCACCCGAGCTACGGCGACGCGCGGATTCCCGCCTACGAGATGATCCGCTTCTCCATCGCCATTCAACGCGGCTGCTTCGGCGGCTGCACCTTCTGCTCCATCACCGAGCACGAGGGACGGATCATCCAGAACCGCTCGGAGGACTCCATCCTCCGGGAGATCGAGACCATCCGCGATACGGTCCCCGGCTTCACCGGAGTGATCTCCGATCTGGGCGGACCCACGGCCAACATGTACCGGCTGCACTGCAAGAGCCCGAAGATCGAAGCGGCGTGCCGGCGGCCCTCCTGCGTCTATCCCGGAATCTGCCCTAACCTGGAGACCAACCACGCGCCGCTGATCTCGCTGTACCGCAAGGCCCGCGAGCTTCCCGGGATCAAGAAGGTGCTCATCGCCTCCGGGGTCCGCTACGACCTGGCCGTGGAATCCCCGGAGTACGTGCGGGAGCTGGCCGCCCACCACACCGGCGGCTATCTGAAGATCGCCCCGGAAGCCCTCTCCGAGGGGCCGCTGTCGAAGATGATGAAGCCCGGCATGGCCAGCTACTACCGGTTCAAGGAACTGTTCGACCGCTACTCGGCGCAAGCGGGCAAGGAGCAGTACCTGATTCCGTACTTCATCGCCGCCCACCCGGGCACCACCGACGGGGACATGCTGGAGCTGGCCCTGTGGCTCAAGCAGAACGGCTTCCGCGCCGATCAGGTGCAGGCCTTCCTGCCCTCCCCCATGGCCACCGCCACCGCCATGTACCACAGCGGCGTGAACCCGCTGGTGAAGGTGACCCGGAAGGCTGAGCCGGTGATCGTGCCCAAGGGTCTGAAGAAGCGGCGCCT
>JAWLGU010000155.1:0-4584 GCA_041690675.1 Pseudomonadales bacterium | reverse complement strand
GGCTAGGGGAACGACATGCCCATTCTTACGACGAGCCGCCTGGTCCTGCGGCCAATCTCGGCGGCGGACGTGGATTCGCTGCACCGCTTCTGGACGGATCCGGCCGTGCGGAAGTACCTCTGGGACAACGTGATCATTCCCAGGGAACGGGTCGTGGAGATCGTCGAGGAAAGCGAGGCCTGCTTCCGCGAGCTCGGTTGCGGCCTGTTCGCCATCGAGCTGGCCGCCCGCCCCGGCGAGCTGGTGGGCTTCTGCGGCCTGCGGCGCATGGCCGACAGCGAAGAGGTGGAGCTCCTCTACGGCATTCTGCCCCGTTATTGGGGTGAAGGTATGGTGACCGAGGCGGCCAAGGAAGTGCTGCGTTTCGGCTTCGAGCAGTGCGGCCTGACCCGGGTCATGGGCGCCACCGACACCCCCAATCAGCGCTCGGTGCGAGTGATGCAGCGGCTCGGCATGATCTTCGAGGACCGCCGCCAGTACAAAGGCCTCGACACCGTGTTCTACAGCATTTCCCCGAAGGAGCTCTCGAACGTTCAGTGAGCATTGCAGTACTGACGGTGGATTTCTACCTGGGCGGGTGCCGTTCGCTCAAGGAAAAGCGCCAGCGGATGAACGGCATTCGCGAGCGTTACGGCCGTGCCCACAACGTGGCGGTGTGCGAGAGCGATTATCAGGATCTCCTGCAGCGGTCGCAGTGGACGTTCGTGGCGGCGTCGTCCAGCCGCGACGTAGTGGACCGGGCGCTCACCGACATCGAGCGGAATCTCCAGGGCTCCGTGGACGCGCAGCTCGTCGACGTCCATCGTGAATGGCTGGACTGACGCCGCCCGCGGACTGCTGCTGATCCTTCTCCTCGGCGGCTGCCAGCCGGACACGCATCAGGAGGTGCTCGACAACTACCTGACCCGGGTCGCCCGCGTCACCCGTGTGGACGCTCGCCTGGCCGACGATGGGCCCGGTCCCGGCTATCCGGCCCGTCGTGATCTGGCGGTGGCGGTACCGGCGCAGAGCATCGACGTGGCGGAGTTCATCGAGCTGCACGGCTGCGACATGGGCGGCCTGGTAGGGTTTCGCAACAGTCCCCTGGGCCGGATGCAGACCGCGAGCCAGCGGCTGGGATACGAAGCCGCATGGCTCGAAGCGCTGGCCCGCTGCGGCCCCGAGGCAGCGGACTGGCTGACCCGCCTGGGCGGCGACAAGCGCCAGTCGCTTCCGGCGCTGTTCTGGAACGCCACGTTCGCCGCAGACGAGATGCGCACCGCGCTGGGAATGGGGGCGCCGCCGCCGGCGGGCGCCGATCTCGCCGATCTGCTGCGCGGGCTCGGCGACAGCCTGGCGGCACTCGGCAGCGGTCGCTTTCAGGTGGGCGTGCTGGAGCGGCGCTTGAACGGGCTGCGCCAGGGCAGCTGGCTGGGTCCGGCGCGGCGCGACTGGGCCCGCTGGCGGGGCTACTTGGGCGCGGCCGCCGCCGCGCTGGATGAGGCCGCTCCCGGCGTCTGCCTAAATCGCCAGCCCACGCCGCGCAGCCGGCGCCTCTACAACGTGTTCGTGACACTGTACGTGCAGCACGTCCAGCCGGAGCTGGCCGCGCGCATGCGTCGTCACGAGGCGTGGATCGTCGAGCTCGAGCGCCTGTCCGAGCGCCTGGCGGCGGTGCGGCCGGACGCCTTCGAGCGATGGTACCGGGCCGTGCTGGCGCGCGACGATCCGCAGAGCGAATGGAGCCGCACCCGCCGGGCCGTGGTGAGTCACGCCGAGGCCTGGCAGCGGCTGCTCGCGCGCTGCGGTATTGAACCTGCGCCGGGCCTGGGACAGCATTGAGCCATGAGCTCGCTGGTGGTGGTGATCGTGGTCGCTCTGGTCTGCGTGCTCTGGGTCAGGGCCAACCGCCAGAGCCGGCGGCGCTGGCTGGCACGCCTGGATCTGCCCGGCACCTGGGTGTGGGAGAACCACGACGGCGAGTTGGAACTGGGAGGGGAACTGGACCGCGGGCGCTACCGCATCCGCGACGGGGAGGATGAGGAGCAGGGGGAGTGGCACCTTCAGGGGCACCATCTGATGCTGCAGCCGCGCGCGGGCGGCGCCAGTCGTCTCGATCTGCGGCTGTTCACCGAGGGCAAGATCGGCATCCACGGTCCCGGCCGCGAACGACGCATCTACGTCAAGCGAAAAGGCAACGTGATTCCGCTGCGCCGTCCCGCTTGAACGCGTGGGCGGCGGCCGGCGCATGAGCTTCCGGCTGACGCCGCGTGCCCGCAACTGGGGCCTCATCGTCGGCGCTCTGGTACTGGTGGCGCTGGCGGATCGGCTGGCGCCGAAGCCGCAGATCCGCTCCATCTACTTCGACCTGGATCGTCCCATGGTCGTCGCCCACCAGGGCGGCGCCGGCGTGCGCCCGAGCAACACGCTGCTGGCGTTCCAGCACGCTGTGGATCTGGGGGCCGACGTGCTCGAGATGGACGTCCACCTCACCCGCGACGGCGCCCTGGTGCTGAGGCACGACGCCACGGTGGACCGCACCACCGATGGCACCGGCGCCCTCGCCGAGCTGACCCTGGCGCAGGTCAGGGCCCTGGATGCCGCCTATCACTGGCCCTACCAGGGCAGCGAACGGCCCTACCGGGGACGCGGCGTCAGGGTGCCCACCCTGGCGGAGGTGGTGGGGCGGTATCCCCAGGCGCGCTTCAACATCGAGATCAAGCCGCCCACGGCCGAGGCGGGGCGGGCGGTGTGCGCCGACCTCCTGCGCCTGGAGGCCCAGGAGCGGACGCTGGTGGCCTCCTTTCATGCGGAGGCCATGGAGGCGTTTCGTGCCGAGTGTCCTACGGTGCCCACCAGCGCCTTCGAGAGCGAGGTGCGGCGCTTCTATCTGCAGTATCGGCTGGGCCTGTGGCGCTTCGCGGCGCCCGAAGCGGCGGCCCTGCAGCTGCCCGCTCGCGAGGACGAGGCGGATCTGATGGACCCACAGTTCCTGACTGCGGCCGCCCGACTCGGGCTGCACGTGGATTTCTGGACGGTGAACGATCCGGGGCAGGCCCAAGATCTGCTCGTGCGGGGTGCGGGCGGCATCATCACCGATCGTCCGGACCTGATCCTCGCGGCGCTCGGCCGGTTGCCCGGCCGCTGACGGTCAGCGCCGGCGCCGGTCGGGCAGGTCGGGATCGCGGCGCGGCAGAGGGTCCTGGGAGGCGCGCTCGAAGTTGCGCCGATCCGGCCCGTTGTTGCGTCGATCTGCGGGTCCTTTGCGTCGCTCGGGACCTCGGTATCCGGTCATGCTCTTCCGGGTCGAGAGTGGCCAGGGTCGGCAAAAATCTTAACACTTCCGGGCGCGCGGCTCACGGCGAGCCGCTAGAATGCGCGCCATGAACAAGACGCTGAATGCGCTGGTGGACGACGCTCGGGAGCTGGCCCGCCGGCTCCTGCTCATGCTGCCGGCCCCGGCCGCCGTGGATTGGTCCCGCTGCCCCGCCGCGGTGTGGCATTCCGGGGTGTGGGGCGCGGGCTTCGTCACCCACGACGCCATCGACGACATCACCCTGGACGACCTCCTGCGGGTCGACGATCAGAAGCGGCAGATCGAGCTGAACACGCGCCAGTTCCTGGCGGGTCTGCCGGCCAACAACGTGCTGCTGTGGGGCGCCCGGGGCACCGGCAAGTCGTCGCTCATTCACGCGTTGTTGAACCGCTACCGGGACGAGGGGCTCCGGCTGGTGGAGGTGAACCGAAACCGCCTGGCATCGCTGCCTGACATCGTGCGGCGGCTGCGCCTCGAGCCGTACCGCTTCGTGCTGTTCTGCGACGACCTGTCGTTCGAGGCCGAGGACAGCTCCTACAAGGAGCTGAAGAGCGCGCTGGAGGGCTCGGTGTTCAAGGCCTCGGGGAACGTGCTGATCTACGCCACCTCGAACCGCCGTCACCTGCTGCCCGAGTACGCCACGGACAACGCCCAGGTGGTGGTGCGGGAAGGTGAGCTGCACGAGTCCGAAGCGGTGGAGGAGAAGATCTCCCTCTCGGACCGCTTCGGGCTATGGCTCTCGTTCTACCCGTTCAAGCAGGACGCGTACCTGGAGGTGGTGGAGCACTGGGTGCGGCGCCTGGCCGCGGAGCACGGGCTCGATGTCACCTGGGACGACGAAATCCGAGGCGCCGCGCTGCGCTGGGCCCTCGGCCGCGGCGTGCGCAGCGGCCGCACCGCGCAACACTTCGCGCGCCACTGGGTGGGCAGCCGGCTGATCGACCGCTGACGGCGGACGAAACCACGCCCGCCGCAGCGCCGCCGCCGCGCCGTCGACGCGCTGCACCTCCCAGTGGCTCCACAGGACGACGCCCTGGCGCGCCAGCCAGGCCAGCGCGCCCAGGCTCGTGCTGAGGAGGATCACCAGATCCCAGGGTGCCAATGCCATCGCTGTTCCCGTGCCGTCGATAGGGGAAGTGTAGAAAACCCACGGCGATGGTCAGGCGTGCTTGACTGGGTTCGGCCGCGTTCATAGAATGCGCGCCTTCTCGCTGTCCCCTTCGTCTAGAGGCCTAGGACACCGGGTTTTCATCCCGGCAACAGGGGTTCGACTCCCCTAGGGGACGCCA
>JAWLGU010000154.1:0-4773 GCA_041690675.1 Pseudomonadales bacterium | reverse complement strand
ATGCGCGAGTACTTCGACCGGCTGCGGGATCTGGCGGTGGAGTCCGGGGTGACCCAGACCTGGGGCATGTTCAGCGTGCGGGTGGCGCCGGAGATCTGGCGCCCGTACTTCGATCTCCTGGACGAGACCGCCCGCGCCGGCGGCCGTATGTTCGCCCAGGTGCACAGCCGGGCCCTGAACGTGCTGCTGTCGTTCCAGGCGCACACCCCCTTCGACACGTGGGAGGTGTGGAAGGACGTCCGCAGCCTGCCTCTGGAGGAGCAGAAGGCGAAGCTTCGGGATCCGCAGATCCGGGCGAAGCTGGTGGAGGTGGCCAGCCGCGAGTACGCGGGGCCGCGGGTGGTGGGCGCCGAGGCCCGGCCTCCGGAGTGGGAGTGGGTGTTCCCCATGGCGGACATGCGCCACGACGCACCGAGCATGGCCCAGCTCGCGGCCGAGCGTGGCGTGCACCCGGTGGAGCTGATGATCGACCTGGCGCTGGAGCACGACTTCCACATCTACTTCCGTCAACCCATCGCCAACGAGAACGAGGACCATGTGCTCGAGATGATGCGCCACCCCCGGTCGCTGGTGACCTTCTCCGATTCCGGCGCGCACGTGGCCCAGATCATGGACAGCTCCCTCCAGACCCACCTGCTGTCCCACTGGGTTCGGGAGAAGCAGGCGTTCACCCTGGAGCAGGCGGTGCGGCGCATCACCTACGACACCGCCACCGCCTGGGGGCTGCACGATCGGGGATTGATCCGCGAGGGGATGGCCGCGGATCTGGTGGTTTTCGACCCCGACACCATCGGCCCGCGCCTGCCGGAGGTGGTGCACGATCTGCCGGCCGGGGCGAAACGCCTCAAGCAGACCGCCGACGGCATCCGTCACACCATCGTCAACGGCGAGATCCTGCTCACCGACAACGAGCCGACGGGGGATGCACCGGGCCGACTGTTGCGGGTATAGACCCTGCGCCTCGTTCCGGGTGCGACCGAATCGGCCGCTGGCGCATCCATGTATACGTGTGCCCTCACGCACACCGGGGTTCGTCCCCGACTCCCTGTTGATTCGAGGGCCCGCCCGGGCCCTCTTTTTTTCATCGCGGAAGTCCCGTATTCGGGGCGTTGCCGCGCGCACGTATACTGCGGCGCCATTCCCAACCGAAACGAGGACGAGCGTTGAGCGCATACACCATCGCCAGAGGGGCCGTGGAGAAGGCCCTGGCAGAGGCGGCCGAGGGCGGCTTCGATTCGGACACCGTGTTGCGTGCCCTGCTGGCCACGGTTGCCGAGCGATATCGGGAACTCAAGGGGCCGGATGACCTTCGTGCCGTTCTGCAGTACCAGCTCGACAACGCCCAGGGCGACGAGGACTACATGTTCATGCGTCCTTGAAGGATGCCGCAACCGCGAGAGACAGAGCCAGCCTGGCGATCCCGCCGGGGCGGCCGCCGAATATTCGGCGACGGGCCGGCGTGGTATTCTTGCGCGTTGTTTTTCCGACACCTAAGGCTATTCCATGACCACCGAATCCGCTCCGTTCGACACCATCGAGGATGCCCTCGCCGCCATCGCCGCGGGGGACATGGTGGTGGTCGTGGACGATGACGACCGGGAGAACGAAGGCGATCTCATCATGGCGGCGAGCAAGGCCACCCCCGAGAAGGTGGCCTTCATGATCCGCCATACCAGCGGCATCCTCTGCACGCCGATTCTCGAGGACCACGCCAAGCGTCTGCATCTCGAGCCGATGGTGGCGCGCAACGATGCACCCATGAGCACGGCATTCACCGTCTCCATCGACTACGCCAAAGGGCTCACCACCGGCATCTCCGCCGAGGAGCGGGCCGCCACGGTTCAGGCCCTGACCAGCAGCAACGTCACCGCCGAGGACTTCGTGCGGCCGGGGCACATCTTCCCGCTGGTGGCACGGCAGGGCGGGGTGCTGGTGCGCTCGGGGCACACGGAGGCCGGGGTGGATCTCTCCGTGCTGGCCGGTTGCCCGCCGGTGAGTCTGCTGGCGGAGCTGGTGAACGACGACGGCACGGTGCAGCGGCTGCCGCAGCTCATCGAGTTCGCCCGGACCCACGATCTGCGCATCATCTCCATCGCCGACCTCATTGCGTACCGCCAGCGGCGCGAGCACCTGGTCGAGCGCACGATGGAGTTCCGGGTGAAAACCCGCATCGGCGAGGCCCGGGCCTACGCCTATCGAACGAAGTTCGAGGAGGCGGAGCACATCGCGCTCGTGTTCGGCGACATCCACAAGCTGGAGTCCGTGCCCGTGCGCATTCACCGGGAGAAGCTCATCGACGACCTGTTCGGGCCCCAGAGCGCGCACGACGAAAGCCTCCTCGATGCCTCCCTGGAGCGCATCGAGAAGCTCGGAGCCGGCGTGCTGATCTACCTGCGCTCGGGCTTCGTCGGCGTCCCGCTGGACAAGCTCACGGCCCAGAGCAAGGAAGACGCCCGCAAGGCCCAGTGGCTCGAGATCGGGGTGGGCGCCCAGATCCTGCGCGACCTGGGGCTCGGCCGCATCCGCCTCATCGCCGGCCGCGAGGTGGACTATGTGGGCGTCAAGGGCTTCGGCCTTACCCTGGAGGCCACCGAGCTGCTTTGACGCTCATGACGGGCGGACGCGGCTCGTGGAGTGTCATGGACCGGAAACATGGTGGATGACCAGACGACGTCGGCGCTGCCACTGGGGCTCACCCTCGGCGATCCCGCCGGCATCGGTTCCGAAGTGGTTGCGCGGGTGCTGGCGGATAGTGGCCGCCGCCGTCCGCTGCTGCTGATCGGCCCGCGGTGGGCTCTCGAGCACGGAGCGGAGGTGGCCGGCGTCGGCCTGCCGGATCTGCAGATGGTGCGACGCCCCGAGGACGTCACCGCGCCTTTGGCGCTGTTGGACGTGGACCTTCCCGTGGAAGACTTCGCCTTCGGCCGGGTGAGCGCCGCCTGCGGCGAGATCGCCGTGCGGGCGGTGGAGACGGCGGCGCGGGCATGCCTCGCGGGCGCGCTGGCGGGTATGGTCACCAGCCCCATTCACAAGGAAGCCATCCACGCCGCGGGCTACGTGAGCGACATCGGCCATCAGGAGATCCTGGGCCGGATCGCCGGCGCCGCCGATACCGCCACCATGCTCATGACCCCGGGTCTGCGGGTCGTGCACCTCTCCACCCACAAGTCGCTGGCCGAGGCCGTGCGCTACGTGACCCGGGCTCACGTGCTGGAGAAGCTCCGCCTCACCGCCGCGAGCCTCGCCCGCTGGGGCATGCCCCGGGCGCGCATCGCGGTGGCGGCGCTGAACCCGCACGGTGGCGAGGGCGGGCTGCTCGGCCGCGAGGAGGTGGACGAGCTCGTGCCCGCGGTGGCGGCCGCCCGCTCCGAGGGCCTGGAGGTCTCCGGTCCCTGGCCGGCCGACTCGGTGTTCAACCGGGCCATCGACGGCGAGTTCGACGTGGTGCTGGCGCTGTACCACGATCAGGGGCACATCGCCATCAAGGTCCACGATTTCCACGCCAGCACCACGGCCACCCTGGGGTTGCCGTTCGTGCGCACGTCGGTGGACCACGGAACCGCCTTCGACATCGCCGGCCAGGGGCGTGCGGATCCGCGCAGCCTGGCCGCGGCCATCGCTGCCGCCGAGGCGCTCATCGACGGTCGCCTTGCGGAGCTCTAGCGGCGTCGGGCACACTCTGCCGCATCAGCATCTGGGGGTCACCATGAAGGCAGCCGTGTTCCGTGAGGTCAATCAACCCATGGAGATCGAGGACATAAAGGTCTCCAAGCCGGGGCCCCGGGAGGTTCTCGTGCGCACCGTGGCGGCGGGGGTGTGTCATTCCGACCTCCACTTCTTCAACGGCACCTACCCGGGACAGCGGCCCATGGTGCTCGGCCACGAGAGTGCCGGGATCGTCGAGCAGGTGGGCTCCGACGTGCACTACGTGAAGCCCGGGGATCACGTCATCACCTGTCTTTCGGTCTTCTGCGGCCACTGCGAGTACTGCCTCACCGGCCACATGAGCCTGTGCCAGGAACCGGAGACCCGGCGCGGTGAGGATCAGGAGCCGCGGCTCAGCCATCAGGGCCAGCCCCTCACCCAGTTCGCCAACCTGGGATCCTTCGCCGAGTACATGCTGGTGCACGAGCACGCCGTGGCGAAGATCCGCGACGACATGCCCCTGGACCGTGCGGCCCTCATTGGCTGCGGGGTGACCACCGGGGTTGGGGCGGTGATCCACACCGCCAAGGTGGAGCCGGGCACCACCGTAGCGGTGATCGGCTGCGGCGGCGTGGGGCTGTCCTGCATCAACGGTGCCGCCATCGCCGGCGCCAGCCGGGTGATCGCCGTGGACATGGTGCCCTCGAAGCTCGAGCTGGCGCGGAAGTTCGGCGCCACCGACGTGGTGGATGCGAAAGCAGGCGACGCCATCGAGGCGGTGAAAGAGCTGAGCGGCGGTGGCGTGCACCACGCCTTCGAGGCCATCGGCCTGAAGGTCACCGCGGAGCAGGCGTTCGGCATGCTGCGCCGGGGCGGGACCGCCACGGTCATCGGCATGATCCCTCCCGGGGACATGGTGTCCGTGCACGGCGTGGAGTTCCTGGCCGAGAAGAAGCTGCAGGGCTCGTTCATGGGCTCGAACCGGTTCCGGGTGGATATGCCCCGGTTCGTGGAGCTCTATCTGCAGGGCAAGCTGCACCTGGACGACATGATCTCGAGCCACATCCGGCTCGAGGACATCAACGACGCCATGGCGCAGCTGGAAACCGGCGAGATCGCCCGCAACGT
>JAWLGU010000153.1:0-4778 GCA_041690675.1 Pseudomonadales bacterium | reverse complement strand
CGATCAGCGATTCGAACGCGACGACCAGCCCCACGTAGGCCAGCACGATGGTCGAGAGAATCTTGATCGCTTTCACTTGAACGCCCCCCGCCAAACGAGATGATGCGGCCGTGCCCTCTGGCCAGTATGCCTGGAAGCACCGCGTGAGTGCTCAGCATCACCCCATAGAGGTTGAGATTCACCATCTGCTGCCAATCATCGGGCGATGAGTCGGCAACGGCCTTTGCGACTTCTGCCCTGTCCGTGACGTCGTTCGCAACGGCCATGGCCCGGGCACCGCGCTGGTTCAGTCGGTGAGCCATGGCCGAGGCCCGCGTCTCGAAAAGGTCATTGACGGCGATGGCCGCACCGAGATCGGCAAGCACCTCCGCAATACAGGCACCAACACCTCGGCCGGCACCCGTGATCAGGGCCACCCGCCCAGCTAGAGAGAACAGATCAGTACTCATGTCACGGCTACCCGGTCAGAAGTCCGTTCCACCATCGATGTTGATGATGGCACCGGTCATGTAACCAGCCCGCTCGGACAGCAGAAACGCCATGAGATCTGCGATCTCTTCGGGCCGGCCAACTTTTCTCATGGCCACCGGCATCTTCCATTCCTCGAACATGACGTGTTCCAGCGCTTGATCCTCCGGCAAGCCGAATCGGGCGGCCGCATCGCGACGCCGCGCCGTGAGCTGGTCGGTTTCGATCGCACCCGGGCACACGCAATTTGCGCGGATACCCTGGCCGCCGTAGGTCTTGGCGAGATTCTTGGTCAAGTTGAGCAGGGCAGCCTTGAATGCCGCGTAGGCGAACAGAAACGGCTTGGCCACCCGTGACGAGTACGCGCCCGTGGTCACGAGCTGCCCTCCTCCCTGGGCCAGCAGGTGAGGCAGCACCGCGCGGCAGCTTCTGACCTGGCTCATGAGGACATCCTGGAAATTGATCTCCCAGTCCTCGTCGCTCATGGAAAGCAGGTCGCCGTTGTGTGCCGTGGACCCAGGGGTGCACAGCAACCCCCGCACCGGCCCCATTTCCGCGATCACTTGGGCCACCGCAGCTTCGATATCTCCGGGCTTGCTCGCATCAGCGCCGAGGCCAAGAGCCCGCACACGGAACTGCTCGGCAAGCTCCGCG
The DNA here is from genome assembly GCA_041690675.1 of Pseudomonadales bacterium. Classification (GTDB taxonomy): domain Bacteria; phylum Pseudomonadota; class Gammaproteobacteria; order Pseudomonadales; family Azotimanducaceae; genus UBA7803. The sequence continues at coordinate 3,656 of JAWLGU010000153.1, read as the reverse complement.
GCCCGACTCTCTGCGTCAGCCCACGTACGGCCGACGATTGCCAGGTTGGCGCCGTTCTCGGCCATGCGCCGCGCGGCCGACCAGCCCATGCCGCGCGTGCCACCGACGATGATGTAGCCGTTTCCCTTGACTCCCAGATCCATCATCACCTCCATCGTCGGATCCATTATGCAGGAGGGTCCGACTGGCGGCGACGCCCTTGCGCTGTTCGCCCGAGCCGAACCACGCGCGCTCGCTGGTACGGAGCTAGAATGTGACACCGAGACGGCCAAGGAAAAGTGCGTGATGGCGAACCAGCATGGCGATCTGCCGCAGGGCGTGGCGTTGACGCCCCTGGACGAGTGTTTCCGTGCCGATCCGTATCCGGTGCTCGCGCGCCTGCGGGCCGAGGCTCCGGTCCACGGCGACGCGCTGCTCAAACGGTTCATCTACACCCGGCACGATGATGTGCGCGACATTCTGCGCGATCGAGACTTCTGGACCGACCCGCGCAAGGCCAATCCGGGCACGTTCACGCGGGAGTTTCTCGGTGGCGGCGTCGACGAGGAACCTTCGATGCTGCTCATGGACGAGCCCGGCCATCGCCGCTTGCGCTCGCTGGTGAGTGGCTCGTTCACGCCGACAGCGGTGGAGCGCTGGCGTCCCCGCATACGAGCCGTGGTCGCCCGGGTCCTGGAGGATATCGCGGAAGACGAGTTCGATCTCATCAGCCGTTTCGCGGGCCCGGTGCCCACGGTGGTGATCGCCGAGATGCTCGGAATCGACCCGTCGCGGCATGCAGACTTCAAGACCTGGTCGGACCAGAGCGTGACGGTCGGCTTCAATCCGTTCGCGACGCCGGAGGAACGCGCCGTCGCCGACGCTGCCCGCGCGGCCCTGGACGCGTTCTTCGCCGGCGAGATCGCGGCCCGCCGCGCCCGGCCGGGCGAGGACCTCATCTCCGACATGCTGCGGGCCGACGCGGACGGCGACCGCCTGACGGAGCCCGAGATGATTCGTCAATGCAATCTGCTGCTGGTGGCCGGCAACGTCACCACCACCGATCTGATCGGCAACGGCGTGAAGGCCCTGCTCGACCATCCGGACCAACTCGCCCGGCTGCGCGCCGAGCCCGCGCTGATCGACACCGCGGTCGAAGAGATGCTCCGCTACGACTCGCCGGTGGTGAACTCGGGACGCATCGCCAACCGCGACATCGCCATCGGTGGTTGCCCGGTGGGGCGCGGCGAGTCGTTGTCGACGTCGCTGGCGGCCGCCAATCGCGATCCGGATATCTACCCCGACCCGGACCGCTTCGACATCGAGCGCCAGGACACCCATCATCAGTCGTTCGGCGGCGGCCGGCATCTGTGTCTCGGCGCCCACCTGGCACGGGCGGAGGCCCAGGAGGCCATTCTCGGTCTGCTGGCCCGCTACCCGAATCTGCGGCCGAGCGAGCGCGGACACGAGTATCACGCCATCCCGAGCTTCCGCGGCATGAGCCGTTTCTGGGTCAGGGTCTGACCGGCCGCCGCTCCGAGCACGGGACCCGGATCATGCGGCGTCGACGATGTTCCGCAACTGCTCGCAGTAGCGCACGCGCTCGTCGACGGTCTTGCCCAGGAAGCTGACGTTGAGCGCGGTGACGCCGGATGCCCGGAGCGCGGCGACCCGGTCGCGCACGAAGCCTTCGTCGCCGATCAACGAGGTGGCGGCCAGATAGTCCGCGGGGATGGCGGCCTCCGCTTCCCGTTTCTTGCCGGCCAGATAGAGATCCTGAATCTCCCGGGCCTCGGCCTCGTAGCCGTACTGGCAGAACACGTTGTTGTAGAAGTTCTTCGAGCGCGCGCCCATGCCGCCGATGTAGAGCGCCGCCTGCGGCCGGGCCAGGTCGCGCAGGTGCTCGAGGCCCTTGCCGATGGCGACGCCGCCGCCGGCGAAGATCTCGAGCGGCGCCCGCCCGGGATCGCGCTTGGCGTAGCCGCGGCGCAAAGCGTCGCCCCAGATCGCGTCGGCGCCCTCCGCCATGTAGAAGGCCGGCAGCCAGGCGTCGGCGATCTCCGCGGTCATGGTCACGCTGGCAGGCCCAAGGGACGCCACCGCGATGGGGATCTCGTCGCGCACCGGGTGGTTGATCAGCTTGAGCGGCTTGCCGAGGCCGGTACCCCGGTCCTGGGGCAGGGGGATCTCGTAGTGCTTGCCCGCGTACTGCACCCGCTCGCGGCGCCAGACCATGCGGCAGATCTCGATGACCTCGCGGATGCGTCCCACCGGCGCGGTGTACGGCACGCCGTGAAAGCCCTCGATGACCTGCGGCCCGGAAGCGCCGATACCGAGCATGGCGCGGCCGTCGGAGAGGTAATCCACGCCGGCCGCGGTCATGGCGAGGAGGGTCGGCGTGCGTGAGAACACCGGCATGATCCCGGAAGCGATGGTCACCCGTTCCGTCTGCGCGGCCAGGTAGCCCATGGCGCTCGGCGCATCGAACGAATAGGCCTCGGGCACCCAGACCACATCGAGGCCGGCCCTTTCGAGCGCCTGCACTTCCCGGACCGCTTCCTTGAAGCCGCCGGCGTAGCTGAGCAGCGTGGATATTCTCATGGCGTATTGCCCCCTCCCGCGTTTTGGTTGTGCTCGCAGCTTACCCTGAGCTTACCCTGAATTCGCTTCAGCGCTCAGGTATCAGAGAGAACGGCGAGCACTGGAGTAGCTGGATTCGCCGCGCCGGCTCAGGCCCGATCTCGGCCGCCTGCGTAACGCGCTGCTGCCCGATGAAAAAAAGGGAAGGGATTGGTGGAGCCAGACGGGATCGAACCGTCGACCTCTACAATGCCATTGTAGCGCTCTCCCAGCTGAGCTATGGCCCCACGGAGGTCTTCCGCACAGGCTGCGGAAGGAGGCGGGATGGTACGGAGCACACCCGGAGCTGTCAACCGCTTCCCCTGGCGCCCTGCCCCCCATTCCGGGCAGCATAGGCGGCCTCCCGGCTCCGACACGACGATGCCAGACCCCGCAGAAGCCACGCCCCTCCGCCGCACCCTGAGCCTGCCTATGCTCACGCTCTACGGTCTCGGCACCACCATCGGCGCCGGCATCTACGCCCTGGTGGGGGAGATCGCCGGGGTGGCGGGTTACGGCGCGCCGCTGTCGTTCCTGCTGGCCTCCCTGGTGGCAGGTTTCACGGCGTGCTCGTTCGCGGAGCTTTCGGGCCGCTTTCCCCGGGCCGCGGGCGCTGCGCTGTACGTCCAGCAAGGATTCGGCAGCCGGCGCCTGTCGGTGCTGGTGGGGCTGCTGGTGGCCTTGGCGGGGATGGTCTCGGCCGCGGCGCTGCTGAATGGGTTCACCGGCTACCTGCAGAGCTACCTGGACCTCCCGCGCGGCTGGATCATCTCCGGCATGGTGCTGATGCTGGCGCTGCTGGCCGGCTGGGGCATCGCCCAGTCGGTGACGGTGGCGGCGGTCATCACGGTGCTGGAAACCGCCGGGCTCGCGGTCATCGTGACCGTGGGCATGGACGATCTGGCAGCCCTCGGCACGCGCTGGCGGGAGTTCCTGCCGGGGCCGGACTCGTCGATCAACGCGGGCGGCGTTCTGCTCGGCGTCACCCTGGCGTTCTACGCCTTCATCGGCTTCGAGGACATGGTGGACGTCGCCGAGGAGGTCAAGAACGTCCGCCG
>JAWLGU010000152.1:0-5140 GCA_041690675.1 Pseudomonadales bacterium | reverse complement strand
CTGTTCCGCGCCATCCGCGAGCGACAGCCGGACCTGCCGGTGATCCTCCTCACGGCCTGGACCCACCTGGAAAGCGCGGTGGAGCTGGTGAAGGAAGGAGCCGCCGATTACCTCGCCAAGCCCTGGGACGACCGCAAGCTGCTGGCCACGGTCGGCAATCTTCTGGAACTGGCCGAAACCCGGCGCGAGCTGCGCCGGGTGCGCTCGGATCAGCAACGGCGCCGCCGGGAACTGGAGGAGCGCTACGATCTGTGCGGCGCCGTGTTCGCCGATCCCGCCACGGAGCGGGTGATCGGTCTCGCCTGCCAGGTGGCGCGCGCCGACCTGCCCGTGCTCGTCACCGGCCCCAACGGGGCTGGCAAGGAGAAGATCGCCGAGATCATCCAGGCGAACTCGGCGGTGCGGGACGGGCCCTTCGTCACCGTTAACTGCGGGGCGCTGCCCGCGGAGCTCATCGAAGCGGAACTGTTCGGCGCGGAAGCCGGCGCCTACACGGGCGCCAACCGCGCCCGGGAAGGCAAGTTCGAAGCCGCCGACGGCGGAACCCTGTTTCTCGACGAGATCGGGACGTTGCCGCCCTCCGGCCAGACCCGCCTGCTCAGGGTGCTGGAAACCGGACGCTTCGAGCGCCTCGGCTCCAACCGACCCCGCCAGGTGAAGGTGCGGGTGATCAGCGCCACCAACGCGGACCTGCCGGCCATGATCCAGGAGGGCAGCTTCCGGGAAGACCTCTACTACCGGCTCAACACCATCGAGATCGTCCTGCCCCCCCTGGCGGAGCGGCCGGACGACGTGCTGCCCCTGGCCGAAGCCTTCCTGCCTCCCGGCATGACCCTCTCCAGGGGGGCCCGGGCCGCGCTGCGCCGACACCCCTGGCCGGGCAACGTGCGGGAGCTGAAGAACGCCATCCAGCGCGGCGCGCTGCTGGCCCGGACAGAGGAGATCACCGAGGACGATCTGCAGCTCGGCCCGGCGCGGAGCAGTCCGCGCACGCCGGATCGAGAGCCGGACCGGACCGAGATCGAGCGGGCCCTGGACCGCAGCCAGGGCGTCATCGCCCGGGCGGCGGCGGAGCTGGGGCTCAGCCGTCAGGCGCTGTACCGGCGCATGGAAAAACTGGACATTCCGAAGACATGAGCGCCGAGCGCCGGTCCCGGCGTCGCACCTCGCTGGCCGGCCGCTTCGCCCTCTGCGCCGGCGCCGTGCTGCTGCTCGCGGTGATCGCCGCGCTCACCCTGCAGGCGTGGCTGAGTCACCCGCTGCTGGCCGGAATCATCGCCGTCACGTTGCTGCTCCCGGTCACCCTCTATCTGGTCCACCGCACCCTCGCGCCCATGCTGGCCATGTTCCGCGCCCTCGCCGGAACGGTGATGAGCTACCGCGACGGCGACTTCGCGTTCGGCCTGCACTGGCCCGGCAACGACGAGCTGGGCGACCTGGTCGAGGCCCACAACGCCCTGGGCACCACCCTGCGCGACCAGCGCCTGGGGCTGGTCCAGCGCGAGCTGCTGCTGGACACCATGGTGCAGAACGCGCCGGTGGCCATGCTGCTCTGTGACCCGTCGGCGCACGTGGTGTACGCCAACCTGACGGCCCGCAAGCTGCTCAACGATGGCCGCCGGCTGGAAGGCGAGACCCTGCCGCACCTGCTCGAAACCGCCCCCGAGGCACTGCGGGAGGCGGCGGCACGGGGCGGCGACGGCTTGTTCGTCGTGCAGCACGAGGACGAGGAGGAGGTGTATCACCTGTCCCGCCGCGGCTTTCGCCTTAACGGGCGGCGCCACGAGCTGTACCTGCTTCGCCACCTCACCCCCGAGCTGCGCCGTCAGGAGGTGCGGACCTGGAAGCGGGTGATCCGCGTGATCAGCCACGAGCTCAACAACTCCCTGGCGCCCATCGCCTCCCTCGCCCATTCGGGACACGAGCTGGTGCAGCGCGGCCAGCACGAGCGGCTCGGCGAGATCTTCACCACCATCGAGGAGCGGGCCCGCCACCTGGAGGGTTTCATCCTCGGGTACGCCCGGTTCGCCAAGCTGCCCGCGCCGCGCCCGGAATCCGTCGACTGGCGCGATCTGGTGGCGCGCCTGCAAAGCCAGATCGACTTCATCGTGGACGGCCCTCTTCCCGACACGCCCGGCCGCTTCGATGCGGCCCAGCTCGAGCAGGCCCTGCTCAACCTGCTGCGCAATGCCCACGAATCCGGCTCGCCACCCGATGAGGTGCGCCTGCGCGTGCAACAGAGCGAGCGCGGCTTCGCCATCGAGGTCTGCGACCGCGGTCCGGGCATGAGCGAGCAAGTGCTGGCCAACGCGCTGCTGCCCTTCTACTCCAGCAAGCGCGGCGGCACCGGCCTGGGCCTGGCCCTGGTGCGGGAGATCGCCGAAGCCCACGGCGGCCGGGTGGCCCTGGCCAACCGCGACGGCGGCGGGGTGGCGGTGAGGGTGGTGGTGCCGAAGTAATGACGCTGTCCGCTTTCCGCTTTCCGCTCTCCGCTTTCCGCTTTCCGCAAGAGGGGTGTCGCCAGATTCTGGCGTTATGCCTCCAGCGGATGGCGGACAGCGGATAGCGGATAGCGATCCCCTCACGCAATTACAAACCACTAACAAATTTGACCGCCCCCTAATGCCACGTGGCGCAAGCACTTTCCGCCGCCCGCAGCGGTGCCGGCGGCGGGCGTGGTATCCGGGGGCACGAGGCTCTGCTAACGTCCGGCGACCGAACCGGCGTGATAACAACAAACGGAGGCAGCATGAAACCTGTTTCAGCATTGGGCGCCGCAGTGGCGCTCGCCGTGGCGGCCGCCACGGCGCAGGCCAGTCCTGCGGCCATGAGCCTTGACGAAATGGACCACGTCACGGCCGGTCAAGCAGCGAATCTGACGGCGAGCGGGGGCGCCATCGTCGGCAACGACTCGTCGGCCAGCGTCACGTCGTCCGGCGACGTCTCGCTGTCAGACGGTGTGCAGGCCAGCGCCCGGGCACTGAACCTGGTGAATGCGGCGGAGAGCACCGTGGCCAACGGCGTCAACGTCTTCGACGGCCGAGCGAGCCAGGGCGCCGAGATCGGCGCGCAGACTCAGTTCAACGTCGACCAGTCGAACCAGATCAGCCAGGAGCAGCGCCGCGTGGCGTCGGTGCCCTACTACGAGCGCACGGACGCCAACATGGACCGGGTCACCACCGACGCGGGTTCCTTCAACGGCTCCAGCGCGCGCTCGCAGCTCGACCAGGTGACCGACGTGGAATCCTCGAGCCACGCCAAGGCCAACGACAGCACCGGGCGCGTGGATGCGCTGTCCACGCTGCTCGGGCAACAGGTGCAGGCCGGCCGCGGCCTGTCGGGGGCCGGCGAGCTGGAAGTGGATTTCGTGGCCGGCCAGTTCGACTTCACCGCCGGCGGCGGGGTCACCGTGGGTGGTGTGGAGTTCCAGGGCGACGTCTCCATTTCGCTGGAGCTGCCCCAGTTCAACGTGCAGCTTCAGGGCGCCGGTTGCGCGGTGCAGAACGGCTCCTGCGAAGCCAGCGGCAGCTTCTCCGAGTCATTAGAGGAGACCTCCGACCACTCCACGCTGTTCACCCTGGAAGAGTCGGAGACCACCGAGGAGACCTGGAGCACCAGCCTCGACGAGACCATCCGGGCGCCTTTCACTCTGGAAAACGCCCAGGCCGAGTACGTCGTCGTGGACGACTCCGAGCTGACGGTGGATGCCAGCTACGTGGTGGCGCTCTCCGGGGGCGCTCAGGCGGATCTGCGCGGCATGAACGTGGTGAACGCCGCGGGCAGCGCCGTCGCCAACGGCGTCAACGTGGCGCGTCAGGATGCCGGCTCCCTCAACGTGGGCGGCGGCGGACCCCTGCTGAACCTGGTGCAATCCAACGTCATCAGCCACAGCCGCTGAAACCGGTACGGCGCGGCGTACCTTGGGGCGCCGCGCCACTGACCGCCGAGGGTGGATGATGTACCGAGGGGCAGCCGGTGCCCGGCTGGTGAAGGTCGTGACCATGGTCGGGCTGCTCGGCCCGTGGGGATCGAGCCCGGCCGTCGCAGCGCCCGAGATGCTGGGGGAAACAGACCTGGACCACGTTCGCAGCGGCGGGCTGACCCTGGCGGCGCCAGCGGCCCTTCCCGCCGGTAACACCGCGTCGGCCAGCGCCGCCTCCGCCAGCCCGCCCATCGGCACCGCACAGGGGTTGGCCGTGGATGGCCGCCTGGAAGGCAGGCTGAGTGGCGACGTGAATCTCTCCGCGAATGCCCAGCGCGGGATCCGGGCCTTCAACCTGGTGAACGCCGCCGCTGCCGACGTCGGCTCTGCAGCCAACGTCCTCGGCGCCGGGGCCGCCCGGCCCTCCGGCGGCCTGGCCGTCGCCCAGAGCAACGACATCGGCCAGCTCGCCCACAGCGGCACATCGGCCGCGTGGCTGAACCTGCCCGGCACTGCGAGCCGCCACCGAACGGCCTTCGGAGCGGCCGGCACCGGTCGCGAACGCGTCTTCAGCGACATGGTGGAAGACGTCTTCAGCCACCAGAGCGTCGAGACCATCCGAATGAACGCCCGGGTCCCGGAGCTCAGCCCGGCGGGCAGCTGGCAGGTGGACCTGGACCTGGGCACCATGCCGGACATCGCGCTTCCCGACTTCGGCTTCGACTGGACCGTGGGCAAGGAGCCCACCCGCTTCGGCGTGGCCGCCGAGTTCAGCGGCCTGGCGCTGCGCGGGCCGGGGCTGTCCCTGGGCAAGCTGCGCGCCGACGGCGACGACCTGGTGATCAACGGCGGCCACATCACCCTGCCAGGCATCGACCTGCCGAATGTGCAGGGCCAGTTGTGCGCGTTCGAGTGCTTCTCCGGAAGCGTGAAAGGCACGCGGGTGGGCAATCAGACCCTGTCGCTGGACGTGGGCGACATCCGCCTGAAAGACGCCAACCCGTTCAAGGACATCGACCTGCAGCTCGGCCAGGGCATCGCCGCCGTAGGCAGCGGCAGCTTTCAGCTCCAGGGCATCGGCGCCGAAGTGACGGCCTCACTGTCGTTCCAGCTGCCATCCCTGGGCGGCCAGTCCATCTCCTTCGACGTCATTCCCTCCCTGGGCTTCATGTCCGATGAAGCCCGTTCGGCGGCGCGCAAGGTGCTGCCCGACGTCCC
>JAWLGU010000151.1:2191-5260 GCA_041690675.1 Pseudomonadales bacterium | reverse complement strand
GAGCCAGCCGATCATGGCTGCGTCGACCCGCTCGGGCAGCACCACCGGCAGGCGGCTGTGGATGCGCAGGCGCTGCAGATGGGGGAGCTCGGCGAGGGCGTGTGCCAGTTCCGCCAGGCGCCGGTCAGTGAGGGTGAGCGGGTCGCCGCCGCTCAGGATGACCTCGGAGACGTCGCTGTGGCGGGCCAGGTAGTCCAGGGCGCCGGCCCAGCGGTCGCCGGAGGCGTTGGCGTCGGCGTAGGGAAAGTGCCGGCGGAAGCAGTACCGGCAATGCACCGCGCAGGCGCCGGTGGCGACCAGCAGGGCGCGGCCATGGTACTTGCGCAGCACCCCGCTCTGCCGGAGCGCGTCGCGGTCGCCCACGGGATCTTCCAGGAACCCGGGAGCATCGGCGAGCTCGAGATCCAGCGGCAGCACCTGCCGCAACAACGGGTCGTGCGGGTCGCCCGGATGCATGCGGGCGACGAACGGCTCCGGCGCCAGCAGCGGAAACAGCGCCGCCGCCCGCCGCGCGGCGGGCAGCAGATCACGGGGGAGATCGAGCCGCGCGAGCAGAACCTCCGGGTCGCGAATGGCCCGGGCCAGGGTCCGCTGCCAGGGGGCGCGCGGTGAGCGCGGCTCGATGGGGAGCGCAGTGGCCATGGATCTCAGCCGGCGGAGGTCGCCTCGTCGGCGTCCGGCGGCGGGGCTTCGGCGGCCGCGCCGCGGGTCCAGTGGGAGACGCAGGGGATGCGCGCGCGGTCGCAGCGGCAGGCGTACTTGCGGGCGATTTCCGTGACCTCGTTCATCAGCCCCTGACGCAAGGTAGTGGGCGTGAGACCCAGCCCCAGAAGCCCCTCGTTGGAGGCGGCGAGGTCGTTGCGATCCGCCTCGCGGCGAGGGTTCGGGACGTGCTCGATGGGTACCCCGGTCATCTCGGAGATCATGGTGGCCAGGTCGATGAGCCGGTGCGTCTCGGTGAGCTGGTTCATGATCCGCACGCGGTCCCCCGGCGCCGGCGGATGGCTGACGGCCAGGTCGATGCAGCGCACCGTGTCCTGGATGTGAATGAACGCCCGGGTCTGACCGCCGCTGCCGTGCACCGTCAGCGGATAGCCGATTGCCGCCTGCATGAGGAAGCGGTTCAGCACCGTGCCGTAGTCGCCGTCGTAGTCGAAGCGATTGATCAGACGGTCGTCGAGGCGGGTTTCCCGGGTCTGCGTGCCCCAGACGATGCCCTGGTGCAGGTCGGTGATGCGCACCCCGTCGTTCTTGTTGTAGAAGGCGAAGAAGAGCTGATCCTGGGTCTTGGTCATGTGGTAGATGCTGCCGGGATTGGCCGGGTACAGGATCTCCTGCTCCACGTCCTCGCCGTCGTCGTTGGTCATCTTCACGGTCAGGTAGCCTTCCGGGAGCCGTACGCCCACGCTGGAGTAGCCGTACACGCCCATGGTGCCGAGGTGCACCAGATGGACGTCCAGGCCGCTGTCGACGATGGCGGCCAGCACGTTGTTGGTGGCATTCAGGTTGTTGTTGACCGTGTAGCGCTTGTGCCAGGACGACTTCATGGAGTACGGGGCGGCGCGCTGCTCGGCGAAGTGGACGATGGCGTCGGGCGCTTCCCGGCGAATCAGCGCCAGCAGCCGGTCGTAGTCGGCGGCTACGTCCAGGCGCTCGAAGCGGAGCTCGCGGCCGGTGAGCTCCTTCCAGGCCTGGATGCGCACGCTGGGCGTCTGGATGGGGGTGAGCGACTGGACCTCCAACTCGTTGTCGATGTTCCGGCGGGACAGGTTGTCGACGATGACGATGTCGTGGCCTTTCTGGGAGAGATGCAGGGCCGTGGGCCAGCCGCAGAAGCCATCGCCGCCGAGGACCAGAATTCTCATGCCGTTTCTCCTTGCAGTCCCGGCGCAGAGAAAGGCACCAGGTTGTTCAAAAACTCGATCACCGATTGATCCCAGGAGTGCTCCAGCGCCCGCGCGCGGCAGAGCTCGGGGTCGATGCCGATGGCGCGCAGCGTGGCGGCGCGCAGGTCCTCATCGAGCACGCCGGCGCCGCTGTCGCCGACGACGTCCAGCGGCCCCTGCACGGGGTAGGCGGCCACGGGGACACCGCAGGCCAGCGCCTCGAGCATCACCAGCCCCAGCGTCTCGGTGCGCGACGGGAACACGAAGACGTCCGCCGCCCGGTAATGGCGCACCAGTTCGTCGCCGCGCCTGGTGCCGAGGAACCGTACGTCGGGGTAGCGGGCCTGCAACTCGGCCCGCTGCGGCCCGTCACCCACCACCACCTTGGTGCCGGGGGTATCCAGGCGCAGAAAGTCCTCGACGCTCTTCTCCACCGCGATGCGGCCGACGTAGAGCTGAATGGGCCGCTCGAAGGGCAGCGGCTCCGCCGGCCCGGGGGTGAAGATCTCCGTGTCGACGCCGCGCACCCAGCGTACCAGGTTCTCGAAGCCGTGGGATTCCAGCATGGCGCGCAGCGTGGGCGTGGAGTACATGGTGGCGGTCGCGCCACAGTGAAACCGTCGGATGCCGCTGAAGCTCACCCGCTCCGGCAAGCCGAAGCGCAGCTTCAGGTACTGGGGAAACATCGTGTGGAACGAGCTGGTGAACGGCAGCCCGCGGCGCCGCAGCCAGGTGCGTGCGGACCAGCCGAGGGGCCCTTCGGTGGCTACGTGCACCGCCTCGGGCGCCACCTGTTGGATGATGCGGCCGACCCGGCCCGGCGTGCACAGGGCGAGACGGATCTCCGGATAGGTCGGGCAGGGCACATTGCGGAAGCGGTCCGGCCCCAGCACCTCGACCTCGTGTCCCAGCTCCACGAGCTTATCGCGCGTGGTGGAGAGCGTTCTCACCACGCCGTTGATCTGGGGAAACCAGGCGTCTGTTACGATCAGGAGCCGCACTCGATTTCTCTGTTCCGCGGTGGCGTTGTGTTCCGCGGTGCGGCCGGGGGATGGGACGACCGCGGTGCGCACGCGCAGGGCTGCACATGTGTGCGGCGCATAGTACCGTTTCGGCTCCGGGTGCCTCAAGCACCCGCAGGTGCCTCAAGCACCCGCAGGTGCCTCAAGCACCCGCAGGTGCC
>JAWLGU010000151.1:0-2091 GCA_041690675.1 Pseudomonadales bacterium | reverse complement strand
GGTGCCTCAAGCACCCGCAGGTGCCTCAAGCACCCGCAGGTGCCTCAAGCACCCGCAGGTGCCCGGCAGGATCTCAAGAAGCGACCGGCCGGCTGTTGAACTGGTGGATCGCCAGGCGGGCCTCCGCTTCCGTCGCCGTGGCCTTCAGGATATCGAGCAGCCGGGCCGCGTCGCGCTGGGCCGCAGCCTTGGATTCGTAAGGGCCGACGTCGATGCCCTCGCGCGTGGTGAAGAACCACACTTCGCCCACGCTGAAGAAGCGGCTGGTACGAAACCAGGTACGCTGCGGCTCCCCGGCGCGAACCGGAGGCGCGGCCACCGAGCCGGTGGGTGCCGGGGCGGTCTGCCCGCTGCGCAGGCGCCGCCCCTCGGCCGTGCTCTGCTCGTGGAGGAACCGGCGCACCGTGCGCACGGTGTCGCTGGTGCTGCGGCAGCGCCTCAAGGTGGCGGTGATCGCCTCGCTGCGGCGTCCGGCGGTATCCCGCCGCGGATACGGGCCCACCCGGAAGCCGTCCGGAGAGCCGATGTACCAGCCATCGTCGCCGCGAAACACCTGATCGGCGGCGAACCAGCTCGGAACTGCATTGGCCATCAGCCCACTCGAGTTGCTACATCACGAGTAAGCATAGACGGCGATCTGTCGGGCTGTGTGGACGCGGTCACACTTTTTCGGCCGCGGCGGCTATCATGCGCCGCGAACGGCAGCGCTGGAGCAGGGGTGAGCAATGGAACAGATCGGCTGGGAGGATTTCACGCGGGTGGAGCTCCGGGTGGGACGGGTGATCAGCGCCGAACCGTTCCCCGAGGCCCGCAACCCCGCCTACGTGCTGCGGGTGGATTTCGGCGACGAGATCGGCATCCGCAAGTCCAGCGCGCAGATCACCGACTTGTACCGCCCTGAGGATCTGGTGGGACGTCTGGTGGTGGGGGTGGTGAACTTCCCGAAAAAGCAGATCGGTCCTCTCATGTCGGAGTGCCTGGTGACCGGGTTCCACGACGAGGCCGGCCGGGTGGCGCTGTGCGTGCCGGATGCGGAGGTGCCGCTGGGGGCGAAGCTGGCCTGAGCCCGGCTTCCGTCCGCCAAGGGTCGCATGGGGGCGGTGATGGTGCCAAAATCGCCGTTTCGCTTGGTGGGCACGACGCCCGGGAGATCCTCATGACCAGACTCGGCTTCGGCGGCTTCCTGGCGCCGCATCATCCCATCGGTGAGCACCCGACCCTGCAGCTTCGCCGGGATCTCGATCTGGCCGAGCACCTCGATCGCCTGGGCTTCGACGAGTTCTGGTGCGGCGAGCATCATTCCACCGGCTGGGAAGTCATCGCCTCGCCGGAGCTGTTCCTTGCCGCAGCCGGGGAGCGCACCCACAACATCCGTCTCGGCACCGGGGTGGTCTCGCTGCCGTACCACCATCCATTCAACGTCGCGCAGCGCATCGTGCAGCTCGACCACATGACCCGCGGCCGGGTGATCTTCGGCACCGGGCCCGGCGCGCTGCCCTCCGACGCCTACATGCTCGGCATCGATCCCATGGTCCAGCGCGACCGCCAGGACGAAGCCATCGGCGTGATCCAGCGCCTGCTGCGCGGCGAGCCGCGTTTCTCCCACGAGAGCGACTGGTTCACGCTCAAGGACGCGGCGCTGCAACTGCTGCCCCTGCAGGAGGAGGTGCCCATGGCGGTGGCCTCCATGGTCAGCCCGTCGGGCATGACCCTGGCGGGCAAGTACGGCTGCGGCGTGCTCTCCATCGGCTCCATGTCTACCGCCGGGCTGCAGGCGCTGCCCACCCAGTGGAGCTTCGCCGAGGATTCGGCGGCCAAGCATGGCCAGACCGTGGACCGCCGCAACTGGCGGGTGGTGATGAGCTGGCACATCGCGGAGACCCGGGAGCAGGCCCGGGACCAGGCCAAGCACGGACTCCTGCGCTGGCACAACGAGTACACCGTGGGCACCCTGATGCGTCCCGGGGCGGAGGCGTTCGCGAGCGCCGACGCGGCGGTGGAGCAGATGAGCGACGGCGCCACCGTCATCGGCACGCCGGACGACCTGGTGGACGCCATCCGCCGGATGGTGGAGATCACCGGCGGCTTCGG
>JAWLGU010000150.1:0-5282 GCA_041690675.1 Pseudomonadales bacterium | reverse complement strand
CCGGGGGCGCCACCGGCCCCTCCGGCGCCTCCAGGGCGTAGGCGAAGCGAATGGTTCCCTCGTCGGGGGTGACGGGCGCCTGTGTGGCCATGGCCGCAAGATACTGGATCGGCGCCCGGGCCGGAAGGCGAGCCGGCGCCGGGGATCGCGCTTGAACCGCCGCGGCGCTGGGGCTACTGTGCCCCGCCAGTGTAGCGACGAGGCCCCCCACATGGTTCCTGCCCGTTTCCGTTCGTCGGCCGTTCTCGCCGCCGCGGCTCTGGCGGCTGCGCTGGCCGGCATGGCGCCGGCACACGCGGCGGGCGACGCCGCGGCGCCCGACGCGGCGGAGGCGGTGATGGAGGCGTTTCTCGAGGCGTTCAATGCGCGGGACGAAGCGGCCTGGGCCGATACCCTGCACTTTCCTCACGTGCGGATCGCCGGCGGCTCCGTGCACGTCTATGCGCAGCGCGACGACTTCATCGAGGCCATGGACCTGGAGCGCTTCGCCGCGGAAACCGGCTGGGATCACAGCACCTGGGACGACATGAAGGTGGTGCAGGCGTCGCCGGACAAGGTGCACATTGCCGTGACCTTCACCCGCTACGACGCCGCCGGCGCCCGGATGGCTTCCTACGATTCCATCTACGTGGTGGAGCGCGTCGACGGCCGCTGGGGCGTCCGGGCTCGCTCCAGCTTCGCCCCCTGAGGCTGTCGACATGGAATGGAGCAAAGACCGCTTCGGCTTCGAGACCCGGGCCATCCACGCGGGGCAGGAACCCGACCCCACCACCGGCGCGGTGGTGACCCCGGTGTACCTCACCTCCACGTACGTGCACAGCTCCCCCGGGGAACACCGGGGCTACGAGTACAGCCGTTCGCACAACCCCACCCGCCGCGCTTACGAAACCTGCGTGGCCAACCTGGAGGGAGGGCGCTTCGGCTTCGCGTTCGCCTCCGGCTGCATCGGCGCCGCCACCGCCGTGCACCTGCTGTCCCAGGGCGATCACGTGGTCTGTTGCGACGACATGTACGGGGGCACCTATCGGATGTTCGAGCAGGTGTTCCGCCGGCAGGGCCTGGACTTCAGCTATCTCGACCTGTCGGACCCGACGGCGCTGGAGGCGGCCATGCGCCCGTCCACCCGCATGGTGTGGATCGAGTCCCCCAGCAATCCGTTGATGAAGCTGGTGGACATCGCGGCGGTGGCGGAGATCGCCCACGCCCACGGTGCCTGGCTCATGGTGGACAACACCTTCCTGAGCCCCTACTTCCAGCGCCCCCTGGAGCTGGGGGCGGATCTGGTGCTGCATTCCACCACCAAGTACGTGAACGGTCACAGCGACCTGGTGGGGGGGTTGGTGGTCACCGACGACGAGTCGCTGGCCGAGCGGCTGGCGTTCCTCTCCAACACCCTGGGCGGCATCCAGAGCACCTTCGACGCCTACCTGTGCCTGCGCAGCCTGAAAACCCTGGCCGTTCGCATGCGCGCGCACGAGCACAATGCTCACGCCGTGGCGCGTTTTCTCGAGGCGCACCCGGCGGTCGCCTGGGTGGGGTATCCGGGCCTGCCGAGCCATCCCCAGCACGAGCTGGCGTGCCGGCAGAGCTCGGGCCACGGCGGCATGCTGAGCTTCCGCGTCCGCGGCGGGCTCGACGCCGCCCGGCGCCTGCTGGAACGGGTGCGGGTGTTCAGCCTCGCGGAGAGCCTGGGGGGCGTGGAATCCCTCATCGAGCATCCGGCGCTCATGACCCACGCCAGCGTGCCGGCGGAGAAGCGCGCGGCGTTGGGCATCGACGACGGGCTGATCCGCCTGTCGGTGGGCATCGAGACCGCCGACGACCTGCTGGCCGACCTCGACCAGGCCCTCTCCTGAGGCGGCGGCCGTGGCCTGGCGCCCCCGGGACGTCCACATCTTCCGCCCCTACCCGGACGAGGTCCCCTGGGAACTGCTCGCCGCCGGCGGCGCGCCGGAGGAGATCCTGGCCGAAGCGATCGAGCCGGACCTGGTACGGGTGGCGAAGCTCGGCGAGCGCACCGTGGGGGCCTACGCCATTCTCCCGGTCACGCCGGTCCGCTTTCGGTTGCTGGCGCTCGCGGTGGCGGACGGGTTTCGTCGCCGGGGTCTCGGCCGCTGGCTCGCCGGCCACGCCATCGGCCTGGCGGAGAGCAAGGGCGCCCGGGAAATCCTCGCCCCCGCCGCCGGCGGCCGCGACCCCGCGGCCCGGCGCTTCCTGGAAAAGCTCGGCTTCGCGCCGTGGGAAGGGGAGTTGCGGCTGGAGTTGGAGCCGGAATGAATATCGCTTACCGCTTTCCGCTGTCCGCCTTCCGCTAGAGCCCCATCGCCAGAGCCTGCGATATCCCTCCAGCGGATAGCGGATAGCGGATAGCGGATAGCGGACAGCGGACAGCGGAAAGCGAATAGCGACCGCTACGGTCTCGGCCCCACATAATGCGCCTGCGGCCGCACGATGCGGTTGTCCTGGCGGCTCTCGATGAAGTGCGCCAGGTAGCCGAACACGCGCGCCATGCCGAACAGGGCGGTGAAGAAGCGCGGCGGCAGGCCGAGCGCGCGAAACACCAGGCCCTTGTAGAACTCCACGTTGGCGTAGAGGTCCTTGCCGCGCTCCGCCATGCGCTCGGTGAAACGGGCCTCGATGGCTTCCAGGGTGCGGAAGGTCACCTCGTGCTCGGTGCCGGCGGCGAGGCGGCCCGCCAGCCCTTTGAGCAGCACCGCCCGAGGATCCACCACCCGGTACTCCCGGTGGCCCATGCCCATGACCTTCTCGCCGCGGGCGAGGCAGTCGTCGACGAACGCCGAGGCCCGCTCCGGACTGCCCACCCGGTCCGCGGTTTCCAGGGCAGCCTGGTCGGCGCCGCCGTGGAGCACTCCGTGGAGCGCGCCGAAAGCCGCCGACAGGGCGTTCTCCACCGGCGCCAGGGTGCTGGCCACCACCCGTGCGGTGAACGTGCCGGCATTGAAACCATGCTCGATCTGGAGGATCTGGGCGGCTTCGAAGGCCCGGTGGGCGTCTTCCCGCTCCGGTGCGCCGATCTGGGCCAGGAACAGGGCGATGGGGTCGTCGTCGCCGCCGTACGGGGCCGGCGCCCGGAGGAAGTGGGTCGCGATGAGGCTCGGCAGCTTCGCCGCCACGGCGAATCCCTGTGCGGCGTCGCCGTGCTCGGCGAACGCGTCGCTCCGGTCCAGGAGCGGAGTGAGTCCCTGCAGCACGTGCATGGGGTGCACGCTCTCCGGCAATCCCAGCACCAGTGCCTCTTCCCGTGGCGAGAGCCGCGCATTGTCGGCGAGGCGGCGGCCGAAGGTGCCATCGAACTTCCCCGTGGCCACCAGAGCCGCCACCTCGGCGAACGGCCGCGTCACCAGCGAGTCGATGGGGTGCCCGCGGTAGGAAAGCTGCCCGCGGGGTCCGTCCACCAGACTCACGGCGGTGGTGTCCACCACCACGCCGTCCAGACCCTTGTGAATCTCCATGATTGCCTCCTGATCACACGGTTGCCGACACCGGCTCAAGGTAGGACCGAAGGCGGCAACGCGACAGGGGGCCCGTGCTTCTGAGTGGAGAAGCCGAACTGATGGATAAGCTCTGCTGATGGAGCCATAAGTGGAGCGGGCCCGGGCGCGCTGCTAATCTCAGCCGATGCAGATCGAGCGCAACGAGATTCGGGTGTTCACGGCGGTGGTGGAGGAGGGGGGCTTCAGCCGCGCCGCCGAGCGGCTGCACATTTCCCAATCCGCGGTGAGTCAGGCCGTGGCCAACCTGGAGCACAAGCTCGACACGCGGCTCTTGCTGCGCAAGGGCAGACCGCGGCTGACCGAAGCGGGCAAACGGCTGCTTTCCTTCGCGCAGACGCTCGTGAACGAGGAGCGGCGCGCGCTGGCCGACATCCAGCGCATCCGCACCGGTGCGTTGTCGACCTTGAATCTGGCCATGAACAGCGTGGTCAGCCGGGTTTTCGGCCAGGGCCTAATGCTCGAGTTCTGCGAGCGCAATCCCCTCACCCGGCTTAAGCTCGACGTGGCGCCGAGCCGGGAGATCATCTACGGCGTGGAGGAGGATCGCTGGGAGCTGGGATTCGGGCCGTTCCAGCACCACATGCCGGGCGACTTCGTCACCACCCCCTTCTTCACCGAGCAGCGCGTGCTGGTGGTCCACGAGGCCCATCCCGACCACGTGGCGTTGCGGCAGCGGCCCCAGGACGAGTTGGCTCGGGCCACGCTGCTCACCTCGTACCTGGACGATGCCACCCGGCGCGCCGGGCAGGAACAGCGCCTGCGCAATCAGTTCGCCAGCGTCTGGGAGGTGAGCAACCTGGAGCTGCGGCTGGCGCTGGCGGAGGCGGGCAAGGGCGTGACCTACCTGTCCGACCGGCTGCTGGCGCAGCTGTCCGGCTACCACTTGATCGACGGGCTGCCCATCTCCCGTTTCGAGCGTCAGGTGGGCCTCTACTACAAGCGGCACCGGGCGCTGTCGGAAGGGGCGCGCCGCTTCATCGCCATCTGCGAGCGCTACTTCGCCGGCGAAGCCACGGCGGCTGGCAGGGCGCCGGCCGAGGGCGTGTCGGCCGACGAGCTACCGCGCTGAGGCCCGGGGTCGACGTCAGCGGGGAACGTTGTCCACTCGGGCGGCGCGCCCCAGGTAGCCGCCGTGATGACGTAGCCCGTAGTCCTCCCGGGTGATGCCCTTCACCTCCAGCAGCGCCAGGGCGATGGCGTCGCTGATGGCCAGCATCACCGCCATGCTCGCGCTGGGAGTGAGGCCGAGCGGGCACGGCTCCTCGATCTCGCCCATGTCCAGGACGAAGTCCGACAGGCCGCGCAACTCCGAATCCGGATGCGAGGTGACGCCGATGACGGTGGCCACGCCCAGATGCCGGGCAAGCTCGAGAATCTCCAGCACCTCCCGGCTCTTGCCGCTGGTGGAGAACGCCACCAGCACGTCGTTGGCGCTCACCAGCCCGAGGTCGCCGTGGGCGGCCTCGGCGGGATGGATGAAGTCGGCCGGCGTGGCCGTGGAGCACAGAGTGGCGGCGAACTTGCGGGCGATGTGGCCCGCCTTGCCGATCCCGGTGGTGAGCACCTTGCCCTGGCAGGCGGCCAGCGTCAGCACCGCGCGCTCGAAGTTGTCGTCGATCTCGATCCGGCTGATGGCGGCCGCCTCGGCTTCCAGCACCGCTCGCATTCGATCCTTGATTTCCATGCACCCGTCCGGCCCCGTGGTCGGGGCGCGATGTTGGCACGCCGCGTGCGCCTCCTCAAGCTGCACACCGGCTGCCGTTGCCG
>JAWLGU010000149.1:0-5334 GCA_041690675.1 Pseudomonadales bacterium | reverse complement strand
CGGCTTCACCCGGGACCCGTACATCGACTTCGGCACCCGCAACATGTGGATCAACCTCGGCGAGCAGCAGTTCCACCTGCCGCAGGGCGAGGCCCAGGTATTTCGGGGCCACATCGACGTCGCGGTGCCCGACCTCGAAGATCTCGAGCGGCGTCTGGAACGGGTGGCGAAGCCGCTTGCCGGCACCCGGTTCGCCTTCGCGCGCCGAGGCGATGCCGTGCAGGTCACCTGCCCCTGGGGCAACGACCTGCGCGTCCACGGCCCCCAGGCGTTCCCGCGCATGCCGCTGGGGCTGCCGCGGGTGACGGTGACGGTGGCGCCCGGCACCGCGGACGGCATCGCGCGCTTCTACCGCGAGATCATGGGTTGCCCGGCAGAGCACGAGGACGGCCGCGTGGACGTTCGGGTCGGCCACAACCAGACGCTGCGTTTCGAGGAGACCGACGCCGACATCGCGCCCTACGACGGCCACCACATCGCCGTCTACGTCGCCGACTTTTCCGGTCCCCACAGGCGCCTGCTGGAACGCGGCCTCGTCACCGAGGAATCCGACGCGGTGCAGTACCGCTTTCAGGCCATCGTCGATCCCGACTCGGGTACCGTGCTCACCGAGCTCGAGCACGAGGTGCGCGCCCTGGGGCATCCCATGTATCGTCGGCCTCTGGTCAATCGCAATCCCGCGGTGGGCTTCCTGAACTACCGCCCGGGCAAGGAGATCTTCACCCCGCCATGAACACCGCCCACAACGCCGCCCGCCTGCTCGAGAAACCCTACTACCTGCCGCTGGGCGACGAAGTGGAAGTTTTCGAGGCAGCCTACGACGCGCGCCTGCCGGTGCTGCTGAAGGGCCCCACCGGCTGCGGCAAGACGCGCTTCGTCGAGCACATGGCGTGGCGCCTGTACCGCGCGCACCAGCCGCGCGAGCTGGAGATACCGCTCGTCACCATCTCCTGCCACGAAGACCTCACTGCCACCGACATGGTGGGCCGCTTCCTGCTCCAGGGGGACGAGACGGTGTGGAGCGACGGGCCGCTGACCCGGGCTGTGCGCAGCGGCGCCATCTGCTATCTCGACGAGATCGTCGAGGCGCGCAAGGACACCACGGTGCTCATTCACTCGCTCACGGACCACCGGCGGCTGCTGCCCATCGAGAAGACCGGAGAGCTGGTGACGGCCCACCCGGACTTCCTGCTGGTGATCTCCTACAACCCGGGCTACCAGAGCGTGCTCAAGGACCTGAAACCGAGCACCCGGCAGCGCTTCGTCAGCCTGGCCTTCGACTATCCGGACCCGGAGCGGGAAGCCACGATCATCGCCCACGAATCGGCGGTGGATGCCGCCATGGCGGAACGCCTGGCCGTCATCGGCGAGAAGGTGCGCAACTTGCGCGAGCACGGGTTCGAGGACGGGGTGAGCACCCGGCTCCTGGTGTACACGGGGGAGCTCATCGGCCGGGGCATCGAGCCGCGCCGTGCCGCCGAGATCGCCGTGGTGCAGGCGGTCTCCGACGACGCCACGGTCCAGGCCGCCATCGCCGACATCGTCGACGCCGTGCTGCCGTGATCGAGCTGGGGCCGCTGGAGGAGCGGCTGGCCCTGTTCGCCGAGGGCCTCGCCGGCCGCTACTTCCACATCAAGCCGACCCGGGAGTTCACCGGGCGGAGCCTCCGCCTCTCCGCCGACGAGGCCGCCCTCGCCGGCGACACCCTGTACCTGCCGGAACGGCTCGAGCTCACCGACGCCGGCGCCTACCGGGTGCTCGTGGTGCAGCAGCTCGCCCACCACCTGTTCGGCACCTACACCTTCCGGATGAGCGACGCCGAGAGTCGCCTGCCGGCGCTGCGCGAGCGGGACGTCACGCCCCTGGTGGGGCGCGCCAGCGACTTCACCGAGTTCTTCCACCGGCATCGGCACCCGGCGCTCGCGAGCCGCTCATTTCAGATCTGCGAGCGGCTACGGGTCGACGTGCTGGCGCAGCAGAGCTTCCCCGGCATGACCCGGCACTACGCCGCCCATCACGCCGGTCTCCTCGCGCAGCGTCCGCCGGAGACCGTCACGGACCTGGCGAGCGCGCTGCACGCGCTGGAATGCCGCACCTGGGGCGCGGATCCCGGGCTGCTGGCGGCGCTGGATGCGAGTGGAACCGTGGGGCGCACGGTGGCGGCGCTGGACGACCTCGCCCGGGAGCCGGGTGACGTCTACCGCGCGGCGGCCACCGCCATGACGCTCCACGACCTGCTGCAGAGCTGGGCCGAGGCTGTGCCGGTGGGCCTCGCTCTGCCGCTGGCCGAGGAGCAGAGCGACCCCACGCGCTGGATGCAGCGGGAAGCGCGGCTGGAGGACTGGGAAAAGGACCTGCGGGCCTTGGATTCGGCCCTCACCGTCGAGGAGCTCCACGGACGGGAGGCCGAGGCCGCCGATGGGGCGCTGGCCGACGGCACCCCGCGCCCGGAGGACGTGAATCTGACCCAGACCCGGGATCGCCGCGACACCCTGGCGCGGCGCATCGGCATGGAGCGCTCGGCGGTTCGCGACGCCCTGGGAGCCCAGCAGGGCGAGGCCCGCAGCTACCGCTACGACGAATGGAACCACCTCGAGCGGCGCTACCTGCCCCGCTGGTGCCGGGTGTTCGAGGAGCGGCTCCCGGCCCATGGCGCCGACGATCTGGCGGCCATGCGCGCGGTGATGCAGAGCCACCGCCGGGCGGTGCAACAGCGCCTCGAGCAGATCCGCCCCCAGGGTTACCAGCGGTTACGCGGCCTGGCGGACGGCGACGAGCTGGACCTGGATGCGGTCATCCGGGCACGCCAGGACATCCGCAGCGGCACGAGCCCGGACGAGCGGGTGTACAGCCGCCGCGACCGGGTGCACCGCGACGTCTGCGCCGCATTCCTGGTGGATCTCTCCGCATCCACCGACGATGCCCTGGCGCCGCCGGAGCCCCGGCGGATCATCGACGTGCAGCGGGAGTCCCTGCTGGCGATGGCCGCCGCCCTGGAGCGGCTCGGCGACAGCTACGGCATCTACGGCTTCTCGGGCTACGGCCGGGACTGCGTGGAGTTCTGCGTCGCCAAGGAACCCGACGAGCGGCTCGGTCCCGGTACCCTCGCCGCCATCGCCGGCATGAAGCCCCGGCGCAGCACGCGCATGGGCCCGGCCATCCGCCACGCCGTGCGCAAGCTGCTGGCGTCCGACCAGGCGCTGAAGGTACTGCTCATCATCAGCGACGGCTTTCCCCAGGACTGCGATTACGGCCCCGAGCGCGGGGACCACGAGTACGGGGTTCAGGACACGGCCCGCGCGCTGCAGGAGGCGCGGGCCAAGGGGGTGGAAGCGTTCTGCGTCACCGTGGACCGGTCCGGGCACGACTACCTGAAGCGCATGTGCCCGGACTCGCGGTACCTGGTGATCGAGGAGGTGGAGGACCTGCCGGAGCAGCTCACCAAGGTCTATCAGGCCCTCACGACCTAGCCGGTCGCGACGGCGTCAGTCTTCGCCCATGACGCCGAAGATGTGCAGCAGCGACAGGAACAGGTTGTAGATCTGGGTGTAGAGCACCACCGTCGCAATGAGGTAGTTGGTCTCGCCGCCGTGAACGATGGCGCTGGTCTGCCAGAGGATCGCGGCGCTGGCGAACAGCACGAAGCCGGCGGAAATGGCGGTGTGGAACGCCGACAGGTCGAAGAACAGCGACAGCAGCACCGCGCCCATCAGCACGAAGAAGCCGACCACGAGGAAGCCCGAGAGGAAGCTGAAGTCCTTGCGAGTGATCAGCGCGTACGCCGACAGGCCGACGAAGGCCACCGCCGTCGTGCCGAGCGCGGACGCCACCAGCGCTCCGCCGTTGGGCAGCCCGAGATAGACGTTCAGGATCGGCCCCAGGGTGAAGCCCAGGAAACCGGTGAAGGCGAACACCCAGAACAGGCCCCAGGCGCTGTTGGCGGTCTTGTGCACGGCGAACAGCAGCCCGAAGAAGCCGGCCAGGGTGACGATGGGGCCGAGATACGGGGCGTTCATGGCCATGGCCACTCCGGCCACCGCGGCGCTCCACGCCAGGGTCATGCCCAGCAGCATGTAGGTGTTGCGCAGAACCCGGTTGACCTCGATCTCGCGAGTGCCTACCGGCGTCGCAGCAGCGCCCGGCATCTGCCGGATGGGTTGCGGGATGCGTTCAGCCATGGTTCGCCTCTCTATCCAATGTCATCGAAGTGTCGGTGCCAACTTTCCAGCATATCCGGGCCGTTTACCACCCCTGAATGTAGGGACAGGTAAGCGGCCTTTCAATCATTGGACACCCGCGTGAAGGCGGCGTTCCGGAGCCTCAGAGGTCGACGGAGCGCTCCATCTCGTAGAGCCGATCCTGCTCCAGGGCCTGCTGGTGGGCGGTGAGATGCTCCTCCAGGGCGTCGTAGGCGGCGAACCGGGCCACGTTGAAGAGCGCCTCCCCCTCGTTCACCAGCGGCAGATTGTTGGCGCCGATGATGATCCCCTCGCCCCGGGCCTTGAGGAACTGCTCGGTCTCGCCGAACGGCGCGGAGATGACCCCCAGGGTGTCGCCCCGGCGCACCCGGGCCCCCAGCTTGGCGAGCGGCCGGAACACGCCGTCCGTGGGCGCCCGGTACCAGGTCGTCGAGCGGGCCACGTACGGCTCCGCCAGCCAGGGCTTGCGCCGGCTGGGGAGCATGCCGAGCCCCCGCATCACGTTGGTGATGCCGCGCACGCCGGCGACGATGGCGCGCTCGTCCAGGCGCAGGGCTTCGCCCCCCTCGTAGGTGATCACCGGAATGCCGGCCTCGTGCGCCGCGTACCGCAGGCTGCCTTCGATGAGGTCGGCGTTGACGATGACGGGCAGCTCGAAGGAATGCGCCATGGCCTCCACCCCCGGCTGATCCAGGGCGGCCCGGAGCTGAGGGAGGTTTTCCCGGTGCACCGCGCCCGTGTGCAGGTCGATGATGTGGGTGCAGCGCGAGGCCACCTCCGAGAAGAACAGATGCGCCAGCCGCGAGCCGAGGGACCCCTCCGCGTGACCGGGGAAGCAGCGGTTGAGGTCGCGCCGATCCGGCAGATAGCGGGACCGGTGAATGAAGCCGAACAGGTTCACCACCGGCACCAGCACGAGGGCCCCGTGCAGGCGGTTCAGCACCTTGAGGGTGCGCAGACGGCGCACGATCTCCACGCCGTTGAGCTCGTCGCCGTGAATGGCGCCGCAGACCAGCAGCACCGGGCCGTCCGTGCGGCCGCAGATCACCTCCACGGGCATGTCGAGCGGCGTGTGGGTGTAGAGCTGGGCGCCCGGCAGGTCGAAGGAGACCCGCTCCCCGGCGGCCACCTTCAC
>JAWLGU010000148.1:0-5424 GCA_041690675.1 Pseudomonadales bacterium | reverse complement strand
TTTGGCCTCCTTAGTAGTAGCCCGCTCGCAAATCGGGAGCGGTTTCGAACAACCTAGTCGTAGTGGGTGACTTGAATTGGTCGTCCGGGAAGCCGGACAAGGCAGTTGAAGGCAGGCCAAAACGTAGTAGATCGCCCGAGCATCATCCTCGCTACTCCGCCACAAAGCAAGCGAAAGTTTCACCCGGAGGCGCTTGGGCACAGCCTGTCGCAGGGCACCACATTGTAGATCTATACGCATCTATTATTATCCGTTGTGGTTTCTATTAGATCTGTGAAATGCCTCGAGCCGCGAGAGCTGGGTCACATTCCGGGCTCAATAAAATCTTTAAGCTCCGTCTATGGGTGTATTCGCACCCAGGGTGCCGGCGAACGCGGACTGATTTTCCTGCGACCATCGGGTAGACTCATATGCAACCATTAACGCGGATTCAGGAGGTATATAAACGTGCCCCGCTCTTCCAAGGCCCACGCCGTCGTCAGCGACGCCGCGCTCGGCTCCCTCAGCGCGCTGGGCGAGCGGCTGAAGGAGGCGCGTCTGCGCCGCAACTGGACCCAGGAACAGACGGCGCGCAAGGCGGGACTCTCGGAAAGCTCCATCAAGAAGGTGGAGGCCGGCTCACCGCGCATCATGATCGCCGCCTACCTGTCGCTGCTCGACGTCTTCGGCGCCCCCACCGCCTTCGACTCCGTCCTCGCCCCCGGCGACGACACCCTGGGTGAGGCCCTCGGCCGCAGCGCCCTGCGGCGGCGGGCGCGGCCCGCGCAGGCCGTCCCTGCGGCGGACGAGTGGGAAATCTGATGGCGGAGAAGCTGTTCGTGCATGCCGACCTCGGCGACGGCACCAAGGTGCTGGCGGGACAACTGCTGGTGGACGAGAAGCAGGGGCGCTTCAAGTACGCGCGGGCGTACCTGGAGAACCCGCGGGCCTTCGCCCTGGACCCCATCAACCTGCCGCTGGCCGAAGGCATCCACGTCAACCCGCGCAGCCGCGAGACGCCGGGGGTATTCGGTGTGCTCATCGACGCCGGTCCGGACGAATGGGGCCGGCGGCAGCTCACCAAGACCCGCCGGCCGCCGCCGGTCAGCCACGTGGAGTTTCTGCTGGCCGCCTCCGGCGAGGGGGTGGGCGCCCTGCACTTCACCGCGGAAATTCACGATCAGCCCAAGCCCACACCGCCGCGGCCGTTCGAGAATCTGGTTCATCTGCAGCACATCGCGGCGGACATCGAGGCCGGCAAGGAAGTGGACCGGAGCCTGGAGCCCTACTTCTTTCACGGCAGCGGACTCGGCGGCGCGCGCCCCAAGACCCTCATCGAGCACGAAGGCCGGCACTGGATCGCCAAGTTCGGCCGCGACAGCGATCTGGTGGAGATGTGCAAGGTGGAGTGCGCCGCCATGCGCATGGCGCGCGAGGCCGGCATCGACGTGCCGGACGTGCAGATGACGGAAACCGCCCGCGGCCCCGTGGTGCTGGTGGAGCGGTTCGACCGTAGCGGCGACGCCCAGCACCATCTGGTTTCCGTGGCGAGCCTCATCAACAAGTTCGACATCACGCAGTTCGACGAGGCCGCCATGTCCTACCCGGGCATCCTGCAGCTCGGCAAGCGCATCGGCTCGCGCACGGAAGGCCTGGCGGAGAACATCTTCCGCCGCATGCTGTTCAACGTCGGCATCGGCAACACCGACGACCATCTGCGCAACCACGCCTTCTACAAGATCGCCGCGGAAAGCGAGTACCGCCTGACCCCCGGCTACGACATCGTTCCCAACGTCGGTCTTCAGGGCTCCCACGCCATTGCCCTGGGGGCATTCGGCAACACGCCGAGCCGCGACAACCTGGAGGCCGCCGCCCACCGGATGGGCCTGGAACGGGACCATGCAGTGGCGGTCGCCCGGGACGTGCTGGCCGTAACCGAGGCGTGGCGCGACTTCATGGCCGCCGCGGAGGTCAGCGACTCGGACATGGCCATTCTGGAGCGCTGCTTCGCGTTCCAATCGGTGATTCGCGCCTTCATCAACGGCGCCACGGCCAAGGCCAGCGGACCGCCCGGCCGCCTCGTCCCGTCGCCGGCGTTGTCGTAGAATCGCCGCCGGCCAAGTTCAATCAGCAGTCACAAAGGGGGAAGCCCATGCGCGCGTTCTGGCTAGGATGTCTCTGCCTCGGAACCATGCCGGCCCTGGCAGGCGGACAGTACGACATGTCGGACATGATCCGGCCGGGGCTGTGGGAGGTGACGACCCAGGACGTCGAGCCCAACGGCGAGATGGGCCCGCCCGACACGGACGAGGAGTGCATCACCGTCGAGGAAGTCGAGGATTTCACCAGCTTCGCCAAGAACAACCCCGATCAGAACGTGCGGATCGAAAAGTTCGAGCGCAGCGACGACGCGGTCAGCTACACCATGGCCTTCTCCGGCACCGGTGCGCAGGAAAGCGTGAAGGGCAGCCTGGTCGGCGATCTCGAGTTCGACGGCCCCGAGCGATATCAGGGCACCATGAGCTTCCAGATGAGCTTCGGCGGGCAATCCATAGAGTCCCGCAGCCGGGTGGAAGGGCGCCGCATCGGCGACTGCACCGGGGACGAGGACGACTACTGAGAAGCTCCGGCCGCCGCGCCGGACGCTGACCGGCACGGGCGCCGGCGTTGTCTCGCCCCCCGCCGGCCTCTAGAATCGAGCGCTTTTGGGAGCGGTGAGGCAAGTGGTAGGAATCACCTCGTTCGGCGGCTACGTGCCGCGGCTACGGCTGGCGCGCCAGGCCATCGTCGATGCCCACAAGTGGGCGGACCCGGGGCTCGCCGGCAAGGCCAAGGGCGAGCGCAGCATGTGCAACTGGGACGAGGACGCCGTCACCATGGCGGTGGAGGCCGGCCGCGCATGCCTGAACAGCCTGAATGCCGCTGCCCCCCAGGCGATCTACTTCGCCAGCACCAGCGCCCCTTTCGCCGATCGGCAGAACGCGGGCATCGTCAGCGGCGCCCTGGGACTCCCCGAGGATCTCGCCTCCGTCGACGTCGGCAGCAGCCAGAAGGCGGGCACGGGCGCCCTGCTGCAGGCCCTGGGCGCCGTCACCGGCGGCCTGTACGACAACGCGCTGGTAGTGGCGAGCGACAAGCGCCGCGCCCGCCCGGCCAGCGCGGGCGAGCTCGCCTACGGTGACGCCGCAGCGGCTGTCTCCATCGGCCGCGACGGCACGCTGGTGGACTTCCTGGCCGCCCACAGCGCCACGATGGATTTCATCGATCACTTCCGGGCCGCCGGCGCCGAGTTCGACTACACCTGGGAGGAGCGCTGGATCCGCGACGAGGGGCTGGCGAAGATCGTGCCCCCGGTGCTGACGAAGGCCCTGGCCAAAGCCGGCGTGCAGCCCGCCGAGGTGAAGCACTTCATCATGCCGAGCACCATCGGCCGCGCCGTGGAAGGCATCGCCAGGCAGGTGGGTATCGCCGCGGACACGGTGCGCGACAATCTGGCTGCCACCCTGGGTGAAGCGGGTACCGCGCACCCCCTGGTGATGCTGCTGCACACCCTGGAGACGGCGGCCGCGCCCGGCGACGTCCTGCTGCTCGCCAGCTTCGGCCAGGGCTGCGATGCCCTGGTGCTCCGGGTCACGGAGCGCCTGGCGGGCTTCAGCAGCGCGTGCGGGATCGTGCAGGCCCTGGCCAACCGGCGCCCTGAGACCAACTACCAGAAGTACCTCGCCTTCAACGAGCTGATCCCGCTGGAAAAGGGAATGCGCGCGGAGACCGCCGACTACAAGACGGCGCTGACGGTCAGCTACCGCAAGCGCGACATGTTGCTCGGCCTGGTG
Source organism: Pseudomonadales bacterium (assembly GCA_041690675.1). Taxonomy (GTDB): domain Bacteria; phylum Pseudomonadota; class Gammaproteobacteria; order Pseudomonadales; family Azotimanducaceae; genus UBA7803. The sequence goes on along the minus strand of JAWLGU010000148.1, from coordinate 1,612 downwards.
GGCGGCCGCTGCAGCCGGTGCGGCACGTTGCAGTTTCCCCGCACCGACATCTGCGTTAATCCCCAGTGCGCCGCCACCGGCACCCAGGAGCCGCACCCGTTCCGCGAGGAGCCGGCGTCAGTGCTCACCTGGTCGGCGGATTACCTCACGTACACGGCTGCGCCCCCCGCCCACTACGGCATGATCACCTTCACCAACGGCGGGCGCTTCATGACGGACTTCACCGACGTGGACGAAGGCGAGGTGGAGGTGGGCGTGGGAGTCCGCATGGTCTTCCGGATCAAGTCCGTGGACAATGTCCGGGGATTCGTGCGCTATTTCTGGAAGGCCGTGCCGTTGCGGCCAGACGTGACCAACTGAGGAGCCGGCCATGGCATCAGGCATCAAGGACAAAGTCGCCATTCTGGGCATGGGCTGCTCGCGTTTCGGCGAGCGCTGGGATTGCGGCGGCGAAGAGCTGATGGTGGAGGCATTTTCCGAGGCCATCGAAGACGCCGGAATCGACGTCAGTCAGATCGACGCGGCGTGGCTCTCCACCCATTACCAGGAGATCAGCGTCGGCAAGGGCGGACTGCCCCTTTCCATCGCCTTGCGCCTGCCCAACATCGCGGTCACCCGGGTGGAGAACTTCTGCGCGTCCGGCTCCGAGGCGTTCCGCGGCGCCGTGTACGCCGTGGCCTCGGGAGCCTGCGACATCGCCCTGGCGGTGGGCGTTGAAAAGCTGAAGGACACCGGCTACGGCGGATTGCCGGGGAGCCTCGGCGGCACCCTGACGCCGCAGTGGGCGGCCAACGGCTCGGCGCCGGGCAACTTCGCCCAGCTCGCGAGCGCCTACAGGGCCAAGCACGGGGTCAACCGCGACGACCTGAAGCGCGCCATCGGCCACATCTCGGTCAAGAGTCACGCCAACGGCGCGAAGAATTCCAAGGCGCACCTGCAGAAGCCCGTCACCGAGGAACAGGTGCTGAACGCCCCCATCATCGCCGAGCCGCTGGGCCTGTTCGATTGCTGCGGCGTCTCCGATGGCGCCGCGGCGGCCATCGTCACCACACCCGAGATCGCAAAGAGCCTCGGCAAGGCGAACATCGTCAGCGTCAAGGCGCTGCAGCTCTCCCTCTCCAACGGCTCCGAGTCCGGACACAACTCCTGGGACGGCAGCTACTTTCACACCACCCGCATCGCCGCCGCCAAGGCCTACAAGGAAGCCGGAATCACGAAGCCGCGGGAGCAGGTGAGCATGTTCGAGTGTCACGACTGTTTCTCCATCACAGAGCTCGTGACCATGGAGGATCTGCAGCTCTCCCCCGAAGGCGGCGCCATCCGCGACGTGATGGACGGCTTCTACGACGCCGGCGGGCAGATCCCCTGCCAGATCGACGGCGGCCTGAAATGCTTCGGTCATCCCATCGGTGCCTCCGGGATCCGCATGCTCTACGAGATGTACCTGCAGCTCCAGGGTCGGGCCGGAGACCGCCAGCTTCCGGCGCCCAGCATCGGCATGACCCACAACCTGGGGGGCAGCCCCATGTCCAACGTGGCGGCGGTGTGCATCGTCGGCGCGCTCAACTGAGCGGGGGCGGTTCATCATGGTCGACGTCGATGCCCTGAAGGC
>JAWLGU010000147.1:0-5737 GCA_041690675.1 Pseudomonadales bacterium | reverse complement strand
CCGTGTTGCCGTGCACCCGGGGTCCCCGTAAGCTTGCTCGCTTTGCCCCGAGGAGAGCCCTGATGAACGGCGCACGAGCCCTGATCGAGAGCCTGGTGAATGCGGGCGTGGAGGTCTGCTTCGCCAACCCCGGCACCTCCGAGATGCATCTGGTGGAGGCCGTCGACGCGGTTCCCGGCATGCGGGCCGTCCTGGGGCTGTTCGAAGGGGTATGCACCGGGGCCGCGGACGGCTACGGCCGCATGCGCGGCCACCCGGCGACTACCCTGCTGCACTTGGGGGCGGGGCTCGGCAACGGCGTCGCCAACCTGCACAACGCCCGTCGCGCGGGCACCCCCATCGTCAACCTGGTGGGTGATCACGCCCGCCATCACGTGCCGTTCGACGCGCCGCTCACCGCGGACATCGAGGCTGTGGCCCGTCCCGTCTCCGCCTGGATACGCACGGCTCGCACCGCAGAAGGGCTGGGGCTGGATGCCCAGGATGCCGTGGCGGCGGCGCTATCCCCCCGCCCGGTGCCGGGCGGAGGCATCGCCACCCTGATCGTCCCCGCCGACTGCGCCTGGGGCCCGGGCCGGCCGGCGCCGCAGGCTCGGCTGCCCGAGCGCTTCCAGCCCTTCGCCGGCTCCGCCGTGGAGCAGGCGGCTCCGTTGGTGGATCAGGACACCATGCTGCTGCTGGACGGCAACGCCCTGCAGGAAGCCGGGTTGGCTGCGGCCGGGCGCATCGCGGCGGCCACGGGATGCAAAGTGTTCACGCCCACGTTCCCCGCCCGGGTGGAAGCCGGGCCCGGCGTCTTCCCCGCCGTGCGGCTGCCGTACTTTCCCGAGCAGGTGCTCGAGGTGCTGGCCGGGGTTCGCACCCTGGTGCTGGCGGGGGCGGAGGCGCCGGTGAGCTTCTTCGCCTATCGCGGGTTGCCGAGCAGCCTGGTGCCGGAGAGCTGCCAAGTGGTGCGGCTGAATCATCGCCAGGAAGACGGCGCAGGCGCCCTGGCTGCACTGGCGGAGGCACTGGGTGCCGGTTCGGCGGTAGCCGCGGAGGGCGGACCGCGCCCGGACCTGCCCAGCGGCGAGCTGTCGGTTCGCAACGTCAGCCAGATTCTCGCGGCTCTGGCTCCGGACAACTGCATCGTCGCCTCCGACTCCGGGGGCGGCGGCGCGGCATTCCCGCCCATGCAGCGTTCGGTGCGTCACACCTGGCTGCACCTCACCGGCGGGGCCATCGGCCAGGGCGGACCGGTGGCGGTGGGCGCGGCGCTGGCATGCCCCGAAAGGACCGTGCTGGCGCTCCTCGGCGACGGCGGCGCCATGTACACCAATCAGTATCTGTGGACGGCCGCTCGGGAGCAGCTCGATCTGGTGACGGTGATCTACAGCAACGGAAGCTACGGCATTCTCGACGTGGAGTACCGGCGGTTGGGGATCAACGAGGTGGGCGAGAAGGCCGCGAGCCTGTTCGATCTGTCGCGTCCCGGGCTGGACTGGGTCGGCCTGGCCGCGGCCCAGGGGGTGCCGGGGCGCCGGGCCGACACCTGCGACGCGTTCGTCAGCGCGCTGCGGGAGGGGCTGGCCACCCCGGGTCCCTACCTCATCGAGGCCGTGGTGTAGGCATTTCCGCCCCGTGGTCCGTCTGTTCGGCAGGAGCCATCGGCTCAGTCAGCGGCTGCGCCACCAGCTCGCCCGCTTCCTGCTGGTGGGTGCGCTGGGATTCGCCGTGGACATGGGCACCCTGGCCCTCCTGCTCTACGGCTTCGGCTACGTGGAGAGCGGCGGCGGACTCATCGGCAGCCGCGTTGTGGCGTTTCTGGTCACCATCGCGGTGACCTTCCTGCTGCACGCCCGGTTCACCTTCGCGGCCCCGGTGCGCCGAGCCCGGCCGGCCGCCTACGTGGTGATTCAGGTGCTGGGAGCGGCGCTGAATCTCGGCACCTACACGTTCCTGGTGCTGGGTCCCCTGGCGCGGCCGCTCATCGCCATGGCGATCGGCTCGGCCGTGGCGACCCTCGGCAACTTCCTGCTGGTGCGGCAGTTCGTCTACCACTGGCGCTAGCCAGGGGCCACTGGCGCTAGCCAGGGGCCACTGGCGATGCCAGGTATCGCGGACGCCGAGGCTGCTAGACGCACTCCCCGGGCAGCTGCTCGATCCAATCGCGTATCAGCTTCACGCCCTCCACGTGGGTGAGGGCCCGGCCCGTCTCGGGCATGCGGGTGGCCGGGTCGGCGGTCTCCATCCGGTAGACCAGGATGGATCCGTCGGGATCGCCGGGCACGATGGAAAAGGCCCGGCCACCGGTGCCGCGGCCGGCGGCGATGGGCGGCTTGCAGAAGCCGAGCTGGCGGAACGTCGTGGTGTGGGCGTCGAGCAGCAGTCCGGAGGTGTCGGCGGCACCGCTGGGGTTGTGGCAGTGGCCGCAGTTGCTGTCGAGATAGGCGCGGGCCCGGAGTTCCAGAGGCTCGTCCGGGTCGTCCCAGACCGCCGCCTTCGGCACCGCGCGCGGCGCAGGCAGGCCGCGAAGCGTGCCGGCACGGGCCCAGGCCTCGAGCTGGTTGTCCGCGCCCGGCCGGTAGGGGCGATTCAGGTGGCGCGCCTTCAGGCCGATGAGCCGAAGCGCGCCGTCGCTGTGGTTGGTGGCGTGGCACCCCGCGCATTCACTGCGCGCCGGCACCACATAGGGCAGGTCGTGAACCCGACCGTCCCGGGCCAGCTTCATGGGACGCAGAGCGCCGGTGACGCGAAGGTAGGCGTCGTCGCCGTCCCACACGTAGGGCAGGGCGTCCCAGCCGCGCTCCTGCCGAACCAGCAGGCGGGTCTCCACCAGCCGGTGCTCGTCCAGGTCCAGCGCAGCCACGTCGCCGTCCCAGCCGGCGGTCGCCTGGACCGTGCCGTCCTTCACCGGATAGAAGAAGGTCTTGGTGACGACGCTGCCCACAGGGAACTCGAAGGCGTCACGGTCCCGGTAGGCCACGGCCGTGCCGGGGGGCAGGTAATAGGTGCGGAGCTTCAGGGCGTAGTCGCTGAACAGCGGCGTGTTCACCTCGTAGGGGTGCACCTCGGCGCCGAGCAGCAGCGTATCGCCCGACTTGCGCAGGAGGCCCCACTCGGACAGACGCTCCGGATAGGCATCGGCGGCGTGAAAGCGTACCTCGGGCCGGCCGTCGCAGGCCGCCAGCACGCTCATGCCCAGCAGTGCGGCGACGAGGGTGATCCTCCGGCGCCGCTTGGGTCCGTTCGCCGCCGAGGTGGCACGCATCAGCGCCCCAGGGCCAGTTCCACCGCCTCGAGCTTGGCGTGCCGGCAGGCGTGCGGGGCGAGCTCGGTGCTGGGATTGGCAAAGCCGTTGGCGGCGTCCAGGTTGAGGAACGAGGCCTCGTCCTCGACGCAGATGCCGAGTCCCTCGGCCGGCTTGGCGGGATCCACCACGCCGTCCCAGACGATGTCCGGCAGCCGCCCCTCGTCGCCGAACATCTGCCGGCGCAGCGCATCCAGCTCGTCCCGGTCCGGCGCATTGCCGCTGGGCCCGAAGTCGTTGTCGTAGATGTAGATGGTCTCGGGATACGGGTCGAAGCCCTGGGCGGTCTCGCGCTCGGAGCTGTATTGAGCGCTGAACAGGCTGGAGATCAGCACGTTGGCGGTCCGATTGCCGGCGATCCGGTTGCCGAAGATCTCCACCTTGTCGTTGGAGTTGATGACGATGCCGCTGCCGGCCGGGACGCTGGCCACGGCGCTCCCCGGTGTGCCGAAATTGGCCGTGTTGTTGCCGGTGACGTCGTTGTCGAACACCCGGGTGCTGTGACCGGCCATGGGGAGGTCCGGCATGTTGAAGACCAGTATGCCGCCGGTGTTGTTGGTGGCGACGTTGCCGTGCACGTCGGCATTCACGGTGTTCTCGATCTCGATGCCGGCCACGTTGTATTCGGCGCGGCTGTTCCGCACGACCACGTTTCGCGACTGGCCCACGTAGATGCCGGCATCCGACGCACCGATGGCCACCACGCCGTCGATCAGGGTGTTCTCGGTCTGCACGGGATACACCCCGTAGGCGCCGTTGTCGGTGGCCGGTCCGTTGGTCCACTCGGTGCGCACCCGGCGGATGACGATGTTGCTGCCTTCATTGACCTTGAGCGCGTCTCCCACCGTGTCTTCGATGGCCAGGTCCTCGATGGTGAAGTCGCTGGCGTTCACCAGCAGGCCCTCGGCACCGGCCACCTGACCCGCGAAGCTCAGCACGGTCTCGTCCATGCCGGCGCCGCGGATGGTGACGCCGTCCGTGTTGAGGGTCAGGCTGCGGGTGAACCGGTGGGTGCCCGAGGGGATCTCGATCACGCCACCGGGCGCCACCGTCTCCAGGGCCAGGCGCAGCTCGTCCTCGTAACTGGCGGGGCCGGCGGGGCCGGCGCCGGCCGGCGCCCCGTCGTCGGGCTGGCCGCAGCCGAGAACGAGCAGCGATACCGCTGCAGCAAACGCCTTTCGCATGATCACTCCCGTCTTGTCATGACAAGGCCGGTTTATACGTGAACGGCGGGTGCCGGACAACGCCGGCAACCGCCCGGCTGCCCGATCAGCTCAGGCGGCGAACTTCTCCAGGTGGTAGTCGGCGTTGCCGAACTGGGCGTCGATCACCAGCATGCGCTTGAAGTAGTGGCCGATGGCGAGCTCCTCGGTCATGCCCATGCCGCCGTGAAGCTGCACGGCGTTCTCGCCGATGAAGATGCCGGACTTGCCTACCAGGTGCTTCAGCGCGTGGATGGTGCGCTGGGCGGTGGCCGGATCGCCCTGGGCGGCCTCCAAGGTGGCGCGGTAGAGCAACGACTTGCACTGCTCGTACTCCATGAACATGTCCACCATGCGGTGCTGCAGCACCTGGAAGTCCGACAGCGGATGGTCGAACTGCACGCGCTCCTGGGTGTAGGCCACGGTGTTCTTGTAGAGCATCTCCATGGCCCCCACCGCCTCGGCGGAAAGCGCCAGAATGGCGTCGTTGGCAACGGCGTTGAGGATCCCGTAGCCGTTGTCCGCCTCGCCGATGAGGCGGTCGGCTCCGACGGCGACGTTCTCCAGGCGGACCTCCGAGGCGCGCAGGCCGTCCACGGTGGGGAAGTCGGTACGGCTCACGCCCTCGGCGTCGGCGTCCACCAGGAACAGAGAGATGCCGTCGGTGTCGATCTGCCCGCCGGCGGTGCGCACCGACACCACCATCTGCTGCGCGGTGGCGGCGTGCAGCACCATGCTCTTGTGACCGTTGATCACGTAGCCGTCGCCGCTCTTCCTGGCGGTGGTGACCACGTCGTGGAGGTCGAAGCGCGCCTGGGGCTCGGCGTAGGCCAGGGTGAGCTGACGGCTGCCGTCGATCACCCCAGGCAGCACCTCGCCCTTGAGGGCCGCCGAGCCGCCGCGCTTCACCGCGCCGCCGCCCATGACGATGCTGGCCAGGTACGGTTCGAGCACCAGGCCCCGGCCGAACTGCTCCATCACCACCATGATGTCGATCTGGCTGCCGCCGAAGCCGCCGTGCTCTTCGGCGAAGGGCAGGGCCAGCCAGCCCAACTCCGCCATGGTGGCCCAATGCGCCGGGCTGAACCCGGGCTCCGCGGCGGCCAGCTTGCGGCGGCTCTCCAGGTCGTAGTTGTCCTGGATGAAGCGCGCCACGCTCTCGGCAATGAGCTTCTGCTCGTCGCTCAGTTCGAAATTCATCGTGATGACCTCTTGATGCCCAGTACGTTCTTAGCGATCACGTCCT
>JAWLGU010000146.1:0-6020 GCA_041690675.1 Pseudomonadales bacterium | reverse complement strand
TCCGGCACCTGCAGCCTGGCCCTGGCCTGGCTCGACGAGCGCCGGCTCGAGCTCAAGGACACCCGCCGGCTGCAGCTCGCCGCCCGCCAGGGGCGCACCCTCACCTGCCTGTTCCGCCCCGCCGGGGCCGCCGCGCTGAAGTCCATGGCGGAGCTCAGACTGCAGGTGGCGCCGGCGGAGCCGGGACACGTGGCGGTGAGCATCCACAAGCGCCGGGGCGGCTGGCCGCTGAGCGGCATCGAGCTGTGCCTCGGCGACGGGCCGGGGCCGGCGGAGATCCACGAGCAGCTTTCCCTGTGGCGCCGGCAGTGGCGGCAGCGACGGCCCGAGACGGAACAACAGGGCCATTCCGAGGCCCTCACCCATCGTCCGCCCCGGGAACCCGCCTCCAGGCCTCCGAGGATGATCCACTGATGCTGTGGCTGGGGGTGCATTTCCCGCTGCTGCCGCTGGAGGTCTTCACCCGATCGAGCCCCAGCGCTTCCGGGGAGGCGCGCCCGGAGGTGGTGGTGAACGCCGCGGGCCGGGTCATCCTGCGCAACGCAGCCGCCGCCCTGGCGGGCATCGCATCCGGCAGCAGCCTCGCCACGGCCCACAGCATCGCCGCAGGGTTGAAACACTACCGGCGCGACCCGGAGCGGGAGCGTCAGCGCCTCGAGCTTCTGGCCGAGGCGCTGTACGGTTTCAGCGCCCGGGTCAGCCTGATACCTCCCGCGGCCGGAAGAGCGGCCGCAGCCAGTGTTCCCGGCGACGATCCGTCCTCCGGGGTGGTCCTGGAAATCGGCGGTAGCCTCAAGCTGTTCGGCGACGCCGTGGAGCTGGCGCGTCGGGCCCGGGCGCTCTGCCAGGACATGGGCCACGAGGCCCGGGTACGCTGGGCCTCCACACCGCTGGCGGCGCTGGTTCTGGCACGGGCCGACACCCACCGCCTCGACCGGGTGCCGCTCAGGCTGGCGGACGTCGAGCCGGAACGGCTCACGGCGCAACGCATCGAACGCCTCGCCAACATGGGCATCCTGACCCTGGGGCAGCTGCTGGCACTGCCGCGCCAGGGGCTCGCCCGGCGGTTCGGCAATGATCTGGTGGACTACCTCGCCCGCCTCACCGGCGATCGGCCGGACCCGCGCCGGTGCATTCAGCCGCCCGAATGGTTTCAGGCGGCGCTCCACCTCCTGGAGCCGTTGAACAGCAAGGAAGCCCTGGCATTTCCCATGCAGCGATTGCTCACGGACCTCCAGCACTGGCTGGTGGCCCGTCAGCTCGGCGCCGAGCAGGTGCGCTGGCATTTCACGGGAGGATCCGGGAAAACCGTTTCCCTGGCGGTACGCTTCGCCCGCGCGCAACAGAGCCGGGCCGCCTTCCTCGACATCACTCGGCTCCAGCTCGCGGACGCGGAGCTGCCCGACGATGTCATCAGCCTCACCCTGGAAGCCCGGCGCCTCACCCCCTGGACGGCCGGCAGCCGCGATCTGTTCCATCAACCGGGCCAGCCGTCCCCGGCGGAGGTGCCGGACGAGTTGGGCGAGCTGGTGGATCAGCTCAGGGCTCGGCTCGGCCGGGGCGCCTGCTACAGCCTGGAACGCCAGGATCAGCACACCCCCGAAGCAGCCTGGAGCCCCACGACCCCACTCCCCCGCGCCGGCAGACACAACGGCCCGCGAAGCGCCGCAAGACCGCCAGCCGCCGAGGGCCGCCGGGCCGCCAGCCGCCCCCTGTGGCTGTTCGATCCGCCCCGGGCCGTCCATCGCGGTCAGCTCGCCCTGCTGCGGGGGCCCGAGCGCATCCACACCGCCTGGTGGACTGCTCCCGGGCAGGCCCGGGATTACTACGTGGCCCGCCACGAGAGCGGCGCCGAATGCTGGGCCTACGTGGACCCCTCGGGGCACTGGTTCCTCCATGGCTACTTCGCTTAGGAGCGGATGCCTTTGCACACGGCGGGGAGTGAAACATCGCCTCCGCGAGCAGGCCGGAGCTCGAATTGCACGCCTCGCGCAACCCCCTCCGGGGGTTCCCGCCCTCTGCCGAGTTGCCGCCTGCGGCATCAATCGGCCTCGGTTGGTTGCGCGACAGTGGCTACGCAATTCGAGCTCCGGCCCGCTCGCTCGCGTGGTTCTCCCCCCGCCGCACGCGAAGGCGTCCACGGTCAGCGATCAGCGATCAGCGATCAGCGGAGTATCGCCGCGCTATGCGTCAGCGTAGCAAGCCCAATCTTGCTCCAGACGCTGACGGCGGCACGAACGCCAGTAGCTGGCGAAGCGCCAGCGAGTGGGCGTGGGAGCGAGTTTCGCGGCGACTGTCGCGCAACCGAGCGCAAACGATTGACTCCGCGCGCCGGGGGCAAGCGGTGGAGCGAGGGAACCCCCGGAGGGGGTTGCGCGAAGCCGCGAAACTCGATCCCACGCCCGATCGCGGGGACATGCACGATAGCTGACGAAATGCCTCTTGCGGACAGCGGACAGCCGACAGCCGACAGCGAATAGCGGACAGCAAAAAATGACCTTCGCCGAACTGCACACCCTCAGCAACTTCAGCTTCCTGCGCGGCGCCTCCCATCCCGAGGAGCTGGTGCGGCGGGCAGCGGAGCTGGGTTATCGAGCCATCGCGCTGACCGACGAGTGCTCCTTCGCCGGGCTCGTGAAGGCCCATCTGGCCGCGCGGGAGATCGGCATGCACCTGATCGTCGGCGCCGAACTCCGCCTCGAGGAAGGCTGCCGCCTGGTGCTGCTCTGTCCACACCGGGCGGCCTACGGTCAGCTCTCCGCCCTGATCACCCGACTGCGGCGGCGCTCCCCCAAGGGCAGCTACCGGGCGTGCCTGGAGGATTTTCGCTGGGCCATCGACGGCTGCCTCGCTCTGTGGATTCCCGACCATGCCGATATCGGCGTGCAGATGGCCCAGGGGCGCCAGCTGAAGGCACTGTTTCCCGAGCTGTGGATCGCCCTGGAACTGTTCCGGGAAGCCGACGATCTGGACAAGACCGCCCATGCCCTCACCCTCTCCATGCGGCTGGATCTGCCCATCGTGGCGAGCAACGACGTGCACCTGCACATGCCGTCGCGGCAGCCGCTGCAGGACGTGCTCACCGCCATTCGCCACAAGACGACGGTGGCCGAGCTCGGCAGCCTGGGCCATCAGAACGCGGAGCGGCATCTGCGGCCGGTGGAGGAGCTGGCCACCCTGTATCCGCCGGAGATGCTCGAGGAATCCTGCCGCATCGCCGAACGCTGCCGGTTCTCCCTGGACGAGCTGCGCTACGAGTACCCGGAGGAGCTGGTGCCGCCGCACCTCACCGCATCGGAGTACCTGCGCCAGCTCACCTACGCCGGCGCTGCCGAACGCTGGCCCGGCGGCGTGCCCGAAGACGTCCAGGTGCTGCTGGAGCGGGAGCTGCGGCTCATTCGCGAGCTCGACTACGAGTATTACTTCCTAACCGTCCACGATATCGTGCAGTTCGCCCGCAGCCGCGGCATTCTCTGTCAGGGCCGGGGCTCCGCCGCCAATTCCGCCGTCTGCTATTGCCTGCACGTCACCGAGGTGGATCCCTCCCGCATGCACCTCCTGTTCGAGCGCTTCATCAACAAGGAGCGCGACGAGCCGCCGGACATCGACGTGGATTTCGAGCACGAGCGCCGGGAGGAAGTGATCCAGTACATCTACAAGCGCTACGGCCGCGACCGCGCGGCGCTCGCGGCCACCCTCATCACCTACCGACCGAGAAGCGCCACCCGCGACGTGGGCAAGGCCCTGGGCATGGATCTCGACCTGGTGGACCTGCTGGCCAAGTCCCTGGCCTGGTGGGACAACCGCGAAGCCCTGGCCGAGCGCTTCCGCGCCGCCGGCCTCGACCCGGAAAGCCGGCTGGCCAATCAGTTCATGTACTTCGTCGATCAGATCCTGGGCTTTCCCCGGCATCTTTCGCAGCACGTTGGAGGATTTGTCATATCGCGGGGGCCGTTGGCCCAGCTCGTGCCGGTGGAGAACGCGGCCATGGAAGACCGCACCGTCATCCAGTGGGACAAGGACGACCTGGAGGCGCTGGGGCTCTTGAAGGTGGACGTGCTGGCGCTGGGCATGCTCACCGCCATCCGCAAGGCGCTGGAAGCGCGCAACGCCTTCCGCCAGGACCACCTCACCGTGGCCACCGTGCCGCCGGAGGACCCCGAGACCTATCGGATGCTGCAGCGGGGCGACAGTCTGGGGGTGTTTCAGGTGGAATCCCGGGCACAGATGGCCATGCTCCCCCGCCTCAAGCCGCAACACTTCTACGACCTGGTGATTCAGGTGGCCATCGTCCGCCCGGGCCCCATCCAGGGCGACATGGTGCACCCGTACCTGCGCCGCCGGCAGGGGCGCGAGCCGGTGGAGTATCCCAGCGAAGGCGTGCGCCGGGTGCTGGAGCGCACGCTCGGCGTGCCCATCTTTCAGGAGCAGGTCATCGAGCTGGCCGTGGTGGCTGCGGGCTTCACCCCCGGCGAAGCCGATCAGCTTCGCCGCGCCATGGCCGCGTGGAAGCGCCGCGGCGGCCTCGGCCCCTTCGAGCAGAAGCTCATCGACGGCATGCTGGCCCGGGGGCACGACCGGGACTTCGCCGAGCGGGTATTCCGGCAGATCGAGGGCTTCGGGGAGTACGGTTTTCCGGAGTCCCACTCCGCCAGCTTCGCACTGCTGGTCTACGTCTCGGCCTGGCTCAAGCGCCACGAGCCTGCCGCGTTCTACTGCGGGCTCCTGAACAGCCTGCCCATGGGCTTCTACTCCCCATCACAGATCGTCCAGGATGCGGTGCGTCACGGCATTCGGGTGCGGCCCGTGGACGTGCAGCACAGCACCTGGGATCACCGGCTGGAGGTGGAGGACGCATCCGACCAGCCGCCCTTGCGCCTGGGGCTGCGCATGGTGAAAGGCCTTTCGGAAGCCGTGGGCCGGCGTATCGCCGACGAGGCGGCCCGGCGCCCGTTCAGCCACGCCGAAGATCTGGCCCGGCGCACCGGCCTCGGCGACCAGGCCTTGCGCTTCCTGGCGCGTGCCGGGGCGCTCCGGACCCTGTCCGGGCATCGTTACCAGGCCCATTGGGAAGTGGCGGACATTCAGGAGCCCATGCCGCTGGAACGAAGCCGGAACGTGAGCGTTTCCGGCGGCAGTGCGGACGACATCGTCCTCCCGGCGCCCTCCGCGGTCAGCGACATGCTCGACGATTATCGCTACCTGGGCCTGACCCTGGGCGATCACCCGCTGGCGCTGTTGCGCCACCACCCGCGGCTCGGCCGCCACCTGGCCCGCTGCCGGACCGCAACGGAGCTGGAGTCGTGCCGCCACGGTCAGTTCGTCCGTGTAGCAGGCCTGGTGACCGGCCGGCAACGCCCGGGAACCGCCACCGGCGTGCTGTTCGTCACCCTCGAGGACGAGACGGGCAACGTCAACCTCGTGGTCTGGGCATCGGTGCTGGAGCAGTTCCGGGCGGCACTGCTGCAGGCCCGATTGCTTCGGGTGAAAGGTGTGGTGGAGCGGGAGCAGGAGGTCATCCACGTGGTGGCCGGCTACGTGGAGGACATGACGGGACTCATGAGCGAGCTGGAAGCCGAGTCGGGTGGGGAGCGCGGCGGCGACGGACCGGCGGAGGCGGCGCCGTTCCGGGCGAGGGATTTCAAATGAGTGGCTGTCAGCGATCAGCTTTCAGCTCTCAGCAAGAGGCATTACGCCAGAACCTGACGAGTCGCCTCTTGCTGAAAGCTGATCGCTGAAGGCCGATCGCTATCTACGCCCTCCGCTTATGCGACGGGTCCTTACTCTCGCGCACTTCCATCAGCACGTCCTCGAGCAGGCCGCGCACGTAGGCGATCTCTTCGCGAAGCTCCCTCACTTCCGGCTTCAGGCTCGATCCCAGGCTGTCCACCGCCCGCTCCAGGGAGGCCAGGCGCTGCTGCACGTTGGCCTTGTCGAACATGACCCGCGCCATGGTCTCGAGGCCCTCGCCCGGCTTGTCGAACACCTTCCGGTCGCCTTCCTGCGGCTCGCTCTCGCCG
>JAWLGU010000145.1:0-6026 GCA_041690675.1 Pseudomonadales bacterium | reverse complement strand
GCGCCCAACCCCGTCTATCACCACGTCTCCGATCCGGCCGAGCTGCTCGCCTCGGGCGCGTATCGCATCGTCACCCCCGAGCAGTGCCTGGCGCTGGCACGGCAGGGCGGGGCGCTGCACTTCAAACCGCTGATCGCCGGGCTCGATCCCGAGTTGGCCTGGCAGAGCCTGCGGCTGTTCGAACGTGAGGTTTTGCCGAAGCTGTAGCGGCGCTCCCAGTGGCCGCGACCTCCGACACGAGCCGACCCCTGACCGGCGCTACGAGACCCCCAGCAGGGCCTTGATCATGGGCGCTTCGAAGGCGCCGGTGAGGCCCGCGGCGATCTGCCCGCAATCCACCAGCAGGGTGGTCCCGCTCACGCCGCTGGCAGCTGCGCTGCCGAGGAACGCCATGACGCTGGCCACCTGCTCCGGCTGCAGCACGTCTACCCCGGCGGCCTCCCGATAATCCTGGCCGAAGGCGAGCCAGACGTCGGCGTTCGCCCGTGCCAGGGGCGTGTCGGTGGGCGCCGGGAGGACGGCGTTGATCCGCACGCCCCGCTTCTGCAGCGGAAAGGCCTGGCGGGCGACGTAGCCGTTGATGGCCTGCTTGCTGAAGCTGTAGTTGTCGGTGCCCTCGTGGGCGTCCACCCAGGCTGCCGCGCTCTGCCAGTCCGGCGTGTCCAGAAAGTCGAGCACCTGCGCCATGTTCTGCTGCCAGGGCAGGCCGGCCACCGACGAGATCATCACCACAGCTCCGCCGGATTTGATCAGCCCCTTGTCGAACATGGACTCGATGAGATGGCGCTGGGCGGTGAAGTTGATGAGCATGATGCCCGGGGTGCCGTCCGCGACCCCGGCGCAGGCGAACACTGCGTCCACCGGTTTCTCGAGGGCGTCGATGGCGGCATCGACGCTCGCCCGATCCCGCAGATCCACCTTGATCGCCTGCGCCACGGGGTAGTCGACGTCGACCACGTCCATCACCGCGACGTCAGCTCCGAGGTCACTGACCAGCTTCGCGGCCGCGGCTCCCATCCCCGTGGCGCCTCCCACCACCAGCACGTGCTTTCCGGCGTAGCCGAACAATCCCTCGCTCATCTGACGGGTCTCCCTACTATCTAACTTGTTTAATGAAGTAGACTACAGACGGTACCCGGGGGCAAGGAGGGCAGGTGTCGGGCCCCCCGGAATCGGACGAGATCTCAAGAGACGTCGACCACCGCATCAGAGGGGAAGCGCCATGGCCTGGAATTACGATCTTTTCATCAACGGCGGCTGGACCACGGGTTCGGCCACGAGCTCGATCCAGGTGATCGACCCGGCCACGGAAGATCTCATCGGCGAGGTTCCGGAGGCCGGGGTGGAAGACGCACGCCGTGCCATCGCCGCGGCGCGCGAAGCCTTCGACGCGGGGCCGTGGCCGTACATGAAGCCGAAGGAGCGGGGGGCGGTGCTGAAGCGGATGGCGGACATCCTGCAGGCACGCCACGATCAGCTCCGCGAGCTCATCGTCGCCGAGACCGGCAGCACCGGCTTCATGACGGACGCGGTGCAATGCGGCGGCTCCATCGGCATCGGCCATTTCAACGCCGAGCAGGTGCAGAACCTGGTGGAGTGGGTGGAGGCATCGCCTCCCACCGGCGGTCCCAACGGCATGGCGGGCAGCGCGCTGGTCCGGGAGCCCGTGGGGGTGGTGGCCGCCATCACTCCCTTCAACTTTCCCTTCATGCTCAACATGGTGAAGGTCTTCCCGGCCATGGCCGTGGGTTGCTCGGTGGTTCTGAAGCCGCACCCGTGGACGCCGCTGGACGCCTTCGAGATCGCCCGAGCCGCGGAGGAGGCCGAGCTGCCGCCCGGCGTGCTCAACGTCATCACCGGCCATGGCGAAGTGGGCGACGAGCTCACGGGCAACCCCATGGTGGATATGATCACCTTCACCGGGTCCACGGCCACCGGGCGCCGGATCATGGCGCGGGCCGCCGAGACCATCAAACGGCTCCAGCTCGAGCTGGGCGGCAAGAGCGCCCAGGTGGTGCTCGACGATGTGCCCGAGGCCGTTGCGCGTTCCATCGGCTTCGGCGCCGTGCTCACCCACTGCGGCCAGGGGTGCGTGCTGCAGACCCGTCTGCTCATGCCCGAGTCGCTCATGAACGCCTACCTGGAGGGCGTCAAGGCGGCCGCCGAGCAGGTGGTGATCGGCGATCCCCGGGATCCTGCGACCACCCTGGGTCCGCTCATCCGCGAGCAGCAGCGGCAGCGCGTGCATGGCTACGTGGAGTCGGGTCTGGCGGAGGGGGCCGAGCTCATCACCGGCGGCAGGAAACCGGAGCACTTGCAGAAAGGTTTCTTCTACGAGCCCACGGTGCTGGTGGGCCACAACGCCATGCGAGTCGCGCAGGAGGAGATCTTCGGGCCGGTGCTCACCGTCATCCCTTACTCGGGCAAGGACGACGACGCGGCTCGTATCGCCAACGACTCCATCTACGGCCTCGGTGGCGGCGTGCTGGCTGCGAACACTGCCCGCGCCTTCAACGTGGCCCGCAGGATCCGCGCCGGTAGCATGACGGCCACGGGGGTGGGCCAGCCGCCTGCGGGTGATGTGGGTCCCGGTGGTGGCCAGGGGCCCGGCTGGGGTCAGCCCATGGCCGGCATCGGTCAGGCCGGTGCCTTCGGAGGCTTCAAGCAGAGCGGCATCGGCCGCGAGTGGGGACGCCACGGCCTCGAGGACTTCACGGAGATCAAGTCCATCGGCTGGTCATGACGGCGCGGCGGCGCAGGCCCGAGGTGAGGGCTGGGCTCAGCCCAGCCCGCCCCGGGCCCTGACCTCCTCGATCTCTTCCCACTCGAAGCCCGCGTCCATGAGAACCAGCTCGGTGTCCTGGCCGAGCTCCGGCGCCGGCCCGGCAGGGGCGGTCGGCGTCTCGTCGAAGTGCATGGCGGTGGACACCAGCCGGAAGTCGATCCCTTCGTTGCTGGTCAGCTCCGGGAGGTAGCCGTTCGCCTCCACCTGCGGATGCCCGTGCAGTTCGTTGAACTTGAGCGCCGGCGCCCACACGCCGCTGAAATCGGCGAATTTCTCCTTCCACTCATCCAGCGTGCGGGTGGCGAACACGGCATCGAGCTCGGCGACGCAGGCTTCCCGGTTCTGGAAGCGCGCCGCCGCATCGGCGAACCGCGGATCGTCGATGAGATCCGGCCGCTCGATCACCTGGCAGAACTCGCCCCAGAACCGGTCGCCCTGCAGGCACACCAGATACAGCCAGCGGCCATCGCCGGTCCGGTACCAGTTGGTGATCGGGTTACCGGGCGCCTTGCGGTTGGGAATCATCGGTGCCTCCAGGTAGGGCGCGCTGACGATGTCCGGAGCCAGCGCCCACATGCCCACGTTCATGAGCGAGACGTCGATGATGGACGGCTCGCCGGTGCGTTCGCGCTTGAACAACGCGGTACCGATGGCGCCGGCGATGGTGTTGCCGCCCTGGAGGTCGAAGAAGGCGGCGGGCATGGGGGGCGGTCCCTCCGGCCTGCCGATGCCGAGACGATCGGCGAGCCCGGAGGTGGCCCAGGCCGAAGCCAGGTCGTAACCGCCGGCGTGGCGCATGGGACCGGCGTTGCCCCAGCCCGAGCCGCGCGCGTAGATGATGCCGGGGTTCACCGCCCGCAGGTCGTCCACGTCGATCTTCAGTTTCTGCCGCACCTCCGGCAGGTAGCTGGTGAGGAATACGTCGGCCTTGGCCGCCAGGCGCATGAGCACCTCGTGGCCGGCTTCGCTGCGAAGATCCAGGGTGATGCTTCGCTTGCCGCGATTGGGGATTTCCGTGAACGGGTTCGCTCCCTGGCGCTCGGTGTTCAGCATGTTCTGCAGGCCCCGCTGTGGATCTCCCGTGGGCGGCTCTACCTTGATCACCTCAGCGCCGAGGTCTGCCAGCATGGCGCCAGCCACGGGCACGAACGTCCAAGCGGCGACCTCCACGACGCGTACGCCCTCGAGTGGCTTGCTCATCGCTCCTGCTCTCCTTGTGGTGTCTGTCGCTGCCGCGCCACTACGCTCGCGGCGGCATGCCCCGCCGAGGCTACAAGGTTTGCCGAGCAAGTCAACGATTCATCTTACCTAGTTAGATGTTCGCCGCGGCGCGCTTCCCGTGTGCTAAGCTCGCCCTCTTCCGCCAGGGAGAGGCGAGTGTCCGCCGAGGTGTCGTCATGAAGCGCCTGCCCTTCTTTTACGGCTGGGTGATCGTGGCCGCTTCCGCTCTGCTGGCGTTCCTCGGCACCGGCATGTTCTCCTACACCCGGGGCGTCTTCCTCCCGTCGCTGGCGGAGATGTTTGGTGGCCGGTTCGAGGTTGCTCTGGCCTTCTCCATCGAGGCGGTGGTCACCGCGGTATTCGCGCCGTTCCTCGGTCGCGTGCTCGACCGTCATTCCCCCCGCCGGGTGATGGCCGCCGGCACCCTGGTGGTGGCGCTGGGTTACTACCTGTTGTCGAGCTGTGACGAGGCGTGGCAGCTCTATCTGGTGATGGGCGTGTTCTTCGGGCTCGGGATGGCGGCCATGGGCACCATCCCCTGGCAGAAGGTGGTGGTGACCTGGTTCGAGCGGCGCCGGGGTCTGGCGCTGGCCCTGGGGGTCATGGGGGCATCTGTCGCTGGCATCGTCATGCCGCCGGTGGCTAACGAGCTGATCTCGTCCTTCGGCTGGCGAGGTGGCTTCCAAGGCTACTCCCTGCTGGTGCTGCTGGTGCTGTTTCCCGCCACCTGGCTGCTGATGCGCGACCGCCCCGAGGAGATGGGCGAGGTGGTGGACGGCGGCCGAGAGGCGGTGGCGGAAGGGGAAGAGATCACCCCGTTGCCGGGAATGGCGACCCGGGAGATCCTGGGCACGCCGGCCTTCTGGGCCATCGCCCTCATCTTCAGCGCCATGCTCTGTGTCCTGGGGGTGGTGCTGTTGCACCTGTACGGGCACCTGCTCGACATCGGCGTCGGCGAAGCCCAGGCGGCGCTGGCGGTGTCGGCCATGGCCGGGGCGGCAGCGGTGGGCAAACCGGTCATCGGCTGGTTGTCCGACGTCCTCGGGGTTCGCCGCTCGATATGGCTATCGCTCGTGGTTCAGGTGCTGGCGCTGGTGGCACTGGCCACGGCGGCCAATTCCGCCACCGCCATCGCGGCGGCCGTAGTCTACGGTTTCGGCTACTCCGGATTGAGCTCCCTGCAGAGCCTGGCGGTGGGGCGCGTGTTCGGCAGCGCGTCGTTCGGTCGGGCGCGCGGCCTGCTCGTTCCGGTGATGTTGCCCGTGACCATGTCCGCCTCCCCCTTCGCCGGCCTGATTCACGACACCTTCGGCAGCTATTCCCTCGCCTTTCTCACTCTGACCGGGCTGCTGGCGGTGGCGATGCTCGGGCCCCTGCTGCTGCCGGGCGGGCCGGCTCGGGGCGCCGTGGCCCGAGCCTGAGCTGGAGCCACGACCCTTCTACGCCTGCCGGGCGATGCCCTTCGCCTTGAGGTCGGCAAGGTCCGCCTCGCCGAGTCCCCATTCGGTGAGGATCTCGTCGGTGTGCTGGCCCCAGGCCGGTGCCGCGGACAGCTCGCCTACCGGGCGTTCGTCGAACTGGCCGGGAGTAGCGGCAGCCAGGTACTCGCCGCCGTCGTGGGTGGTCACCGGGGTGACGAAGCCGTTCACCAGAGCCTGCTCGTCGTTCAGCACCTCCACCGGGCGATACTGGGGCGCCCAGACGCCCTCGCAGTCCACAAGCAGCTCGCACCACTGCTCGAGGGTTTTCTTCGAGAACTCCTTCTGCAGCTCGTCGATCAGCGCCTGGGCGTTGGCCATCTTGCTCGGCTCGTCGCGGAAGCGCGGGTCGTCGATCAGGTCTTCGCGGCCGAGGCGGCGCGCCAGGTCGGGAAACCACCGGTCCATGAGGAAACAGAGCTGCAGAAAACGATCGTCGCTGGTCTTGTAGGAGTGGATCAGCGGGTGTCCGGGGCCTGTGGGCCGGGGGCCGATGGGATCGCTCGGGCTGGCGCCGGTGAGGCTCGCGGTGGCGAGGCTCT
>JAWLGU010000144.1:0-6185 GCA_041690675.1 Pseudomonadales bacterium | reverse complement strand
GATCCGGGGATTCATCCTCGAAAACTACCTGTTCACGGACGATGCGACCGCATTGGCCGTCGACGACTCGCTTCTCGAGCAGGGCATCGTCGATTCCACCGGGATCCTGGAGATCATCTACTTCATCGAAGAGACCTTCGGGATCAGCGTCCAGGATCACGACATGGTCCCGGAAAACTTCGATTCCGTCGAGCGGATATGCCGCTACGTGGAGGCCCAGCGGCTGGCCGCCTAGGCGCTCGTGACTGACTCCCTCGTTCAGGCGTTGGCCGACGTCTCGGCGCGCCAGCCGCAGGCTCCCGCGCTGGTGTGGCGTGGCGCGACGTGGAGCTTCGGGGAGTTGACGGCAGCCATCGCGAGCGTCCGGAGCGCGCTCATCGAGCGCGGAGTGGCGCCCGGAGATCGAATCGCTCTGTTGCTGCGGAATTCGCCCCAGTACGTCGCCCTCTATTATGGGATCCTGGCGGCCGGTTGCATCGCAGTGCCGCTGAATCCCCATGAGCGAGCGGCCGCACTGCGGATTCAGCTCGAGCATTGCGGGGCGTCTGTGGTCCTCGGCGACCCGAACCACCCGGAATGGGCGGCGTTGACCGCGGCGATGGGCAGCAGCCTTCAGATCCTTGCCATCGAGTTGGAGGATGGCGACGACGCAGCGGAGCGGATTGCGGCCAATCTCGGCGCCAGTGGCCAGCCGGAGTCCGGTGATTTTGCCGCGCCCTGCGGGCATGCCCCTGCTGCCATCATCTACACCTCGGGAACGACCGGCCGGCCGAAGGGGGTGTTGCTCAGTCACCGCAATCTCTACCGCAACGCCCGGGCGATCATGGACTACCTCGATCTCACCCCGGACGACCGGGGGCTGTGCGTCCTGCCGTTCCACTTCTCGTATGGCAACTCGGTGCTCCACACGCACCTCCTGAGCGGCGCGTGCCTGTACATCGAGGACAACCTGGTGTTCCCCCACGTAACCCTGGAGCGCATCCAGAACGAGGGCATCACATCCTTCGCCGGCGTCCCCTCCACCTTCGCGCTGCTGCTGGGGCGTTGTGAGCTCGCCGACTACGAGCTCGGCAGCCTGCGGCGGGTGACCCAGGCCGGGGGCGCAATGGCGCCCTCGCTCATAGAGCGGCTCCGCCAGGCACTGCCGGAAGCGGAACTTTTCGTCATGTATGGGCAGACCGAAGCGTCGGCGCGACTGACGTATCTGCCTCCGGAACGGCTCGACGACAAGCTGGGGTCCGTCGGCATTCCCATCACAGGGGTCGAGATCGAGATTCGCGGCCCCGACGGCGCCACGGTGCCGCCGGGGGTCGTTGGCGAGCTGCACGCGCGAGGCCCCAACATCATGCTGGGCTACTGGAACGATCCGGATGCCACCGCCCAGGTGCTCAAAGACGGCTGGCTCGCGACCGGGGATCTGGCCCACCAGGATTCCGACGGCTTCCTGTTCGTCCGTGGCCGGGCATCGGAAATGATCAAAGTGGGCGCGTACCGGGTCAGTCCCCTGGAGGTCGAAGAGGTCATCACCGCCCTCCCCCAGGTGCAGGAGGTTGCGGTAACCGGCATGAGTGACGAGATGCTCGGCCAGGCCGTACGAGCCGTGGTGGTGCTCGAGAACGATCAGGAACTGGACGAGCGTTCCGTGAAGGCTCACTGCCGGAAGCACCTGGCCAGCTACAAGATTCCGAAGGCGGTGGAGTTCGTCACCGAGCTGCCCAAGACGTCCTCCGGTAAAGTCAAAAAATTCGCCATCGCCGAAGAAGGATTCCCCCAATGAACATCGCATCCGACATCCTCGACCCCCACGTGCTGGACATCGACGGGGATGCTGTGGTCGAGCGAATCTGCAGCCGAATTCGCGAGATTCTCTCCCGCGACCTGTCGCGCCGCGGGCTGGTGGTGGCCATCTCCGGCGGCATCGACAGCTCCGTTTGCGCGGGGCTGGCGGTGAAGGCGGTCGGCGCCAGCCGGGTTTTCGGGCTGCTGCTTCCGGAACGGGATTCCTCGGGCACCAGCACCCATCGGGGCAGGACACTCGCCGAGCATCTCGGCATCACCCATGAGGTGCACGACATCGCTCCGGCGCTCGAAGCCATTGGCTGCTATCAATGGCGCGACGAGGCTATCCGCCGCGTTGTACCGGAGTACAGCGACGGCTGGAAGAACAAGATCGTCATCGCCGGCGGCATCGAGGGACAGGTGAACCGCTTCCATCTGGTGGTCCAATCCCCGGACGGCGAGGTGGCCCGCTACCCTCTTGGGTTGAAAGAGTACTTGCAGATCGTGGCCGCGACCAACTACAAGCAACGCCTGCGCAAGACGGTGGAATACTTTCACGCGGACCGGCTGAACTATGCGGTCGTGGGCACCCCGAATCGCCTCGAGTACGACCAGGGCTTCTTCGTGAAGAACGGGGACGGCAGCGCGGACCTCAAGCCCATCGCCCACCTGTACAAGTCCCAGGTATACGCGCTGGCCCGCCATCTCGGCCTGCCGGACGAGATCTGCAACGCGGTGCCGACCACGGATACGTACAGCCTGGCCCAGGGGCAGGACGAGTTCTACTTCGCGCTGCCGTACCAGCAGATGGATCTGGCCCTGTGGGCGTACAACCATGGGCGGGAGCCGCGGGAGCTGGCGGCAGCCATCGGCATCACCGAGACCCAGGCGGTGAACGTCTACAAGGACATCGAGGCGAAGCGCAAGGCCACCCGCTATCTCCACCTGAAACCGGTCCTGGTCGAGTCCGTAGAGGAGCTCGGCCTGTAGACGTAATGGGATCGGGGCCAGCGCTATTCGGCTGGCCCGCCGGACGGGCGAAGAACGGCAGCCAACGTCCGCACGAAAGCCTCGGCCGCGCGGCGACGCCCGACGTCGTTCAGATGCCCGCCATCATCGGTATACGCCTGAACGAGCGTGTGGATCGACTGCCCCTCATGCTCGAACGAGCTCAAAGAACCATCCGGGAACGTGGCTTCCACGGCGGCGAGGTCGAACAGCGGCTCCCCGGCGAACCATTCACGCAGCGCCCGGTTGTAGGCATTGCGCAGCACGTTGTCCTCGTCCCGGTACGTCGGGTAGCCGATCAACCGCTTTACCCGGGTTTTGAGTCCGGGCGGATCGGACATCAAGGGCAAGGTCACGTGGACGAGGTGCACATCGGCCCGCTGCTCGCGGATTTCGCGCACCGTCCGGGTGTAGCGCTCCAGCATGGCGTCCACTTCGACATCCACATCCCGGCCCAGATCCACGTAACAGAACTTCATCATGGCGAGGTCGTACCGGGGTCGCTCGGGGCGAGTCAGGAGCTGGCCGAATACTTCGCATTTCGACGCCGGATCGCCGTTGCGGCCGATGTTCGAATGGAAGATCCCTGGCTCCGAATCCGGCGGCATACCATCGATCTCCAGAATCCTCAACGGCACACCAGCTTCCTGGGCCAAAGCCTCCAGGCCGGCCAGCAGGTTTCGGCCGACCGACTGATGGCCGAGGAGCACCCTTGCTTGGCTGATTGCCGTCAAATCGTCCTGAATGTCAGATCCATCCACCAGGGAGACCTCTTCGTGTGTGGGCGAACAGCCGGCGATCCATGAACAGGCGGCGATCAGCAGGAGTAGCGACGACGCCGCCAATCTCGCGTCTCTCATCGATCCTCCGTGCCTGTCTCGGATGCGACGGGAGCCGGCTCGCGGGTGCTCGGAGGCTGCTTGCGCCAGCCGACGACCCGGGCGGGGTTGCCGGCGACCAGGGCGTATTCCGGGATGCTCTTGGTTACCACGGCTCCGGCCGAAACGATCGAGCCCCGGCCGATGCGAACGCCGGGCATGACGAACACGTTCGCACCCAGCCACACGTCATCCTCTATCTCGACAGGCTTGCGCTCCCACCCCTGCTGCAGCCAGGGGCGATCCGGATCCTCGTAGCGGTGATTGACCGACCAGATCTTCGTGTCGGGGCCGAAGCCCACCCAGTTCCCGATGGTGACGCCCCCGCCTCCGGTAATGAAGACGCCCTGCGCCAGGTTGCAGTTCGAGCCGATCGACACCAGCTCGGGATTCGTGACCCTGAATCCGCGCTGGAGGGTGGTATCGCGGCCCAGGCCTTTCAGGCTGGAACGCATGACGGCGCCGCGCAGCCGCGAACCGAGCGCGCCCGGGAGCCCCTCCACGAGCCAGTATCCGAGCTCGCGAAGCTCGACGCGAGCCTTCCACCATTTTTCTTTGAACGAACCTGCAGTCATGCCGTTGCCATAGCTCCCGCGATCGGATGTCCGCTGAAGAAGTGATGGTCGAGGAGCTGAATCGATGTGACGAGCGCCAGGGCCATCTCCTCCCGTTCGCCGAGCGCCCGCTCACCACGCCGTGCCTTGGCGAGCAGCCGCTTCACCGCTGGCCCGTTCAGCAGGTTGGACTGTTCCAGGTGCGGGTCGCTCAGCAGTCTGCTGGCCTCGTTGTCTGCGCCAGACGCGAAGCACGCGGCTATGGGTGCCCGGTAGGGCTGCTTCGGGCGATGCGCGATGTCGTTGGGCAGCAAGTCGGCAAAGGCAGCCTTCAATATGAACTTTTCGTTCAGCCCGCGAAGCTTGTACTTCGGCGGGATCGCGGCTGCCAGCTCGATCACGCGGTGATCGAGAAACGGAACGCGGCCTTCCACGGAGTGGCCCATCATCATGCGATCACCCTGGGTACTCAAGAGATAGCCGGACATGAACAAGGCCATTTCCAGGTGCTGGGCCCGGCACAATGGGTGCCACGCATCCCGATCCGGCTCGAGGTACGTGTCGAGCTCGGCGTGCAGCGCCTCTTCGCTCTGCATCTGGGCTACCAGATCTGGAGCCAGGAAGCGCTTCAACTGGGTGCCTCCGGACCACCGAAGGGCGTGGGAGTAATAGGGATTCGAAACGTCTTCCAGCCCAGACCGGAAGAACGCCTGCCAGAACTGGCCAGCCTTCGGGTCGCGCTGGATGTAGGGATACAGTCTGCCCAGTAGCGCGGCGCGCCGGGCAGAAGCGGGATCGCGGGCCCAATATCGCCGGACCTTGTCTTCGCGAAACAGGTTGTAGCCGCCGAATACCTCGTCCGCGCCCTCCCCGGTCAGCACGACTTTGATGCCGTTCTCGCGGACGAGCTGAGCGAGGCGCAGGAGCGGCGCGGGCGCCGTCCGGATCGTCGCCGTCTCCGAAAGCCGTACCACGTCGGAAAATGCGCTTCCGATCTCCGCCGGCGTGACGTCTATTTGGCGGTGATCAGTGCGGAGATGGTCGATCATCTGACGCTGGAAGGCACGCTCGTCGAACCGCGCATCGCTGAAGCCGACAGAGAACGTGGTGAGTGACTCATGATGCCGTCGGGTCAACGCGGTGAGAATGGAGGAGTCCAGCCCGCCGCTCAGATAGCTGGCGACCGGGACGTCGGCGCGGAGCTGCAGTGTGACCGCATCATGGAGGGTTTCGCGAACCCGCTCCACCCAATGGTCCAGAGAGCGGTCTTCGTACTCGTGGCGGCGCGGAAAGCGATATGTCCAATACTGGCGCTCCTGTCTGGAGGCGTTCTCCAGTACGAGCATCCGCCCGGGCGCAATCTGCTCCACGTTGCGGAAGCCGGATCGTGGAGGTACCGGAACCCAGAGGGTGGCGATCTGTCCCACCGCCACGGGATCGATCTCGGGATGCACGGCACCGTGCGCGAACAAGGCCTTGACCTCGGAACCGAACAGGACCGTTCCGTCGGCAAGCGTCGCGTGGAAGAGCGGCCGAATACCTACGCGATCGCGCACCAGCACCAGGCGCCGTCGCCGCCGGTCCCAGAGGGCGATGGCGAATTGCCCATTCAACTCGTCAACGAATTCGAGCCCTTTCTCCTCGTACAGGTGAACCAGCACCTCGGTATCGCTCCGGGTAGCGAAGCGGTGCCCCCGTAGCTCGAGATCGCGACGCAGCTCGCGGTAGTTGAAGATCTCGCCGTTGAAGGCGACCCAGACGGTCTCGTCCTCGTTGCACAGCGGCTGCTGGCCGGTGCTGAGGTCGATGATCGATAGACGCCGGTGCCCCAAGCCCACGTAGGGCTCGGTGTGGTAGCCCTCCTCGTCCGGACCTCGGTGTAACAGCATCCCGGTCATACGGACTAGCGCGTTCGCCGCCGGAACGCGTCCATCCGGATGCCAGATTCCGGCAATACCACACATTC
>JAWLGU010000143.1:0-6292 GCA_041690675.1 Pseudomonadales bacterium | reverse complement strand
GCCCGCGGCCCGCGGCCCTGGCGCGTCCCGCTCCGCCGGCGGGGCGCGCCATCCGCACGAGACAGGCGAACTCGCCGCCGGATGCGGGGTAACATACGACGGTCTCGGCAACCTGCGGATTCGTCATCCTGTCCGTCCTGCCCATCGAGTGTTCCAGCATCGTGCGGCCCGCGCCATGACCGTGTCGTTGGTGGTGGGCGCCGCAGGGTTCGTGGGCAGTCACCTGTGCCGGCAGCTCGAGGCGGCCGGCGTGGAGGTGCGCCGGGTGAGTCGGGACGCGGATCTGCCCGGCCGCCTGGCGCTGGATGCGCTGGAGCGCGACGAAGACGCCATCGCCCGAGTCCTCGCCGGGGTGGACGTGGTCTACCATTTGGCCGCCACCGCCCACGAGGCGGTAGCGGCCAGCGACCCGGTGGCGTTGCAGCGGGTGAACGTGGAGGCGCCGCTGCGGTGGCTGCGGGCGGCGCAGAAGGCCGGGGTCCCGCGCTTCGTCTGGCTCTCCAGCGTCAAGGTGCTGGGCGACGTGAGCGCGGCGCCGCTGCGGCCCGAGGACCCGCGGCGTCCCGGGGACGCCTACGCCCGCAGCAAGGCGCAGGCGGAACAGCAGCTGCTGGCGGCGGTGCAGCCGGGCACGGCGCTGGCGCTGGTACGGCCGCCCCTGGTGTACGGGCCCGGCGTGCGCGGCAACTTCGCCACCCTCATGCGCTGGGCCGCCAGCGGTGCGCCGCTGCCGCTGGGCCGGGCGTCGGCGCTGCGCAGCATGGTGGGGGTGGGCAACCTTTGCGACCTGCTGCTCCGGCTGAACGAAACGGGCTGCGGCGTATTCCACGTCGCGGATCCCCGGGACACTCGGGTCACCGAGCTGCTGGCGGACATGCGCCGGCTGCTCGGGCAGCCGCCGCGGCAGATCGCGGTGCCGCCCCGTGCGCTGCGGGCGGCGGCGGCGCTGATTCGCCGCGAAGCCATCTACTGCCGGCTGTTCGAGCCGCTGCAGGTCGACTGCTCCGCCACCCGGGAGTCCCTCGGCTGGGTGCCGCCGCGGGAGCCCATCGAGGAGCTCGAGGATACGGTGAGGTGGTTCCGGACGTCGCGCTGATGCTCGTCGGCACCGGCTTCGTCGTCGGGCTGGCCCTGGAGTGGCTGACCCTGCAGGGGTCCAGGCGTCTGGCGGTGCTCGCGCATCCCAACGAGCGCAGCTTCCACGTCCGCCCCACCCCCACCGCTGGCGGCCTCGCCTTCGTGCTGCCGGTGGTGGGCTACCTGGCGTGGCTCGGCAGTCTCGGCGCGGAGTCGGCCCTGGTGCTGGCGGCGGGTGGCCTGGCGCTGGCCGCGGTGGGCCTGTGGGACGATCTGCGGGAGGCCTCGGCGCGGCTGCGGCTGCTGCTCCACGTCGCGGCGGCGGCCGCCTTCGTCTGGTCGGCCTGGCCCGGGGCGGGCTGGCTCGCGGGGGTGCTGGTCACCCTCGCGCTGGTTTGGCACGTCAACCTTTACAATTTCATGGACGGCATCGACGGGCTGGCCGGGGTCCAGGGGCTGGTGTTCTTCGTCGGCGTGCAGGTGGCGGGCATGGGGCTTCCGGGCTGGCCCGGGGATCTCTGCTGGCTGGCGGCGGGTGCGCTGGTGGCCTTTCTCGCCTACAACTGGCCGCCCGCGCGGATCTTCATGGGCGATACGGGCAGCGGCTTTCTGGGCCTGCTCACCGGCGCCGTGGCGCTGCTGCTGTGGCGCCAGCAGACGCTGCCGCTGACGGCCTCCCTCGTGCTGCTGGCCGGGTTCTGGTTTGATGCCAGCTATACCCTTATAGTTAGGGCTTCGACCGGTCAGTCGATCACCCAGGCGCATCGCAGCCATCTCTACCAGAAGGTGGCGGCGAAACGGGGGCATTTGTGGACAACGGTGTGTTACCTGCTGTACGGCGTCTTCTGGCTGCTCCCGCTCGCTTGGCTGTGCGCTCGATCGGCGCTCCCGTATCCCCTGATCCTTGCCTGGCTGGTGCCCGCGGTGGCGCCTCTGGCCGCGGCGGCGTGGTTGCTGCGGGCCGGCCTGCCCGAGCCTCCCGGACCCGTCCGGCCGGGCGCCCATGAGCGGGATGATTAGCGAGTTCATGGACCAGCTGCCGCTGCGCCGCAAGCAGGCCATTGCGGTCCTGACGGACGCGGTGGCCCTGCCGTTGGCGCTGTGGAGCGCCATCGCGCTGCGTCTGGGCGAGCTGAATCCGGAGGTGGCTCAGTTCTGGCCCGCCTTCGTCGTCTCGAGTTTGGTGTGCATCCCCGTGTTCGGCGCCCTCGGTCTCTACCGGCACGTGGTGCGTCACATGGGCAACCACGCCCTGATGGCCGTGATCAAGGGCGCCACCATCACCGCCGTGGTGGTGGCCGCGGTGGCGTACATGGTGCCGCTGAAGGGCTTTCCGCGTTCGGTGCCCATCATCTTCTGGCTGCTCACCCTGCTCTACGTCACCGGCTCCCGGTTTCTGGTGCAGGCCTACTTCCAGCGCCTGGAAAGCAAGCTGAGCGCCCGGGAGCGGGTGATCATCTACGGGGCCGGCAGCAAGGGGGTGGAGCTGGCCCGGGTGCTGCAGCAGCAGGGGTACTACGTGCCCGTGGCGTTCCTCGACGACAACAAGCGGATGCAGAAGCGCATCATCGACGGTCTGCACGTGTACGCCCCCCGCCACCTGGGGCAACTGCTCGAGGACACCGACGCCCGACAGGTGTTCGTGGCGGTGAATTCCACCGAGGCCCAGGACCGGCGCCGTATCATCGAGTTTCTAGAGCCGTTCCGGATCCGGGTCCGGCTCATTCCCGATCTGACGGATCTGATCTCGGGGCGACAGTCCATCGCCAACATCCGCGACGTGGAGATCGAGGACCTGCTGGGCCGGGTGGAGGTGGACCCGCTACCCCATCTACTGCAGGGCTCGGTGCGTGGCCGGTGCGTGATGGTCACCGGCGCGGGCGGCTCCATCGGCTCGGAGCTGTGCCGGCAGATCGTCCGTCAGCGGCCGCGGCTGTTGGTGGCGCTCGACGTTTCGGAGTTCGCGCTGTTCGAGATCCAGCGCGAGCTCAAGCGCATCTGCGCCGACGACGGCCTGCAGGCGCCGGTGGTCGCGGTGCTCGGCTCCGTGACCAACAAGCCGCTGGTGGCCCACACCATCGAGACCTACCACGTGGAGACGCTGTTCCACGCCGCCGCCTACAAGCACGTGGAGCTGGTGGAGCACAACGTGATCCAGGGCATTCGCAACAACACCTTCGGCACGCTGTACACGGCTCAGGCGGCGCTGGCGGCTGGGGTGAAGAACTTCATTCTCATCTCCACCGACAAGGCCGTGCGCACCACCAGCATCATGGGGGCGAGCAAGCGGCTGTCGGAGATGATCCTGCAGGCGCTCCAGGAAGAAGCGGCCGAGACCCGATTCTCCATGGTGCGTTTCGGCAACGTGCTGGGCTCCTCCGGGTCGGTGGTGCCGTTGTTCCTCGAGCAGATCCAGCACGGCGGGCCGGTCACCGTAACCCATCCCGATGCCACCCGTTACTTCATGACCATCTCGGAGGCGGCGGGGCTGGTGCTGCAGGCCGCGAGCCTTTCCCGCGGCGGCGATCTGTTCCTGCTCGACATGGGCGAGCCGGTGAAGATCCTCGAGCTGGCCCGGCGCATGATTCACCTCAAGGGCTACACCGTCCGTGACGACGATCACCCGGACGGCGACATCGCCATCGAGATCACCGGCTTGAAGCGGGGCGAGAAGCTTCACGAGGAGCTGCTGGTGGGTGGCGCCGTGGCCGGCACGGAGCACAAGAAGATTCTGCGCGCCGAGGAATCCTTCGTGCTGTGGTCGGAGCTGCGGGGCGCGCTGAACACCCTGGAGGTGGCCTGTGACGGTTACGACTACGACGCCATCAAGGTGTTCATCGAAGGGCTGGTGGAGGGGGCGGATCTCGCATCCCAGCTCGGCGGCCTGAACCGGCGGGCCGAGGTGATCGCCCTGAAAGCCGCCGACGAGCACTCGGCGCCCAACTGATCGCCGCCGGGGATCGATGATCGTCACCCGCCAAAGCGGCCCTGGCTCCGCGAGGACAGTTCGGACGCTGCTGGGCGGATTCCTCGTCGCTGCCCTGTTGCTCGCCGCCTCCTGTGCGACCATCACGCTCGAGCCGCAACCGCCGGCGGGGTTCGATCTCTCCGGCGCGTGGCAGCTCGACGCGGACGCCAGCGAGACCTTGCCTGCCCGCCGCGTGCTGCGGGCCCGGGGCGGGCTGCTCGGCATCGTCCTCGCCGATTTTCCTGTGCTGCGGGCGCGGGAACTGCGCATCGAGCAGGGCCGGGATTCCATGGGCATCTACTACGACGGCCGCAACTACCGTGACGTCTCCTGGGGCACCCGGCGGCGTGGCCTGTGGGAGGTGCGGGCCGGCTGGCACGAGGGCGACCTGGTGATTCTCTCCGACGCGAAGGACGCCGAGGCGCGCGAGCGCTTCACCCTCTCGCCGGATGGCCAGCGCCTGCGCCTGGAGGTGGAGGTGAGCTCCGGTGGGCAGGACGTCGCGCTGGTGCGGGTGTTCCGGCGGGTTCAGGTTTCGAGCATCTCCAATGCCGCGTCGGCGAGCTTGCGCCAGATCGCCGTGGGCGACCACTGCCGGGCCCGCTCCAGGTGTGCCCGGGCGCGGCTGTCGCCCACCAGCCGGTAGGACTCCCCCAGGTAGAAGTTCACGTGGGGCGCCCAGGGCTGACGCCGGTGGGCGATGCGCAGGTAGTTCAGCGAGTCCCCGGGCCGGCCGGAGTAGAGGTAGGCGAGGCCCAGGGTGAAGATGGCATCGTGCCGGGTGGGGTCGTGGCGCAGCGATGCCCGCAGAAGCGGTACCGCCTCCTGCCAGCGCATCCGGCAGCGCTCCGACGCCTCGACGATGCAGCCCACGGCCAGAGCACTGGCCAGGCGCACCGACGTGGAGACATCGTCGGGCGCGATGGCGTGGGCCCGCCGCGCCGCCTCGAGGGTGGCGTCGGCGTTCCCCGCATGCTCTTCCGCCAGCGACAAGGCCATCCACAACTCGGCGTTGCCGGCATCGCCGGTCAGCCGCTCGCGCAATCGCTCGGCCGCCGCCTCGGGGTTGTGGGCGACCATGGCGAGGCTCAACCGGTAGATCTTCTCGCTCTCGTCGAGGCAACGGAACGCCGACGGCGAATCGGCGAGTGCGGCAACGGCATGGGTGGCGGAGGGGGTGCGGCGCTCCAGATGACGCTCCAGGGCGCGTTCCAGAGCGCTCTCCGACAGCCCCAGGGCGTCGGTGAGGGTGCCGCCGGTGCCGCTGAGGAAGGTTTCGAGGGCCCGCTGCTCCGCACCCGCGGCCTCCTGGCCGAGCAGCAGCCAATGGGCCAGCAGCCACGACCAGGCGTAGAAGCCGCGCTGTCGCGGCAATGGCCATTCGGAGACGTCGCGCGCCCGCAGGGTCTCGCCCACGGACACACCGCTGTCGCGGATCATCCGCCGCAGATCGTTCACCGGCATCCGACCGATCCGCACCTCCCCCTCGGCGATCGCGGCGGACGAAAGCATCCCGGCCAGCCCCTCGTCGAGCCAGGTGGGCAGGTTGACCCCACGGCGGGTGCGCAGCAGGTAGTGGACGTACTCATGCAGCAGGGTCTCGTGCTCGCGCCGGGCTGCGTGGTCCGGCCCCACCACCAAGAGATTCTCGTTCAGCGACGGCTGCATGAACCCCGCCACGGCGCCGGTGCCGAGCGCCCGGCGAAAATCCCGGGGCCGGTCGAACACGGTGATGGTCAGCGGCAGCTCCGCCTGGTTGGGGGTGCCGGGGAGGTAGCGTTCGGCCGCCGGGCGGAAGGCGCGCAGCCAGCGCACCATGTCTTCCGCCTCGTCCCGGCCCCGGTCGGTGACCAGACGAAAGCCTTCGCTCTCGATCGCGCACCAGTCGCGCCCGAACGCGTCGGCGCCGGCCTCCGCGGCCCATACGAGCAGCAGGACCAGAGCAATGGGGAGCGTCCCCGGCACGGCCCACGGCCACCGGCGCGAGCGGCCTCGACCGCGGCTTCGCCGTGTGAGTAGACTGAGCCCCCTGCCGGTTGCGAGGCCGCGATCATGAGGAAGAATGCGAGGGCGCTGGCCGGGTGCGCGGCGGTGATCGGGATACTGGCGGCGGGCACGGCCGTGGCGGACGGCGCCGCCGGGGCGGACGCGACGGGCGGCGACTTTCTGCCGCTCGAGTGCACGGCGGATCAGACCGGCGGCTTTCACGACTACCCCGACGACCAGGAGTCCTACGTGCCGGCGCTG
>JAWLGU010000142.1:0-6335 GCA_041690675.1 Pseudomonadales bacterium | reverse complement strand
GTCGAGAAAGCTGAAGACCAGCTCCTCGATGTAGGAGTCGAAGCCGCCGTGCACCACCAGGACGTCCCGGGGCGTACCGCTCGCCCGGAGCCGGATCACGGGCAGGGACCCCTGCACCGGCAGGGGCCCCTGCTGGAACGGCACCTCCAGCCGCTCGAGCGGCAGCTCGCGGGTGGCCGCGTCGAAGAGCGCGAGGAAACGCCGGTTCGCGTCCGCCTTGTCCGGGTCGTCCGGCAGCATGTAGAACTCCGCCGCCCGGTAGTAGGTGCTGGCGTGGAGAAGCCGGCCTTGCCGTTCCGCCTCGGTTGCCAGCTCCAGCATGCGGCATTTCCACTCCTGCAGGCTGGTCACCTGCTCGCCGGCGGTGGCGAGCTCCTCCGTGGATGCCGCGGGCCGCAGCCGATTGAGCTGGTAGTTGATGGCGGGGTGGGGGTGAAGCTGCAGGTAGCCTCGGGGAAAACGTACGTAGTCCGTGGCGCTCATCGTCGGTCTCCGCTCTCTGGTGGCGGAATTAAACGACTGTTTTAGTCTCGGAGTCAAACACATGTTTGATTCCTGCCCGGGGATGCGGCAAGCTCACCGCCACAGCAGGGATTCCCCATGGCCAACGACACCAAGCGCCGCCTGATGGACGCCGCCGAGGTGCTTTTCGCCGAGCACGGCCTGCGCAACACCAGCGTGCGCATGATCGTCTCGGCGATCGGCGCCAACGTGGCCTCCATCCGTTTCCACTTCGGTTCCCTGGAGGAGCTGAAGAAGGCGGTGCTGATGCGGCGGTTCGAGCCGCTGGTGGCGCGGCGTCTCGCCAGCCTGGAAGAAGCCCGGGGCGCGACCCCGAGGCCCGTGCCGGTGCGCCGGCTGCTGGAGATCTGGTTCGCCCCCATGCTCGAGATGGCGGCGTCGCTGGATCCGGGCGAGCGGGCGCTGCCGCGGATACTGGCCCGGTTGCAGGCGGATCCCGCGCCGGAGTACGAGCTGCTGCTGCAGCAGGAGCTGGCGCCCCACGTGGAGGCGTTTCTGGACGAGCTGGCCCGGGCCCTGCCCCATCTAGATCGCAGCGAGATCGCCCATCGGTTCGACTTCGTGATCGGCGCCTTCGGCCATGCCCTGCGCCGGGTCGACGACCCCCGGGTACGCTCGTCCCGGCGCCGGCGCGAGCTCGTCCGGCGGCTCACCGCGGAGCTCATGGAGTTCGCGGTGGCGGGGCTCGAGGCCCCGGCGGCGCGGGATCCGGATGCCGCCCCCGGTGGACCTGTGGTTCAATCCACCGCATGAAACCGCGCATCAGCATGATCACCCTGGGTGTCCGCGATCTCGAGCGTGCGGCGGCGTTCTACGAGCAGGGGCTCGGCTTCCCGCGCATGGAGTCGCCGCCGGAGGTGGCGTTCTTCACCCTCGACGGCAGTTGGCTCGCCCTCTACGGCCGCGAGGACCTGGCCGACGATGCCTCGGTGTCCGCCGACGGCGCGGGCTTCGCCGGCTTCACGTTGGCCCACAACGTAGCCTCCGAAGCGGAGGTGGACGAAGTGGTCGACGAGGCGGTGCGCGCGGGGGCGACCCTGAAGAAGCGGCCCCGCAAGACCGACTGGGGCGGCTATGCCGGCTACTTCGCGGATCCCGAGGGGTACCTCTGGGAGGTGGCCTACAATCCGCAGTTCTGGGTGGGCCCGGCGGACCCGGAGCGCGCGCAGGACTGACGGAGGGCTGATGAACGACCTGGCGGCCGCACGGATCCAGACGGTTCGCGACCACATGGCGCTGGAGTGCACGGGGGATTGGGACGGTGTCCTCGCCACCTTCGCCCACCCGCGCTACGAGCTGTACGGCTCCGGCGCCGTGTTCGACGGCGAGGAGGCGGTGCGTCGCTACTTCGCCCGCTCGCGCACGCCGTTTCCCGATCAGGCCAACCAGATCATCGCCATCGCTGCCGCCGGCGACACGGTGCTGGTGGAGTTCTGGCTCACCGGCACCCACCTCGGCCCGCTGCGGCTGGAGGACCGCACCATCGAGCCCACGGGTCGGTCGTTCCGGGTGCGCATGGCGGCGAGCTTCGAGTTCGCCCCGGGCTCGGACAGGATCGTCTGCGAGCGGCCCTACTTCGACCAGGGCGCGGTGGTGCGGGCGCTAGGGCTCGCCTAGCCGGACCGCTGCACCGCTCATTCCGCCATGAACGCGGCGAAGGCGTCCTTATAGTCCGGGTGCCAGCGCGACAGCGCGGGGCGGTTCTCGACGATGTCGCCCGTGGCCCACAGGATCCGCTTCACGTCCTGCTCCCGGGTG
Source organism: Pseudomonadales bacterium (assembly GCA_041690675.1). GTDB lineage: Bacteria > Pseudomonadota > Gammaproteobacteria > Pseudomonadales > Azotimanducaceae > UBA7803. Next base: position 4,055 of record JAWLGU010000142.1, on the reverse strand, counting down.
GTCTCGTTGTCCTGGCACAGGATGTAGAACTCGTCGCGGGAGAGACCGTCCAGCAGCCGGTCCGCCACCTGCTCGGGAGTCCAGGCGCCGGGCGGCTTGTGGGGCACGTGGCGGGCGATCATGCCGGTGTAGGTGAACCCGGGAATCAGCAGATGCGCGGTGACGCGGCCGCCGGTCTTCTCCCGCAGCGTGTGGGCCAGGCCTTCGGTGAGCGCCTTGACCCCCGATTTGCTGACGTTGTAGGCCGTGTCGCCTGGGGGCTGGGTGATGCCCTGCTTGGAGCCTGTGTTGATCACCAGGCCCTCCAGGTCCGCCTCGACCATGGCCGGGACGAAGCTCTGGACGCCGTGGAGGACGCCCATCAGGTTGACCCCCAGCACCCGGCGCCAGCCCTCGGGGTTCGACAGCGCGTCGCCGCCGCCGCCGATGCCGGCGTTGTTCATCAGCACGGAGACCGGCCCGAGCGAGCTCGACACGGCATTCGCCAGCCGATCCATGGACTCTGCATCGGCGACGTCGGCAGGCACCGCCAGAACCTCCGTGCGCTCCGCGAGGTCCACGCGCGCGTGCTCGAGGGCGGTCTCGTCCCGGTCTACCAGGCAGAGTCGCAGGCCGAAGCCCGCCAGGCGGCGGGCGGTGGCGAGGCCGATGCCGCTGGCGGCGCCGGTGATCACGGCGACCCGGCCGGGTTGCAGGGCGGGGTGAAGCTGCTGGTCGGTCATGACGGCACTCCGCAACGGGATTTCTGCTATTGCAGCAGGGTGGGCGTCCCAAGTCGACGGCGCTCGAAGGTGGGCGAGCGCCGCGCCGCCCCCTGGAGAAACCCGGCGGCAACATCTGCGCTGTTTCGGAAACCGGACGGCAACACTCGCGGCCGCGCCGATGATGTACCCTCCGCGCTCCCCGAGATCGAGGTCGCAGATGCTCACGTTCCGGCTCGGATGGTTCCGCACCCTGATGTCATGCGTACTGTGCCTGTGCCTGGCTGGGGCTGCCGTGGGTGGCGAGGCGACGCCCGCGCTGGAGGATCTGCAGAGCCGCCTCGCCGAGCTCGAGAGCGCGGCGCCCGCCGACGACGCGTCGGCGGCGGAGACTCGGGATCTGTATCGCCGATCGATCCGCAACCTGGAATCGGCGGCCGAGGATCGGGCCGAGGCGCGCCGCCTGGCGGCGATGGCCGAGTCCGCGCCCCGGCGGATCCAGGAGCTGGAGGCTCGACTGGCGGCGCCGCCTGAGCGGCCGGAGATCGGCGACGACGACCCGGACGCGCTGGAGCAGGCGCTGGTGGCGGAGCAGTCGGAGCAGGCGGCGCTACGCCGCCGGCTCGACGAGCTGCGATCTGCGGTAGCCGCGGAACAGCGGCTCGATCTGCCGGATCTGATCGCCGACGCGCAGCGCGACGTCAGCGAAGCCCGGGAGGCCGCCAGCACCGCCACCCGCGAAGAGCCTTCCGAGGCAAATCTCTCCCGCCAGGCGTTGCGGGCCAGCACCCTGGCGGCGGCGGAGGCCCGGCTGGAGCGTCTCAACCAGCAGCGACTGTCGCGTTCCCCCCGGCTGCACGTGGCGGAGCTGGAGCAGCGGCTGCTGACCCGGCAGATCGAGGCGGGCAGCGCCCGCATCGGAGTCCTTCAGCAGACGCTCAGCGCCGCCCGGGCGCTGGCGGTGGAGGAGACCTCCCGCCGCAGCCAGGCGCGAACCGAGGCGCTGGTCGAGGCCGCTGGCCCGGACCGGTCGCTGGCCACGGAGAACGCCGAGCGCGCGGAACGCATCAGCGGCGTGTTCGCCCGCATCGACGGCCTGGCGGAAACCGAGGCCGTGCTCGAGAACGATCTGGCGCGGGTGTCGCGCTACCTGGACAACGTCAAGCAGCAGTTGGCGGTGGCCGGCGCCATCCGATCCGCGGAGCTCGGCATGGAACTGCTGAAGCAGTGGCGGGAGCTGGCCCGGGACGGTCGCGAAGCCATCGCCATCGGCGATCTGGATCAGGAAATCACCAGCGCGCGGCTGGAGAACATCCGTCTGGACGAGCTGCGCTATGCGCAGCGGGAGCTCACGGCGGAGCCGGCCCGGCGGGCGCCGGAGCTGGAAGCGGAACGGGTGCGGCTGTTGCGGATGGCGTCCTCGGCCTACGACCGCTACATCGAGGCCCTCACCCGCGTGCGCAGCGTGGCTTCCCGGCTGATGGACCGCACCGACGAGCTGCAGCGGCTGCTGGACAGCCGTCTGTTCTGGACGCCCACCGCCGGGCCATTCCCGGGGGATGTCGTGGAGCGGCTCGGTGAGGAGCGGGACTGGCTGCTGGCGCCGGAGCATTCCACGGCCGTGGCCGACGCGGTGCGTGGGGCGCGGCCCCGGGACGGGGTCAACGTCCTGCTGCTCCTCGCCCTGACCCTGGTCACCGCCCGGGCACGGCCGCCCATGCGGCGACTCCTGGCGCGGCACGCGCGCAAGCTCGGCAGCCTCAGCCAGGACCGGGTGCGCTACACGTGGACGGCGCTGGCGGCCTCCGTGGGTCTGGCCCTGCCCCTGCCGTTGGCCCTCGCCGCCGCGGGTGTGCTCCTCGGCGACGCATCGGGGTTCCCCGGAGTGCTGGCCCTCGGGCTGCAGGTGGGGGCCATACTGCTGCTCGGCCTGGAGACGCTGCGCCACGTGTGCCGTCGGGATGGCCTGGCGCGACGCCACTTCGGCTGGTCCGAGAACGCCTGCAGCGTGCTGCGGCGCAATCTGCCATGGCTGGCCGCGGTGGTGGTGCCGACGGCGATCTTCGCCGCCGTGGTGGACCCGCGGGGCTATGGCCCGACCACCGGCGGTTTGAGCCGGGTGAGCCTGTCCATCGCGTCCGTGGCCGTGGCGGTGTTCGCCTATCGCGTGTTGCGCCCGGGCCGGGGCGTACTGCAGAACTGGGAGTCGGACTCGGCTTCCGGCTGGCGCAACGCCAACCGGTACCTGTTGCACCCCATGAGCGTCGCGGCTCCGCTGGTGCTGCTGGCCCTGTCCTGGTCGGGCTATCACTACTCGGCGCTGGTGGTGGAATCGCGCCTGCTGTTCAGCGTGGCCGTGGTGGTGGGCGCCGTGCTGCTCTACGACATCGTCGTTCGCGGCGTCGCCGTCAGCCGGCGGCGCGTCACCGCCCGGCAGGTGCTGGACCATCGCCGGATGGCACTGCAACGGCGCTCCGCCCGCCGCGCCGCCGGCGACGCCGCGGAGGGTCTTCCGGACGAACTGCAGCAGCTGGAGCAGGCACCGGAGGACGTGGACAACCAGGCCCGGGCGCTGGTGCGCATGCTGGTGGCCGTGGGGGCCGCGGTGGTTCTCTGGGGCACCTGGTCGGACCTGTTGCCGGCCCTCGACGTGTTGAACGAGGTGGTGCTGTGGACCGCCGGCGAGGGGACGGAGCAGATGGCCATCACCCTGGGGAGCCTGCTGGCGGCTGCAGTGCTGGGCTTTCTCACCTATTTTGCGGCGCGCAACGTGGCCGGGACCCTGGAGGTGGCCTTGTTCAGCCGAATGCAGCTCCAGGCCGGAACGGCCTACGCGGTCAAGACCGTCATCACCTATCTCATCGTGCTCACGGGGAGCGTGGCGGTGCTCAACATGGTGGGCGCCCAGTGGTCCAAGCTGCAGTGGCTGGTGGCGGCGTTGGGTGTAGGGCTTGGCTTCGGACTCCAGGAGATCGTGGCGAACTTCGTCTCGGGCCTGCTCATTCTGTTCGAGCGTCCCATCCGCGTGGGGGACACGGTGACGGTGTCCGGCATCACGGGCACCGTGACCCGCATCCGCATTCGCGCCACCACGATTACCGATTGGGACCGCAAGGAGCAGATCATTCCCAACAAGACGTTCATCACCACCCAGCTCACGAACTGGACCCTCACGGACCCGATCACGCGGGTCATCGTCAAAGTGGCGGTGGCCTACGGCTCCGACGTGGAGCTCACCCACCGGGTGTTGATCGAGGTGATCGACGGCAACGCCCGGGTGGTCCGGGAGCCGCCGCCGGCGGTGTTCTTCGTCGGCTTCGGCGAAAGCAGCCTGAATTTCGAGATGCGGGTGTT
>JAWLGU010000141.1:4728-6355 GCA_041690675.1 Pseudomonadales bacterium | reverse complement strand
CACCGGGTGCTGGCCGGCCGGCGGGTGCCCATCTCGCTCGCCGATCTGATGCAGCTTCTCGAGTGTTCCGAGCCCACGGTGAAGCGCACCATCGCCACCATGCGCGACCACCTGGACGCGCCCATCGTCTACGACCGGGAGCGCAACGGCTACTACTACGACGGCGAGGGACTGTCGGGCAACTGGGAGCTTCCGGGGCTGTGGTTCTCCGCCGCCGAGCTGCAGGCGCTGCTGGCGCTCGAGCGGATGCTGAGCACCCTCTCGCCGGGCCTGCTCGCCGATGAGCTGGCGCCCTTCCGCAAACGCATCGAAGCGCTCCTCAGCCGTCAGGAAGCCGGTACCGGCGATCTCTACGCGCGCCTGCGGATCCTTTCCATGGGGGCGAGGCAGGTTCATCCGGTGCTGTTCCGTACCCTCGCGACCGGGGTCGGACAACGCAAGCGCGTCGACCTCGAATACCGCAGCCGCAGCCGCGACGAGACCACCCGCCGCACGGTCTCGCCCCAGCGGCTGGTCCACTACCGTGACAACTGGTACCTGGACGCCTGGTGCCACATGCGCGAGGGCCTGCGCATCTTCGCCGTGGACCGGATCGACACCGCGCGCCTGCTCGACGAAGTAGCCGACGATCTCGACGACGAAGAACTCGATCAGCGTCTCGCCCGCTCCTACGGCATCTTCTCCGGGGTGCCCCGGGCCACCGCCATCCTCCGCTTCAGCGCCCATATGGCGCGCTGGGTGGCCGAGGAGAGCTGGCACCCCCAGCAACAGGGGCAGTGGCTCACCGACGGGCGCTACGAGCTGACCATTCCCTTCGCCGACCCCACGGAGCTGGTGCGCGACGTCCTGCGTTTCGGCGCGGACGTGGAGGTCGTGCGCCCCGAGACGTTGCGCCAGCTCGTGAGCAAGCAGCTCTCAGCGGCGCTCGATCAGTACAGGTGATTCCATGGCCGACGCCGATGCCCCAGATCCTCGATCCTTCGCCAGCCTGAAAGACAAGCAGCGGGCCATCCGCGACGGATTCCCCCCGGAGCTGAGTTTGCGGGTTCACCGCTCGCTGAGCTGGCTCAACCGCGCCGAGCTCGCCGGCGACGACCACGACGCTGCCTTCATCTTCTACTGGATCGCGTTCAACGCCGCCTATGCCCGGGAATTCGAAGATGCCGAGGCTACGGACGAACGCTCGACCCTTCGCGCCTACTTTCAGACCCTCACCCGACACGACCGCGAGGGTCTCATCTACGACGCGATCTGGGAGACCTTCTCCCAGTCCATCCGCCTGCTGCTGAAGAACCGATACGTCTTCCAGCCATTCTGGAAGCACCAGAACGACGTGCCCGGCTACGAGGACTGGGAGCGCTCGTTCGAGGCCAGCCAGCGCCGCCTCGGCCAGGCCCTCGGCCGGAAGGAGACCGAGACCATCCTCACCACAGTCTTCGACCGGCTGTACGTGCTGCGCAACCAGCTCGTGCACGGCGGGGCGACGTGGAACAGCAAGGTCAATCGCGACCAGGTGCGCGACGGCGCCAACATCATGGCGCTGCTGGTGCCGCTGTTCGTCGATCTGATGATGGACAATCCCGACGTCGAGTGGGGGCCGCCGCATTATCCGGTGGTGGAGGAGTAG
>JAWLGU010000141.1:0-4628 GCA_041690675.1 Pseudomonadales bacterium | reverse complement strand
CTTCTGCTGATCCTGGACATCATCGCCTACCTCAACGATTACCCGAAGGTCTACCACCACCCGCTGGAAGAGGCGGTGATCGGCTACATGGCGGAACGGGGGCTTGGCGACGCCGCTGTCATCGAGTTCATCCGCGACCAGCACCATGCCCTGGAGCAGGACACCGGGCGCCTCTCGGTACTGTTCGATATGGTTGCCAACGACCAGGCAGTCCCCATCGACAGCATCCGCGACGCGCTGAGCTCCTATCTCAGCCTGTCACGCAAGCACCTGCAGGCGGAGGATGGCCGGCTCTTTCCGATGATGGAGCGGGTGCTGAGCGATCAGGACTGGCAGGCCATCGCCTCCCGACTTCCCGAACGCGGGGATCCCCTCTTCACGGAGGACCCCGATGAAGCCTTTGCCGAGCTGAAGAGCCGGCTGTAAAGGGGGTTGCGGGCAGCACGCGCTTGGCCCACATTGCCGGGCGGCACCTGCCGCACGACCGCTCACGAGCCGCCCGGATAGCCATCGATGTCGAACGACACCACCGACCGCCCGACCATGGGCGCAGCATTCATGTGCCTGGCCATGCTCATGGCGGCGTGCGTCGACGTCGCGGTCAAGGCCCTGGCCGGGTCCTACGGTACCGCGCAGATCGTGCTGCTGCGGATCGTGCTGTCGATTCCCCTGGTTCTCGCGTTCTGCCACTTTCAGGGCGGGGTTCGCTCGCTGCTGCGCCCCCATTGGGGCTGGCAGTCCTACCGGGGCATGCTGGCCGCCGGCGCCAACTTCGGCTTCTTCTACTCGCTCTCGCAGTTGCCCCTGCTGACCGCGGTGCTGCTCGCCTACATCGGTCCGGTTCTCATCGTGCTGCTGGCGCGGCCGGTGCTCGGCGAGCACATCGGCCCTACCCGATGGCTCGGCGTCGGGGTGGCGGTCAGCGGGGTGCTGCTGATGCTGGGCCCCGGGGCGCCGCGAATCGATCTCGGCGAGCCGCTCTCCGGGCCGGCGCTGGGTGCGCTCGCGGTGCTCGGCTCAGCGCTGTGCTGGGCGCTGCTCTCCCTCTCCAACCGCCAGCTCGCCACCCGTGAGTCGCCCGCCGTGATGCTGTTCTACACCATGCCGGTCAGCGGACTGCTGGCCGCGCTGCTCACGGTGAACCACTGGGTGCCGCCCGCGCCACACGACTGGCTGTGGTTTCTCGTGGCCGGCTGCTGCGGCGGCGCCATCCACTTCAGCATCGTCGCTGCCTATCGCTACGCGCCCGCCGGCGCCATCGCGCCGCTCGAGTACACCAATCTCGTCTGGGCGGCGCTCGCTGCGTACGCGCTGTTCGGCGAAGTGCCGAACCTCTCCGCGGTGGCAGGGGGCGGGGCCATCATCGCCGGCGGCTACATTGCGTTGCGCGCGCGGAGTTGAGGAGCCAACGACGCCCGGGCCTTTCTGCCGTCGATTTAGTCGGGCTCGTGATTGGCGAGGGGGCAAACGACTCACAGATTGGGGGCGGATACGCCGGTGGGTGTACATCGAATCGGAGGGGAAGTACCTTAGAGTGATCCTGCTATCCGACGGCGAAACGGTACACAACGCGTTCTTCGACCGAGACTTCGAGCCATGAAGGTGAAGTACTTCAGAGACACCGATACCGCACTTCTCGAGCTTCTCGACGCACCCATTGCCCAAACCCGCGAGGTCAACGAGGACGTCTACCTGGACCTGGACGCCGACGGCAACGTCGTTTCCATCACCATCGAGCATGCCAGGCGCAATTCGAGAATTCCTGAGGTGGTGGTTCAGCAGTTCGATAAGCGCATTGCCTGAGAAGTCCGGCGGTGGGCCGAGCTCGGTCGACCGGCGGCTGCATCATCGCGCTGCGCGCGCGGAGTTGAGCGGAGCGCCGACTACTGGGTGAGCGGCGGCTTCTTCGCCGCCTCTCGCACCGCCTTCGCCCCCTCCGGCTCCACCGGGATGCCGTGCACGATGCGGTTGTGCGCATGGGAGAGCTGCTGCATGGCCATGCCGTGGCGCAGGGAGTTGTACAGGCCCTGCTCGTTCTGCATCTGGTTCACGCTCTCCTTGGCGGCCTTCAGGCCCAGCAGGGGCTGACAGGCGATTTCCCGGGCGAGCTCGAGGGTCTCGGTTTCGAGCTGCTCCCGCGGCACCACGCGGTTGACCATGCCGAGCTCCCTGGCCACCTCGGCCGTAATGGCCCGCCCGGTGAACAGCAGCTCCTTGGCCTTGCGCACGCCGAACTCCCAGGGGTGGCCGAAGTACTCCACGCCATTGACGCCGAAGGCCACCACCGGATCCTGGAACGTCGCGTCCTCGCTGGCGATGACGATGTCGAAGGGCCAAACCAGCATCAGACCGCCGGCGATCACCTTGCCGTGCACCTGCACGATTGTGGGCTTGGGAATGTTGCGCCAGCGCCAGCACAGGCCGAAGAACTGCTCCTCTTCCATGGCCCAGTGGCCTTCGACGCCGGGCTGCCGATAGCCGCCCCACGTGCCCAGGTGCACGTCCTCCAGGGCCCAGTCGCCGGGCGCATCGTGGCCCGAGGAGAAGTGCTTGCCTTCGGCGGCGAGGATGATGACCCGCACCTCTTCGTGGCGGGCGGCGTGATCCAGCGCCGCGTTCAGCTCGTAGAGGAGCTGCCGGTTCTGGGCGTTCGCGCGCTCCGGGCGATTCAGCACGATTTTGGCGATGCGCGGCTCCGGCTCCTCGTAACGCACGGTCTCCAGGGCGTCGATCTCGATCTGGCGCTTCAAGCTTCTCTCCTTGACGGCTCGACGTAACGGCGAGCGGGAAGCGAAACCGTACCAGCATCCTCCACCGCAATGTAGCCCTGCCCGTCGTCTTCGACTGCGGCCAGGCGTAAGATCGAGTCATGGCCATCACCATCGAGCCCATCGACGCCACCCTCGGCGCCGTCGTCACCGACATCGATCTGGCCGATCTGGACAACGCTACCTGGCGGGAAATCCATACGGCCTTCCTCGAGTACGCCGTGCTGGTGTTTCCCGGGCAAGATCTCGATGCCGAAGCCCAGGCGCGGTTCGCGGGCCGCTTCGGCGCGCTCGAGCAGCTCTCACCGAAGGCCGAGACGCCGACCTTCCCCATCGCCAACCTCAAGCCGGACGGCACGCTCGCCACCGAGGCGGACGAGCAATACCGGATACTCAAAGGCAACGAGGGCTGGCACACCGACAGCACCTACATGCCGCTCGCCTCGAAGGCGGCCATGCTCTCGGCCGTGGTGGTGCCGCCGGAAGACGGCGAGACCGAGTTCGCCGACATGCGCGCGGCCTGGGATGCCCTGGATGACGCCATGCAGGAGAAGCTCGAGGGACTTTCTGCCTACCATTCGCTGTATTACTCGCAGTCCCGCCAGGGCTTCACCCACCGCACGAGTCATCGGTACGGCTTCCACGACAAGGGCGCGCCGCTGCGCCCGGTGGTGAAGGTGCATCCCGAGACCGGCCGCAAGTCGATCTACACCGGGCGTCATGCCTACAACGTCACCGGAATGACGCCGGAGGAATCAGAGCAGTTTCTCGACGAGCTGCTCGAGTGGGCCTGCCGGCCGCCGCGCACGTACCTGCACAGGTGGACCGTGGGCGATCTCGTGGTGTGGGACAACCGCTGCGTGATGCACCGCGCGCGTCCCTACGACCCGAGCCTTCCCCGACACCTGCGTGGCAGCCGGATATCCGGCGATCCGGAGAGCGAGCTCGCGCCGACGTTCGCGGACCCCCGGGCCGAAGGCTACCAGCCTTCCGCGAGCAACAGGTCGATTCCGCCGAAGGAATGAACGCGCCGCGCTGACGCGCCTTACGCCACGGCCGCGCGCAGTTCCGGGTAGACCCGCGGCGACTCGATGCCGAGACGATCCCTCACCTCATCGAGCGGCAGGGTCAGCAGATGCTCCCAATCTTCGGCGGGCAGCCAGGCGGCGCGCCGGCCGGCGCGGTAGCCGGCCCAGAGCGCCCGCAGGATACGCCGGTCGTTCTCGCGGGCGATCTTCAGCGCGCCCATCAGGGCGATGAATGCTATGCCGGGGTTACGCGTCTGGCCGAAGGTGAATCCCAGAAGACACACCTCGCCCATGGTGTCTCGACCATAGCCGGTGGTCACGTGCCAGAGGTCGTGCATGTCCCGCAGCCTCATGGCGTAGAGGCGCAGGCCCTCCTCCATGGGCAGCTCGCCGCTCATGCTGGCCTCGACCAGGCCCTCGGCGCTCAGATTCTCGGCGCTCATGAACGCGAGGTAGGCACGGCCGAGGCTCCCGGCGGGTAGCGAGGCGAGATGATCTCGGTCTTTCAACACGTCGAGGAGCAGGCGGCTTTCCGCCAGAACGGTTCGCCCCGTGGGGGTGGCCGCGAAGCGGTTGTAGCCGCGCAGCAGCGTCTTGCCGGAAAGCGCGCGGACGATGACGAAGACCTTCGCCGTGTCCTCGGGATTGCGCAGCAGCTCCCGGACGGCGCGGATGGCCTCCCCGGGCCGCAGGCGGTAGGCGTCGGCATCGCGGGCGGAAACGAAGCGGTCTTTCATGGCACTATTGACACCGATGTAGGTAGCCCGAGGGTACGACTATCTACATTAATGTCAATAGATGGATTCAGGGGAAAACGTATCGCTACCGAGCA
>JAWLGU010000140.1:0-6402 GCA_041690675.1 Pseudomonadales bacterium | reverse complement strand
ACGGCAGGATTTGAACCTGCGACCACTTGACCCCCAGTCAAGTGCGCTACCAGACTGCGCTACGCCCCGATGAAGGCGCGCAATCATACCTGAACGCGCCCGGCCCGAAAAGCGTCCGGCCGGGGAGGCCCGGGCGGGCAGCTCCGGCCGGGCAGCCGGCGGCACGGCACAATGGTCCTGCACATCGCCATCCTCGGCGGCGGCTTCGGCGTGGTCGCCCTCGGCTCACCACTCCCGCTGTTGGTGGCGCTGGTGGCGCTCAAGCTCGCCGTGGACACGGTGTTCCACCTTCGCGAGCACCGCACCGTCAGCGAGCCGCCAAACACGACGGCCGCCCGCTGATCAGCCGGAGCTGACCCTCCAGATCCTCCAGGCTGACCGGCTTGGCGAGAAAGTCGTCCATGCCCGCCTCGAGGCAGGCGCTGCGATCGGCGGCCTGGGCGTTGGCGGTCATGGCGACGATGCGCGGCACCGCGCCGTGGGCCGCGCGGATGTCCCGGGTGGCTTCGAGACCATCCTTGCGGGGCATCTGCAGGTCCATGAGCACCAGGTCGTAGCTCCGGCTCCCCACAGCCTCCACCGCCTCCTGGCCATCCGCCGCCACATCCACGGCGGCGCCCATATTGGCCAGCATCTGCAGCACCACGTGCTGGTTAACCGGGTTGTCCTCCACGACCAGGACCGAAACCTGGTCGAACGACGGACGGGACTCCGGCGCCCGGGGCTGGGCCGCGCTGCCCTCCTCGTCGAGGCCGAGCACGTGCTCTATGGTTTGCAGCAGGTGGCTGGGGCGTACCGGCTTGCGCACGATGGTGGCCACCTCGCTGGTCTCCCGAGACTCCAGGGGCGCCAGCAGTATCACCGGCGGATGGGCCGGATCGCGGCTGGTCAGCACGCTCACCAGATCCAGCCCGTCCACGTCGTCCATGTGCAGATCGGCGATGATCACGTCGGCCACACCGGCTTCGTAACGGAGCAGGAGCTCTCCGGCGCTGCGGAACAGCTCCACCTGCATGCCCACCGCCCGCAACGTGCCGCTCAGCGTCTCTCCCGCTCGCGCATTGGTCTGCACCACCAGGGCCCGGCAGCCTTTCAGCTCCCGGCCCTCCGTGGCCGGTCTGGCCGGCGCCTGCTCCACCACCACGTAGAAGCTGAAGACGGAGCCGGCGCCCGGTTCGCTGTTCATCCAGATCTCGCCACCCATCACCTCCACCAGGCTCTTGCAGATGGCGAGGCCCAGCCCGGTGCCGCCGTAGGTGCGGGTGGTGGACGCATCCGCCTGAACGAAGGGCTCGAACAGGGTCTCCGCCGCCGCGGAATCGATGCCGATGCCGGTGTCCAGCACCTGAAAATGCAGCTCCGCCGCCCCCTCGCCCCGGGGCACGATCTCCACCCCCAGTTCCACCTCGCCCTCGGGCGTGAACTTCACGGCATTGGCCAGCAGATTCACCAGCACCTGCCGAAGCCGTTGAGCGTCGCCGACGAAGAATCGGTGCTGGCCGGGCAGCATGTGCAGCAGCAGCTCCAGCCCTTTAGCCGACGCCTGGGCGCTGACCACGTGCAGCGCGTCCAGCGCCGCCTCTTCCACGTCGAAGCGCTTCGGCTCCAGTCGCACCTGGTGCGCCTCCAGCTTCGAGAAATCGAGGATCTCGTTGATGATGGTGAGCAGCGATTCGCTGCTGGAGCGGACGATTTCCAGGTAGCGGCGCTGCTCGTCGTCGAGGGCGGTGTTCGACAGCAGCGACGTCATGCCGATGACGCCGTTCATGGGAGTGCGGATCTCGTGGCTCATGTTGGCGAGAAACTGGCTGCGCGCCTTGGCCGCCGCTTCGGCAGCCTCCTTGGCCGCTTCCAGCGCCGCCTCCCGGGCCCGGTGCTCGGTCATGTCCTTGATCCGCACCATCATCAGGTTCCGGGCCGGCAGGGTGAGGCGACGCAGCGCCAGACTCCCCCAGAAACGCTTCCCCGAGGCGGTTTCCAGCTCGATCATCTCGTCCCAGTCCGGGTCCACGAGAACGCGATCGAGCATCGCCGACAGGTTCTCGTCCGCGTGCTTCTCGAGGAAGGCGCCGCGGACCAGCGCGCCGATGCGGTTCACCTCGTTGGTCTCGAACAGTTTTGTGGCCGCGCGATTGGCGCTGATCACCTCCGTGGTGGCGGGATCGCCGTACAGCAGCGCGTCCGACGACTGGTCGAAGATGGCGCCCATGATGGACTCGGTACGCTGGCGCTGCTGACGGGCGACGATCTGCATGGACAGCAGGCCGCCCACGAACAGCGTGTAGATGACGGTGTTGATGGTGAGTGCCAAGGGGGAAATCACGGGATCCGCCACCGCCAGCGCCGTGATCACGTGAAGGGCGCAGGCAGTTGCCATGAACGCCACCACCAGCACCACGCGATGCAGCACCATGCCGCAGATGAGCACGCCGACGAAACTGGCAATGAGGCTCTCGGCATCCACCTGGGTGGCGTAGAGCATGGCGCACAGGTAGACCACCACCAGCGCGTTCACCAGGTAGGCCGCCCAGCCCACGTGGCGCCGGACCCGGGGCGAGGTGTAGCTGAACACCACCAGAGCCACCATGGCGGCAACCGCCACGTACCGCGCGCCGGCCACCAGAGGCGCGCCGCTGGGGTTGACCAGGCCCGCGGTGAGCAGCGCCACCGCGCCCAGGGCCGCGATCAGACGATACACGGTCAACGGCTCGAAATGTGGCAGTCGGAGCTGCATGCGGAGATCCCAGGCGCGCTGGCGGAAAGTGTAAGGCATCAGCCGCAGCCACGCTTCTCCGTCGGCCGTGGGCGTGGCACAGTATTCCCATGAATCACCCAGCGTTCCCTTCTTCCCGCCCCGCCCGGACCGCACGCTGGTCATGGCTGGCAGGCGCCCTCGCCATGACACTGGCCGCGGCTTCGGCCGCGGCCGAAGCCGCGGAGACCGGCGCCGGTTTCGCCGAATGCGTCGCCGGACTCCGGACCACTGCCCGCTCCGAGGGTATCTCCGAAGCCGTGGTGGACGACGTGCTTGGCCGGGTCAGTCGCCTGGACCGGGTCATCGATCTCGACCGGCGCCAGCCGGAGTTCACCCAGACGTTCACCGACTACTACACCAACCGGGTGACACCCGCCCGGGTGAGCCGCGGCCGGGCGCTGCTCGCCGATCACGAGGCACTGCTACGGCGCATCCGGAACGAAACCGGGGTGCCGGCCCAGTACCTGGTGGCGCTGTGGGGGCTCGAGACCAACTTCGGCGCCTACTTCGGCAACATGTGGGTGCCCGACGCCCTGACCACCCTGGCCTGCGACCCGCGGCGCAGCGGGTTCTTCACTCGCCAGCTCATGGCAGCGCTGCGCATCATCGAGACCGGCGACGTGCCCCCGGATCAGATGCTCGGCTCCTGGGCGGGCGCCATGGGTCACGTGCAGTTCATGCCCACCGTGTTCCTGCAGCACGCGGTGGACGGTGACGGCGACGGCCGCCGCGATCTGTGGAACAGCATGCCCGATGTGATGGCCTCCGCCGCTGGATTCCTCCGGGATCTGGGCTGGGAGTCGGGCTGGCGCTGGGGCCGCGAGGTGCTGCTGCCGGAGAGCTTCGACTACGCCCTGGCGGGCCGCGACCACCGGCGCACGCTGACGGAGTGGGCGGAGCTCGGCGTCACCACGGCCTTCGGCGAGCCGTTACCGCGGCAGGACGTACGGGCCGCCCTGCTGGTGCCGTCGGGCCACAACGGTCCCGCGTTCCTGGTCTACCCGAACTTCGAGGTGATCATGGGCTGGAACCACTCGGAGTTCTACGCCCTGTCGGTGGGCCGGCTGGCGGACGAGATCGCCGGCGCCGGACCGCTGCAACGCCCGCCGCCGCTGGACCGCCTGCGCATTTCCCGGGAGGAGGTGCAGCGCCTGCAGGCGGACTTGGCGGCCCTGGGCTACGACGTCGGCGAGCCGGACGGGGTGTTCGGCCCTGCTACCCGCCGGGCGCTGAGCCGGTTTCAGCGGAGTCGCAACCTGATCGCCGATGGCCACCTCGACAGCGAGGCGCTGGAAGCGGTGCGCCAGGCGGCGAGCCAGGTCGGCAGCTAGGGCATTCCGTCGCGTCCTAGTCCGGGGGGCGGGGCCGCCGCCGCGACGACGCCCAGCTGCTCACCAACCCCACCACGAACGCCGCCGCGGTAAGCTCCACGCCCCGCGGGCGGCGACGGCGCATGAATTCGCCCGCGGACACGCCGAGCTCCGCCACGGCCTCGATGTCCTCCTCGCTGTAGCTCGCTGCCGGCTGCCGGCGCCGCGGCGGCACGCGGCGGCCACGGCGGCTCACCAGCAGCAGCAGCAGCAGCGAAACCAGCGCGGTGCCCAGCGCCACCAGGCAACCCGCCTGCCACGGCGGCAGCGTCAGGGCCAGCGACTGATAGGCCCCCACCATGACGAAGACCAGGGCGGTGACCATGAGCATCGCCACCACGACCATCACCACCAGCGACTGAATGGCCGTACGCACCTGGGCCTTCAGCCGCTCGGCCTCGCCGGCAGCGGCATGGCGCAACAGACTGGAAAGCGGCAACGGGCGACTCTCAGCGGCGCCGATCGAGCAGGATGCCGATCAGGAAGCCGACGCCGAAGGAGATCAGCACGCTGGTCAGCGGGTGCTCCTCGATTTCGTGATCGGCGCGAGCCTTGAGGGCATCCGCTTCGTTCTTGAGCGACGCTCCGGTGCGTCGCGCCCGCTCCATGGCCTCGCGCCCCTTGGCCACGCCCAGCTCGCGGAACGATTCGGAAAGACCGCGGATGTCGTTCCTGAGCTGGTCCATGTCCTGCCTCAGCCGTGCGACCTCTTCGTCCACCGTTGCCATTGGCCACTCCTTCGCCGAGGGCGCCGCCCGGGGGGGCCGCCTCGCGGCCATTCCCACAGCACCCGTGTCTGATTGCAAAATTTACGCTGGGCGGCGGTCAATGCTGCCGCCCGGGGACCGCTACGAAGTCCCGTCCCCTCCGGCCGCGAAGTCGAGCAAGAAAGATGCCAGACGAGTGTTCACAAGCAGTGGCGGACGGCGGGGGCGGCTCCATTACAATGTCCGCTTTTTCGCCAACGGAGTCAGCGTGCAGTCGACAGACCTCCAGCCCGGGCAGCTGCCCGGCCTCACCCCCTGCTACTGGGGCAGTGTCAACCAGTGGGAATGCGACGAGAACGACCACCAGAACGTCCGCTACTACGCCCACAAGATGAATCAGGCCCTGCAGGCCCTGCTGGTGGGGTTCGGCGCGGAGTCACCGGCCGAAGCGCTACCGCGGATCCGCGCCCAGCACATCCGCTTCCTCAAGGAATCCCGCGCAGCGACACCGCTGCGAATCGACTGCGGCATAGTCCGCGGTGATGGCTCCGTGCTGGAGCTGCTCTCGGTGATGCACCACAACGTCAGCGGCGAGATGCTCGCGGCCTTCCTTACCACCCTCGATGCGGCGTGGTGGCCGTTGCGGCTCCCCGAGGCACGGGTGCCGGTGCCCGAAGCCGCCCGGCCGAGGGGACTGAACCCGGCTGAGCTACCGGCGCCGCCCGCGAGCCTGGAGGACGCGCTCGACCGCGGCTTCCGGATCGTCGGGCGGGGCGTCATCGCCGCCGACGAGTGCGACCGCGGCGGCCGGCTGCTGCCCCACGTCTACATCGGTCGGATCTCGGACGGCATGCCGAACCTGTGGGGGCTGGTGGCAGGAGCCGATGAGCGATCGGCCAGGGCCGACGGCAAGCTCGGCGGCGCTGCGCTGGAGCAGCGTCTGACACTGCACGCGCCGCTGCGCGAGGGGGCAGTGTTCAGCCAGCTTTCGGGAGTGCGGGCGCTGGGCAACAAGACCCAGCAGATGGCGCACCTGATCTACGACGAGACGAACCGCCGCTTCGCCGCCAGCGCCGAGGCCGTGGGGGTGGCCATGGATCTGGTCACGCGCAGGGCCGTGCCCATCTCGACGGAGCGGCGGGCGCGGCTCGAGCCGCTCCTGCTCCGCTGACCGGCGGCTCAGGCCTTGAGTACCCGCAGCACGTCCTCGAGCTCCACGATCATCTGCTTCACCAGCAGCTTGAACTGGGTCTGGTCCTGCTTGGCCTCCTCGCCCTGCAGGCGCTGGCGCGCGCCGCCGATGGTGAACCCCTGATCGTAGAGCAGCCCGCGGATCTGACGGATGACGATCACGTCCTGACGCTGGTAGTAGCGCCGGTTGCCCCGGCGCTTCACCGGCTTGAGCTGCGGAAACTCCTGCTCCCAGTAGCGCAGCACATGGGGCTTCACGTCACAGAGCTGGCTCACCTCACCGATGGTGAAGTAGCGTTTGCCCGGGATGGGCGGCAACTCGTCATTCTGACTCGCGTCCAGCATATGCCTCTACCCGCGCCTTCAGCTTCTGCCCCGG
>JAWLGU010000139.1:0-6463 GCA_041690675.1 Pseudomonadales bacterium | reverse complement strand
GCTTCTTTGGTGATGGCCACGTCGTGGACGTGACTCTCCACCATGCTCGCGGCGCTGACCCGCACGAACTGGGGCCGGGTGCGCATGGTGGCGATGTCCGGGCTGCCCGTATAGCCCATGGAGGCGCGCAGCCCGCCCATGAGCTGGTGAACGATGGGACTCACCGGGCCCCGGTACGGCACCCGCCCCTCGATGCCTTCCGGCACCAGCTTGCGGGCGTCCTGCTCCGGCTCCTGGAAATAGCGGTCGCTGGAGCCGTGAGATTCGCCCATGGCTCCCAGGGAGCCCATGCCGCGGTAGGCCTTGTAGGTGCGCCCCTGGTACAGCTCCACTTCACCGGGGGCCTCGTCGGTGCCGGCGAGCAGCCCGCCCACCATGACGACGCTGGCGCCGGCGGCGATGGCCTTGGCGATGTCACCGGAGTAGCGGATGCCGCCGTCGGCGATCACCGGCAGGTCGTGCCGGTCGGCGACCTCGGCAGCCTCGGAGATGGCCGTGATCTGCGGCACCCCGATGCCGGTGACCACTCGTGTGGTGCAGATGGAACCGGGCCCGATGCCCACCTTGATGGCGTCCACGCCGGCTTCGATCAGCGCCGCGGCGCCCTCCCGAGTGGCGATGTTGCCGGCGATGAGGCCGATGCCGGGATAGTTGTCCTTCACCCAGCGCACCCGCTCCAGCACCCGGGAGGAATGCCCATGGGCGGTGTCCACCACCAGCACGTCCACGCCGGCTTCCACCAGTGCGGCGACCCGCTCCTCGGTCTCCGCACCCGTGCCCACGCCGGCGCCCACCCGAAGCGATCCGTGGGCGTCCTTGCAGGCATTGGGGAAGGCCTTGGCCTTGTTGATGTCCTTCACCGTCACCATGCCCTTCAGCTCGAAGGCATCATTGACCAGCAGCACCTTCTCGATGCGGTGGCGATGGAGGATGTCGGTGATCTCCTCGAAGGAGGCGTCTTCGCCGGCGGTGACCAGCTTTTCCTTCGGCGTCATGACGTCGCGGATGCGGGCATCCATGCGCCGTTCGAAACGCACGTCGCGGCTGGTGATGATGCCCACCAGGGCATTGCCCTCCACCACCGGCACCCCGGATATCTTGTGCTCCATGGTGAGCTCGATGAGATCGGCCACGGTGCGGTCCGGGTGGATGGTGATGGGGTCGCGGATGACGCCGCTCTCGAATTTCTTCACCGCCCGCACTTCGCGGGCCTGGGCCTCCACGCTCATGTTCTTGTGGACGATGCCGATGCCGCCTTCCTGGGCCAGGGCGATGGCCAGGCGCGCCTCGGTGACCGTGTCCATGGCCGCGGACATGAGCGGGATGTTGAGAGTGATCTCGCGGGTCAGACGGGTTTCCAGTGAAACCTCGGACGGCAGAACCTGAGAAAAAGCGGGGAGGAGCAGTACGTCGTCGAACGTGAGCGCGTCGTGGGCGATACGCAACATTGAGGACTCCGCAAAACCGAGATTCTACCGACGCGCCCCCATCATGTAAACTCGCTGGTCATGCTCGCCCAGCCGGCATCCCGTCCGATCCTCAGCGTGAGCGCCCTGGCCCGGGAGGCGCGCGTGCTCATCGAAGACCGCTTCCGCCTGGTGTGGGTGGAGGGGGAGATCTCCAACTTTCGCCGGCCCGGCTCCGGGCACTGGTACTTCACCCTGAAGGACGACCTGGCCCAGCTCCGCTGCGCCATGTTCACCAGCCGCAACCGCGCCGTGCGCTTTCAACCTCGGGACGGCACCCAGGTGCTGATTCGCGGTCACCTCAGCCTGTACGAGCCGCGCGGCGACTTCCAGCTCATTGCCGAGCACATGGAGCCGGCGGGGGAAGGCGCGCTGCGAGCCGCCTTCGAAGCCTTGAAGTCCCGGCTCGAGGCGGAAGGTCTCTTCGAGCTGGAGCGCAAACGGCCGCTGCCGGCGATGCCCCGGCGCCTGGCGGTGATCTCCTCCGCCACCGGGGCCGCGCTTCGGGACGTGGTGCACGTGATCCGCCGCCGCTTTCCGCTGCTCGAGGTGGTGCTGCTGCCGGTGGCGGTTCAGGGCGAGCGCGCGGAGCGCGAGATCCTCGCCGCGCTGGCGCGAATCCCCCACGTGTCCCCGGACGTGGTGCTGATCACCCGCGGCGGCGGTTCCCTGGAAGACCTGTGGGCGTTCAATTTGGAGCCGGTGGCGCGGGCGGTGGCCGCCTGTCCGGTCCCCACGGTCTCGGCGGTCGGCCACCAGACCGACTTCACCATCACCGACTTCGTCGCCGACGCCCGAGCGCCGACTCCGTCCGCGGGCGCCGAGCTCATCACCCCGGATCAGGCGGATCTGCGGGCCTTTCTGAGCCGGGTACAGGCCCGCCTCGCCCGGGAGCTCGCGGCGGACGTGCGCGGCCAGCAGCGCCACCTCGAGCACCTGCGCGCCCGCCTGGTGGATCCGCGTACCCGGCTGGCTCAGCAGATGCAGCGCAGCGACGAGCTGGAGGAGCGCCTGACCCGAGCCGTCCTGACACGGCTCGACGGCCACCGGACCCGGCTCGCCGCGGCGGTTCGGGGCCTGCACCTGCTGCGGCCGTCTCAGCGCATCGCCGCTCATCGGGCCCGATTGAGCGACCTGCATCTCGGTCTGACCGCCGCCAGCCGCCGGCTGGTGGCGCAGCGTGGGACGAGCCTGGCGGCCGCGGCCCGCACGCTGCAGGCGGTGAGCCCCCTGGCCACCCTGTCCCGGGGCTACGCCGTGCTCACCGCGGAGGCACCCGGCGGCGGCCGCACCGCCCTGACCTCGGTCAGCCAGACCCGGCCGGGAGCCAGCATCACCGCCCATCTCGACGACGGCGCCCTGGACCTCCGGGTCGAGGGCGTGGACGACGACAACCGTCTGCCCCGCCTGCCGGAGCCGTGAGCCGCCCGCTCACTTGCGTTTCTTGTGGTGCCTCAGCATGCGCTTGCGGCGCCGCTCCTGGCGCTCGGTGAGCACGTTCTTGCGCCCGGCGAAGGGGTTTTCCCCCGTCCTGAGCTCGATCTTCACCGGCGTCCCCACCAGCTTGAGCGCCTCTCGGAAGCCGTTTTCCAGATAACGCACGTAGGATTCCGGCACCGCCCGGGTCTGGTTGCCGTGAATGACGATGCGCGGCGGATGGGCACCGGCCTTGTGGGCGAAGCGCAGCTTCACCGGCCGCCCCCGCACGCTGGGGGGCGGATGAGCCTGCACCAGGGACTCGAGCAGACGGGTCAAATAGGACGCTCCCACCTCCAGACGGCCCACCTCGTGGACCCGGTCCACCTCGTCGAGCAGGTGCCCTACGCCGGTGCCGTGCAGCGCCGAGATGTGCTGCACCGGGATCCACGGCGCAAAGCGCAGCCGCCGCTCCAGGGCCACCCGGTTGCGGGTACGCTCGTCGGCGCTGAGTCCGTCCCACTTGTTCAGCGCGATGATCAGGCCGGAGCCCGCCTCCACGGCGTATTCCAGCAGGTGCAGATCCTGGTCCACGGGCCCTTCCCGGGCGTCCATCACCAGGATGACCACGTGGGCCCGCTCGATGGCCTGCAGCGTCTTCACCACCGAGAACTTTTCCACCGCCTCCTCCACCCGCCCCTTGCGGCGGACGCCGGCGGTGTCCACCAGCAGGTAGCGCCGGCCGTCGCGCTCGAAGGGGATCTCGATGGCGTCCCGGGTGGTGCCCGGCTGATCGAACACCACCTGCCGTTCCTCGCCCAACAGCCGGTTGGTCAAGGTGGATTTGCCCACGTTGGGCCGGCCGATGATGGCCACCCGGACGCGGTCCTCCGCCTCGGGCGTCGGACTCTCCTCAGCCTCGCCGGCGGACGCCGCGGCGAGCTCCCGGGCAAGGCGCTCGCCGAGGCCGGCAAGCCCACGGCTGTGCGCCGCAGCGACGAGCACCGGCTCGTCGAAGCCCAGGGATGCGAATTCGGCCAGCGCCTGGTCCTCGTTCACCCCGTCCATCTTGTTCACCACCAGCACCACCTGCCGCCCCTTGCGCCGCAGCTGGGTGGCAATCTCCTGGTCCGCGGGGGTGAGCCCGCTGCGGGCGTCCACCAGGAACAACACCAGGTCGGCCTCGTCCATGGCCAGCTCCGCCTGGCGCTCCATGGCGGCGGTGAGGGCACCGGCCTCGCCGAGCAGCCCCCCCGTGTCGATCAGGGTGCAGGTGAGATTTCCCAGCCGCGCGCGGCCGTAGCGGCGATCCCGGGTGAGACCGGGCACGTCCGCCACCAGGGCCTCCCGAGCGTGGGTGAGCTTGTTGAACAAGGTCGATTTGCCCACGTTCGGGCGGCCGACCAGCGCGAGGGTCGGAATCATGAGGGACTACCTCAGCTCGATGTTGAGCGCCTGCAGTGACCCCGAGTTGCCGAGCACGTAGACCAACCGGTCCGCCACTACCGGACGGGAGCGCACGCCGTCACCGTCCACCTTGCGGCGGCCGAGGAAGCGGCCGTCGCTCTGGGCGAGAACGTGCAGGTAGCCGTCGCCGTCCGCCACCACCAGATAGTTGCCGAAGGCGATGGGGCTGGAGAGGCGGCGCCGGAACAGGCCTTCCTGGCGCCACGCCTCCTCGGCGGTTCGCTGGTCCACGGCCACGATCACGTCGTCCTCGTCCACCGCGTAGATCTGGCCGTAGCCTTCGGCCAGGTCCAGGTAACTGGAAAGTTCCTGCTCCCAGAGCAGCGAGCCGTCGCTGGCACGCAGCGCTTTCAACCGCCCCTGGTAAGCGACCACGTAGAGTATGCCGCCGGACAGCACTGGCGTGCTGTCCACGTCCACCATGCGTTCGAGCTCCGAGCGCCCTTCCGGCAACATCACCCGATGCTGCCAGACCGGCTGACCGTTGTCCGCCCGAACCGCCGCCACCATGCCGTTGGCGAAGCCGGCGTAGACAACGCCGTCCCGGTAGACGGGGGTGGCAGCGCCCCGCAACGTCAGCACCGGAACCTGGTTGTCGAAGCTCCAGCGAATGCGGCCATCCTCCCGCTCCAGCGCCAGCAACCGGCCGTCGATGGTCTGCACGAACACCAGATCGCGGCCGCCCACGGGCGCCGCCAGCACCTCGCTGCCCACCTGGGACCGCCACACCTCCGAGCCGTCGGTGGCGGACAGCGCAATCACCTCGCCCCGGGTCGTGCCCATGAGCACATAGCCGTGGGCCACGCCCACCCCGCCGGTGGCATAGCTGGGATCCCGGCGATTGAAGACGTTCAGCCAGCTGAGAAAACCCGTGGGATCCTCGCCGATGTGGCTTCGCCAGATGCGCTTGCCGGTGAACCGGTCGCGCGCTTCCACCAGCCCGTAGCCGTCGGCCGCATACACCCGGTCGGCCGCCACCGCGGGCTGCAGCCGCAGGTACTTGCGCCCCAGGCCGTCGCCGATCTTCGCGGACCACTCCCGGCGCACTACCACCTCCTCGTCGAAGCGAACCAGCTTCGCGGGTTCCAGCTTGCTGGCCTCGTCATCGCCGTCGCCGACGAAGGGCATCCAGGAAAACCAGCTGCAGCCGGAGACGGCTGCGAGAAGCAGCACCGCCAGCAGGCTCCGGGTGGCGGACCCCAACCTAGGAGTCGCTGGCATCGGCGGTATCTGCAATCTTCATCTCCAGAAGGGGCCGTTCCTCGCCGGGGCTCGCGTAGGACAGGGCGCTGGTGTAGGACTGGTGGGCCAGGGCGCGTTCGTCCCGGGCCAGGTGAATGTCTCCCTGAAGCTCGGCCGCCAGGGAGCGGAGTCCGGGGCTCCCGATGTCGCGCAGGATGGCCAGCGCCTCGTCCTCGCGCCCGGCAGCGAACAGCACCCGTGCCAGCCGCAGGCGCGCGGTATCCGCCAGCTCGACGCCCGTGGCCAGCTCCACCGCCTGCCGCAGCAGCGGCTCCGCGGCCTCCGGGCCGTCCGCCCGCAGCGCCGCCTCGGCCTCGGCCAGCCGCACGAAGGCGGGATAGGCGGTGCCCTCGCCCTGCTCGACGATCTTTTCGGCCAGCGCCTTACGCTCGTCGGCGTCGGCCTGCTGGAACTGCACGTACAGATCCGAGGCCGCGGCGGTGCGCGCCTCCACATGACCCTGATACCAGCGCCAGCCCAGCACGCCGGCAACCGCCAGCACCACGCCCACCAGCAGCGACACCCCGTGCTTCTGCCACCATTCCCGCAGGCGGTGGAGCTGCTCCTCGTCGGTCAGATAATCCGACACCCATGCCTCCTGTTTCGAGCTGGCGCCGCCCGCTGCGGCCGCCTCAGCGGTCGTTACCCGGCGGGGCGAGTCGTTGGATGAGCTCGTCCACGCTCAGGTCTTCCTGGGGACGGTCTTCCCGCAGGTACTTCAGCGCGAGCCGGCCGCGTTGGACCTCGTCTTCGCCCACCACGATGGCGAAGCGCGCGCCGGACTGGTCCGCGCGCTTCATCTGGTTCTTCAGCTTGCCGCCTCCCGCGTGGGTGCGGATTCTGAACGTTGGCAGCGCATCCCGCAATTTCTG
>JAWLGU010000138.1:2826-6761 GCA_041690675.1 Pseudomonadales bacterium | reverse complement strand
GGCGCTCAGGAAGCCGCTGTCGGCGTTGATCACCGCCACCAGGGTGACGTTGGGGAAGTGGTGGCCCTTGGCGAGCATCTGGGTGCCCACCAGAATCGCCGGCTCGCCCGTGCGGATGGCGGCGAGCTGGGCCTCGAGCCGGCGCTGGCTGCGTACGCTGTCGCGGTCGATGCGGTACAGCGGCACGTCCGGAAACATGGCCTCGAGGCCGGCCTCGGTACGTTGAGTGCCGAGGCCCACGGCCAGCAGCTCGCCGCGGCCGCAGCCGGGGCAGCTCCGCGGCGGCGCCTGGCGCTGGCCGCAGTGGTGGCAGATCAGAGCCTCCGGCTTGCGGTGCAGGGTCATGCGCATCTCACAGTGCCGGCACACGGCCTGCCAGCCGCAACTCGGGCACAGATAGCTCGGGGCGAAGCCGCGGCGGTTGAGAAAAACAAGAGCCTGGCCGCCGGCCTCCAGGTGTACTCGCATGATGCGCCGCAGGCGGTCGCTGATGCCGTCCCGCAGGCTGTGCCCGCGGATGTCCAGAAGATGGAACTCCGGCATGCGGGCGCCCCCGGCGCGCCCTGTGAGCTGCAGGTGCCGGTAGCGGCCGGCGCTGGCGTTGACCAGGCTTTCCAGCGACGGCGTGGCGCTGCCGAGCAGCAGCGGTATGTCGAGCCCCTGGGCCCGTTTCACCGCCACGTCCCGGGCGGAGTAGCGCAGGCCGTCCTGCTGCTTGAAGGAGCCGTCGTGCTCCTCATCCACCACGATCAAGCCGAGATCGGCGAACGGTGTCAGCACCGCGGAGCGGGTGCCGATGAGAATTCCGACCTCGCCGGCACGGCAGCGCAGCCACACGTCCAGGCGCTGCGCGTCGGTCATATTGGAATGGAAGGTGGCCGCGGCGCCGAATCGGCGCTCGAATCGCCGCAGGGTCTGAGGCGTCAGCGCGATCTCCGGCACCAGCACCAGCACCTGACGGCCGGCCCGGCGGACGGTGTCGATGAGCCGCAGGTAGACCTCGGTCTTGCCGCTGCCGGTCACCCCCTCCAGCAGGGTGGGGGTGAAACGGCCGGTGCCTTGCTGCAGCCGGGCGAAAGCCGCCTCCTGCTCCGGGTTGAGGGTGGGCAGCTCGACCCGGGGTTGGGCGGTGGTGTCCGGGCCCGGGTCGCCCGGGGCCGCCGATTCGCGAACCGCGGACTCGCGGACCAGCGCGCCCTTGGCCGCGAGGCCGCGGATCACCTCGCGGGTGAAGCCGGCCTCCTCCAGCTCGTGGGGCCGCGCCCGGCCACCGCGCCGCGCCAGGAACTCCGCCAGCGCCTGCTGACGGGGTGCCCGGCGCAGGTCCGGGCGCGCCTCGGTGAGACGCCAGATCGGCTCCCGGCGCAGGGTCAGGGGTGCGCCACGTCGGGCCGCGGCGGGAAGCAGGGTGGCCAGCACCTCGCCCAGGGGGTGGTGGTAGTAGTCGGCGAGCCAGTGGGCCAGCGCGAGGAGCTCGTCGCCGAGCACGTTGCGGTCGTCGAGCAGGCTGTCCACGGGCTTCGGATCCGGGTGCGGGTCCGCTGGATCCACGGCCACGCAGATGCCGGTGATGCTCTGCCGCCCGAATGGGACCCGCACCCGGGCTCCCGGGACCGGGATTCCCAGACCCTGCGCCACGTAGTCGAAGAGGCGGGGCAGGGGCTTGGGCACCGCGACGCGCACCAGGTACGGGCGGTCGGCCGGTTGGTCCGGGTTGTGGGGCATGCTGCGCTCGGTCCTGGAGTCGGGCTGGGTCACTTGCGATGTTACCGGCATCTGACTACACTGCGCGGCCTTTTCCACTCGGCTGTTCGACGGCGTACAGACATGAAAGACGGTATCCATCCCCAATACGGCGAGGTCAAAGCCGTATGCAGCTGCGGCAACGTCATCGTGACGCGCTCCACTCATCAGGGGGAGCTGCATCTGGACGTCTGCTCCGCGTGCCACCCCTTCTACACCGGCAAGCAGAAGATCATGGACACCGGTGGCCGGGTCGAGCGCTTCCGCCGTCGTTTCGGCAACCGTACCCGCGCCAGCTGACGGTACCGCCGCCGGGCCCCCCCGGCGGCGTCTCGGCACGCCCTCCTGTCTGCCGGAACCTCTCCAGTCTCTTCGGTCTAACTCCCCGACGCTGTAGTATCGCGAGCATCGGGACGTGAGATCGGGAGGACGTTCTTTGCAGACCGCGCGCACACGCCCCTTTCACCTCGAGCACGGTCGGCCCGTCGCCGCGGTCGTGGCGCTCGCTCTGTTGCTCGTCACTTCCGCCGCATCCGCCGCCGGTCCCGGGGAGAAGATCTACCGGGAGATGGTGGAGAAGGATCAGCTCTACGAGGACGACGAGTGGCAGGCGTACGTCCAGGAGGTCGGCGAGCGGCTGCTGGCGGTGACCCCCGACGCCGGCAAGGAGTTTCACTTCTACGTGCTCGACAACCCCGCCGTGAACGCCATGGCGCTGCCGGACGGCTACATCTTCGTCAATCGGGGCCTCATCGCGTACCTGCGTTCCGAAGACGAGCTCGCCGGGGTGATCGGCCACGAGATCGGGCACGTGGTGGGCCGCCACGCCAAGCGCAGTAATCGGCTCGGCGCATTCGGCAACGTCCTCGGCTTCATCGGCGCCATCATGACCGGCACCGGGCAGATCGCCGATCTGGCCAACACCGCCACCGCCACCATCCGTTCGGGATACGGCCGGGAGTTCGAGCTGGAAGCGGATCAGTACGGAGGCGAGTTTCTCGCCAAGGCGGGATACAACCCCCTGGCCATGATCGACGTGCTGTACGTGCTCAAGGATCACCAGCTGTTCAGCAAGAACGTCAAGGGCGAACCTACCGTCTACCATGGCCTGTTCTCCTCCCACCCGCGCAACGACAAGCGCCTGCATGACGCCGTGCAGCAGTCGCAGGGCCTGGTGCCCGACACGCTCATGGAGCCCGAGCGGGATTTCTGGGAGATGATGGACGGCCTGGTGTTCGGCGACGAGGCCGCCACGGGTCTCATCAAGGATTCCACCTACTACCATGGTTCGTTGCGGGTGGTGATCCGATTCCCCGACGGCTGGCAGGTGCAGAACACCGCCGCCGAAGTGCTGGGGCGGCCGCCCCAGGGCGCCACCCATTCGTCCATCGCGGTGCAGCGCCTGAATCCCGCCACCGAGAAGCAGACCCCCGAGGAATTCGTCGAGAAGACCTTGAAACGGGACGACGTGGTCAACGGAACGAGTGGCGAGATCAACGGCTATCCCGCCTACGTGGCGGACATCGACGTGGCCGGCGGCTCCGCCCAGGCGCGCAAGCTGGCCGTGGTGTACAAGGACTCGAGCGTCTATCTGTTCAAGGGCGAAGTGGGACCGGTGGGAGACGTGGAAGCCTTCGAGCGCCAGTGGCGCGAGACGCTGGAATCCTTCCGCGCCATGACCGCCGAGGACCTGCGCCTCGCCAACAACCAGCGCATCAAGGTCGTCGTCGCCAAACCCGAGGACACCTACGCCGAGCTCGCCAAGCAGGCCTCCATCAAGGCGCTGCCCGAGCAGACGCTGCGCGTGATCAACGGCCAGCACCCGGTGGGCGAACCGCGGGCGGGGGATTACATCAAGATCGTGCAGTAGGTCGGTAGTCGCTGTCCGCCGTCCGCTATCAGCGATCAGCGGTCAGCGATCAGCAAGAGGAGTTCCGGCTTGACGCTCCAGCAGCTGCCTCTGCTGGTAGTTACTGTTGAGCGCCCCAGCGGACGGCGATCACATCACGGTCTCTTGCTGATCGCCAGATACTCGTGAACCGCCCGCGACTACCGCAACCCCGACAGCGTCGAGCACGGCGTGCAAGTCCGGTGGCACAGCGGGTCTCTCCGCGCCGTAAGAATGATCCCTCTCACCGAAATTGGTGAGCGAAGCGGGTTAGCTATGTCCTTCTTGCTGACCGCTGACCGCT
>JAWLGU010000138.1:0-2726 GCA_041690675.1 Pseudomonadales bacterium | reverse complement strand
CCTAGAATATTTCCACCGGCTTGATCTCCGTGTCGCGGTCCGGCGACGCCTGCAGCGTATCCCTTCGGGGCGGGCTGGGGGCGTGCTCCTGGAGGAAGTACTCGAAGATGGCGTCGGGATCCCCGGGGCTCGCGGCTTCCCCGGTGCGTGGATCGATCTTCACGGTCACCACCCCGGCCGGCTGGGCGGGCACGACCGCCGGCTGGCCGGCCAGCGCCACCTTCATGTAGTCCATCCAGATGGGCAGCGGTGTGCTGGCGCCGTACTCTCGTGCGCCGAGCGGGGCGTGGTTGGGAAAGCCCACCCAGACCGTGGTCACCACGTCGCCGTTGTAGCCGTTGAACCAGGTGTCGGCGGCTTCGTCGGTGGTGCCGGTCTTGCCGCCCAGGTCTCTGCGTTCCAGGGCCCGGGCACTGCGGCCGGTGCCGCGGCGGATCACGTCCTGAAGCATGCTGTGCATCAGGTACGCGATGCGTTGGTCCAACACCCGTTCCGCCGGGATCGGCGACAGCTCCGGCGCTCCCGCTGGTAGTTCGGCATCGGTGAGAGTGCCGTCCGTCGCGGTGCTGCCCATCAGCTCGTCCAGGGTACTGGGTTCGTCGAGGAGGGGCTCCGCGGCTCCGGAATCGGCCGGCCCGGACTCGTCCGGCCCGGTCTGCAGGCCGGGCACCGACGCCAGCGCGATGGTCTGTGCTTTCTTCTCGCACTCCTCGCACACCACCGGATGGCGGGCCTTGAAGACCCGGTTGCCCACGATATCCAGCACCTCGTCCACCACGTGGGGCTCGATCCGGTAGCCGCCGTTGGCGAACACCGCGTAGGCGGCGGCCATCTGCATGGGCGTCACCGCCATGGTGCCGCCGCCGACGGCGAGCTGGGTGTTGGTGGGAAAGGTTCGGGTGTCGAACCCGAAGCGCTGCGCGTAGTCCACCACCTCGCGGGCGCCCACGGCCAGCAGCACGCGCATGGTGACCAGATTGATTGAACGGTACAACGCCTCCCGCAGCCGGGTAGGGCCGTTGTAGCGGTTGTTGTCGTTGTCGGGCCGGTACTCCGACTCCAGATTCCGGTCGTCGAACACCAGGGGCGCATCCATGAAGATGCTGGCCGGGGTGATGCCGTGCGCCAGGGCCGCGGCGTAGACGAATGGCTTGAAGCCGGAACCCGGTTGGCGGGCGGCCTGCAGGGCGTGGTTGTACTGATTCAGGGCGAAATCGAAGCCGCCCACCAGCGCCTGCACCGCGCCGGTGCGGGGATTCAGGGAGACCAGCGCCCCCTGGATCTCCGGGATCTGGGTGAGCACCCAGCGGATGCGTTCGGCTGCAGGGGCGGCCTCCTCCGGGTCTGCGTCTCCGGCGGGTTGCACCACGCGCTCCTGCCTCACCCGAATCACGTCGCCCACCGCCAGAACGTCCGCAGGCCGCTGTGGCGCCGGTCCGCGGGTGTCCACGGTCAGGTAACGGCGGGCCCAGGCCAAGCCCTCCATGTCGAGGATAATATCGCTGCCGTCCCACAGCAGCGCCGTGGCCTGCTCGTCGTTCACCGCGGTCACCACCGCCGGAATCAGATCCTGATAGCTCCGCCGCTCCCCCAGGGCGTCGAGCATGCCCTGGCGGCCGCTGCTCTCGACCCGGGCCTCCGGACCGCGATAGCCGTGGCGCCGGTCGTAGGCGAGCAGATGCCGGCGCAGGGCGTCGCGGGCCGCCTTCTGGTGCTCGCTGTCCAGGGTGGTGATGACCTCGTAGCCCCCGGTGTACAGATCGGGGATGCGCTCGAGGAGCTGCTGGCGAACCCACTCGGCCGGATACGGGGCAGCCACGTCCAGGCCGCGGCCGTGCAGGCGGGCGGTGATGGGGTCGGCGATGGCCTCCTCGTACTGCTCCCGGCTGATGGAGCCCTGCTCCAGCATCCGGGAGAGCACCAGGTTGCGCCGTGCGAGGGCCCGGGAAGGGCCGTTGATGGGGTTCCCCGCGGTGGGGGCCTGGGGAATGCCCGCGAGCATGGCGAGCTGAGGCAGCGACAGCTCGGCCAGTGGCTTGCCGTAGTAGGTGTACGCGGCGGCCTGGGCCCCGTAGGCGCGCTTGCCGAAGGGCACGGCGTTGATGTAGAGCTCGAGGATCTCGTCCTTGCTCAGCTCGCTCTCGATCTTCAGCGCCAGCAGGATTTCCTTGAACTTGCGGATGAACAGCTGATCCAGCGAGAAGGTACCGAGGTTGCGGGGCAGCTGCATGGTGATGGTCGAGCCGCCCCGGGTGATCTCGCCCATGTTCACCACCAGCTCCACCGCCGCCGTGGTGAGGGTGATGAAGTCGACGCCGCTGTGCTCGTAAAACCGCTTGTCTTCCGTGTCGAGCAGGGCCCGCACGAACAGGGGCGGAACCTCCTCGAATTTGATGGGGATGAGACGCCGTTCCCCGAATTCGGCGATGAGCTGCCGATCTGCGGTATAGACTCTAAGAGGAGTTTCGAGCCGGACTTGGCGGTACGTCGCAGCGTCGGGAATCTGCGGGTCCAGGTAGAGGAAAGCTGCGGCGAGACTGAGGACTGCGGCACATACAGCCGATAGGGCCAACCACATAATACGGCCCACTATGGGACGGGACGGCCAGATCATCAACGCTGCCGGAACCTCGAGAGCCGAGCAGGGATTCGATTGCGATTACCGGATTCCTGGTATTTAATGTTCGACTGCATAAACAGGACGTAAGTGCCCGCGCCAGTAAGGA
>JAWLGU010000137.1:0-6763 GCA_041690675.1 Pseudomonadales bacterium | reverse complement strand
TGGCTGCCCAACGCCTACGCCTACGCGCCCCACGCCGTTACCGCCTTCATCGCCGCCAGCTCCACCAAGGTGGCCCTGTACGTGCTGCTGCGCTTCGACTTCGTGGTGTTTCAGCACAACCTGCCGCTCCACGCCGAGCAGTTCGCCGCCTTCGTGCTGCCGCTGGCGGTGGCCGGGGTGCTGTTCGGCTCCGCCGTGGCGCTGTTCGAGAGCAACCTCAAGCGCCTGCTCGGCTATTCCTCTGTCGCGCAGATCGGCTACATGGTGCTGGGGGCCGGGCTGGTGGACGCCGCCGGGCTCAGCGCCGGTGTGCTGCACATGTTCAATCACGCCCTGGCCAAGGGCACGCTGTTTCTGGCCGTGGTGCTCATGAGCCAGCGGCTCATCAGCTTCGACTTGGTCCACATCGACGGCGTCGGCCGCCGCATGCCCTGGACCATGGCGGC
Source organism: Pseudomonadales bacterium (assembly GCA_041690675.1). Taxonomy (GTDB): domain Bacteria; phylum Pseudomonadota; class Gammaproteobacteria; order Pseudomonadales; family Azotimanducaceae; genus UBA7803. The sequence continues at coordinate 6,317 of JAWLGU010000137.1, read as the reverse complement.
CTTCGCCCTGGCGGCGGCGAGCCTGGTGGGGATTCCGGGCACCGCCGGCTTCGTCAGCAAGTGGTACCTGTTGAGCGCCGCCTTCGCTCAGGGCGCCGTGGGGGTCGTCCTGGTGGCGGTGATTCTGCTGAGCTCGCTCATGGCCCTCGGATACCTGTGGCGGGTGCTGGAGCCCGCCTACTTCGGCACGCCGCTGGAGACCGCCGGGGCGGGCGGTGAAGCGCCCCTGGGCCCGCTGCTGGTGCTGTGGGCCGCGGCGCTGGGCAACGTCTACTTCGGGCTGGTGCCGAGCCTGCCCCTGGAGCTCGCCCGGGACGCGGCGGCGCTGCTGCTGGGAGCCGCGCCGTGAACGCCCTGCTCGCCGTCTGCATTCCGCTCATCGGGGCGGTGCTCATCGGCCTGGCCGGCCGCCGCCCCAACCTCAGGGAATCCGTCACCCTGGTGACGGCGGCGGCGCTGGCGGTGGTGGTGTTCGCACTGATCCCGGAGGTGCTCGCCGGCGCCCGGCCGTCGGTGACCGTGGGCGAGCCTTTCCCCGGCATCCGCCTCGGCTTCCTGGTGGAGCCGCTCGGCATGATGTTCGCCGGGATCGCCTCGCTTTTGTGGATCGTCAACTCCGTCTACTCCATCGGCTACATGCGCGGCAACGACGAGAAGCACCAGACCCGCTTCTACGTCTGCTTCGCCGTCTCCATCGCCGCCGCCATGGGCATCGCCTTCGCCGGCAACCTGCTGACCCTGTTCCTCTTCTACGAGATGCTCACCATCGCCACGTATCCGCTGGTGGCCCACAAGGGAGACAGCGAGACCCTGGCCTCGGCGCGCGTCTATCTGGGCATTCTCCTCACCACGTCCATCGGCCTGTTTCTCCCTGCCATCGTCTGGACCTACCTGGCGGCCGGCACCCTGGAGTTCGCCCCCGGCGGCATCCTGGCGGAGCGGGTGAGCGGCCCGGCCGTGGGGCTGCTGCTGGCCCTCTACGTGTTCGGCATCGGCAAGGCGGCGGTGATGCCCGTGCACCGCTGGCTCCCCGCCGCCATGGTGGCGCCCACACCGGTGAGCGCCCTCCTGCACGCGGTGGCGGTGGTCAAGGCCGGCGTCTTCACCATCCTCAAGGTCATCGTCTACGTCTTCGGGATGGACTACCTGTTCTCCGCCCCGAGCTCCGCGTGGCTGCTGTACGCCGCCGCGTTCACGGTGGTGGCGGCGAGCCTGGTGGCGCTGCGCCAGACCAACCTCAAGCGCCTGCTGGCCTACTCCACCATCGGCCAGCTCGCATACGTGGTGCTCGCGGCGGCAGTGCTGAAGCCGCTCTCCGAGATCGGCGCCGCGGTGCACATCGTCGCCCACGCCTTCGGCAAGATCACCCTGTTCTTCGCCGCCGGCGCCATCTACACGGCCTCGAAGAAGACCGAGCTGCACCAGCTCGGCGGCATCGCCCGGCGCATGCCGTGGACCCTGGCCGCGTTCACCATCGGCGCGCTCAGCATGATCGGCGTTCCGCCTACCGCCGGCTTCGTCTCCAAGTGGTACATCCTGGCCGGCGCGTTCCAGGGGGACAACTACGTGGCCATCTTCACCATCATCACCAGCACCATGCTGAACGCTGCCTACTTTCTGCCCATCGTCTACGCCGCGTGGTTTCAGCCGGAGACGGTGACACCGAAGAAGGAGCACGGCGAGGCGCCCTGGCCCGTGGTGGTCGCCGTCTGCACCACGGCCGCGCTGACCCTGCTCTTGTTCTTCTACAACGAGCCGGTGGTGCGGCTGGAACGCCAGATCGTGACCCTGCCATAGAGGCTCTACGGTGAGGAGGAACCCGTCATGAACGACCCGTCCTGGCTTTCGCGACCGGAGACCATCCGCAAACTGTGGATCGGCTTCGCCGTGACGCTCGCCCTCACGGTGCTCGCCCAGCTCGTCTTCGAGGTGGAGGGACATTTCGGCATCGACGGCTGGTTCGGCTTCGCGGCCGTCTTCGGCTTCGGCTCCTGCGTGCTGATGGTGCTGGTGGCCAAGGCGCTGGGGGTGGGGCTGAAACGTTCGGACCGCTACTACGATGCTTGAGGTGGTCCCGCCCGCCCTGGTTCTGCTGGCCGGCGCCGCCCTCGCCGCGGTGACTCGCGGCCGGCTGCGCGATGCCGTGGTGCTGGCAGCACCGCTGCTCACCCTGTATTTCGTCTGGCAGGTCCCGGACGGCGTGGCCGCAACGGTGCACTTTCTCGACTACGGTCTCGAGCCGGTGGAAGGGAGCCCGGTGCGGCGCCTGTTCGCCACCATCTTCGCCTTCATGGCGTTCGCCGGCGCCCTGTTCGCCTTCCGCCAGGCGCGCTGGTACGAGCTCTGCGCCGCCCACGCCTACGCCGCCGGCGCGGTGGGGGTCTCGTTCGCCGGCGATCTGATCACGCTGTTCATCTACTGGGAGCTGATGGCCATTTTTTCCACCGTGGTGGTGTGGTGCGGCGAGAGCCCTCGTGCCCGGGCGGCGGGGATCCGCTACGCGGTGGTGCACCTGGTGGGCGGCGTGGTGCTCAAGGTGGGCATCGAGGGCGTCATGGTGCACACCGGCTCCATCGACCTCATACCCATGAGCGTGCACAACTTCGACACCTGGATGCTGCTCATCGGGGTGCTGGTCAACGTGGCCGCCTTCCCCATCTCCGCCTGGCTGCCGGACGCCTATCCCGCCTCCAGCCCCACGGGCTCCGTGTTCCTGTCGGCGTTCACCACCAAGACCGCCATCCTGGCGCTGATCCTGCTGTTCCCGGGCACGGGCGTGCTGGTGCCCATCGGCCTGGTGATGATCTTCTACGGCATCATCTACGCCCTGCTCGAGAACGATGTGCGCCGCATCCTGGCGTACTCGGTGGTGAACCAGGTGGGTTTCATGGTCTGCGCCGTGGGCATCGGCACCGAGATGGCCTTGAACGGCGCCGCCGCCCACGCTTTCGCCCACATCATCTACAAGGCGCTGTTGTTCATGAGCGCGGGCGCGGTGATCTACCGCACCGGTGAGAACCTGTGCTCGGGCCTCGGCGGCCTCTACCGCACCATGCCGGTCACCACCATCTGCGGCATCATCGGCGCGCTGGCCATCTCGAGCTTTCCCCTCACCTCGGGCTTCACCACCAAGTCCATGATCTCCGAGGCCGCCTATCTCGAGCACATGACCGTGGTGTACTTCCTGCTCGCGGCGGCGTCCGCCGGCGTGTTCCTGCACGCCGGCATCAAGTTCCCCTGGTTCGTGTTCTTCCAGAAGGACTCGGGGCTCAGGCCTCCGGACGCGCCGTGGAACATGAGCGCCGCCATGATCCTCATGGCCGCCGCGTGTCTGCTGCTGGGGATGTTCCCGGGCCCGCTGTACGCGCTGCTGCCCTACCCGGTGGACTACGAGCCCTACGGGGCGTCGAAGGTGGTGTTCTATCTGCAGCTCCTGCTGTTCTCCGGGCTCGCCTTCTTCCTCATGCTGCCGTGGATGCAACGCACACTCACCATCACCCTGGACGTGGACTGGCTCTGGCGCCGCGCCCTGCCGGTGGCCTGGGAGGCGAGCACCGGCGCCCTGGAGCGGGCGCGGCAGGCACTGAGCGGCCGGGCCGCCGGCACCCGCCGGGACGTGGGCAGGGTGCTGCACGAGATCCTCGGGCCCACCGGCACCCTGGGGCGCTCCTGGCAGATCGGCACCACCGCGCTGTGGGTGGCCGTCATGCTGACGGGCTACGTTCTGGTGTATTACCTTTAGCGACCCGCCCGCCCCCTGGCAGGCGCAGACCACCCCCGGGCACGAGGAGGCCGCGTGAAGACCATCATCGAGCCGTTCCGCATCAAGACCGTGGAGCCATTGCGCCTGACCTCCCGGCCCGAGCGGGAAGGGATTCTGCAGGCGGCGGGGTACAACCTCTTCGCGGTGCGCGCCGAGGACATCCTCATCGACCTGCTCACCGACTCCGGCACCGGCGCCATGTCGGCCGAGCAGTGGGCGGCGATGATGCGCGGCGACGAATCCTACGCCGGCGCGCGCTCCTGGTACCGGTTCGAGAAGCGGGTGAAGACCCTCACCGGCTTCCGGCACGTCATCCCCACCCATCAGGGCCGGGCCGCGGAACGCATCCTGTTCTCGTGCCTGGGTGTGGCCGGCCGCACCGTGGCCTCCAACACGCTGTTCGACACCACCCGGGCGAATGTGGAGCAGCTCGGCGGCCGGGGCGTGGATCTGCCGGTGCCGGAAGCGCTCGAGCCGGACCGCGAGGCGCCGTTCAAGGGCAACATCGATGTCGCGCGACTGCGCCGGCTGCTGGACGAGGACCCCGCCGTGGCCTGCGTCATCGTCACCATCACCAACAACTCCGGCGGCGGTCAGCCGGTCTCCCTGGCCAACCTGCGGGAGGCCAGCGCGCTTTGTCGCGAGCGGGGCGTGCCGTTCTACCTGGACGCCTGCCGGTTCGCCGAGAACGCCTACCTGGTGAAGCTCCGCGAGCCGGGCCAGGGCCAACGCAGCGTGGAGGAGATCGCCCGGGAGATCTTCTCCCTCGCCGACGGCGCTACGTTCAGCGCCAAGAAGGACGGCCTGGCCAACATCGGCGGCTTTCTCGCCACCAACGACGACGATCTGGCGCAGCAGGAACAGGAGCTGCTGCTGCTCTCGGAGGGCTTTCCCACCTACGGCGGCCTGGCCGGCCGCGATCTGGACGCCATCGCCGTGGGCCTGGAGGAGGTGGTGGACGAGCACTACCTGGAGTACCGGCTGGCCTCCACCCGCTATCTGGGCGACGGCCTCACCCGGCTGGGTTACCCCATCGTCCGGCCCCCGGGCGGGCACGCGGTGTACGTGGACGCCGGCCGCTTTCTGCCCCACATACCGCCCCAGGCGTTTCCCGGCCACGCCCTGGCCTGCGAGCTGTACCTGGCGGGCGGCATCCGCTCCGTGGAGATCGGCACCCTGATGTTCGGCGGCGCCGATCCGGCCACCGGCATCGAGCGTACGGCGGCCCTGGAGCTGGTGCGCCTGGCCATCCCCCGGCGGGTCTACACCCAGTCTCACATGGATTACGTGCTGGAGATCGCCGAGGCCGTGGCCGCGGCCCGCGACGGGCTGCGCGGCTACCGGATCGTCTCGGCGCCGAGGTTCCTGCGGCACTTCACCGCCACCCTCGCACCGCTGTGACCCGCGGCACGCCGTGCCGCGCTGCAGCCGGGGCTCCGGCCGCCAATCGTCAAGGCAAAACTTCCGCAACGCGCGAAGATCCAACTTCGTACAGGCGGACGACGACTCTTCAATGGACCTGCTTCGCAAGCGAGGATTCCTGCCCGATCCGGATCCGCTCACGGCGTTTCCGGAGGGCTCGCCCTACACCCTGCTCGACCGGGTCGGCGCCGAGCTGCCGGCGCGCCTGAAAGACGAAGAGTTCCGGCGCTGGGCCGAGTCGCTGGAGATTCCGCCGTGGCAGCGGCCGCCCGGCCCCGACGGCGAGCCCGAGGCCTGCCTCTACTACCTGCGGGTGGGCTTCCTGGCCTCGGCCTACGTCAATCAGATCGGCGCGCCGCCGGTGCGGGTCTTGCCACGCAACATCGCGGCGCCGCTGTGCGCGGTGACTGCCAACCTCGGGCGGCCGCCGATCCTGAGTTACGACGGCTACGCGCTGCACAACTGGCGGCGCCTCGACCCGGAGGGCCCGGTGGCGCTCGGCAACATCGACACCCTCCAGAACTTCGTCGAGCTCTACGACGAGCACTGGTTCATCCTCGTCCACGTGGACATCGAGGCCCAAGCGGCAGCCATCGTCGATGCGGTGCTCGGGCTCGAGGAGCAAAGCGCCTGGCGCGATCGTGTCCGGGTGGACGAAGCGGTGAACCGCATCCGCCGCACCGTGGAAGCTCAGACCGACGTGCTCCGGCGCATCCCCGAGCACATGTCCCCGGACCTGTACTACCGGACGTTCCGACCCTACATCCGCTACTTCGAGAACGTGGTCTACCAGGGACTGGAGCGCGCACCCATGAGCTTTCGCGGCGAGACCGGCGCCCAGAGCAGCGTGGTGCCGCTGCTGGTGGCGTTCTTCAAGATTCCTCACGAGCCGAGCGCCCTGACCCGGCACGTGGCGGACATGCGACGCTACATGCCCGCCGCGCACCGCGCGCTGCTCGAGCAGGTGGACGCCTTTCCGGACATCCGCCGGGTGGCCACCCCCGAGGTCTTCGACGCCGCCATGGAGGCGCTCGCCGAGTTCCGCGGCGTGCACTACGGCTGGGCACGCCGCTACATCGCCGAGAAGGAAGCGGATCCGCTGGGCACCGGCGGCACGCCGTACGTCCAGTGG
>JAWLGU010000136.1:3914-6815 GCA_041690675.1 Pseudomonadales bacterium | reverse complement strand
CAGAACCAGGCCGTAGATGGCCCAGGCAACCAGGAGGCCAACGATACCGAGCAGCGGCGGTATCAGGGTTATGTCTATCATCGAAATCCCCAAATCCCACAAAAGAACACGCGGCCGGTCGGGCTCGACCCGCCTCCACGCGGCATGCGCACGCGCGATCCCCGGCACGCGGCGGCGCGTATTCTAGCCATTCGCCGAAAGAATAAGAACCTGTGGCGGATACGGCCTCAGCCCTGGGCGAGCAGCATGCGCAAATCCGACAATCCCGCGTTGGCGCGGGAGACGTACGACGCCATCACCAGGGAATGGTTGGCCAGCACCCCGAGCCCGTCGCCGTTGAGAATCACCGGGCTCCACACCGTGTCCTGGGTCGGCTCCAGCTCACGGATGATCTGCTGCAGACTCACCCGGGCGTTCTTCTTGTCCAGCACGTCGCCGAAATCGTGCTCCATGGCCCGCAGCAGGTGGAGCAGGGCCCAGGTCTGACCCCGCGCCTCGAAGAACACGTCGTCGATGGCGAGCCAGGGCGTGCGGTAGGAGCCGGTCTCCGCCGGCGGCGCGTTCCCCGCCGGCCCATTGGCCGCCGGGCCGCTGGCCGTGCCGGTGGGATGGCCGACCACCGCGGCACCGAGCTGGCGCTTGCCCACACTGGCGGACAGCCGCTGAGAAAGGCTGCCGAGCCGGGTTTCCACCCCCTGGAGCCACTGCCGCAGATTGTCCGCCCGCGCGTAGAACTGGGCATTCGGCTGGTTCGGGTCGGCCAGCCGGCTCAGGTAGCGTTCGAAGAGGCGGATGCCGTCGCGGTACTCGCTCTCGGTCTGGGGGAACGCCCAGCTCGAGTTGTCGAAGAAGAACTTGCCCTCGGCCACGGACAGATGCGGGTCTTCCGTGGACTGGCTCTGCGAGCGTGAGAAATCGATGCGGTACGCCCGGGCGGCATCGCGGAGCTGCGTCAGCACGCCGAATTCCCAGTTGGGGACGTTGTCCATCCACACTGCCGGCGGAAAGACGTCGTTGGAGAGGTAGCCGCCGCGCTTGTCGAGCAGGGTCTCGGCGAGCCGGATCAAGGTGGCGGTGGTGGTGTAGCCGATCACCAGCGGGCGGCCTTGAGCCTCGGCGTGGGCGGCGGCGTGCTCCTTCACGTCGAAGGTGTCCGGCTCGTAGTCCCACCACCAGCCGAGCGCCAGGCACACCAGCAGGTAGACGCCCACCGCCGCCGCCGCGACCTTGGCCGCTGTCCACCGGAGGGCGCCCGGCCCCCGGACGGCGCCGGTCCCTTGGACCGGTCCGCGGCTGGACAGCCGCTGCCAGAATCCGTCGCTCATCATCCGCCCCCCAACGTGATCGTCTCGAACCGCACTCGCGTCTCGCCCGTGTCGCCGTGCTCGAGGGTGATCTCCACGGAATCCTCCAGCTCGGAGACCCCGAACAGCATCAGGTGCGAGCCGCCGGGTGCGAAGCGTACGGTCTCCCCGGGCGCAATCACAACCTCGGGCAGCGGCCGCATCCGCATGACGTCGCCGTCGCGTACCGTGGTGTGCAGCTCCACCGACTCCGCGGCAGGGCTGCGGGCGCCGGTCAGCACCACGGTGCGGTCGCTGACGTTGCGGGCAGTGAAGTAGCCGGCGGTTCTGCTCTGGCCGGGAACCGGCGCCCGGATGCGCGCATCCGTGACCTCCAGGGGCGATCCCTCGCTTTTCGTACCGCCGCAGCCGGTCCACAGCAGGGGCGTCAGCGCCAGCACCAGGATTCGGGTCAGGACGGGTCGGAGAAGCATATGACCTCCACGCGGGGCGGTGTGCCGATGTCGAGCTGAGCGCGAATGCGGCTGTCGCCTCGGGCATCGCTCATTCGTTGATAGATCCAGCGGCCCTCGGCGTCGTTGCGGGCGGTGATCTCCGCTCGGCATCCGCCGCCGCGGCTGGCGGCGCCGGCCCGGCGCAGGATCTCCACTACCTCCGGGTGCCGGTCGCGCAGGGCCTCGGCGTTCAGGTCGATCACCCGCCGGTCGGCCCCGGTGAGCAGTGCGGTCTGGGCTTCCACCGGCCCGATGCCGGGGTGGTCCGGGTCCACCAGGCGGCTGCGGTCGAGCATGGCGTGGGCCGATTCGAAGTGGCCCGCTGCGGCGGCGGAGGTGGCCAGCTCGAGGTAGCGCTCGACGATGCGCTCCAGGCCCCGGCGGGCTTCCGCGTTGCCCGGATCGAGGATGCGCACCCGGTCGTACAGCGCCAGCGCGCTGCCGCTGGCCGGGTAAGTCAGGTGGTCCTCGGCGATGGCGGATTCCGCCTGGGCCAGCAGCCGGCGCACCTCGGCGCCCTCCCGCGCGTCGAGGCGCCGGTGCTGCGCCGCGGGCGCGGGTTCCGCCGCAGAGTCGGGCACCGCGGGCGACTGGACGCCCTCTGGCTCAGCGCCGCCGGCGTCGGCGCGTTGTGCCGGGGTGGCGCAGCCGCCCAGAGTTGCCAGCAGCAGCCCGAGCCCCAGGAGGGCTCGAGGCGCCAGGAAGATTTTTTCATTACAATTCAAGACTGATAGCCCGGTCGCAGGTGCGCCCACCACGGTGGATATAGTGCCCGCTGCGGGAGGCGAACTCCAATCGCGTCGGCGTGTCCCATGGAAGCAGACGATCTGCAGGTATGAAGGTGGCGAATACCCACATCAGCCCCGTGACCCGGGCGAGAGTCGCCGCGCGCTCCCTGGCCGCCGGCGCGGGTCTGTTGGCGGCGCTGCTGGCGTGGCCGGCGGCGGCCGCCGACTGGCTCGACGGGGAGCCGGAGTTCCTACGGGTGGACGAGGCCTTTCGGCTGAGCACCGAGGTGGCTCCCGACGGCGCCGTGCTGGCGCGGTGGGAGATGCCGGAAGGCTACTACCTGTATCGCCACCGGTTCGACTTCACCACCCGGC
>JAWLGU010000136.1:0-3814 GCA_041690675.1 Pseudomonadales bacterium | reverse complement strand
CGGCCGAAGGCCGGGCGGCGGCCGAAGGCGCATCGCCCGTGGAGCTCGGCGAGGCGGAAATCCCGCCGGGCAAGCGCAAGGTGGACGAATACTTCGGCGAGGTCGAGGTGTACTACCACGCGGCCGAGGCGCGGGTTCCCGTGATCTCCGGCAGCGGCCGGGTGGAGGTGGGAATCACCTACCAGGGCTGCGCGGACGCGGGCCTGTGCTATCCGCCGGAAACCGAATGGGTGACGCTGGATCTGGCAGCTGCCGCGGCCGCGGCCACGGCCGGGCCGGATGCCGGACTGCCACCGGGCCAGCCGGCTGCCGTACCGCCCACCCGGGAGCAGGGCCTGGCGTCGCTGCTCGGCGGCGGCAGCCTGGCGCTGGCTATCGCGGTGTTCTTCCTGGGCGGGGTGGGGCTCGCCTTCACCCCGTGCGTGCTGCCCATGGTGCCCATCCTCTCCAGCATCATCGTCGGCGATGCCCGCGCCATCACCCGGTCCCGGGCGCTGTCCCTGTCCCTGGCCTACGTGCTTGGCATGGCGGTGACGTACGCCGTGGTGGGCACCCTGGTGGGGCTGTTCGGCGCCAGCCTGAATCTGCAGGCGGCGCTGCAGTCACCGCCCGTGCTCGCCGTCTTCGCCGCGGTCTTCGTGCTGCTGGCGCTGTCCATGTTCGGCTTCTACGAGCTGCAGCTGCCGCAGAGCTGGCAGAACCGTCTGCACGCTGCGGGCGGCCGCTTCGGCGGCGGCAAACACCTGAGTGTGCTGGTCATGGGGTCGCTGTCGGCGCTGGTGGTGTCGCCGTGCGTCTCCGCGCCGCTGGCGGGCGCGCTCATCTACCTCAGCACCACGGGCGATGCGCTGCTCGGGGGCGGCGCGCTGCTGGCTCTGGGGCTGGGCATGGGAATGCCTCTGCTGCTGATCGGGGCGAGCGGCGGCCATCTGTTGCCCCGGGCGGGCGAGTGGATGAGCTCGGTGAAGGCGGTGTTCGGCGTGGGCCTGCTGGCGGTGGCGGTGTGGCTGCTGGAGCGGGTGGTGCCGGCGGCGGTGACCCTGGCGCTGTGGGCCGCCCTCGCCATCGGCGTCGGCGTCTATCTGGGGGCCCTGGACCTGGCGCCGCGGCAAGGCATCCGGCAGCTCTGGAAGGCGGGCGGCGCGTTCAGCTTCATCTACGGCGTGTTGCTGCTGATCGGCGCGGCCAGCGGCGCGGTGGATCCGCTGAAGCCTCTGGCCCAGCTTCGCGCGGCGAACGTCCCGGCCGATGCCTCTGCGGCGGTGCAAGCGACCGCGGCGGCGCAGTGGCACCCGGTGGCGGATCTGGGCGCCCTGGAGCGCCAGCTCGCCGAGGCGCGAGCCGCCGGGCAGCCGGCGCTGCTGGACCTCTACGCCGACTGGTGCATCTCCTGTAAGGTCATGGAGCGCTCGGTGTTTCCCCGGCCGGAGGTCGATCGGCAGCTGCGCCGGTTTCGTCTGCTGCGCGCGGACGTCACCGAGAACGATGCCGATGACCGGGCTCTGATGCAGGCGTACGGCCTGTTCGGGCCACCGAGCCTGGTGTTCTTCTCGGCGGGCGGCCGGGAGCTGGCGCAGGCGCGCATTCAGGGGGAAGTGGATGCCGAGACCCTCACCGCACATCTGCAGGCGGTGCTGGCCCGGCAGCCCTCCGGCGACGCGAGTCGACTCGCACTCAATCGATAGGTACCTCATGGCGCGCTTGCTGGTCCTGCACGGACCCAACCTGAATCTTCTGGGGACCCGGGAACCGGAGATCTACGGTCACGACACGCTGGCGGACATCGACGCGCGTCTGCAGGCGAAGGCGGCCCAGGCCGGTCACGAGCTGGAGTGCCAGCAGAGCAACGCCGAGCACGAGCTGGTGGAACGGGTGCACCTGGCCCGGGCCGATCAGGTTCGTTTCATCGTTCTCAATCCCGGGGCGTTCACCCACACCAGCATTGCGCTCCGCGACGCGCTGCTCGGGGTCGGCATCCCGTTCATCGAGGTGCATTTGTCCAACGTTCATGCCCGGGAAGCCTTTCGTCACCAGTCCTATCTCAGTGACGTGGCGGTGGGGGTCATCACCGGCCTGGGGGCGCGAGGCTACGAGCTGGCGTTGGATGCCGCCATGGCCCTGGTGGACGGGTAGCGGCCGCGCCGTGGACCTGGGTAAGCGGATTCGGGAGCTGGCCGAGCTGATGGCGGAGACCGGCATCAGCGAGCTGGAGGTGCGTCACGGTGACGAGGCCGTGCGCATCGTCCGGCCCCTCACTGCGGCTGCCGCCCCGGTGGTCCATGACGGCGCCGTGCCTGCGGCGGCAGAGTCCCCGGCGGAGGTGCTGCGCGCGCCCATGGCCGGCACCTTCTACGCGGCGCCCGAGCCCGGAGCCGAGCCGTTCGTGCAACCGGGGGACCGGGTGGAGACGGGCGACGTGGTCTGCATCATCGAGAGTATGAAGATGCTGAACGAGATCAGGTCCGACGTGAGCGGCGTCTGCGTGGCGGTGGTTGCGAGCAACGGCCAGCCCGTGGGCCGTGGCGACCCACTGTTCCGCATCGCTCCCTGACCGGGCGCCCATGACCTGGCTGCAGCTCAGCGTCGCCGCCGACCGCGATCACGTGGATGCGGTGAGCGAGGCGCTCGAGGCGCTCGGCGCGGTGGCGGTCACCGTCTCCGGCGCCGGCGAGGAGGCGCTGCTCGAGCCCTTGCCCGGCGAGCGGCCGCTGTGGCGGCAGGTTCGGCTGCAGGCGCTGTTCGAGCCGGACGTGGCTCTCGCGGAAGTCAAGTCGGCCCTCGCGCCCCTGGGGGCGCGACTGCTGGACGTGGAGTTTCTCGCCGCGGACGACTGGCAGCACCGCTGGCGCGCGCACGCCGTGCGCGCCTGCTTCGGCGGCCGGCTCTGGCTGCTCCCCCGGGACGAGCCCTTCGACCTGCCGGCTACGGCGCCGGACGACCGGCGCGTGCACGCGGTGCTGCGCCTCGATCCGGGCCTCGCCTTCGGGTCCGGCTCGCATCCCACCACCCGGCTGTGCCTGGCGGGCCTGGCCGACGTGGAGCTGGAGGGCGTCCGGGTGCTGGATTTCGGCTGTGGCTCGGGCATTCTCGCGCTGGCGGCGTGTCTGCTGGGTGCCCGCGAGGTGGTGGCCGTGGACCACGACCCCCAGGCCCTGGTCGCCACCCGGGACAACGCCGCCTACAATGACATCGACCAGCAGCGGCTGCGGGTCGTGGAGCCGGATGAGGTGCTCGATCCGGAAGCGGCGCCGTTCGACGTGGTGGTGGCGAACATCCTGGCGAACCCGCTGGTGGCCCTGGCCGAGGACCTGACGCGGCTCACCGTTCCCGGGGGACGGATCATGCTGTCGGGTTTGCTCACCGACCAGGAAACCCTCATACGCGACGCCTACACCGATGTGGATTTCGCGGCGCCCGTCCGGGAAGGCGATTGGATTCGTCTGGACGGTCGGCGGCGGGGCTCCGCGCAACAGGTCTGGTAGCGACTTCCCATGGCGGACATGTCTGAACAGGAGATGGAACCTCTGATCACCGAGTGTCCGAGCTGCCACACGCGGTTCCGGGTCTCCGAGCCGCAGCTCGAGCGGGCCCGTGGCCGCGTGCGTTGCGGCGCCTGTCTCACGGTGTTCGACGGAGTGGCCCGGCTCACCTTCGATTCGGCCAGAGCTTTCGCCGAGGGTTGCGCCGACCCGGAGCAGGCCGAGCGGACCCTGGACGAGGTTCTCGACGAGCTGGGCGCCGGTTCCGGTGGCGCCGCTGCCGCGTCGGGCCCGGCCAGCGCAGGGCCGGCTTCGCCGCCGCCGGCTTCGCCGCC
>JAWLGU010000135.1:0-6884 GCA_041690675.1 Pseudomonadales bacterium | reverse complement strand
TCCGCTCTCCGCTGTCCGCTCTCCGCCGGAATTGTACGCGGCCACCGGGGCGGCCCGACTCCGCCTCTTGCCGAAAGCCGACGGCCCTCCAGCGGATAGCGGGCCCAACGTAGAAGTGTCCCCTTCCTGGCTCAGGGACGCCATGGATGCTTGGCGGCCGGCTTGTGCGCTGATGGGCGCGGGCCGAGAAGCTCATCCACGCGGGCATTGAGATCCTTCGAGTCGGCCGGGGCTGAGCGCTGGCCTGCTCTGGTCATCCGGTAAGCCACGGCCTTGCCCTGGTGCAATCGGGTGACGAGCAGGAACTGCTGCTTGCGGAAGCTGACCACCAGGTCTTTCGAGACTTTGCGCTCATGCTTCAGGGCGCAGATGCGCTCCAGCTCGAAGCGCCCGGCAAGCACGCGACTGGTGGCATCGTCGATGAAGCCAGAGCGGGGCCCCCCGGTCCCATCTGCCCCCTCCACGAGATCCCGAACGGGACGTTTCTACTTGGGACAAAGGGGACATCACGACTTTGGCGCTACAAGCGATCCTCGCTCCATTGCCGACACCCGTCGGCTCGCGTACCATATCCGACCAAATTACTCGGATTTGCGCTGCGGCGAGTGAGACATATCTATGATCGAGATTTCCGAATCCGCCCAGGCCTACCTGCGCGAGCTGTTGTCGAAGCAGGAGGAGCCCGACGTGGGCATCCGGGTGTTCGTCGCCCAGCCGGGTACGCCCCATGCGGAGACGTGCATCGCCTACTGCCGGCCGGGGGAGGAGCAGGCCGGGGACATCCCGGTGAGCTATGACGGCTTCACGGCCTGGTTCGAGGAGCGCAGCGTGCCCTACCTGGAAGACGCCGTGGTGGACTACCAGGAGGACCGCATGGGCGGGCAGCTCACCATCAAGGCGCCCAATGCCCGGGTCCCCAAGGTCGGGCCCGACGCCCCCATCGAAGACCGCATCAACTACGTCCTCTACAACGAGATCAATCCCGGGCTTGCCGCCCACGGCGGCATGGTGACCCTGGTGGAAGTCCTGGAGGACAACGTTGCCGTGCTGCAGTTCGGTGGCGGCTGTCAGGGCTGCGCCGCCGTGGACATCACCCTGAAGAACGGGGTGGAGAGCACGCTCATGGAGCAGATTCCGGATCTCGCCGGCATTCGCGACGCCACGGACCACACCGTCACCGAGCACGCCTACTATCGCTGACGAGCACGGTCGCCGGCGAAGGCATCCGCCGGCGGCCGCCTGCAGCGGATGATCGCCTTCAGCCGGCAGCCGCCTGGGGCTGTGGCCGGCGAGCCCGCAGCCGAGCATCCAACGTAACGTGCAGCTCCTCGAGCAACGATTCGGTGGTCTCCCAGTCGATGCAGGCATCGGTGATGGAAACCCCGTAGCGGAGCTTCGCCGGATCGTCCGTCAGCGGCTGGTTCCCCGCGTGCAGGTGGCTCTCGATCATGAGGCCGATGATGGACTCGTTGCCCGCCAGGATCTGATCGCGGACGGCCCGGGCCACTGTCGCCTGGCGCTCGTGGTCCTTGGCCGAGTTGGCGTGACTGCAATCCACCATGATGTTCGGGGGCCCCGGGAGCTGAGCCAACGCCCGCTCGCAGGCGGCGATGCTGTCGGCGTCGTAGTTCGGCCCCTTGGCCCCGCCGCGCAGAACCACGTGGGCGTAGCGGTTGCCGCGGGTATGCAGCACGGAGACCTGGCCGGCGGGATTGATGCCGAGAAAACGGTGCGGACTGGCCACCGACTGCAGCGCGTTGATGGCGACGTCCAGGGAACCGTCCGTGCCGTTCTTGAAACCCACTGCGCAGCTCAGTCCCGACGCCATCTCGCGGTGAGTCTGGGATTCGGTGGTGCGGGCGCCGATGGCGGACCAGGCGATCAGGTCCTGCATATACTGCGGGGTGATGGGGTCCAGGGCTTCCGTCGAGAGTGGCAGCCCCATCTCGGCGATGTCCAGCAACAGTTGGCGCGCCAGGCTGAGCCCCTCGTCGATGCAGAAGGTGTCATTCAGGTGCGGATCGTTGATCAAGCCCTTCCAGCCCACCGTGGTGCGGGGCTTCTCGAAGTAGGCGCGCATCACCAGCAGCAGGCTGTCGCCGACCCGGTCGGAGAGCGCGCGCAGACGGGTGGCGTACTCCCGGGCCGCAGTCACGTCGTGGATGGAGCAGGGGCCCACCACCACGAGCAACCGGTGATCCTCGCCCGAGAGAATGGCACGGACGGCCTCCCGGGCCTGATGGACCGATTCGCGAACCGTCTCGGTAGCCGGCAAGCGGGCCTTCAGCTGCTCCGGGGTCACCAGAACCTGGTGGGACTCGATGTTCAGGTTCTCCAGCCGCTCGTGGGGGTGGGCTGGCCGGAGGGGCTGGTTCAGGGGTGCATCGTTCATGATCATGGCTCCTCGTTGCGTCTGTCACGGGGCCACAAAAAAACCCCGGGGCGGGCTGCCACACGGGGTTTCAGATCCGGAGGCAGCCTGCGCTGCCTTCGGTGGGACCAAGGCAACGCTAGTTCGAAAAAAAGAAATAGCCCGCCCACCAACGACGTGCGGTGACGCCCCGGTGGTTGATGCGGTTCTCGAACAGGTTGCTTCGACCCTTCATGACCGGCGATGGTACCGGAGCCGGAGTGGAAATCAAGCACTGGCGTCGTGGCCGCGGGCGGCGCTTACCGCACCGGGGCCGTGCGAGTAGAATGCGCCATCTCGTGATCACCCGGGCGTGAACAAGCGGCTATGAGCGGCAAAGTGGGTTTCGTCAGCCTCGGCTGTCCCAAGGCCCTGGTGGATTCGGAGCAGATCCTCACGCGGTTGACCGGGGACGGCTACCGCACCGTGGAGCGCTACGAGGACGCCGACGTGGTGGTGGTGAACACCTGCGGGTTCATTGATGCGGCCAAGGCCGAATCGCTCGACACCATCGAAGAGGCCCTCGGCAGCAATGGCCGGGTGATCGTCACGGGCTGCCTCGGTGCCGACGCCGCGGCGTTGCAGCGTCGCTTTCCCCAGCTGCTGGCCGTCTCCGGCCCCCAGGACACGGATGCCGTGGTCAGTGCGGTGCGGGCCCACGCCCCGCTGGCGTACGAGGCGGTGGCAGGCATGGATCTGGAGCAACTCATGGGGCCGGCGGGCGTGAAGCTGACGCCGCCGCACTACGCGTACCTGAAGATCTCCGAGGGCTGCAATCACGGCTGCACCTTCTGCATCATCCCGAGCATGCGTGGCAAGCTGAGATCCCGCTCCATCGATGACGTGCTGCGGGAGGCCGAGAAGCTGGCTGCCGCGGGGGTGCAGGAGGTGCTGGTGATCGCCCAGGACACCAGCGCCTACGGCGTGGACCTCCGGTACCGCAGCGCGCTTCACCACGGTCGCGAGCTGCGCACGGATCTCGAGACCCTATGCCGGGAGCTGGGGCGGCTCGTGCCCTGGGTCCGGCTGCACTACGTGTATCCCTATCCCAGCGTGGACCGGTTACTGCCCCTGATGGCGGAAGGGCTGGTGCTGCCGTACCTGGACGTGCCGCTGCAGCATGCCGACCCGGATGTCCTGCGGGCCATGCGTCGTCCCGCCGCGGTGGAGAACACGCTGAAGCGGATTGCCGGATGGCGCGAGATCTGCCCGGATCTGGTGCTGCGCAGCACCTTCATCGTCGGCTTCCCGGGCGAGACGGAGGCCGCCTTCGAGCGACTGCTGGACTTCCTCGAGGAGGCGGAGCTCGATCGGGTGGGCTGCTTCACCTACTCCGACGTGGAGGGCGCGGCGGCCAACGGCCTGCCGGGTCACGTGGAGGAGCGGGTCAAGCTCGACCGCCAGGAACAGCTCATGGAGCTGCAGGCACGGATCAGCGAGGAGAAGCTGGCCCGAAAGGTGGGCTCGCGCATGGAGGTGCTCGTCGACCGGGTGGAGGGGGGTGTGGCCGAAGCCCGCAGCCGCGGTGATGCGCCGGAGATCGACGGCACCGTGCGGGTGAGCGGGGCGGCGGGCCTCGAGCCGGGCGAGCGGGTCTGGGTGCGGGTCACGTCGAGCGACACCCACGATCTCCACGCCGAGTATCTGGGGACGGCGGTGGAATTGGATTAGAATTCCGATCTATGCAACGAGGAACGGCTGATGTGGTATCTGATTGAGGACTTCTTCGAGCAATCCCTGGCGATGAAATTCTTCATCGCGTGGGGCTGGCTGTCGGTGATCATCATGCTTTCCAGCCTGTTCTTCGAGTAGCGGTCCAGGCGTCATGTGGCTCTCGTCCCTGCACCCCGAGCAACGTCAGGCGCTGCTCGGGCTGGCGCACAACGTCATCGTCTCCGACGGGCTGCTCGACCCCAACGAAGAGGGCATGCTGGACGAGTTCAAGCGCGAGATGGAGCTGAATCCCGCCGAGGAGTCCGACTATCTGGAGCTGGACGGCATCGAGCGTATTTTCGACACTCGCAAGTCCCGGGTCATCGCGCTTTTGAACCTGATACGCCTGAGCTATGCCGATGGCGCCTTCGAGATCGAGGAGGAGTGCCTGCTCAAGGAGATCAGCCGCACCTTCGAGGTGACCGACGAGGATTTCCTGCTGCTCGACAACTGGGTGCGGCGGCTGCTGGCGCTGGAGACCGAGGCTCGCAGCCTCATGGGAGGCTGACGCCGGCGCTCAGGCGCGCTGGTTCTCCGGCACCAGCAGGGTCCGCTCGAGGCGTTCCAGTGCCAGCTCCACTTCCACCCGGTCCTGCTGGAGCTCCGAAGACGGGCGGAAACGAATCCCGCAGCGAAACAGCTGACCCTGGCGAACGCAGTTGTGGACGATGCCCACCAGGTTGTCCACCTTGAGCTCGTCGCACCGCAGGGAGAGGTAGACCGGGCGGTCCTTGGGGAGGGGCTGATCGATGTGCACGGCGATGCCGTGACGGCTGAAATCCAGCGCCATCGCCGGCAAAGCGCCGAGCCGGCCGCGGGGCCTGAGGGCCACCTCGATCCGGGAGCCGTCCAAGCGACGGATCTTTCTGCGGTCGCCCGCTGCTTCACCGCTGGTCATCGGCCGATGGTAGCGCAGCGTGTTCGTCGCGACTGTGAACTGGCTCCCAGGGCCTCGCCCACTCCGCTAGGTATCCTCGAGCAGCCGTCGCCTCGCGTCGTTCAGCTGTTGCGCCAGATAGTTGGAGCCCCCCCGGTCCGGGTGCAGCTTCTGGATGAGTCGTCGGTGCGCGTCGACGATTTCCTGGCGGCTGGGCTGTCCCGTCAGGCCGAGTACCTCCAGGGCCTGGTTCCGGGTCATGCCGGAGGCTCCCGCCGGGCCCTGCCCGCCCGGGCCCTGCCCGCCCGGGCCCGCACCACCCGCGCGCCGAGCGAACAGCGACCGGAACAGGGGCACGTAGCGCAGCAGGCCGAGGCCGCGGCGCAGGAACGGCAGCACGGCGGCGATCACCGGGACGAGCCAATGCAGGCGGCCCGTCGCAGCCAGCACGGCCAGAGCCACCACCAGGGTCGCGGCGGCGAGGGTGAGCAGGGTGCGATGGCGCCCCTGCAGAAACAGCACGACCAGGGCCGTCGCGATCAGCAGCGCCGCGAGCACGAGGAGCATGGAGGCACGCTTTGAATGCAGTGAGCAACCACTTATGATGCCACGGATGCTCGGGGCGTAGGTGCCTGGGAGGCGAATGGATCGGGACGAGATCGAACAGTGGCTGGAGGAGTTGCGGATCGAGCATCGCGATCTCGACGAGGTGATTCGTCACCTGGTCGAAACCCGGCACAGCGACACCATGCGCATCCAGCGTTTGAAGAAGCGGAAGCTCAAGCTCAAGGACATGATGTCGAAGCTGGAAAGCGAGCTCATTCCGGACCTCGATGCGTGAGGCAGGCGCCATGAAGCGGGCGGATCGGCCTCTCACCGTGGCGATCAGCTCGCGCACGCTGTTCGACCTCGCCGAGAGCAACGCGGTTTACGAGACGGATGGGCTGGAAGCCTACCGGCAGTACCAGATCGCCCACGAGGACGACGTGCTGGAGCCCGGCGAGGCCTTCCATTTCGTCAAGAAGCTGCTGAACATCAACAAGCTGCTGGGCGAGCCCAGGGTTGAAGTGATCCTGCTGTCGCGGAACTCCGCGGACACGGGCCTGCGCATCTTCAACTCCATCAAAGCCTACGACCTGGCGATAACCCGCGCGGCGTTCTGCGGCGGCGAGTCGCCGTACCGGTACATCCGCGCCTTCGGCTGCAGCCTGTTTCTTTCAACCCATCCCGATGATGTGACTCACGCGCTGGAGCATGGGGTGGCGGCGGCCACGCTGCTCGGCCGCAGCGCCGGCACCCGGGAGACCGGCGACGACCTGCGACTGGCATTCGACGGCGATTCCGTGCTGTTCTCCGACGAGGCGGAACAGATCTATCAGGAGCGGGGCCTGGATGCCTTCAGCGCGATGGAGGCGGCGTCGGCGGCACGACCGCTGGAGGGGGGGCCGTTCAAGGATTTCCTGGCGGCTCTGCACAATCTGCAGCGCGAGTTTGCGGGCCAGCACTGTCCCATCCGCACGGCTCTGGTCACCGCCCGGGGCGCCCCCGCGCACGAGCGGGTGATCCGAACCTTGCGGGCGTGGGACATCCGCCTCGACGAATCCCTGTTCCTCGGCGGCATGGACAAGACCGAGTTCCTCCGAGCCTTCGGTGCCGACGTGTTCTTCGACGATCAGAGTCAGCACTGCGAGCGGGCGAGCGTGCACGTCGCGACCGGCCATGTGCCTCACGGCATCGCCAACCGTACCAAATAAGTTATACTTCGCGGCCTCGTTATACGCGCAAGTTCTTAGACCGAACCTTCGCGGGGGAAGGCCTCATGAAGCTTCAACAGCTCCGCTACATCTGGGAGGTCGCGCATCACGATCTGAACGTGTCGGCCAC
>JAWLGU010000134.1:0-7213 GCA_041690675.1 Pseudomonadales bacterium | reverse complement strand
GCGTTCCCTCCGGAGCCAAAGGTCACAGGTTCGAATCCTGTCGGGCGCGCCAGTAAGTTGGTTGTCATACGTCTATCCGGACCCCCACACCTTTCTCCAAGAGAATCGGCGCGATCTACGCCTCTCAACCTTTGTCCCGGTTCAGATCGTTTCCGCCAGGATTTATCGCGCGGAATGTGCGTGGACAGCGGCTAATGTCGCTGACCCGTATATCATCCACGTCGGGTCCCGCACATGCGGGGCCCCGCCGATGTGACGAGCGACAGGGTCAACCAGCGAGGAAGGCTCCATTCATGAACGAACGCCAGCGCCGCAACCGTGCCGTCTCCGCGGCGCGGGAATTCGATCCGACCACCAGCAAGTTCCTCGAGCACGAGTTCGAGACGTATGCGCTGCTGCGCGAGGAGCTGCCGATCGCCCGCATCGGCTCGCGGATGACCCTGGCGGGCCCGGGCGGTGATGGCGCCTGGCTCGTCACCCGCTACGACTACGCCTGCGACCTGCTCAGCAACACCGCGGATTTCTCCAGCCAGACGAGCAACTACCCGGTGCGGCCGTGGATTCCTCAGGCCATCGATCCGCCCGCCCACACCGCCTATCGGCGAATCATGAACAAGTGGTTCACGCCGAACGCGATGGGCGCACTGGAGCCTCACCTGCGGCACTACGGCGAGGAGTTGCTCGACAAGATGACGGCGAAGGACGAGTTCGATTTCGTCGCCGACTTCGCAGATCCGTTTCCCACCGTGATCTTCTGCGAGCTGATGGGGTATCCCATGGAGGATTACCGGCAGCTCATGGACTGGAAGAACACGCTCATGCATTCCGCCGACGGCCATTCACGCGGCCGCGAGCTGGCCGCGGCGCGAGCGCGGGAGCTGGGTCTGGCCGCGGCCGAGGACGGCAGCCTGAGCGACGAGGTACGTATGCAGGTGGCTGGATCCGTGGCGCTGGCGCTGTACGAGTACTTCGGCAAGTTGCTGGAGGCTCGGCGCCGGCAGCCCCGGGACGACATGATCAGCCAACTCATCGCGGCGAGCTACGACGACGAGCGGCCGCTGACCCAGGAGGAACTGCTCGACACGCTGTTCCTGTTCTTCATGGCCGGGCTCGACACCGTGGCGTCGGCCCTCGGGCTGATCGTGAAGAGCTTTGCGGAGGACCCGGTCAAACGCCACGGCTTCATCGAGCTGATGGACGATCCGCAGCGCCTGACCCTGGCCGTGGAGGAGCTGGTGCGCTACCACTCCATCGTGCTGCTGCCGCGCCGGGTCACCCGCGACCTGGAGCTCGAAGGCGCCTGCCTGCGGTCCGGCGATCAGGTCGTGTGCCCCACCCAGGCGTGCAATCGCGATCCCGAGCAATTCGAGAGCCCGGACGAATTGCGTTACGACCGGGTGCCCAACCGGCACATGGGCTTCGGCCACGGGCCGCACCGGTGCCTCGGCATCCACCTCGCCCGGCGCGAGCTGCGCATCGGACTGGAGCTGCTGCACCGCAAGCTGCCGGACTACCGCCTGCACCGCTCCCGGCCACCGGAGCTGTTCGGCGGCATGAAGGGCGTGAGCGAGCTGTGGCTCGAGAAAGCCTGATGAAAGTCACCATCGACCCCGGACGCTGTCAGGGCCATGGCATGTGCAACATGGTCTGCCCGCAGGTGTTCAAGTACGACGACGATGGCTTCGGCTACGTCTCGCCGGAGCACGAGACGGTACCGGCGGAACTGGAAGACGATGTGCGTCTCGCGGAAGTCCAGTGCCCGGAACGGGCCATTCTGATCATCGAGACCGACTCGAAAGAATCGACCCGCTGACCCGCACTGCGCGGGCAACCGCGAACGCATCGGCATCAACGCGGTCCACTTCTCGGCCACGGTGGAGAACATTCCTGCCAGGGCAACCTGGCACGATCCTGGCAAGATGGTTAACGGCATGTCATGACGTCCAGTACATGGAGGAGATAGCGCCATGAGTATCCGCCGCTTCGCTTTGATCTGGGGCATCGTCTTTCTGCTGGTGGGCCTCGCCGGCTTCATACCCGGCTTCGTCGTGCCGTTCACGCCGGAACATCCCCCCCTGGCCGTGGAATCCGCCGGGGGCCTGCTGTTCGGTCTGTTCCCGGTGAACGTCCTGCACGACCTGGTCCACATCGTGTTCGGCATCTGGGGGGTTGCGGTCTGGCGCAGCGTCAGCGCGTCGCGCGCCTACGCCCAGGCGGTCGCCGTGATCTACGCCATCTTCGTCGTCATGGGCTTCTTCCCGGGGCTGAACACCACCTTCGGGCTGATTCCGCTATTCGGCCACGACATCTGGCTGCACGCGGTTCTGGCGGCCGGCGGCGCCTACTTCGGCTTCGTCGCCCGGCCGACCGAAGCCCACGGTACGGTGGCCCACGACCGCACGCCCTAGAGCGCTGGACCGGGGCCGCAGGGGGCGTATGATGGAACTGCGGGTGCCCACTGGGTGCCGCACGGAGTCCAGATTGCGCATTCTGCGGGAGGGGAGAGTGCACGGGGCAGCCGATTCGTGCCACGCGGCCGAGGAGACGGTGGAGGCTGCACTGCGCGCGTCCTCGTCACTGGTCGGGGAGATCCTGGACAATGTCTTCACCTACGTGGGCCTTCTCGAACCCGACGGCACGGTGATCCAGGTCAACCACGCCGCTCTCGCTCCGTCCGGGCTCACGGCCGACCAGGTGGTGGGCCGCAAGCTCTGGGACTGCTACTGGTGGGAGTTCTCGGAGGATCACCAGTCCGCCCTGAGAGAGGTCTGCCGGCGGGCGGCCGCGGGTGAGACGGTACGGGTTGACACCCTGGCGCAACCGCGCCCCGAGGAACGCCGACACCTCGAGATTCAGGTCGCGCCGCTGCGCGACGCCGGCGGTCGCGTCGCTCACCTGGTGACCTCGGCGGTGAACGTCACCGACCGCGTGCTCCAGGAGGAAGAGCTTCGGCAGCGGGCGGAAGAGGTCGAGAAGCTGATGGACCTGGTGCCCGCGGCGGTGTACATCGCCCGGGACGTCGGCTGCCTGGAGATCGTCGGCAATCGCATGGGCACCGCCCTTTACGAGGCCGAGCCGGGCGAGAACGTCTCAGCCGCCGCCTCCCTGCGCCGCCGCTTCTTCCGCGATGGGGTGGAGCTCACTCCGGATCAAATGCCCCTGCAGGTGGCGGCCGCCACCGGCCGGGACGTGCGCGGTGCGGAAATCGAGGTGGAGCTGCCGAGCGGCCGACGCATCACCATCTGGGGAAGCGCCACGCCGCTGCGCGACTCGGCCGGGCGCGTGCGGGGCAGCATCGGCGCCTTCGTCGATATCAGCGAGCGCAAGGCCTATGAGCAGGCGCTGCGCGAATCCGAGAAGCGCTTCCGCGCCCTGGCGGAGCTCTCCCCTGATGCCACCTTCGTCTACGTCGAGGGCGAGTTCGTCTACGCCAACCCGGCGGCATTGACCCTGCTCGGCGCCGACGGTGAGCACCAGATCCTCGGCCGGGATGCGTTCGAGTTTATCGACCACGCCGTCCACGAGCTGATCCGCAACCGGATCGAGCGGGTGCTGCAAGGTCACGAGGTTCCGGTGGTGGAGCAGCAATGGCGCCGGATGGACGGCTCGACCATCACCGTCGAGGTGGCCTCGGCACCCACCGAGTGGCGGGGCCGGGCCGCCGCCCAGGTGCTGGTGCGCGACATCACCGAGCGCCGGGAAGCGGAGCTCGCGTTGCTCGACAGCGACCGGCAGCTTCGCGAGGCGGACCGGCGCAAGGACGAGTTCCTCGCCATGCTGGCCCACGAGCTGCGCAACCCCCTGGCGCCCATCCGCAACGCGGTGAAGCTGCTGGAAGCGAGCTGCAGCGGCGCCCCGGAAAGCCGCCGATACATCGAGGTCCTGGAGCGCCAGACGGCGACCTTGAGCGCGCTGGTGAACGATCTCCTGGACGTCTCGCGCATCACCCGCGGCCTGGTGGAGCTCGATCGAACTCGGGTGTCACTGGGCACCGCCGTGGATCACGCGCTGGAGAGCGTTCAGGCCGCGGTGGAGGAGCGCAAACACCGCGTCGCGGTCACCCTGCCCCCGGAACCGGTGGAGATCCTGGGCGACCCCGTACGTCTCGAGCAGATTCTGGTCAACCTGCTCAGCAATGCGGCCAAGTACACCGACCCCGGCGGCCGCATCGGGGTGGCGCTGCGGCGCCGGGGGGATCAGGCCGAGCTGCGGGTCCGGGATTCCGGCATCGGCATGAGCGAGGAGGAGCTCGACCGCATCTTCACCCCGTTCGAGCAGGCGGACCGAACCATCGATCGGTCCAAGGGCGGGCTCGGCATCGGGCTGACCATCACCAAACGACTGGTGGAGCTCCACGGCGGAGGCATCGCCGCCCGCAGCGAGGGTCCCGGCAAAGGCTCGGAGTTCGTGGTGACCCTGCCGCTGCCCCCGACCGTCGCCCAGGTCCCCGCGGCGACCGCCCCGCCCGCACCAGGCCGCCCTTTACGGGTGCTGGTGGTGGACGACAACGTCGACGCCGCCGACACCATGGTGCTGCTGCTGAAGTCCCTCGGGCACCAGGTGGCCGTGGCCTACGACGGCCTCGGCGCCCTGGAGAAAGCCGAGGAGCTGACCCCGGACGTGGTGCTGCTCGACATCGGCCTGCCGGGAATCGACGGCTACGAGGTGGCGCGGCGGCTGCGGCAACGGATGCCGGGCTGCCCGGCGCGGATTGCTGCCCTCACCGGCTACGGGCAGCCGAGTGACCGCCGCCGCAGCCTCGCCGCCAGCTTCGACGTCCACTTCGTCAAACCCGTCGAGCTGACGACCCTGACGACCTTCCTGGCCGACGCCGCGCAGGCCGGCTAGGCTGCGTCGTCGGGAAAGTGGCGCGCCTGCACCCGTGCCACCGCGGGCAGCTCCGCAGCGGGCACCAGCCCCGCCTCCACCACTGCCGAGCCGCTGCCCTTCTAACAGCCGGTACTCGCTCACGCCGATCTCCTCGACCCCGCTTCGATCTCCTCGGTATGCCCGAACCCCTTGCGGTAGTCGAGCAGGGAAATCACCTCCGGATCGATCCGAAAAACGGCCGCCTGCTCCAGGCCGTCGCCGCTCGAGTAGGCGCTGATCTCCGGGAACCTGGCCACCATGGCCTCGAACACCCGCCGCAGCTCCGCGGGCTCCGTCACTTCCTGCGCCCGGCCGCCCAGCGACAGCCCGCGGATCTCCTCCCAGCGCTCGTACGGCAGGTCGACGGTGAGCGACACCTTGTCGCAGCGACGGAGGTTGCGCGCCTTCTGGGATTCGCGACCGCAACCGAAGTAGATGGCGAGTCCGTCGTGCACGAAGCTCACCGTGGTGGCCTGGGGGTAGCCATCCTCACGCACGGTGGCGAGGGTCATGTCGCGGGCACCATCGAGGATCTGCAGAATCGCCTGGTTCTGATCGGGAGTCATGGCAGGGACCTCCTTGCCACGTGTCGTCAGGAGCCGGCCGGTCAGCGCAGTTCCAGGCCGTCGAGCCCTCCGTCCGCGCGCCACTCGGCCAGCAGTTCGAAGAAGCGGATGGAGCCGCCGCCGTACATGTCGGAGAAGAAGCCGTTGCGATTGCCGGCGGCGCCCTCGCTGTTGTAGTAGCCGGGGGTGCACTCCCGGTAGAAGCGCTCGCCCATCCGGGCCAGCGCATGGATCTCGGCCACGTAGCCGCGCTCCGCGTCCGCCGTGACTTCCACGGTGGGGGTGCCGCGGGCCCGGGCTTCGCTCAGCACGTAGGCCACGTGCTTCGCCTGCTCGTTCAGCGCGTGAGGCACGTTCACCGTCACCGCGGTCTGAGTGAAACCGAGGAAGAAGCAGTTCGGGAAACCGTGGCTCTGCAGCCCGTGCAGGGTACGCAACCCCTCCGCCCAGTGCTGGCTCAAGGTCCGCCCCTCCCGGCCGACGATGTCGTAACCGGCCCGCCGGGTGTACGAGGTGCCCACCTCGAATCCCGTGGCGAAGATCAGGCAGTCCACCGGGTACTCCCGGCCCGCCGCCACCACGCCATGCTCCGTGAGGCGCTCCACGCCCTTGCCGTCGGTATCCACGAGAGTGACATTGGGGCGGTTGTAGGTCTGCAGGTACTCGTCGTGAAAGCAGGGGCGCTTGCAGAACTGCCGGTACCAGGGCTTCAGCGCCGCGGCGGTCGCCCGGTCCTCGACGATGGCATCCACGCGGGCGCGGATCTGGTTCATCTTCCGATAGTCGGAGAGCTCCATGAGCTGGGCCCGCTCCGGTGCCGTGAGCCGCCGGCCCAGCCGGCGGGCCGCCTCCTTGGCCACGGTGCCGGTGAGGTTGCGGAAGATGTCCGTCCAGCCGTCGCCCACCAGATCTTCGTCGGCATCGCCGCCGCTCACCAGGGTGTTGAAGTTGTCCATGCGCCGCTGCTGCCAGCCGGGCTCGAGCGATGCCGCCCACGCCGGGTCGGTCTCGGCGTTGTTGCGCACGTCCACCGACGACGGCGTGCGCTGAAACACGTACAGCGCCTTCGCCCACTCCCCGAGATGAGGGATGCACTGGATGGCGGTGGCGCCGGTGCCGATGATTCCCACCCGCTTGTCGGCGAGCCCGGTGAGCCCGCCGCTGGAGTCGCCGCCGGTGTAGCGGTAATCCCAACGGCTGGTGTGGAAGGTGTAGCCCTCGAACTCGTTGATGCCCGGGATCCCGGGCAGCTTGGGGCGGGACAGCGGACCGTTGGCCATGGCTAGGTACCGGGCGCGGAAGCGGTCGCCCCGGTCGGTGCTGACCAGCCACCGCCGTGCCGCCTCGTCCCATTCCAGGGCGGTGATGCCGGTCTGCAGCAGGGCGTCGTCGTAGAGGCGGAAGTGGCGGGCGATGCGCCGGCTGTGCTCCAGGATCTCCGGCGCGAAGGCGTACTTGTGCTTCGGGACGTAGCCGAGCTCCTCGAGCAGCGGCAGGTAGCAGTAGGATTCCACGTCGCACATGGCACCGGGATAACGGTTCCAGTACCAGGTGCCGCCGAAGTCGCCGGCCTTCTCCACCACCCGCAGGCTCTCGAAGCCGGCCTCGCGCAGCCGCGCCCCCGCCAGCAGGCCGCCGAAGCCGCCGCCGATAATGGCCACCTCGACCTCGTCGAACACCGGATCACGGGTGAAGCCGGGCTCCACGTACGGGTCGTCCACGTAGCGGGAGAACTCCGCCGTCACCTCCACGTACTGACCGATGCCGTCGGGACGCAG
>JAWLGU010000133.1:0-7408 GCA_041690675.1 Pseudomonadales bacterium | reverse complement strand
CGCTCCACCGTGGCCTGCACCTCCTCGTCGAGCCGCTCGTCGTCGAGGTTCGGAAAGTGCCGGCACACCGCGTCCCGGTTGTAGAGCTGTTTCATGGACAAGGTGCCGTCCAGCACCGTGCCTTCCTCCACCGCGTACTCGAAGGAGACGCGGATGGGTACCTCGGCGAGCTGACCGTTCTGCTCGACCAGATGCCGCACCACTTTCTTGTCTACGACCCAGATCATGCGCTGCCTCATGCTCACGGACACGCTTGACTAATAGCGCATCGCGGTTAGCACTGGAATCGGCGGAGTGCCAGGAAAATCGCCGCCGAGGGGGGCTGCTGTGGCAGAATCTGCCGGTTTCGACGCTGCTGCCGACGAGGAGACCTGCATGCAATTCGCGAACCGCATCACCGAAATGCTGGGCATCGAGATTCCCGTGATCCAGGCCCCCATGGGCTGGATCGCCCGATCCCAGCTCGCCTCCGCCGTCTCCAACGCGGGAGGGCTCGGCATCATCGAGACCTCCTCGGGCGAGCTCGACGTGATTCGCGACGAGATCCGCAGGATGCGCACCCTCACCGACAAGCCGTTCGGGGTGAACATTGCTCAGGCGTTCGTCCGCGATCCGGACATCGTCGATTTCGTCATCGATCAGGGCGTGCGGTTCGTCACGACCTCCGCCGGCAATCCGGAGCGCTACACCGAGCAGCTCAAGCGCGCCGGGCTCACGGTGTTTCACGTGGTCCCGAGCCTGTCGGCGGCGCTGAAGGCGGTGGAGTGCGGCGTGGACGGCCTGGTGGTGGAAGGCGGCGAGGGCGGCGGCTTCAAGAACCCGCGGGAGGTGGCCAGCATGGTGCTGCTGCCGCTGGTGCGCTCGAAGGTGGACGTGCCCATCGTCGCCGCCGGCGGCTTCGTCTGCGGGCGCAGCATGGCCGCGGCCTTCGCCCTGGGGGCGGAGGCGGTGCAGATGGGCACCCGGATGGTCTCGGCGGTGGAGTCGCCGGTTCACGAGAACTGGAAGCACGCCATCATCGAGGCGAAGGAGACCGACACGGTGTTCCTGAACCGCAAGCACTCGCCGGCGCTGCGGGCCCTGCGCACGGAGAAGACCGCGCGGCTCGAGAACGAGCCGGACGTGAACGCCATGCGCGAGTTCGGCACCGCGCTCGATCTCTACTTCGGCGGCGACATGGAAGCGAGCATCGCGCTCTCCGGCCAGGTGTGCGGGCGCATCGACTCGGTGCGGCCCGTGGCGGAGATACTCGACGAGGTGAAGAGGGAGTTCTTCGAGACCCTGGGCGACCTGGCGGAGCGGTACCTGGGTTGAACCCGCCTGGTCAGACCGTGGCCGGCTCCGCCGCAGCGCCCTCCATGGAGCGTTTCCAGGCCCGCCAGCCGAGCACCGCCATGGCCAGGTAGACGAAGTAGAGCCCGGCGTACAGCGGCAGCCCCTGAGCCCAGTACACGCCTACGGACACCACGTCGATGACGAACCAGAAGATCCAGTTCTCGATCTTCTTGCGGGCCGTGAGCCACATGGCCGCGAGGCTCGTCACCAGCACGGCGTTGTCCCAGTAGGGGAGGGCCGCGTCCGTGTAGAGCGCGAAGGCGGTGCCGAGAACGGCGGTGCCCACGGCGCAGATCACCAGCAGGCCAATCATGAGATCACGGCTCGAGCGGGTTACGGGCAGGGCCGCCGCGTCCGCGTCTTTGCCGTAGAGCCAGTAATACCAGCCGTACAGGTTCATGGGGAGAAACGCCAGGACGTGCAGCGCCAGGTTGGCGTACAGCCGCGCTTCGAGCAGCACCGTGACGGATACCGCCACGTAGGCCACTCCCAGGGGCCAGGCCCACAGGTTCTCGCGGATGAGGCACCAGACGATGACGAAGCCGAGCACGGTGCCCACCGGCTCGTCCACCAGCAACCACAGCGACCAGAGCTGCTCCAGCACCCCACCGTCCCCTCAACTGCGATAGAGCGATTGTATCAGCAGTTCCGCCGGGTCCTCGTCCAGGTACTCATCGGCGCCGAGCTCCGCATCGGCGAGCGAGAGGGCGGCGCGGGGACCGTGCTCACGAATGAGCTGATCCAGCGCCCGCCACGGGGAGATCAGGGCGGGATCGTCCCAGCGGCCGAGCGCCTCGGTCACGGCATGACCGAACGCCGCCAGCGGCAGCCGCCGCATGGGCCGGCCCCGCGCCTCGAGGGCGTCCGCCACCGCATTCACCGATACCGGGCGGGTCGTCACATGCTGCAGGGGCGAAGTCGGCTGCGGCTTCGCGATCCGGCCGGCCATGCGTCGGCAAACGGCGCTCAGCGGCGCGAGTTGCCAGGCGCCGTTCTCCTCCGGCAGCACACCGAGGCCCAGGAGGGCCCGCAGGGTCTGCTCGAGCCGGGAATCGCCCGCTTCACCCGTCAGGTGTGGAACCCGGGTCACCTGCACCGTGAGACCGCGATCCCGCGCCTGCCAGATCAGGGTCTCCGCCGCCAGCTTGCTGCGCGAGTAGTCGTCGGAGTGGGCGAGGCGGGGAGCGAGTTGCTGCACGAGCTCCATGCCCCAGGCGTGCTCGTCCCATGGGCCCGGTTCGTTCAGGGGCAGGACGCTGCTCGACGACAGGTGGTGGAATGCGGCTCCGGCGGCGAAGGCCAGGCGCAGGAGTTCCCGGGTGCCGGCGACGTTGGCCGGGGCCAGGGCCTCGTAGGGCGCGAACATGTCCAGGTTGGCGGCCACGTGGACGACGGCGTCGACGCGCTCGGCCAGGAGCGTGAAGCGGTCCTCGGCCAGGCCGAGGCCGGGGCGGGCCAGATCGCCGGCCAGCGCAATCATTCGCGATTCGGGCAGGGACCCCGTACGTGCGGCGAGCCGCTCAGAGGCAGCGCCGTCGTCCGCGGCACGCACCAGCGCGAGCACCTGCAGGTCCGTCGCGTCCAGCAGGTGACGCAGCAGCACGCCGCCGAGCCGGCCGGTGGCTCCGGTGAGCAGAACCGTGCGGGGGTTGCGACCCCTTGGGGGCCGGGGCCGGTGGAGATCTAGCTCCGGGAGCTCGAAGGTCCGCGAGGGCGCGCTGGCGCCCCCGCGCAGATGAGCCGTCAGCGCCGCGGGGCAGGGGTGGCGGTGCAGGTCCCGCACCCGCACCCGCCGCCCGGTGGCGGCCTGCAGGCGACTGCAGAGGACGATGGCCGACAGCGAGTCTCCGCCCAGGTCGGTGAAGCTCTGCTCGGGGTCGGCCGCCGGCGCGGCCAGGACATCGCGGAACACCGCCAGCACGGTGTCGGCGAGATCCGCTCCGGTGGTGGATGATCCGATGCCCGCCCCGGTGCCGGGCGGCTCGAGTGCGCGCAGCCGGCGCAGGTCCAGCTTGCCCGAGGACAGCAGCGGCAACGCCGGAAGGAGGCGCAGGGTGGCGGGGAGGCTCTGTGGCCCCACCCGCTCGGCCAGGTAGGTGCGCAGCCGGGCCGCGAGGTCGGGCCGGGGCTCCGCGGCCGCCGCCACCACCCAACCCCGCAGCACGGGCCGCCCGTGGGCCGACTCGTCGGCCACCACGGCCGCGTTGGCCACCTCCGGGTGCTGACGCAGCAGGTCGGTCACCCGGTCCGGATCGGCCCAGGAACCCCGCACCTTCACGGTGGTGTCGGCGCGGCCGAGAACCTCCAGCGTCCCGTCCCGGTGCAGACGGCCCAGGTCGCCGGTGTCGTAGACCCGCTGCGGCGGCAGCAGGCCCCGGAACGTGACTGTGCGAAAGCGCTGCGCCGTGGTCGCGGCATCCAGATAGTCCCGCGCCAGCGCGTGGCCGCCCACCAGCACCCGCCCGGGCTCGCCCACCGGCACCAGCCGGTCCGGCTCGTCCGGATCGCAGACGTGCACGTCGGCGAAGTCGGCTATCCGCGCTCGGCCCGGCGCGCCCTCGGGAGCCAACTCGCCGGCGGCCACGTCGTGGCACTCGGAGATGGAGTAGAGATCGGCCAGGCCCGCCTCGGGGAGCAGTATCCGGGCGCGCTCCGCCAGGGACCGGGTGACCGGCTCGCCGCACAGGACGATGCGCCGCAATCGCGTCAGGGCGTCCCGGGCGCCGGCGTCCGCCAGGCACGCGTCCAGCAGGGTCGGGGTGAGCATGAGCCGGTTGATGCCGTGGCGCACGATGGCGGCGGCCAGCTCCTCCGGATCGCGCAGGGCCTGGTCCCGCAGCATGACCACCGGCACGCCGTGGAGCAGCGCGGGCACCACGTCCCAGATGCCGAAGACGTTGCAACCCACCACGTCGCCCGGCTGGTAGGGCCACAGCCGCGCGCGCCAGGCATGGGAGAGCATGGAGCCGACGTGATCGGTGAGCACGGCCTTGGGCCGGCCGCTTTCGCTGCCGGAGGTGAGTAGCACGTGGGCAATGCGCCGGGGATCGTCCGGCGGCAGGAGGCAGTGGGGGGCTTCCGGGGCCTCCTCCACCCGCAGGGTCGGCCCGAGCCCCGGGTCCAGGGCTTCGCTGGTCACCACCAGCGCCGGGCGCAGCGCCTCCACCAGCTCGGTAAGCACCGCCTGGGGATGGGCCGGCAGGGCCAGGTAACGCAGCCCCGCCGAGAGGCAGGCGAAGTAGCTGATCACCAGCTCCACGCCCGGGTCGAGCCGCACCGCAACCGTGAGGTTTTCCGTTCCTCCCGTCCGCGCGCGGAGCAGCCGGGCCCGGGCGTCGATGGCATCGGCCAGCGCGGCGTTGTCGAGGCAACGCTGCTGATCGATGAGCAGGGTGCGGCCCGGCGCCCGGCGCAGGGCCTGCAGCACGGCGCGGTGCACGCAGGCCCCGCCGGCCGCCGCTGGCTGTGGCCGCCGATACCAGGGCAGCGCCGTGCTCGATAGTGTCGTCATTCGAGCATTGTACCGGCCGGCGGACGTTGACCCATCGCCGCAGACGCGGGACACTCTCGACACCTCCCAGCGGTCGATTCCAGTGCGCCAGTAACACCTGAACGTTCGTGATCTGCACGTTCCCCGGATTGCCGGGTGATCGCGGCATTTCGCCCTCTTCTCATTCAAGGCAGAGGTTCAGGTGGCATCCATCATTTTCCATTCCGTGGATTTCGGTTACGACGCGTCCCGCGCGGACGTGTTTCACGAGTTGTCGCTGCTCATCGACAGCGGCTGGCGCTGCGCCGTGGTGGGCCGCAACGGCCAGGGCAAGACCACCCTGCTCAAGCTGGCCGGCGGGCTGCTGACCCCCACCGCCGGGCACGTGGAGAATCCGCTGGTCATCCGCTACTTCCCCGGCGCGGTGCCGCCGTCGCTGGCACGGCGCTCGCAGACGACCCTGGAGGTGGTGCGGGAGTCCATCGCGCCGTTCACCGCGTGGGAACGGGAGATGGAGCGGTGCCTGGCCGAGGGGAGCGAGACGGCCCTGGCCCGGTATGGCGCGCTGCACGAGCGCTACCTGGCCCGGGGCGGCTACGAGGTGGACGGCCGGATCGCCCGGGAGTGCGCGGCCATGGAGTTCGATCCTGCCCTGCTGGCGCGCCCGTTTCACAGCCTTTCCGGCGGCGAGCAGACCCGGGCGCTGGTGGCCGCCCTGTTCGTCGAGCCCGAGGTCTACCCGCTCATCGACGAGCCTACCAACCACCTGGACATGGCGGGACGGGACCGGCTCATGGCGTACCTGGCGGGCAAACGCGGCTTCCTGCTGGTGTCTCACGACCGGCGCTTTCTCGACGGCGCGGTGGATCACGTGCTTTCCATCAACCGCCGCGACGTCCGCCTCAATCAGGGCAACTTCAGCCAGTGGCGCGCCCGGATGGAGGAAGAGCTCGAGGCCGAGCGCCGCACGCGGCAGAAGATCGAGCGCGACGTGGCGCGGCTGACCGCGGCCGCCCAGGCAACCCGGCGCAACGCCCAGAGCCGGGAGGGCGACAAGTACCGTACCGGCGCCTTCGACAAGGGCTTCATCGGCCACCGGGCGGCGAAGCAGATGAAACGGGCCCGCAGCGTGGAGCGGCGTATCGACGCGCAGCTCGAGGCCAAGCGCGGTCTGCTCGGCAATCGGGAGAAGGTGCGCGAGCTGGCGGTGGAAACGGCGGCCGAAGGCCACGGCGACCTGCTGGTGGCGCAGAACCTGACGGTTTCGCGGGCGGGCCTGGTGCTGTTCCGCGAGCTCTCCTTCGCGGTTGAACCGGGGGACCGCGTCGCCATCGTCGGCAAGAACGGCTGCGGCAAGACCACCTTGCTCGACGTGCTCGCCGGCGAGCGCAGCGCCGACGCCGGCACCGTGCGCCGCCCGGGTCACGTCAGCCTGGCGCGGAGCTATCAGCGTCCGATGTGGCGGCATGGCCTGCTGCGCGGACACCTCGAGGAGCACGGTCTCGACGAGACCCGGTTCCGCCAGCTCATGGGGGTGCTCGGCGTGCAGGCAGAGGTCTTCGACCGCGACCTCGCCAGCTTCAGCCTGGGCGAGCAGAAGAAGGTGGACCTGGCGCGTTCGTTGATCCGTCCGGCGGACGTGTTGCTGTGGGACGAACCCCTCAATTACATTGACCTTCATGCCCGGGAGCAGATCGAGCGCTCGGTGCTCGAGCGGTGCCCGACACTGGTGTTCGTCGAGCACGATCGCGCCTTCGTCGAGCGGGTGGCGACCCGGGTGCTGTGCCTGGACGAGGAGCCTGGATGAACGGAGAACCCACCATCGGCATCGCCCTGGGGGGCGGCGCGGCCCGGGGCTGGGCCCACATCGGCGTCATCGAGGCGCTGGCCGCCCGCGGGGTGGTTCCCCAGGTGGTGAGCGGCGCCTCCATCGGCGCCCTGGTGGGCGCGGCCCTGGCCGGCGGCAAGCTGGCCGAGCTGAAGGCCTGGGTGCTCGGCCTGCGGCGCCTGGACGTGCTCAAGCTCCTGGACGCCAGCCTCGGCAGCGGCATGATCGAGGGCAACCGGGTCATGCACGCGGTGGAGGACATTCTCAGCGACCGCGACATCGGCGAGCTGGGTCTGCCGTTCGGTGCGGTGGCCACCGACCTGCAGCGGGGCCGCACCGTGTGGTTGCGGGAGGGCTCCACCATCGCGGCGGTGCGGGCCTCGTGCGCGCTGCCGGGCCTGTTCCCGCCCACCCGGTTCGGCGACACCTGGCTGGTGGACGGCGGCCTGGTGGACCCGGTGCCGGTGACCCTCTGCCGGCTGCTGGGCGCCGACATCGTCATCGCCGTGAACCTGAGCGCTTACCGCCACCGGCTGGAGCTGACCTACCGGCGACCCCGGGCGGTGCCGGCGACGCCGGAGAGCGAGCGCCAGGAGGAGCGCTCGTATCTGGAGCGGATGCAGCAGCTGGTGAAGGGGCTGTTCGAGGCCGACGACTCGGAGCCTGAGCCCGCGCTGCTGGACGTGGTGAGCAGCGCCATCAACATCATGCAGGAGCGGGTGACCCGCAGCCGGCTGGCCGGTGATCCGCCGGAG
>JAWLGU010000132.1:0-7618 GCA_041690675.1 Pseudomonadales bacterium | reverse complement strand
GCGCATCGGTTTGGCCTCACCGGACATGATCCGCTCCTGGTCTTTCGGCGAGGTCAAGAAGCCGGAAACCATCAACTACCGCACGTTCAAGCCGGAGCGGGACGGGCTGTTCTGCGCCCGCATCTTCGGCCCGATCAAGGACTACGAGTGCCTGTGCGGCAAATACAAGCGGCTGAAGCACCGGGGCGTCATCTGCGAGAAGTGCGGCGTCGAGGTCACCCTCACCAAGGTGCGCCGGGAGCGCATGGGGCACATCGAGCTGGCGAGCCCGGTGGCGCACATCTGGTTTCTGAAGTCGCTGCCGTCGCGCATCGGCCTGCTCTTGGACATGACCCTTCGGGACATCGAGCGGGTGCTCTACTTCGAGTCCTTCGTGGTGGTGGATCCGGGTCTCACCGACCTGGAGACGGGGCAGCTCCTCACCGACGAGGACTACTACCAGAAGCTCGAGGAGTTCGGCGACGAGTTCGACGCCCGCATGGGGGCGGAGGCCATCCAGGCGCTGCTGCGCGCCCTGGACCTGGAAGCCGAGGTGGCGCGCCTCAGGGAAGAGATCCCCGCCACCAACTCCGAGACCAAGATCAAGAAGCTTTCCAAGCGATTGAAGCTGATGGAAGCCTTCATGTCCTCGGGCAACAACCCGGAGTGGATGATCATGTCGGTGCTGCCGGTGCTGCCGCCGGACCTGCGCCCGCTGGTGCCGCTGGACGGCGGCCGATTCGCCACCTCCGACCTGAACGATCTGTACCGCCGGGTCATCAACCGCAACAACCGGCTCAAGCGCCTGCTCGACCTGTCGGCGCCGGACATCATCGTCCGCAACGAGAAGCGGATGCTTCAGGAGGCGGTGGACGCCCTGTTGGACAACGGCCGCCGCGGCCGCGCCATCACCGGCTCCAACAAGCGCCCGCTGAAATCCCTGGCGGACATGATCAAGGGCAAGCAGGGCCGGTTCCGGCAGAACCTGCTCGGCAAGCGTGTGGACTACTCGGGCCGCTCCGTGATCGTGGTGGGCCCGACCCTGCGCCTGCACCAGTGCGGGCTGCCGAAGAAGATGGCCCTCGAGCTGTTCAAGCCGTTCATCTTCGGCAAGCTGGAGGCGAGAGGTCTCGCCACCACCATCAAGGCCGCCAAGAAGATGGTGGAACGCGAGACGCCGGAGGTGTGGGACATCCTGGCGGAAGTCATCCGCGAGCATCCGGTGCTGCTGAACCGGGCGCCGACCCTGCACCGCCTGGGCATTCAGGCGTTCGAGCCGGTGCTCATCGAAGGTAAGGCCATCCAGCTTCACCCGCTGGTCTGCACCGCCTACAACGCCGACTTCGACGGCGACCAGATGGCCGTGCACGTGCCCCTGACCCTGGAAGCCCAGCTAGAAAGCCGGGCGCTGATGATGTCCACCAACAACATCCTCTCCCCGGCGAGCGGTGAGCCCATCATCGTGCCGTCCCAGGACGTGGTGCTGGGCCTGTACTACATGAGCCGGGAGAAGGTGGGCGCCAAGGGCGAGGGCCGAGCCTTCGCCGACATCGAGGAGGTGCATCGCGCCTACCACGCCGGGCTGGTCGACCTGCACGCCCGGGTGAAGGTGCGCATCGAGGAGCATCGCCTGGAGGAGGACGGCTCTGTCACTCCGGTGCGGAGCCTCGTCGACACCACCGTGGGCCGCGCCCTGTTCTACGAGATCGTGCCGAAGACCCTGCCGTACGAGATGGTCAACAAGCCGCTCGACAAGAAGACCATCTCCGGGCTCATCAATGCCTGCTACCGGAACGTGGGCCTGAAGGAGACGGTGATCTTCGCCGACCAGCTCATGTACACCGGCTTCGCCCACTCCACGGCGTCCGGGGCGTCCATCGGCGTGGAAGACTTCGTGATCCCCGAGGAGAAGTCGCGGATCATCGCCGAGGCGGAAGCCGAGGTGGCGGAGATCGAGGCGCAGTACGCGTCCGGCCTGGTGACCGCCGGCGAGAAGTACAACAAGGTGGTGGACATCTGGTCCCGGGCCAACGACCTGGTGGCGCGGTCCATGATGGACGGCATCTCCAAGGAGCGGGTCACCGCTCCGAACGGCGAAGAGGTGGAGCAGGAGTCCTTCAACTCCGTCTACATTTACGCCGACTCCGGTGCCCGGGGCTCGCCGGCGCAGATCCGGCAGCTCGCCGGCATGCGCGGCCTGATGACGCGGCCGGACGGCAGCATCATCGAGAACGCGATCACCGCCAACTTCCGCGAAGGGCTGTCGGTGAACGAGTACTTCATCTCCACCCACGGCGCCCGCAAGGGCCTGGCGGACACGGCGCTGAAGACCGCCAACTCCGGTTACCTCACCCGGCGCCTGGTGGACGTGGCTCAGGACGTGGTCATCACCGAGCACGACTGCGGCACCCAGAACGGCCTGCTGGTTGCGGCCATCATCGAGGGCGGCGACGTGGTGGAGCCCCTGGGCGACCGGGTGCTCGGCCGCGTGGTGGCGTCGAACGTCTACGACACGGACGGCAAGACGGTGCTCATCGAGCAGGGCACCATGCTCGACGAGGCCTGGGTGGAACGGCTCGACCAGCTCGGCGTGGACCAGATGCTGGTGCGCTCGCCCATCACCTGCGACACCCGCCACGGCGTCTGCAGCAGCTGCTACGGCCGTGACCTGGCTCGGGGGCACCTGGTGAACGTGGGCGAGGCCGTGGGGGTGATCGCCGCCCAGTCCATCGGCGAGCCCGGCACGCAGCTCACCATGCGCACCTTCCACATCGGCGGTGCGGCCTCCCGGGCTACGGCCATCGACAGCATTCAGGTCAAGCACGGCGGTGCCGTCCGCCTGCACAACCTGAAGACGGTGACCCGGGAATCCGGGGAGCTGGTGGCGGTGTCCCGCTCCGGCGAGATCGCCATCGCCGACAGCCACGGCCGGGAACGGGAGCGCTACAAGCTGCCCTACGGCGCCGTGATCAGCGTGGGCGAGGGTGACGAGGTGGAGGCCGGTCAGGTGATCGCCCAGTGGGACCCCCACACCCACCCCATCGTCACCGAGGTGACGGGTACCGTGCAGATGCGCGACATGGAGGAAGGTCTCTCCATCAACCGGCAGACCGACGAGCTCACCGGCCTGACCAACATCCTGGTGCTGGATCCCAAGGACCGGCCCAGCGCCGGCAAGGATCTGCGGCCGGCCGTGACCCTGGTGGACGAGAAGGGCGAGCCCGTCAATCTGCCGGGCAGCGACCTGCCGGCTCACTACTTCCTGCCGAACAACGCCATCGTCAACCTGGAGGACGGCGAGAAGGTGGGCGTGGGCGACATCATCGCCCGGATCCCCCAGGAAGGCTCGAAGACCCGGGACATCACCGGCGGTCTGCCCCGGGTGGCGGACCTGTTCGAAGCGCGCAAGCCCAAGGAACCCGCGATTCTGGCGGAGGCCTCCGGCACCGTGAGCTTCGGCAAGGAGACCAAGGGCAAGCGCCGGCTGGTGATCACGCCGGCCGACGGCGACCCCGTGGAAACCCTGATCCCGAAGTGGCGCAACATCGGCGTGTTCGAAGGCGAGCACGTGGAGAAGGGCGAGGTGGTCTGCGACGGTCCGCCGAGCCCCCACGACATTCTGCGGCTGAAGAGCGTGGCGGACCTGGCCGAGTACATCACCAACGAGATTCAGGAGGTGTACCGGTTGCAGGGCGTGACCATCAACGACAAGCACATCGAGGTCATCGTCCGGCAGATGCTGCGCAAGGCGGAGATCACCCATCCGGGGGACTCCGACTTCATCCGCGGCGAGCAGGTGGAGTACGTCGCCGTGCTGGAAGCCAACGATGCGCTCATGGCCGAAGGCAAGCAGCCGGCCGAGTACGAGCGGGTGCTGCTGGGCATCACCAAGGCCTCCCTGGCCACCGAGTCCTTCGTCTCGGCGGCCTCGTTCCAGGAGACCACGCGGGTGCTCACGGAGGCTGCCGTGACCGGTAAGCGCGACTACCTGCGCGGGCTGAAGGAGAACGTGGTGGTGGGCCGGCTGATCCCGGCGGGGACGGGCCTGGCGTACCACAGCGAGCGCAAGCGCAAGCGGGCCGAGGATCTGGCAGCGCGTCTGGCCAAGGAGCAGGGCGCGACCGCGGACGAGGTGGAGCAGGCGCTGTCGGAGGCGTTGTCCAACAGCCAGTGATCGGGCGCTACGGCGATGGCTGCCGCTACTGCGTAGCCGCCGCTACCGCCTGGCGCTATGACGATTGCTTCCTGGCAGGCGCGCGATTAGAATCGCGCGCCTGCTGAACGGGGGCCTAACCGGCCTCGCCGGGGGGGACCAGTGGGGACGCCCCGACCGATTTTTTGGAGTTAGTATGGCGAGAATAAGCCAGCTCGTTCGTAAGCCGCGCAAGCGCAAAGTCGACAAGAACATCGTGCCTGCCCTGCAGGGCAGCCCGCAGAAACGGGGCGTGTGCACCCGGGTGTACACCACTACGCCGAAGAAGCCGAACTCGGCGCTCCGCAAGGTCTGCCGGGTCCGCCTGACCAACGGCTACGAGGTCACCTCCTACATCGGTGGCGAGGGCCACAACCTGCAGGAGCACTCGGTGGTGCTGATTCGCGGCGGCCGGGTAAAGGATCTCCCGGGGGTGCGCTACCACACGGTGCGCGGAACCCTGGATACGTCCGGCGTGTCGGATCGCCGGCAGCGTCGCTCGAAGTACGGGGCCAAGCGGCCCAAGTAACTGCAGCGAGGACCCAGCGGCTAGAATGCCGCCCTCATTCGCAATCGACAGACCTGAAAAATCTGTTCCAGTAAGGCCCGGACCCGGTGACCCGTCACCGGGCGCCTTCCGGGATCAACCTGAAGCCAAGGAGCTTTGAACCATGCCGAGACGTCGCATCGTCGCCAAGCGGGAGATTCTTCCCGATCCCAAGTACCACAACCAGACGGTGGCCAAGTTCATCAACCACGTCATGGTCAGCGGCAAGAAAGCCGTGGCCGAGCGCATCGTCTACGGGGCATTGTCCCGTATCGAGGGGCGCGGGGTCGCAAACCCGGTGGAGGTGTTCGAGAAGGCTTTGGAGGCCGTGGCTCCGTACGTCGAGGTGAAGGCCCGCCGGGTCGGCGGCGCCACCTATCAGGTGCCCGTGGAAGTGCGGCCGTCCCGGCGCCAGGCTCTGGCCATGCGCTGGATCGTGGACAGCGCGCGCAAGCGGGGCGAGAAGTCCATGGCCGCGCGTCTCGCCGGCGAATTCATGGATGCCGCGGAAGGCCGCGGCAGCGCCGTGAAGAAGCGTGAGGACACCCATCGCATGGCGGAAGCCAACAAGGCGTTCTCCCACTACCGGTACTGACGCCCGGCCGGCCGCCGACGCCAAATCCACATCAAGACCTAACGGAGAGCATCAATGGCTCGCAAAACCCCTATCTCGCGATACCGGAATTTCGGCATCGCAGCCCACGTGGACGCCGGCAAGACGACCACGACGGAAAGGGTGCTGTTCTATACCGGCCTGTCCCACAAGATCGGCGAGGTCCACGATGGCGCCGCCACCATGGACTGGATGGAGCAGGAACAGGAGCGCGGCATCACCATCACCTCCGCCGCGACGACGACCTTCTGGTCCGGTATGAACCAGCAGTTCGACGAGCATCGTCTGAACATCATCGACACCCCCGGCCACGTTGACTTCACAATCGAGGTGGAGCGCAGCCTCCGGGTGCTCGACGGCGCGGTGGTGGTCTTCTGCGGCACCTCCGGGGTGGAGCCGCAGTCGGAGACGGTATGGCGTCAGGCGAACAAGTACGAGGTGCCCCGCATCGTCTTCGTCAACAAGATGGACCGCGCTGGCGCGGACTTCCTGCGGGTGGTGGCGCAGATCAAGCAGCGCCTGGGCGCCAACCCGGTGCCCGTTCAGCTCGCCATCGGCGCCGAGGAGGACTTCAAGGGCGTCGTCGATCTGGTGCGGATGAAGGCCATTCTCTGGAACGAAGCGGATCAGGGGCTCACCTACGACCTGGCGGACATCCCCGAGGACATGGCGGATCTCGCCGCCCACTGGCGCGAGCAGATGGTGGAGGCCGCCGCGGAGGCCAACGAGGAGCTCATGGAGAAGTACCTCGAGGAAGGTGACCTCTCCGAGGCCGACATCAAGAAGGGGCTGCGTATCCGCACGCTCGCCAACGAGATCGTTCCGGCCCTGTGCGGCTCGGCCTTTAAGAACAAGGGCGTGCAGGCCATGTTGGACGCCGTGGTGGAGTACCTGCCGGCCCCGACCGAGGTGCGGGCCATCGAGGGGGTGCTCGAAGACGGTGAGACCGTGGAGACGCGGGTGGCCGACGACGACGCTCCGTTCGCGGCGCTGGCGTTCAAGATCGCCACCGATCCGTTCGTCGGTACGCTGACTTTCTTCCGCGTGTACTCCGGAGTGCTGTCCTCGGGGGACCAGGTGTACAACCCGGTGAAGGGCAAGCGCGAGCGGGTGGGCCGGATGGTGCAGATGCACTCCAACCACCGCAACGAGATCAAGGAGGTGCGTGCCGGCGACATCGCCGCCGCCATCGGTCTGAAGGACGTCACCACCGGTGACACCCTGTGCGCCATGAACAACGTGATCACCCTGGAGCGCATGGAGTTCCCGGAGCCGGTGATCTCGGTGGCCGTGGAG
Organism: Pseudomonadales bacterium; assembly: GCA_041690675.1. Classification (GTDB taxonomy): domain Bacteria; phylum Pseudomonadota; class Gammaproteobacteria; order Pseudomonadales; family Azotimanducaceae; genus UBA7803. The sequence goes on along the minus strand of JAWLGU010000132.1, from coordinate 991 downwards.
CCCAAGTCCAAGGCGGACCAGGAGAAGATGGGTGTGGCGCTGGGCAAGCTGGCTCAGGAGGACCCGTCGTTTAGGGTGCGGACCGACGAGGAGTCGGGGCAGACCATCATCTCCGGCATGGGCGAGCTGCACCTGGACATCATCGTCGACCGCATGCGGCGCGAGTTCGGCGTCGAGGCCAACATCGGCAAGCCCCAGGTCGCATACCGCGAGACCATTCGCAGCTCCGTGGAAATCGAAGGCAAGTTCGTCCGCCAGTCCGGTGGCCGTGGTCAGTATGGCCACGTCTGGCTCCGGCTCGAGCCCATCCGCCACGAGGAGGGTGAGGAAGAGCCGGTGCACTACGAGTTCGTCGACGAGATCGTCGGCGGCGTGGTGCCCCGGGAATACATTCCCGCGGTGGACAAGGGCATCCAGGAGCAGATGCAGAACGGCGTGCTGGCGGGTTATCCCCTCATCGACGTCCAGGCCACCCTGTTCGACGGCTCGTTCCACGAGGTGGACTCGTCCGAGATGGCGTTCAAGATCGCCGGCTCCATGGCCCTCAAGGCCGGGGCCCTGAAGGCCAAGCCGGTGCTGCTCGAGCCCATCATGGCCGTGGAAGTGGTGACCCCCGAAGACTACATGGGGGATGTGGTGGGCGACCTGAACCGGCGCCGGGGGCTCATCCAGGGCATGGACGAGAACCCTGCCGGCAAGATCGTGCGCGCGGAAGTGCCGCTGTCGGAGATGTTCGGATACTCCACCGACCTGCGCAGTGCCACCCAGGGCCGTGCCACCTACGTGATGGAGTTCGAGCGCTATGCCGAGGTGCCGGACAACATCGCCGCGGGCATCATCCAGCAGCAGTGACGCAAGCAACGAACCAAGCAGAACACGGGAGATAGGTACCAACCATGTCCAAAGCGAAATTTGAGCGTACGAAGCCGCACGTGAACGTGGGGACGATTGGTCACGTGGACCATGGGAAGACGACGTTGACGGCGGCGCT
>JAWLGU010000131.1:5467-7673 GCA_041690675.1 Pseudomonadales bacterium | reverse complement strand
GACTCCATCGAGACGGTGGTGGGCGCTCAGGGCTTCGACGGCTTCGTCGCCATCGGCGGCTGCGACAAGAACATGCCCGGCTGCGCCATGGCCATGGCCCGGCTCGACCGGCCCAGCGTGTTCGTCTACGGCGGCACCATTCAGCCCGGCAAGAATCGGCGCGACATCGTCTCGGTGTTCGAGGCCGTGGGCGGCCACTCCGCCGGCACGGTCTCGGACATCGAGCTCAAGGAGGTGGAATCCACCGCGATCCCGGGACCCGGCTCCTGCGGCGGCATGTACACCGCCAACACCATGGCCAGCGCCATCGAGGCGCTGGGGCTGTCGCTGCCCAACAGCTCGGCGCAGGAAGCGGTTTCGCAGCACAAACGCCAGGACAGCTACAACGCCGGCGCCGCGGTCTGTCACCTCATCGAGCGCGGCATCAAACCCAGCGACATCCTCTGCATGGAAGCGTTCGAAAACGCCATCACCACGGTCATCGCCCTGGAAGGCTCCACCAACGCCGTGCTGCACCTGCTCGCCATCGCCCACGCCGCCGGGATACCGCTGAGCATCGACGACTTCACCCGCATCGGCAAACGGGTTCCGGTGCTGGCCGACATGCGCCCCGCCGGCCAGTACGCCATGAGCGAGCTCATCGCCATCGGCGGCATCCAGCCGCTGATGAAGACCCTGCTCGACGCGGGGCTGCTGCACGGCGACTGCCTGACCGTGACGGGCAAGACCCTGGGGGAGAACCTGGCAGAGGTGCAGCCGTATCCGGCGGATCAGAAGATCATCCGGCCGCTGTCCGATCCCATCAAGAAGGATTCCCACCTGGTCATCCTCTACGGCAACCTGGCGCCCGAAGGCGCCGTGGCCAAGATCACCGGGCACGAAGGGCTGCGCTTCACCGGCACGGCCCGCTGCTTCCACGGCGAGGAGGCTGCCATGCAGGCAATTCTCGGCGGCCAGGTGGTGAAGGGCGACGTGGTGGTGGTGCGCTACGAGGGGCCCAAAGGCGGTCCGGGAATGCGCGAGATGCTCTCGCCTACCAGCGCCATCAACGGCCGCGGGTTGTCCAAGGACGTGGCGCTGATCACGGACGGCCGCTTCTCCGGCGGCTCTCACGGCTTCGTCATCGGCCACATCACCCCGGAGGCCTTCGAAGGCGGCCCCATTGCGCTGGTGGAAGACGGCGACCGGATCACCGTGGACGCGGAAAGGCGCGAGATCAATCTGCACGTGGACGACGACGAGCTGGCGGCGCGACGCGCCCGATGGCAGCGGCCGGCCCCCTACGCCAGCCGCGGAACCCTGGCCAAGTTCGCCCGCCTGGTGAGCTCCGCCAGCGAGGGAGCGGTTACCGACAAGTACCTGGAGTGAGGCGGCGCCTCGGCATGGACGGCTGGCGAATCAGAGCGATCCGGAAAGTGGGCGCGTTCACACTCGCGACGGTCGCCGCCTCCGTGATGACCCTGGGTGTCGTGACCTACTTTGTCACCGGCACCCTGGACGTAGGCGTGGGCTTGCTGGTGGCCGTCGTGGTGCCGGCGATGGTGGTGCCGGTGGCCGGCTACTGGCACATCTCGCTCGCTGAGCGGCTTCGAGAGGCCAACGACAAACTGCGGACGCTCTCCGAGACGGATCCCCTCACCGGGACCTTCAATCGGCGGCGCTTCCTGCAGGTGGCCGAGCAGCAGCTCGCGCTGGCCCGGCGCCATTGCTTCCCCACCAGCGTGCTGATCATCGACTTCGATCACTTCAAATCCATCAACGACCGCTTCGGGCACGTGGCCGGCGATCGGGTGCTGAAGGAAGCGACCACCCTCATGCAAGGGGCGCTGCGCGATTCCGACACGCTGGCTCGGTTCGGCGGCGAGGAGTTCATCGTCCTGCTGCCCCACACCGCCCGGGGAGGCGCTGCCCTGGTGGCGCAGCGGCTGCTCGCCGCCGTCCGTGACCACGAGTTCCGGCACAAGAACGACCCCGTGCGGGTGACGGTCAGTGTCGGCGGCGCCACCAGTGAGTCCAGCGATCTGCCGCTGGACGCGCTCACGTCCAGAGCCGACGGCTTGCTCTACCGGGCGAAGCAGAGCGGGCGCGACCTGGCGCTGGTGGAGACACTCGCACGGCAGGCGGCCTTGCCGCTGGAAGCCGAGGCGCTCAACGGACCCGGGCCGGCCGCTTGAGCGGCGGCTTCGAGCACTGCACTATGCCCGTC
>JAWLGU010000131.1:2003-5367 GCA_041690675.1 Pseudomonadales bacterium | reverse complement strand
GGAGCGCATCGACGGCATGACCCTGGGCATAATCACCATCGAGCACGATTCGCCCCACGGCGGCGACCACCGCCCCCCGAAGCATGGTGGCGCGTGACGTTCGAGGCCGTCGTCCTTCTCGATCACGGCGATCCGGCCATGGCGGAGTCGATCCGCCGCACCCTGCATGCCGCCTACCGGGTGGAGGCGAGCATCATGAGGGTCACCGAGTTCCCGCCCCTCGCGCGAAGTGCCGGGGACGTGGCTGCGTCGCCGGGCGCCTTCTACGGCTGCTGGCTCGGCGGCGAGCTGGCGGGGGTGGTGGAGGTGGAGCCGGGGCCCGGCGATGCCACCACCATCGCCTCTCTGGCAGTGGCGCCGCAGCGCTTCGGCCTGGGCATCGGCACCCGTCTGGTGCGGCACGCCCTGGCCCTGGGCGCCCACCGGGTCAGGGCCTCCACGGGCCGCGACAACGCGCCCGCGCTGGCGCTGTACCGCAAGCTCGGCTTCGTGATCGCCGGCGAGGACGTCACCCCGGAAGGGATTCACGTGGTGCACCTGGAGCATCCGGGGGCACCGTCAGCATGACCACGAAGCCCGCCAGCAGCAGAGCCATGATCACGCTCATGCCGATGCGCTGACTGCCGGACAGCACGGTCACCCACCCCACCAGCAGGGGGCCGGCGAACGCCGTGGCCTTACCGGAGAACGCGAACAGACCGAACATCTCGTTGCGCAGGTGAGCGGGCGCGATGCGAGCCATGTAGGATCGCCCCGCCGCCTGCACCGGGCCAACGAAGGCGCCGAGGATCAGCCCGAAGGCCCAGAACAGGGCCGTTGACTCCACCACAACGATGGCGGCACCCGGCACGATCAGCCCCACCAGGGAGAGCAGGATGGTGCGCTTGCCGCCGATCCAGTCGTCGATCCAGGAGAACGCGGCGGCGCCGATCCCTGCAGTGACGTTCAGCGCGATGCCGAACAGCAAGACGTCTTGCTCGTCCATGCCGAACGTGCCCGCGGCGTAGACACCGCCGAAGGCGAACACCGTGGCCAGGCCATCGATGAAGAAGATGCGCGCCACCAGGAACCGCAGGACGGGAGCATACTGGCGCAGGTTTCGCAGCAGATCGGCGAGCTGCGCCAGGCCCTCCCGAGCCGCACCTGCCAGAGTCGTGCCCCGTGCCGACGCGTCCGGGGTGTACAGGAACAGAGGCACGGCGAAGGCGGCGTACCAGGCCGCTACGAGCAGAAACGTGGCCCGCACGTGCTCGGAGTCGTCCCGGGGCAACGCGAGCCAGGCGTCGTCGGCGACGAATCCGCCCAGCGCCAGCACCAGGCAGGCCAGACCGCCGGCGTAGCCGAGCCCCCACGCCCAGCCAGACCAGCGGCCGAGGCGATCGGCGACGGTGAGGCTGGGCAACATGGCGTTGTAGAACACGAAGGCGAACTCGGCTCCCACGGTGGCGAGTCCGGCCAGGATCATGGCGCGGGGCACCGAGGCGGAGTCGGGGCGCACCCACCACAGGGCGGCCGTGGCCAGCACGCAGAGCACAGTGAAGATGCCGAGCAGGGGCTTGCGGCGGCCGAACCGATCCGCCATGGCGCCGAGCGCCGGGGCGCCCAGGGCCACCACCAGGCCGGCGGTGCCCACGGTGTAACCCCATTGAGCCGTCCCCGCCGTCTCGTTCGCCGCCACCTGGCGGACGAAATAGGCGGGAAAGACGAAAGTGGAGATCACCGCCGAGAAGCTGGAATTGGCCCAGTCGTAGAGCGCCCAGCTCACCCGGGCGCTTCGCCTGGCGGGCTCCACGGGCTCGACGTCGCCGGGTGCGGGAAGATCCATGGGCAGGCTCCGGTGTGGGCGGGGCCATGATACCGGGAGGCCGGCCATGGCCGCAGGGCCGGCCGAGTGGTTTACTTGGCGATGACCCCGGCCGCGGAGAATTCGCCTGGTGTGGTACCGGATGGCCGCCGACGCCGTGCTGATCCTGCACATGGCCTTCGTCGTGGTGGTGCTGGTGGGCGGATTGGCCTGGCTGTGGCGGCGCTGGGCGCCCCTGGCGCACCTCCCCCTGGCGGGCTGGGGCGCGTACGTGGAGCTCGCCGCTCGGCCCTGCCCGCTGACCACCCTGGAGAACCATCTGCTCAGGCAGGCCGGCGAGGCCGGCTACGGCGACAGCTTCATCGGCCACTACCTCCTGTCCGCCCTGTATCCCGAGGGGCTGTCCCGCGAGCTGCAGCTCGGGCTCGCCGGCGTGGTGGTCGCGGTCAACCTGATGATCTACGGCTGGGTCTGGCGCCGGCGCCGTCGGAGGGCCGAGGGCGGTGTGCCGCCGGGTGATTAGGCCGCAACCCCTGGCTACAATGATCAGGCAGTCTCCGGGAGCGAGGGTGGTTTCATCGATGTGGCGTATTGGGGCGGTCGTGGGCTTCGCCGTGCTCATCAGCGGGGCGGCCCCGGGGTTACAGGCGGCCGAAGGCAAGGCCGACCGGATCATCATCGACAAGAGCGAACGGCAGCTCACCCTGCTGCGCGGCGATCAGCCGGTGAGAACCTACGCTGTGGCCTTGGGCCGGGCGCCCAAGGGGCACAAGCGCTTCGAGGGCGACCAGCGCACTCCGGAAGGCGTGTACACCATCGACCAGCGCAACGCCCGCAGCCAGTTCCACCGGGCCCTGCGCATCTCCTATCCAAACGAGGCGGATCGTGTGCGCGCCCTGGAGGCGGGGCTGAATCCGGGGGGTCAGATCATGATCCACGGCTTGAAGAACGGGCAGGCCTGGCTGGGGCAACGCCACCTGGGCGACGACTGGACCGACGGCTGCATCGCCGTCACGAACGCGGAAATCGAGGAGATCTGGTCTCTGGTCGATCTCGGGACACCGGTGGAGATCCGGCCCTGAGCTCCACAGGAGGCGCCTCATGAAGATCTGGGTGGACGCCGACGCCTGTCCCAACGCCATCAAGGCGGTTCTGTTTCGAGCCGCGGAACGTCTGGAGATCGAGACCATTCTGGTGGCCAACCATCATCAACGGGTGCCGCCGTCGCGGTATCTGACGTCGTTGCAAGTGCCCAGCGGATTCGACGTGGCGGACCAGGCCATCGCATCGCGGATGGCCGCCGGAGATCTGGTGATCACCGCCGACGTACCCCTGGCGGCGGACGTGGTGCGGTTGGGGGGGACCGCTTTGAACCCCCGGGGCACGCTGTACACGGCGGAGAACATTCACGATCACCTGGCGCGCCGCAACCTCATGGAGCAGCTTCGCGAGACCGGTGCCATCACCAGCAGCCAGAGCGCTCCCGGGAAGGCCGAGGTTCAGGCTTTCGCGAACCAGCTCGACCGCTTCCTCCAGGCTCGCCAGCAGGCTCGCCAGCAG
>JAWLGU010000131.1:0-1903 GCA_041690675.1 Pseudomonadales bacterium | reverse complement strand
CAGGCTCGCCAGCAGGCTCGCCAGCAGTGAGCGGCAGGCAACCGTGGATTATCAGAGCGCTCGCACCCATCTCCTGAGCCGCCCCGAGGCGACGGAGGATTACCCGTTCGGTCCCGACGTGTGGGTGGCGAAGATCCGCGGCCGCATGTTCGCCACCCTGGCGGAGCAGGACGGTCTGGCGCGCATGAACCTGAAGTGCGATCCAGAGGAAGCGCTGATGCTGCGCGACGTGTTCGACGCGGTGACCCCCGGCTACCACATGAACAAGGCGCACTGGAACACAGTGCTGCTGGACGGCTCCATCCCGGCGCCGGAGCTGGAACGGATGATGGACCGCTCCTACGCCCTGGTGGTGCGGAAGCTGCCGAAGGCCGAGCGCGTGGCCCTGGAGGTGCGCTACGGGCGCGATACCCTCTACCGCTGAGAATCGGCCCTTCGCTGCCGTTCCGGCCCGGCGGCGACGCGCGGGCTGGCGTTGTAAGATAACCGCTGGCAGTCACCGGGTAGTGGAAGGTCCATGACCAACAGCCGCGACATCAAGACCACCTTGAATGAGCTCCACCAGGAGCTGGAGAAGACCCCAGAGCTGGACGACGATCTGCGCTCGCTGTTGAAGGAGGTGGACGACGACATTCACGCGCTGCTCGCCACCCGCGAGCGCGATCCCGCCGCCGGAGCGGAGGGGCTGCGCGAGCGGCTGGAGCTGTTGGCGGCGGACTTCGCCGCCCAGCACCCCAACACGGAACGCTTCTTCCGGGAGCTCATCAACGCCCTGGGACGCATGGGCATCTGACCAGCAGGCCTGCCTGCTGGCGACACCGCTCTCTCACTGTACGCCCACCGTCACCGACGGCAGGCGTGGGGCGTCACGTCAGCGACGACGCTCGTTGGCTTCGTTGACCCGCAGCGAGCGGCCACCCATGTCCTTGCCGTTCAACTCCGCGATGGCTTTCACGCCCCCCGCGTCGTCCATCTCCACGAAGCCGAAGCCTCGCGAGCGCCCGGTGTCCCTGTCGGTGATGACGCGGGCAGAGAGAACCTGACCTACCCCAGCGAAGTAGGCCTCCAGTTCGCTGTCGGTTACGTTCCAGGGCAGGTTGCCAACATATAGTTTCTTCATCACTTTCGCTCAAGCAGTTCTGCAAGCAGTCTGTACGCAGCACCGCGGCCATCAATCGGCGTACAATGGGTTCCACTGAAGAGCCCGGGGGCTCCCTCATCAGACTTGATACCGAGTTACGCACGAGCTGAGACTCTGAAGGCAATTCGGGGCGCGGGTCTAACAAGGCGAGTATAGGATCAAGCCGCAACACAGGGGAAGCGGGCCGTGCACCCTGGTTGACGTACTTCAAAGCCCCCCGCTCGGGCCGGTAACAGGCCACTCACATCGCGCACGAAATGCCTCCAAAGGCGGAGTCGCAGCTTCGCGCCGGTACCATCTGGTGGGCCTATCAGGAGAGAGAACATGCCGCTCACCCCGTTTCATCTGGCCATCCGCGTGCGCGACCTGGCCGAGGCGCGGGCTTTTTACGGGGGCCTGCTGGGCTGCCCGGAAGGCCGCAGCGCCGATACCTGGGTCGACTTCGATCTGTACGGCCACCAGCTCGTCTGTCATCTCGCCCCCGGCGCCGGGGTCGAGCTGCATCACAATCCGGTGGACGGAGACCAGGTGCCGGTCCCTCACTTCGGCGTGGTGCTGGAGATGTCCGAGTGGCAGGCGCTGGCCGCGCGGCTGCGGGATGCGGGAACGGAGTTCGTCATCGAGCCCCGCGTACGCTTCCAGGGCCAGCCCGGAGAACAGGCTACCTTGTTCTTTCTCGACCCCAGCGGCAATGCGTTGGAGTTCAAGGCCTTCGCCGACATCGGCAGGCAGTTGTTCGAGCGCTGAACGGCGCTCAACACA
>JAWLGU010000130.1:0-7675 GCA_041690675.1 Pseudomonadales bacterium | reverse complement strand
GAGCGCCGGTCATGCCTACGCGGCGGCCGGCGCCTACACGGTGACCGTCAGCGTGACCGACGACGAGGGCGCCACCGGCAGCGACACCCTGACCGTGGAAGTCGTGGAGACGTCCAACAATCCGCCCTTGGTGGACGTGGGTCCGGACGTCAGCCTGCTGGAGGGGGACACCCTGACCCGGGCCGGCAGCTTCAGTGACCCGGACGAGGACACCTGGACCGCCACGGTGGACTACGGCGACGGCAGCGGGCCGCAGGCGCTGACGCTGAACGCGGACAAGACCTTCGCCCTCTCCCACGGCTATCCCATGGAGGGTAGTTACGCGGTAACGGTGACCGTGACCGACAGTGCCGGTGCCAACGGCGCGGACTCGCTCACCGTGGTCGTGGAACCGGCAGTGGTGGAGCCGCCGCCGGCCCCTGCGGATCTTCGCGCAGCGGCCAAGAGCACCAAGGTGCAACTGCTCTGGACCCACGTGGGCGCCGAGTCCTACAACGTCTATCGCGCCAACTCGGCCGGCGGCCCCTACACCCTCATCGCCAACACCACGTCCACCTACTCGACCTATCTGGACGAGGGGCTCACCAACGGGGTCACGTACTACTACGTGGTGACGTCGGTGACGGGAGGCGTGGAGTCGGTCCACTCCAACGAGGTGGCGGCCACACCGACTTCGCGTACCACGCGCACACGGTGAATCGGCCCCTCCACCGTCCCGCCGGCATGCCCCGGTGGGACGGTGGGCTTGTTACAGAACCTTCATATCCCAGCTACAACATTCGTGATGCGTTGCCGTCAGAATGGCTCGTTGGCTGACGGGGAGCTGCGACTGTGCCGGAAGCGAAGCGATTGCTCCCAGGCCTTTGTGGAGTTCTGCTGAGCCTCCTCGCGCTCGAGGCCCGGGCGGAGGATGGACTCGTCGACGAGGTGGTCGTGGTCGCCACCCGGGAACCCGTGGCCACTTTCCGGCTTCCAGCGTCCGTTCACGTCGTGGATCGGCGGCAGATCGCCGAGGGCCAATACCGAAGCCTGCCTCAGGCGCTGCGTGGCGTGCCGGGGGCGATGGTTCAGGAGACCGCGTTCGGCCAGGGCTCACCCTACCTGCGGGGCTTCACGGGCTTCCGCAACCTGTTCCTGGTGGACGGCGTACGGCTCAACAACTCGGTGTTTCGCGACGGCCCTAATCAGTATTGGGCCACGGTGGACGTTCACGGTCTGGAGCGGTTGGAGGTGCTCCAGGGTCCCGCCTCCAGTCTTTACGGCAGCGATGCCGTGGGAGGCACGGTGAACGCCAGCACGGGGGACCCGTTCCTGGCCCGGTCCCGAGCGCTGGTGAGAGCTGCCTCCGCCGAGTCGTCCCTGACGAGCCGGCTCGAGCTGGCGTTGCCGGGGGAACGATGGGCGGCCCGCCTCGGTGCCACCGGCAAGACGTTCGGCGATCTCGAGGGCGGGCCCGGGGTTGGGGAGCAGCCGGGAGTCGGCTACGACGAGCACGCCCTGGACCTGAAGGTGGCTCGGCACCTGGCAGGCGACTGGCGGCTGGATACCCTGGTCCAGCATGCAAGGCAGAACAACGTGCCGCGCACCCACCGGACGGTCGAGTCCGTGCCGTGGCACGGCACGAGCGCCGGCAGCGACCTGAAGCGCGAGCTCGATCAGGAGCGCCAGCTCGGCTACCTGCGTCTCGGCAACACCGATCTCGACGGCCCCGTGGACGCGACGTCTTTCACGTTGGCGTACTCTCGCACCGAGGAAGTGCGGGACCGCGTCCGCGGTTCCGGGGCGCGAGACCTCCAGGGTTTCACGGTGAATACGCTGGGGCTGCTCGCCCAGGCCCGCTCCGCCACCTCGTTCGGAGTGACGACCTACGGTATCGACGTGTACCGCGACCACGTGGATTCCTTCTCCACCGGCAACCCGGTGCAGGGCCCGGTGGCGGACGACGCCCGGTACCGCACCGCGGACGTGTACCTGCAGCATCGGGTCACCCTGGCGGAGCGGGCTCAGCTGGTGCTGGGAGCCCGTCACACCCGCGCGGAGGCAGAGGCGGACGGAGTGCTCGATCCGGCCACCGGTCAGCCCATGGGCATCGACGACGACTGGTCCGCCACCGTGGCGAACCTGGGGCTCGCATGGGAGGTGGTTCCCGGCCGGCTGGTGACCTTCGGCAGCGTTGCTCAAGGCTTTCGCGCCCCCAACCTGTCCGATCTCACCCGGTTCGACAGCGCCCGCTCCAACGAGCTGGAGGTGCCTACCCCGGGACTCGAGGAAGAGCGCTTCGTCTCGGCGGAGATGGGGGTGAAGCTGCGGGGGCAGCGCGTGGACCTGCGCCTGGCCGTGTTCCGCACCTGGGTGGACGACCTGATTCAGCGGGTGCCCACCGGCCGGAACGTCGACGACGAGCACGAGATCACCAAGGCCAATCTGGGCGACGGACGGGTGGACGGGGTGGAGGCGTCCTGGCGGGCCGCGGTCACCGACCAGGTCCGCATGTTCGGCACCTTGAGCTGGCTCGACGGCGAGGTGGAGACCTTTCCCACCTCGGAGCCGGTGCTGGTGCGGGAGCCTCTGGACCGGCTCATGCCGCTCACGGCGTCGCTGGGGGTGCGCTGGACGCCGGGGAACCGCGGATACTGGATCGAGGGAATGGTGCTGGCGGCGGAGGGGCAGGACCGGCTCTCCACCCGCGACGCGTCGGACACCTCACGTATTCCCCCCGGAGGCACACCGGGCTACGTGGTGGTCCATCTGCGGGCGGGCGGGCGCATCGGCCGGCGGCTCGAGGCCACCGTAGGAGTGGACAACCTGAATGACGAGGATTACCGCATCCACGGCTCGGGCACCAACATGCCGGGCCGCAACCTGGTGCTGACCTTGCAGAGCCGGCTCTAGCTAGGGGCCGGGCTCATCCCGGCCCAGGCGGGCGAAACGGGGCGGGCGCTTCTCCATGAACGCCCGGGCGCCTTCCACAGCGTCCGGGGCCACCACGAACCGGTTCTGGCTCTCCTCCGCTTCCTCGAGCGCCTCCCGGTAGCCGAGACCCAGGTGCCGGTAAACCAGCCGCTTGGTCTCGGCGATGGCTGCGGGTGAGGCCGTCTCCGCCAGCTGGCTCACGTATTCGCGGGCGGTGGCCACCAGGGCGTCCGGTTCCGTGAGCCGGTCGACGAGTCCTAGGCTGCGGGCTTGCTCGGCACTGATTCGCTCGCTCGCCCACAGCAGATCCAGGGTCGCGCTCACGCCGGTCAGCCGGGGCAGCAGCCAGCTCGAGCCGTGCTCGGCGATGAGGCCCCGTTTCAGGAAGACGGTGGTGAAGCTCGCCGCCGTGGACGCGAAGCGCAGGTCGCACATGAGCGCGAGGATCATCCCGCCCCCGGCGGCGACTCCGTTCACGGCGGCGATTACGGGCTTGGGGATCTCCAGGAGGTAGCTGAACAGGCCGGGTAGGGCATTGGGGTCACGGCCCTGCGCGTCGCCGCCGACGCCGCTGCGCGTCGTTTCCGCCAGCACTTCGAGATCCAGGCCCGCGCTGAATCCCCGGCCGTTGCCGGTGACGACGATGCCCACGACCCGGTCGTCGTCTGCCGCGCGACGAACCGCATCGTGGATCTCCCGCAGCATCCGGTGGGTGAAGGCGTTGAGCTTATCGGGGCGATCGAGGCGAATGAGCGCCACGGGGTCGTCGATCTCGAGCGCGATCTCGGCATAGTCGGTGGGCATCAGGGTCTCCGTTGTCAAACCAGGTTGATGCGCAGCCCGCACAGGTACACCTGATCGGGCCCCGATACCGCGTTGCGCTCCCGGGCCGCTTCCAGCACGGCATTGCGGTCGGCGGCGGCGACGTCGATGCCGCCCAGGCCCTCGGGGCGCCCGTCCACGCAGGGCACGAAACGCAGGCTGGCGTTGTCCAGGTCGATTCGCCAGTGATCGCGTTCCTTCACCGCCTCGAGCTGGGCGATCTGCGACCAGCGTTCGGCTACCGCGGACGGATCGTCGCACTGAATCTCCGCCGCGGTGATGCCGGTGACTCGATCCAGCCGCCGTGCCCGTTGCCAGTCGTGTCCCGCCGGCTCCCACGGGCCGTCCGGCGCGTGCGCGTCGGGGCCGAGCTGCTCGTCGATCTCGAAGAACGAGCCGCCCGTATCCTTCGGGTGGAGCTGCATGTTGCGGAAGTCCCGGGTCTCGAACTGATTGACGATGCGGATGCGCAGGTCCTGTACCCGTTTTCGGCGCGGCCGGTGCTCGTCGCACTGGGTGATGACCATGTAGCCGCCGTCTCCGCCGCGCCGCGTCAGGTAACGCCCCGCTGCGGTATCGGGCCGGGTGGGCGCCACCACCTCCAGGAACTGATTTCCCACCGGCATGAGCACGTTTTCCAGGCCGAAGCGGGCCACGCCCGGGTCCCGATAGCAGACGTCGAGGCCGAGCACCTCCATGAGATCCCGTTCCACCGGGGCGAGCGCTTCAGCCACCAGGGCGATCTGCCGCAGTCTGAGCCACATGACGAACCCCATCGGCCGTTGGATCTTCAGTGTACCGGCCATGACGGCGTGGTTTCACCTGCGTCCCACGCCGCGACTTCACGGGGTAGAATCGGGGCTTTTCGGGGGAGGCAGCTCGCACCGTCATGCGTTGGTTCATGCTCTTGGCGACCCTTTCGGCCTTGCTCGCCGGTTGCGGTCCGGAGGCGCCGCGGCCGGCCGCCGCCGGCTCGACCGCCGCCGCGGCACCTGCCCCGGCCAGTGCCGCGCCGTTTGCCGATGCCCGGGTTACTCCCGAGGTGGTGGCGAAGTGGTCGCGAAGCTGCGCCCTGTGCCACGCCGACGGTACCGGCGGCGCCCCCGTGGCTGGCAATGCGGAGGGCTGGGCGCGGCGACTGGCCCAGGGGGAGGCGGTGCTGCTCGCCCACACCGTGGAAGGCTTCAATGCCATGCCGCCGCTGGGCTATTGCATGGACTGCGGCTGGGAGGACTTCCGGGCGCTGATTCGCTTCATGGCACTGGAGCCCGGTGCTCCGGCAGGGGGCAGGTCATGAGCCGTTTGTCGCGACGCCGGTTCGTGGCCGGTAGCCTGCTCGGCGGCCTGGCGGCCGCCCTGGGGCCGGGACCACGGGCCGCCGCTGCTTCGCCGGTGCCGTGGCGCAACTGGTCCGGCGGCCTGGTGGCTCATCCCGCGGGGCGCTTCGCCCCGGCCAGCGAAGACGAGCTGGCCGACTTCCTGTCCCGGGCGAATCGGGTGCGGCCGGTGGGCGCAGGGCATTCGTTCTCGCCTCTGGTGCCCACGGACGGCCAGCTGGTGGTGCTCGACCGCCTGGCCGGGCTCATCGATCACGACCCGGGGACGCATACCGCCACCTTCGGTGCCGGCACTCGTCTCGGCGACATGGGCAAGCCGCTGCTGGACGTGGGCCAGGGCATGATCAACCTCCCGGACATCGATCGTCAGACCCTGGCTGGCGCCACCGCCACCGCCACCCACGGCACCGGCGCCCGCTTCACCGCCCTGTCGGGGTACATCACCGGTCTGCGCCTGGTGACGCCCGCAGGCCAGGTGCTGGACGTGAGCGCCGAGAGCGATCCGAATCTGTTCGACGCCGCCCGGGTGTCGTTGGGATCGCTCGGGGTCATCAGCCGCATCACCCTGCAGAACCGCCCGGCCTACCGGCTCAAGGAAATGAACTGGGTGCAGCCCATCGAGGACGTGCTGGCGGAGTTCGATGCCCGGGTGGCCCGCCACCGTCATTTCGAGATGTTTCCGCTCAGCCACTCGGACTACGCGCTGGTGCTCGCCATCGACGAGACCGACGAACCCATTCACAACCCGCCTCCGAGCCCGGAGGAAGAAGCCGCCTTCGACGAAGCCATGCGCGCGTGGCTCGCGGTGCCGCCGGCGGAGCGGCGGCCGCTCGTCAACGGCATGGCGCGGCAGATCCAACCCTCCCAGGCGGTGGACGTTTCGTATCGGATCCTCGCCAACGTTCGCAACAATCGATTCAACGAGATGGAATACTCGGTTCCGGCGGAGGCGGGGCCGGCCTGCCTGCGGGAGGTGCTGGCCGCCATCGCCGAGCGTGAGCTGGATGTGGTGTTTCCCCTCGAGTACCGGCTCGTCAAGGGCGACGATCTTTGGCTCAGCATGTTCCATGGGGGCGATCGCGCCGCCATCTCCGTCCATCGCACCGCCTTCGCCGATCATCGGCCGCTGTTCGACGCCGTGGAGCCCATTTTCTGGAAGTACGGGGGGCGCCCCCACTGGGGCAAGGTGCACAGCCTGGGGCGAGCGCAGCTAGAGCGCCTTTACCCCCGGTTCGCCGACTTCGCGGCGTTGCGGGCGGAGCTGGACCCCCGGGGCAAGCTCCTGAATCCTCACCTCGCGAGGGTCTTCGGCCATGAAGCGGCGTAGTCTGCTCAAAGGGGCCGGTGTCGGACTGGCGGCGCTCGGTGCGGGCGCATGGCTGTGGCGGCCGGAGGACCGCACGCGGCCGCACGACCCGTATTTCTCGGTGCTGAACGACATGCTGAAGGCTCACGGCCCGGGCCGTCCGGTCATGCTCGTGGACCTGGAGCGGATGGATGCCAACGTGGATGCGCTGGCGGCGTCGGTGGGTCCGGACAAGACCTACCGTGTGGTGGTGAAGTCCCTGCCGTCGGTACCGCTGCTCCGGCGGGTGATGGCCCGGGCGCGCACCGACGCGCTGATGGTGTTCCATCAGCCGTTTCTGAACGAGGTGGCCCGTTCGTTTCCTGGCGCCGACGTTCTGCTCGGCAAGCCCATGCCGGTGAATGCGGTGGAGACGTTCTATCGGGAGCTGGCGTCGGAGCCCGGCCCCCTGGCGTTTCAGCCCGCCCGGCAGGTGCAGTGGCTGGTGGACAGCCAGGCGCGGCTGCTGCAATACCAGTCGCTGGCCCGGCGGCTCGGCGTTCACATGCGGGTCAATGTGGAGATCGACGTGGGCCTGCACCGGGGCGGGCTCCCGGAGCCCCAGGCCCTGGACGGCCTGCTCACGGTCATCGGCGAGGATCCGCAGCATCTCTCTCTGGCCGGCTTCATGGGATACGAGCCGCATCTGAGCGGGCTTCAGGCCGAGCTGGAGCACCCGGCGGTCCAGCAGGTCCTGGGCCGATACCGCGGCTTCGTCGAGCGGGCCCGCGGCTCCGGTGTGGATCCCGCGCCCCTGACGCGGAACGGTGCCGGCAGCCATACGCTCAACATCTATCGCCGCGACAGGTTGATGAACGATCTCTCCGCCGGATCCGGCGTGGTGAAGCCCAGCGATTTCGACACCCATCATCTGGCGGCCCACGTGCCCGCGGTGTTCATCGCCACGCCCATTCTCAAACGCTACGACGAGCTGCGCGTGCCGGGGGATCCCTGGCTGGCGCGCGCGCTGTCGTGGTGGAATCCCAACCGCCGGCGCCTCTACTTCATCTACGGCGGTTACTGGAAAGCCCGCTTCGTTTCTCCGGCGGGGGTGCCGGACGCCCTCTACCACAGCACCAACCAGGAGCCGGTGACCACCTCCGCCGCCGTGGATCTCTCGGTGGACGACTACATGTTCCTGCGCCCCACCCAGAGCGAGCACGTGATGCTGCAGTTCGGCGACCTGCTGGCGGTGCGGCAGGGGGAGATCGTCGAGCGGTGGGAAGTGTTTGGATGAGCCGCTGTCCGCTGTCCGCTG
>JAWLGU010000129.1:0-7920 GCA_041690675.1 Pseudomonadales bacterium | reverse complement strand
GTCCATGAAACAGCTCTACAACCGGGACGCGGTGTGCCGGCACTTTCCGAACCTCGACGACGAGCGGCTCGACGAGGAGGTGCAGGCCACGGTGGAGCGTGCCATCGACGAGCATCTGGCGTTATCCGGCTTCACGCGAGAATAAGGCGAGTTCCAGGGGTCGCTCTCCGCTATCCGCTGTCCGCTGTCCGCTGGAGCGGTTCGCCGGATATTCATCGTGATGCGTCATAGCCGCCAGAATCGATCGCGGCTATTTTGGTCACATGATCCAGCCGCTGCTGATTCGTGAACCCACACCGGCCCTGGCAATGCGCCTCCTGCGGATAGCGGACAGCGGATAGCGGACAGCGACAAATGGCAACATTTCGCCACCTCGAAGCTCCCCTCCGCGACGACGTGCGGCGGCTCGGCCACATCCTGGGACGGGTCATCGCCGACGCCCGGGGCGAGAGCTTTCTCGAACGCATCGAGTCCATCCGGGCGCTGGCCAAGCAGGCCCGCGCCGGCGATGAGTCGGACTGGCAACGGCTGAGCGACTTCCTCGCCGCCATACCCGCGGACCAGATGGCCGACGTGGCCCGCGCCTTCAACCAGTTCCTGAACCTCGCCAACATCGCCGAGCAGCACCACCTGACCCGGCCCCATCGTGATCGGAGCGTGGTGCTGGAGCTGCCCGACGATCCGCGGCTCGCCGAGGCCCTGGCGGAGGTGGAGATCGAGCTGGTTCTGACAGCCCACCCCACGGAGGTGCTGCGCCGCACCCTGATTCAGAAGTACGACGCCATCGCCGAGGCCCTCGCCCTGCGCGACCGCGACGGCGCAACCGCGGCGGAGAGCGAACGCGTGCTGGAGCGGCTCATCGCCGAGGCTTGGCACACCGACGAGATCCGTCAGACCCGGCCGACGCCCCAGGACGAGGCGCGCTGGGGCTTCGCGGTGGTGGAGAACTCGTTGTGGCACGCCCTGCCCCGGTTCATGCGCGAGCTGGACGACGCGCTGGCGGCCCGCGGCGTGGCGCCCCTGCCCCCGGAAGCGGCACCCGTGCGCTTCGCCGCCTGGATGGGCGGCGACCGCGACGGCAATCCCAACGTCACCGCCGAGGTGACCCGGGAAGTCCTGATGCTGGCGCGGTGGATGGCCGCGGATCTGTTCCTGCGCGACGTGGAGGCTCTGCGCGCCTCGCTCTCCATGAGCCGGTGCAACGCCGAGCTGGCGGAGGCCGCCGGCGACAGCCGGGAGCCGTACCGCACGGTGCTCCGCCGGGTGCGCGATCGCCTGGTGGCCACCCGGGCGTGGGCCGGGCGCCTGGATCCGGAGCCGCCGTCCGATTCCGGGGCGGTGTTCCTGACCTCGGCCGAGCTGGCCGCGCCGTTGACTCTGTGCTACCGCTCGCTGGTGGAATGCGGGATGGGCAGCATCGCCCGGGGCCCGCTGCTGGACACCCTGCGGCGGGTCTCGGCCTTCGGCGCGCACCTGGTCCGCCTCGACATCCGTCAGGACGCATCGAGGCACACGGCGGTGCTCGACGAGCTCACCCGCTACCTCGGCATCACCCGGGCCGGCGCCGGTTACGCCGACTGGCCGGAAGCGGAGCGCCAAGGCTTCCTGCTGGCGGAGCTCGAGAACCGGCGGCCGCTGTTTCCCGCCGCCTGGCCCGTGAGCGACGAAGGCTGCGAGGTGCTCGACACCTGCCGGGTGATCGCCCGCGGCGACGCCGCCGGCATCGCCGAGTACGTCATCTCCATGGCGCTCGAGCCCAGCGACGTGCTGGCGGTCATCCTGCTGCTCAAGGAGAGTGGACTGCAGCGTCCCCTGCCCGTGGTACCCCTGTTCGAGACCCTGTCGGCTCTGGATGGCGCCGCCGGGGCCATCGACCGGCTGTGGTCGATCCCCTGGTACCGGGAATACGCCGGCGGCTATCAGCAGGTAATGATCGGCTACTCCGACTCCGCCAAGGACGCCGGCCAGCTCGCTGCCGCCTGGGCCCAGTACCGCGCCCAGGAAGAGCTGGTGCAGGTGGCCGAGCGTCACGGCTTCCGTCTGGCCCTGTTCCACGGCCGCGGCGGTGCCGTGGGGCGCGGCGGCGGCCCGGCGCAGGCCGCCATCCTCTCCCAGCCTCCCGGCTCGGTGGCGGGCTCGCTGCGGGTCACCGAGCAGGGGGAGATGATGCGCTGGAAGCTGGGCCTTCCGGCCCTGGCGGTGCAGACCCTGCGTCACTACATGACGGCCACCGTGGGCGCGACCCTGAAGCCGCCGCCCGCCCCCACGGAGCCTTGGCGGGACGCCATGGCGGCCATGGCGGATACGGCGCTGGCCTCCTATCGCGCGGTGGTGCGGGACGATCCTGCGTTCGTGGATCTTTTCCGAAGCCTGACTCCGGAGCAGGAGCTGGGGATCCTCGCCCTGGGCAGCCGGCCCGCGCGGCGCCAGCCCACCGCAGGTATCGAGAGCCTGCGAGCCATTCCCTGGGTGTTCGCCTGGACCCAGGTCCGGCTGCTGCTTCCCGCCTGGCTCGGCACGGACACGGCCCTGCGCCAGGCCATGGAGCGGATCTCGCTGCTGCGCGAGATGCTCCGTTGGCCGTTCTACAGCATGCAGGTGGATATGCTGGAAATGGTGCTGGCCAAGGCGGACGCGACCCTGGTGGGCTACTACGCCAGACGCCTGACGACGCCCGGGCAGCAGCGTACGGTGACGGCGCTGTGTCGGCGCTTGGAGCAGCTCAGCACGGACGTGCTCACCATCACCGGCGAGCCGCACCTGCTGGCCCACGACCCGGAGCTGGCGGAATCGCTGTTCGTGCGCAACACCTACCTGGACCCGTTGCACCTGCTGCAGGCGGAGCTGCTGGCGCGCTGGCGCCAGGACACGGAGCATCGGCCCGAAGTGGAACAGGCGCTGCAGGTGACCATGGCCGGGATAGCGAGCGGCCTGCGCAACACGGGCTGACCACGCGGGCCTACGCGGATTCCCCACTGTGCCCGGGAGGAATCCGACCTTACGGTGAGCGCTTCACCACCGTCGAGGGTTGCATGGAACAGGACACCCCGGGTCAGACCGGCCGCTTCGACAGCCAGGCAGCGCAACGGCGCCTGGACCTGATAGCCGATGCCCTGCCGGTGCTCATCTCCTACGTGGATGCCGAGCGGCGCTACCAGTACAACAACGCCGCCTACACCCGCTGGTTCGGCACCTCCCAGGAAGAGATGCGGGGGCGAGCACTGGCCGACGTGCTGGGGAAGGCCGCCTACCAGGAGGTGCGGGGCCACGTGGACGCCGTGCTCGGCGGGCAGGCGGTGACCTTCGAGAGCACGCTGCCCTACAAGGACGCCGGGGTGCGCCGGGTGGTCGCCCATTACGTGCCCGATATCGCTCCGGATGGCCACGTCGCCGGGTTCTTTGCTCTGGTGGAGGACGTCTCCGCGCAGCGCAAGGCCCAGGAGGAGCTCAGGCAGCGGGAAGACGAGGTGCGGCAACTTCAGAAGATGGAGGCTCTGGGTCGGCTGGCCGGCGGCATCGCCCACGACTTCAACAACCTGCTGCAGTCCATCATCAGCAGCTGCTCGGTGATCCTGATGTCGATGCCGGATGCGGAGGCGCCGCTGTCCCGGCAGGTCGCGCGGATGAAGCGCACCGCCGAGCGCGGGGCCTCCCTCACCCGCCAGTTGCTGACGTTCAGCCGCCGCGAGGAGGCCGAAGCCGGCCCCCTGGATCTGGACGCCCTGCTGGCCGACATGGAGATGCTGCTCGAGCGTCTGCTGGAGTCGAACATCGCCCTGGAATCCGACCGCCGCGCCGGCTGCACCGTCCTGGCCGATCCCGGGGACATCCAGCAGCTGATGATGAATCTGGTCATCAACGCCCGCGACGCCATGCCCGGCGGCGGCACCCTGCGCATCGAGTCCCATCAGGTAGCGGTGGGGCGAGAGGAGACGGCGCGGCACCCCACCGTGCAGCCGGGCCCCTACGTGCGCGTGACCGTCGCCGACACCGGAACGGGCATGGATGAGGCTACCCAGGCACGCATCTTCGAGCCGTTCTTCACCACCAAACCGCCGGAACGGGGGACCGGCCTCGGCCTCTCCACGGTCTACGGGCTGGTGCAGCGCCTGCACGGCTTCATCGAGGTCGAGACCGCCCCGGGCGCCGGAACCACGTTCCGGGTGTTCCTGCCCTGCGTGCCGCCCGTGCCGACGGAGCCTTGACGGCGGGCACCGCTACAGGCGGGGCCGCAGCTCTTCCTCGACGAAGCGGAAGAACCCTTCATGGTCACGGCCGATCTGGTGCAGGACGATGTGGGTGTAGCCCGCACTTTCGAAGGTGCGGATCACTTCCAGGTGAGCCTCCGGGTCGGGACCGCACGGGGTCTTGCCGACGATCTGCTCCTCGGTCAACGCGGCGGCCCCGTCCTCCATCAGATCAAAGGTCTTGGTCTCCCACTTGAGGTTCCCCTTCAAGCCGGACTGCGGCCAGAGCTCGGCGAAGGTCTGGCGCGCCGCTGCCTCGGATTCGCCCCAGGCGAGGGTCACCTGGCCGTACTTGGGCTTGGTTCCGTCGCTGCTCTCGTCGAAAGCCTTCACCAGGGAGGCGTCCGGCGCCACGCCAATGAGGCCGTCGCAGGTCTCGGCGGCGAGCTCGGCCGCCTGGGACCCCGACGCCGCCAGCAGGATCTCCGGCGACGCCTTCGGCAGGCTGAACAGGCGCGCCTCGTCCACCTCGTAGTAGGCGCCGTCGTAGGAAACCGCTTCGCCACTCCAGAGCAGGCGCAGGATCTCCAGGGCCTCCACCAGCATCTCTTGCCGCTGGGCTGGCGGCGGCCAGCGATCGCCGAGAATGTGCTCGTTGAGGTTCTCACCCGCCCCCAATCCGAGCATGAAGCGGCCGTCGAAGAGCACCGCCGTGGTGGCGGCGGCCTGGGCGATCACGGCCGGGTGGATCCGCATCAGTGGGCAGGTCACGGCCGTACCCAGGCGCAACCGCTCCGTCGACGCGGCGATGGCGCCGAGCACGCTCCAGACGAAGGGCGACTGGCCCTGAGCCGAGACCCAGGGGTGGTAATGATCCGAGATCATGGCGAAGTCGAAGCCGCTGCGCTCGGCGTGCTGCGCCAGGCGGACGAGCTCGTGGGGCGGGTGCAGCTCGGATGAAAGCGCGAATCCCAGGGCCTGCATGACGTTCTCCGATGAGCTTTGCACACCGAGGGAGCAATGCCCGTGCCACGCGGCCCCAGACGGGCGGGGCGCCGCGGGCACGTGCCTTGCACCGCAAGGGCCGTGCCGTCTGCAGGATCCCCGCCATGCAAGTGCCCATCGAAATCACCTTCACCAGCACGAAAGCGAGCGACGCGGTCAAGGCCCTGGTCGAGGAGGAAGCCGCCAAGCTCGATCGGGTCTGCGACCACATCAGCAGCTGCCGCGTGGCCATCGAGAAGAAGGCCCGCCCGCAGCGCCGCGGCAACCCTTACCGGGTGCGCATCGAGCTGCACGTTCCGCCGCGCCACACCATCGTGGCGGTACGGGAGCCAACCGACAGCCAGATGCACGATCCGCTGCCGGTGGTCATCAAGGGCACCTTCCACTCCGCCCGGGTCCAGCTCCGCAAGCTGGTCGAGAAGCAGCAGGGCCAGGTGAAGGTTCACCCGGAGCAGGCCACCGGAGCGGTGGTGGCGAGAATCTTCCCCGACGAGGGCTACGGGTTCATCAAGACGTCGGAGGGCCGGGACATCTACTTCCACCGCAACGCCGTGCTGCATCACGACTTCGATCGTCTGCGGGTGGGTACTCTGGTCCGGTTCGAGGAGGAGGAGGGCGAGCAAGGGCCCCAGGCCTCCAGCGTGCAGGTGCTGGACAAGGCCGGCGCGCGGATCACGGACGACTCCCACGTGCCTCCGCCTTACGGCTGGGAGCAGTGACGACCGCTGTACGGCATCGCGGACCGCTGGGTGCGGTTCATCGCCGCAGCCTTGGCTACCCCTGACGGAAACTAGGGCCATCGCCGCCGCGGGGCACGGGAGTTGCACGGCGCCTGCCTCCATCAGGCGGAGACGCAGCATGACTCACGTGATCGACACCCTGCATCACGACCACGAGAAGGTCAGCCAGCTCATCGAGAAGCTCAAGGGCACCACGGGCGGAGCAGAGAAGACCCGCTCGGCCCTCTGCCAGCAGATCAAGCACGAGCTGCTGGCGCACACGGAGTTCGAGGAGAAGGTGTTCTACCCCGCTGTGGGCAACGGCAACTCGCAAGCTCGCAAGGAAGTGGAGGCGGCTTTGCGCGAGCACCACGAGGTGGATCAGATGCTCGACGACATCGAGCAGATGGAGCCTGCCTCGGAGGAGTTCGAGGAGACGGTCGCCCGCCTTCAGCAGGCCGTTCTCGACCATGTACGCCATGAGGAGGACAAGATCTTTCCGCTGGCGAAGCAATCCATCGAGTCGGACGACGCGGAGGCGATGACCGACCAGCACGACGAGATGGTCGAGGCGCACATGCGCAAGGCACACTGATCCCCCACCCTTGACCCACCTATAGCTCGGCGGTTATTGTTTTACGAGCAATAACCGCCGAGTTATGAATTGTGGTGCCACAGCCCCACGACGTCCTCTTCAGAACGCTCGCTGATCCCACACGACGGGCGATTTTCGAGCGGCTGTGCCGCGACGGAGAGCAGACGGTGGGAGCCCTCACGGCGCAGGCCGGCGTCTCGCAACCCGCCGTCTCCAAGCATCTCGCGATCCTCAAGCAGGCGGGGCTGGTGCTCGACCGTCACGAAGGCCGCCAGACCCACTACAGCGCGCAAGTCGGCGCGTTGGCCCCACTGATGGACTGGACGCAGCGGATGGCCGGCTTCTGGGAAAGCCGCTTCGATCGCCTCGAAGAAATATTAAAAGGGATGGATCAATGAACAAAGCGTCGCCCGAGACCCGCTCCATCGTCGTCGAACGCGAGGTGCCTCATCCGCCGGACCGAGTCTGGCGCGCGCTCACGCAGCAGCACCTGATCGAGGAATGGCTGCTGAAGAACGACTTCGAGCCGGTCGTGGGCCACCGCTTCACCCTCGCCGCCGACTGGGGCTCCGTCGAAGGCGAGGTCCTGGAGGTAGAGCCGAACAGGACCCTCTCCTACACCTGGGGCGACCACGATCTGAAGAGCGTGGTCACCTGGACGCTCACCCCTACCCGCACCGGAACGCACCTGCGCATGGAGCAGTCGGGCTTCCGCCCGGATCAGCCGCGGTACTTCCACGGCGCCTGGACCGGATGGCCCAGGTTCTTCGAGAACCTGGAGCAGGTTCTGGCGCGGATGGACTGACATCCCCCGAAGAGGAGGTCTCGATGACCTGGAATGGTTGGGTTCGGCAAACGCACCGCTGGCTGTCGATCGTCTTCACGGCAGCGGTCATCGTCAACATCATCGCCATGGGAGGCGAGGAACCTGCCCTCTGGGTGGGCCTGCTGGCGCTGCTTCCCCTCATCTTCCTTCTGCTCACCGGTCTGTACCTGTTCGTGCTGCCGCATGCCGCAAAGCTGCGCAGTGTCCGACAGGCCGGTGAACGGGAAACGTCACGATGACAAAAAACGTTAAACAACAGGGCTCTCCCTCTCGGCTGATCGACGCCAGGATCCGGGAGCTGAACGATTGGCGGGGCGAGACCCTGGCCCGGATCCGTCGAATCATCAAGCACGCCGTGAAGATGACCTTCGCCAAAGGCGCCTCGCTGGAGGATCCTTCGGGCCTGTTCAACGCGAGCCTGGACGGCAACACCCGGCGTGCCATCGACATCCACGAAGGTGAAGAGATCGATGACGCGGCGTTGACGGCCTCGTCCGCGCCGCAGTGGCGCTCAATACCTCCGCACGACGCCGCAAATGACCGCCACTTCGTCGGGAATCGCCGCGGTGAGCCGGGCTAGAGGTTGAA
>JAWLGU010000128.1:0-8586 GCA_041690675.1 Pseudomonadales bacterium | reverse complement strand
CGGCGGAAGTCGTGTCGAACAAGTGGCTGCAGCGGCGCCTGGCGGACGCCACCCAGCGGGTGAGCGAAGGCTCGAGCCTGCGCGCCGCGCTCGAAGGGGCAGGGTACTTTCCGCCCATGCTGCTGCACATGGTGGCGAGCGGAGAATCCAGCGGCGAGCTGGACACCATGCTAGACAAGGTCGCCCGCTACCAGCAGGCCGAGGTGGAACGCATCGTGACCACGTTGGTGCGGCTGTTCGAGCCGCTGATGCTGGTGGTGATGGGGGGGCTGGTGATGTTCATCGTTATGGCAATATTGCTGCCTATCCTGAACATGAATCAATTGGTATAGCGGACAGCGGACAGCGGACAGCGGACAGCGGACAGAGAAAATACATACACAACAATACCTTACGAAGAGATCATCAAGCTATGATTAAGAAGCGCCTCGGAGGAACGATCCGAGCTAATTCCGGCTTCACCCTCATCGAGATTCTCGTGGTGGTGGTCATCATCGGGATTCTGGGGGCCATCATCGTGCCGAACCTGCTCGGCCGGCCGGACCAGGCGCGGATCACCGCGGCCCAGAGTGACCTGCGCAACCTGGCCAACGCCCTGGACATCTACCGGCTGGACAACTTCCAGTACCCGTCCACGGATCAGGGCCTCGAAGCACTGGTGACCAAGCCCAGCGGGTTCCCCGAGCCCAAGAACTACAACCCGGACGGCTACGTGAAGAACCTGCCCACCGATCCGTGGGGCTCGCCTTACGTCTACGAGCGCACCCCCAACGGCTTCAATCTCTTCTCCCTGGGCGCCGACGGCGCCGAGGGGGGCGACGGGCTGAATGCGGACATCCGCTACGAGGATCTGTAGCGGGCGGCGGAGATCGCGCAGCCGGTCATGAGCTACTCGGCGACCCCTCCGGTGACGCGGTGCGGAGGCTTCACCCTGCTCGAGCTGCTGGTGGTGGTGGTCCTCGTGGCCATCCTCACCGGCACCGTCATCCTCGGCTTCACCGGCGCCGACGCCGAGCAGCGTCTCAGAGGCAGCGCGAGCCAGCTCGCCTACACCATCGAGATGGCCCGTCAGTACGCCCTGCAGCGCAACCGCGAGTGGGGCCTGTACGTCGAGCCGGACGGCGTGCGCTTCGCCGAGTTCGATCCCGACGAGCGGGTGTGGCAGGACCAGACCCAGCGTCCCTTCGGCAGTCTCGAGCTGATGGAGAACCTCGAGCTTCGGGTCGAGAGCGAGGGGCTGGAGGCGCTCTCCAGTGCCGAGCGCGAGGACCTGCCCCAGGTGATTCTCTTCTCCAGCGGCGAGGTGACGCCGTTCACGGTGTACCTCGAGCCTGGCTGGGATACGCCGGTGTGGCAGGTGCGCTCCGATGGCATCTCCCGCACCGAAGCGATCCGGGGCGACGTCTGATGCGCGGTTTCACCCTGGTGGAGGTGCTGGTGGCGCTGGTGGTGTTCGCCGTGCTCGGCTTCACGGTCACCTCCCGGGTGGGAGACGTGGTGAACCAGACCTACAGCCTGGAACGGCGCACAGTGGCCCATTGGGTCGCCGAGAACCATCTCAACCGCCTGCGGGTGGCGCGCCGGTTGACCACGGATCCGCTGCCCACCGCCCGGGAGCGGGAACGGGTGATCATGGCCGGCCGTGAGTGGGTGGTGGAGACCGAGGTTCAGGAAACGGCGTACCCGCTGCTGCGGCGCGTCGACGTGCGGGTGCACGCCGTCTCCGACGATAGGGAGGTCGGCCCGGTGGACGCGGTGACCGCGTTCGTGGGCCGGTACTGACATGCGGCGGGCACGGGGCTTCACCCTCATCGAAATGCTGGTGGTGTTCGGGGTGTTCGCCCTCATAGGCGTCATTTCCAGCCAGATCGTCAGCCGCGTGATCGACAACCAGCGGGTCATGCAGGAGCGGGGCAGCCGGCTGACCGAGGTGCAGCGGGCCATGCACATCATTCAGCGCGACGTTCTGCAGCTGGCGGCCCGCCCGGTGCGCGATCAGCTCGGCGATCCGCTGCCGAGCCTGGTGATCGATTCCGCCGGCCTGATCGAGTTCACCCGGCTCGGCTGGCGCAACCCTCTGGGGCAGGCGCGCTCGGAGCTGCAGCGGGTCGCCTACGTGCTCCGTGAAGGCGACCTGTACCGGGTCTACTGGCGCGTGCTGGACCGCACCCCCGATACGGAGCCGGTCCTGCAGAAGCTGCTCGGCGACGTGGAGCGGCTGGAGTTCTCGGCCCTGGACCTGGCCGGCGACGAGCACAGCTTCTGGCCCCTGGAGGCCACCGAGGCCCAGGACCCGGGGAAGCGACTGACGGCCATCATCATGCGCATGGAAACCCCGCCGTTCGGCGCGGTGGAGCGGCTGTGGGCCGTACCGAGCGTCTGATGTCGGTCCGCCGGGTTCCGGCGCGGCGCAGGGGCGTGGTGCTGCTCAGCGTGCTGCTGGTGCTGGCGCTGCTCTCGGCCCTCGCGTGGCAGCTCATGGGCCGCCACAGCCTGGTGATCGCCCAGGCGCGCTTCAACTTCACCGGCGATCAGACCCTGGAGTACGCCCTGGGCGCGGAGAGCTTCGCCCGCCAGGTGCTCTATGAAGAGTGGAGCAGGGGCGGTCCGGGCAAGGACACGCTGCTCGAGCCGTGGGCCCAGCCCACGGCTCCCTTCGAGATCGACAATGGATTTCTCGAAATCCAGGTGATGGACATGCATCGCTGCTTCAACCTGAACAGCCTGGCGGGTAACGACTGGCAGAGCAACCTGACGCGGCTGAAGACCCTGCTGCGCAACCGCAACGTGCCGGAGACCCTGGCAGACGCCTGGCGGGACTGGGTGGACGGCGACCAGGAGATCAGCGGGTTCGGCGCCGAGGACGGCGACTACCTGCTGGCAACGCCGCCGTACCGCACCGCCAACGCACTGGCTGCGCATGTCTCCGAGCTCGAGCAGATCCGCGACGTGGAGCCCGAGCACATCGAGGCGCTGGCCGACGCGGTGTGCGTGCTGCCCACCGCGGAGCTCGCCATCAACGTCAATACGGCGCACCCCGCCGTGCTGGCGGCCCTGAACCCGGCGCTGGCCGAGCCGCAGATGGAGGCGTTCACCGCCGCGGAGCGCGACTACGATCAGGTCGCCCAGGTGACCAGCGAGTTTCCCGATCTTTCGGCCGCCGTTGACGCGCTCACGGTCACCAGCGAGTATTTCCGGGTGGACGTGCGTGCCCGCATCGACGAGAGTCAGACCGAGCTGTCGTCGCTGCTCCGCCGCGATCCTGCGAGCGGCGAGATCGAGCTCATCAGTCGCAACCTCGGCCGCAACTTCCGTTCGCTGTTCGCTCCGGACTCGGAATCCGACGAGGCGGGCTGACCCGACATCGGGAATCGTATGCCGAAACTGTTCATCAGATTGCTGTCGCCCGCGGTGGCCACCGACGAGGGTTACCGCGTGCGCTGCGCCTGGATGATCCAGGAGGACGACGGCCGCACGCGGGCTCGCGGGGAGACCGACTTCCGCGGGCTGTCCGAGCTGATCGACCCCGGTACGGACTGGGTGGCGGATCCGGGCAACGTGGTGGTCACGGTGCCGAGCGAGCACGTGCTGAGCCTTTCCTGTGAGGTGCCGGGGCGCAGCGTCGGCCAGATTCGCCGGGCGCTGCCGTTCGTGGTCGAGGAGTTCGTCACCACCGACATCGAGTCCATGCACCTGGCCAGCGGCGAGCTGAAGCGAGGCGCTCCGGTCCGCGTCGACCTCGTGGAGCGCTCGCTGCTGCGGGGCTGGCTCGACTGCCTTGGCGCGTTGGACATCCGACCGGGCCACATGTTCTCGGAAGCCGAGCTGCTGCCGGTGGCGGAGGGCCAGGCGAGCCTGCTGCTGGACGGCGACCGGGCGCTGATCCGCACGCCGGATCAGGCCGCCGCCCTCGACCGCGAGAACCTGCCTCTGGTGACCGAAACCCTCGAGGTCGAACGCCTGATGGTGCTGCACGGGTCACTGTCGGAGCTCGAGGCCGGACAACTGGCGCCGGAGCTGACGGTGGTGGCGGAGCAGACCTCCCAGGCCGAAACCGCCCTGGAGTACCTGGCCGCGCACTGGCGGACGGCGGGAGCAGTGAATCTGCTGCAGGGCGAGCTGCGGCCGAAGCAGCGGGTGAATCCTCTGTGGGCGCGCTGGCGTCCCGTGGCGGCCCTGGCTGCGGTGTGGGCGGGCGTGGCGCTGGTGACCATGGCCGCGGAGGCTATCTACGCGAGTCACCGGGCGGACGAGCTCGAGGCGCAGAGCGTGGCCTTGTACCGCGACATCTTTCCGGGAGAGCGGCGGGTGACCAACGTGCGGCGTCAGCTTCAGGCGAAGCTGGGCGGCGCGGAGGAGGGCGGCTCGGGATTCCTGGTTCATCTCGGCGCCATGGCGTCCGCCATAGAGCCCGGCACCCGTATTCAGAGCCTCAACTACACGCTGGAGCGGGACGAGCTGGCGGTGGATCTCTACACCGGCGGCTTCGAAGCCCTCGACCAGTTGAAGGAACGACTCGGCAATCAGGGGGTACGTGTGGAGATCACCTCCGCCGAACAGCTCGACAACGGCGTAAGGGCCCGGCTGCGGCTCGCCGGTCCGGGAGCCGGCGCATGACCGTGGCCGAGCTGCGCGCGCGCTTCATGGCCTCCGGCATCGGTCGCTGGTACGCCGGCCGCGAGCCGGACGAGCAGCGCATCATCCTGGCCCTCACCGTGGTGGTGGCGGTGGCGATCGTCTGGCTCGGCATCTGGAAACCCATCAGCGACTGGCGCTCACTGGCGCACAATCGCTATCAGAATGCCCAGGCGGAGTACGACTGGGTGCGCGCCAACGAGAGCCGAGCTCGGGGGGCCGCCACGAGCGGCACCGCCGGCTCTGGCACCCGCTCGCTGATTCCCGTCATCACCCGTTCGGCCCAGGCCCAGGGCATTCAGGTGAACCGCCTGCAGCCGGAATCCAACGGCGCCGTCAGCGTCTCCGTCCAGGGCCAGCCGTTCAACGAGACCCTGCGCTGGTTGCATCAGCTCGAGGAGAACAACGGCGTCTCGATCCTGCGCCTCGCGGTGGACGCGGACGACCGGCCGGGGCTGGTGAGTGCGCAGATCCGACTGCAGTAGCGGGTCACAACCTTCCCCACAACGGCACCTGGCGCTGACCGGATTCGTCAATTTGTGACGCGGCGCACGGGTTCTCCGGCACACGGTCAACGTTCCGGGCCCGGTTGCACCCATACACTTCGTTCACAAGATTGGGTGGCGAAGTCTGGGAGGCTAAATGGGTCAGCAGTTCGATCCCGGTAACGTGTTTGCGGCCATGCATCATCGAGTGACCGGCGAGCTACTGCATCTCATGGACGGGTTGTATTCCAACATCGAGGACGGATTGTTCGAGCTCGCCTATCGGGCTCGTGAGGAGGAGCAGAAACGCCGCTGCTTCGACCTGATGCGCGACATGCGCTATCAACGCTCGCGGGTGGTTCAGACCTTCGCGAAGCGCATGCAGAACACCTTCGACCGCTGGGTGGCCGGGGAGGACGCAAGGGACGAGCAGGGCAACGAGCACGCCCGGCGCATGGCGCAGAAGTGCACGGCGCACTTCGGCGGCGTGCTCCAGGACCTCAGTGAGCGAACCGCCTACGCCCTCGGCCGGGAGGTGAGCCGCGAACAGCTTCCCATCGGGCCGTACCTGGTCGCCTGCCACTTCATCGCATCCATGCGGGCCCTCGATTTCGACGACCAGGCCATCGAGATCGTCGACGATCTGTTCAGCCGGTTCGTGCTGGAACGGCTCGGTGCGGTGTACGGCGAGTGCAACGCGCGCCTGGAGCGAGCCGGCTGCTGCACGGCGGCCGAGCTGGAGGCAGTGGCGCAGGCGAGCGCCTGATCCAACCGGGGCTCATAGCCCTCGCCGGGGCTCACAGCCCCGCGGTCTCCTCCTCGAACAGCCGCTGCTGCTCGGCCAGGCGGGCCTGGTGCGCCGCCACCTCCCGGGCCCGCTGAGCTCTTCGCCCCTCGTCGTCGATGAACACCAGGCGCAGCCGGCCGTCCTCCGGCAGGTACCGGAGCACGAGGTAATCACCCGCTACCTTGTGAATCTTGTGCTGTTCCCCGTCCTTGGCCGGCGGCCCGTACTTGATCCTGAGCGCCGCCGCGACACGCTGAAACCAGGCGCCGTCCGGGTCCGGTACCTCTCCGGTCACCCGAACGGGACGCAGATCCGGGCCGACGGTCACGGTGAACTCCCCCAGGTCGAACGGCGCGCTCAGATTCGGCAGACGAGCCGGCAGGGGGGTGTCCACCTCCGCCTCGCCGTGGATCCAACCCGGGTTCACGGGTTCTCCGAAAGCAACGCCGAAGGCGGCGTCGAGGCGGAAGCGGTCGCCGGCGGTGAACGTCTCGGCGAGCTGCCGCAGACGCGCCTCCTCCAGCCGGGTCCGTTCCCGTGCCAGGGCGTCCAGGGCTTCCCGGTGCGCGACGAGCTTGGCGCGCTCGTCCTCGAGCCAGCGCCGGTAACCCTGGCCGTCGGTGTACTCGATGAGCAGCGTGGGACCGCAGGAGACGTCGATCTGCGCCGCGCCGCTGACGAAGCGGACACTGTGGCGGAAACCGGTGCGCTCCGCCCCATGGGGATCGTCCTCGGCCCGGTACTTCCTCGCCAGGCTGCGGGTGAGCCAGAGCAGATCGACGGCGCAGTCCGGCTCCGGGTGCTCGGCGAGGATGCGTACGGGATGGCCCGACTGATCGAGCAGCACCGAGAACGCGACGCTCGGCGAATCCAGCAGAGGGGGGCGGGCCTGCGGGGTGAACAGATGCCACGACGGCGCCGCATCCGGCACAGGCTCGGGCACCGTCTGGTCGAGGTTGCCGGGAGGCACGGGATGTCGAGGGGCGCCGAGGCTCGCGCCGAGAACGGCCTCCGGTACCGGCTCGGCGAATTCCAGGCCGAACGCGCCGGTGATGGGCTCCTTGGCCGCGGCGGCGCCGACCACGGCCGCCAGCAGGGCAGCCGCAGGAAGACTCAACACACGAAGCGTCCCCGATCGCGCCGGCGCTGGCACTCACGCCGATAGTTGTCACAGCTGATGGCGAACCCGGGGCTCTGCTTGACGGTGACGTTGCACTGATACATGCGGTCCTGTAGGTCGGCGTCGCTGAGCCTGGCCAGCTTGCCTTCGCAGCCGGCCAGCCCGAGGGCGCAGGCCGCGAGCATCACGGGGCCCTTCCATTGGTAACGACGCCGGTTCATAGCATTCTGCAGGCGGCTGTTCTTCCCTGAAAAGTAGACCCGGGTACGGAATTTGTCGAGAAACGGCCGGCGTGCGACATGGCCCCGCCGCTCAGGCATCGGCTAGGGCTAGGGTTTCGGCTCCCGCGGCTTCCGGCCGGAACGGGACGCGTTCATGGCGTCGAGTCTGCGGTTCAAATGGGCGCCGGCCTGGCTCAGCCAGGGGTTGCTGCGGGCCTCCTCGAAGACCCGCTCGCGCAGAGGCTCCACCACGTCGTCCGAGGTGCCGCCGCGGCGCCGATGGCCGAACAGATTGATCCAGAGCTCGGAGCGCCGGCCGAAGCGTAGCAGCCGGCGGAAGTATCGGTAAGGGTCGTCGCCGCCGGCGAGGAGCCCCATCACGGCCGCGATGATCGACAGGGGGCTCAACAGCAAATCGCGCAGGCCGTCGAAAGCCAGCTTGAACTGAAACACCAGCACGTCCCAGACGAGCTGGAGGCGCGAGGTATGGTGACGCTGGAGTTCCGGCGCCTCTGGATCGGGGGCGGAGTCGGCCATGGGCCGAGTCTACTCCGGCCTGCGCGTCTTGCGAAAGGCGGACGTTCGGGGTCGCGCGGTTCTTCGACTTGGCGGCGAGGTATAACGGTTTGCGTCATATGACGTTCCGCGTTACGCTTCGGTCCGTGATCCGCTCCTTTGCCAACCGCGAGACACAGCGCATCTGGGAGGGTGCGGGGTCACGAAAGTTGCCGCGCGATATCCAGAACGTCGCACGACGAAAGCTGAGAATGCTCAACAACGCGGCGGGGTTAGACGATCTGAAGGTTCCTCCGGGCAACCGCCTGGAAATGTTGAAAGGCAATCTTCGCGGATCGTACAGCATCCGAATCAACGAGCAATGGCGACTCTGTTTTCGATGGGAAAGAGGCGATGCCTATGACGTGGAGATTGTCGATTACCACTGATCGCAGATGCCAGAGAGACCATGACGTATGAAAACCGACCGATTGGATAACGTTCACCCCGGTGACGTTCTGCTTCACGAATTTCTGGAGCCTCTCGGCCTCAGCCAGAACGCGCTCGCTCGGGCGATCGACGTGCCGCCGCGGCGAATCAACGAGATCGTGCTCGGTAAGCGCAGGATCAGCGCGGATACTGCTGTCCGCCTGGCGAGAGCCTTGGGCACCAGCGAGCGCTTCTGGCTGGGGCTGCAAATCGACTTCGATCTCGAGGAAGCGCAAGCAGCGCTGGGGGCCAAGTTGAAGAAAATTCGCAGGGTGGCGGCCTAGCGCGCGCCGTCGCCCACCAGCACCACCTCCACGGTCTGCATCAGGATGATGAGATCCAGCAGCAGGCTGT
>JAWLGU010000127.1:0-9002 GCA_041690675.1 Pseudomonadales bacterium | reverse complement strand
ACGTTGGCCTTGTCGAACATGACCCGCGCCATGGTCTCGAGGCCCTCGCCCGGCTTGTCGAACACCTTCCGGTCGCCTTCCTGCGGCTCGCTCTCGCCGCCGCCCTGAGGCCGGCCGCTCCAGAACTCGGAGCCGATCTCCTCGGCCACCGTTTCCACCACGTTCGCATCGACCCGGTGCAGTTCCTCCAGGTAGGCGTACAGCAGAATGCGGTCGCACAGATTGTTGATGCGACGCGGCACCCCGTCGGTGAATCGATAGATCGCCGGAAACGCGTCGTCGGTGAAGTCCGGGTCCACGGACCATCCCACGGTGCCCAGGCGATGCTCGATGTACGTCCGGGTCTCCGTCTCTTCCAGGGGACTGAGGTGATACGTGGCGATCACCCGCTGGCGGAGCTGCTCGAAGCCCGGAGAGAGCAAGGTCGCACGGAACTCTTCCTGACCCAGCAGAAACACCTGCAGCAGCGGCCGCCCGTTCTGCTGGAAGTTCGACAGCATGCGCAGCTCTTCCACCGCCTCCCGGGGAAGGTTCTGGGCTTCATCGACGATGAGCAGCATGCGCCGGCCTTCCCGGGTCTGCTGCTGGAACATGCGCTCGAGATCCCGCAGCAGCATCGCCTTGCTGCCGGGGGCGACCCGCAGGCCGAAGTTCGCCGCCACCAGATGCAGCAGGTCGTCTTTCTCGAGCTGGGTAGTGACCACCGTAGCCACGAGGGTTTCCCGCGGGTCGAGATCGTTCAGCAGGGTCTGCGCCAGCATGGTCTTGCCGGTACCCACGTCGCCGGTGATGACGATGAATCCATCCGCCTGCTCGAGGCCGTATTCCAGGAACGACAGGGCGCGTTGATGCTCCTTGCTGGGAAAGAAGAAGCGCACGTCCGGCGAAAGCTGGAACGGCTTTCCCGACAGACCGAAGAATTCCTGGTACATGGCTACGCCCCGCTAACGGCGGACCCGCCCGCAGCGCGGCCCTGATACCTGCCCGCATCCTCGCCGTAGCCGTAACCGTAGCCGTAACCGCTGGTGTCCTTCCCGGTGGCCTTGTTGAGCAGCAGACTGATGTTGGCACAGCCTTCGAGCTGCGACAGGGCCTGGGCCACGGCGTCCTGGGGCGTCTTGTTGGCCTCCACCACGACCACCGTCTGGCCCATGTGACGGGCGAGCACGGCGGCTTCCGTGGTGGCCAGAAGCGGCGGGGCGTCGAAGATGACCACCCGGTTGGGATCCGCCTCGGCCAGCCCCCGGGTCACCATGCCCATCATCTCGCTGGCGAACAGCTCGTCCACGTGGTCCGAGGCCGAGCCCGCCGGCAGGACGGAGAGGCGCTCCACGTTGGATGCCAGCACCCCGTCCTCGGTCATGTGCGCCGTCTCCTGGAGAAGATCCGACAGCCCCCGCTGCGGCGAGAGGTCGAGCTGACGGGAGACGTCGCTGCGCGCGACGTCCGCATCCACCAGCAGCACCCGCCGATCCACCTCGGCGGCCATGCTCATGGCCAGATTGATGGCGATGAAAGTCTTGCCCTCGCCGGGCAGCGCGCTGGTGATCATGATGAGGTTCGCCGGGGGGCTTGCCGGAGGGTTCGCCGGCGGCGAGTCGACCCGGCCGTCGAACTGGCTCGCCTGCGCCTTCTGGATCTTCAGCAGCAGCGGCCGCTTGATCCGGCGCATTTCCTGAGCGAGCTGAGTCCGACCCGCGTCCGGGACCAGAAAGCCGCGTTGCTCGAGCGACTTCAGATCGATCTCGCAGAAGCGGGGCCCGGCCGGAGAACCGGGCGGAGCCAGGGGCCGCACCCGCGCCTGCTCTGCGCCGTTGGTCTGCCGGTGACGAAACCGGTCGTCGAGATCTCGTGCCGCCGTCTCCGGGACGCCGCCCTTTCGGCGGGCCGCCAGGCGGCTGGCCGCTTTCTCAATGGTGCTCATTCGACCCGGCGATTCCTGCATGAGAATGGTCAAGATGGTATCGGATCGACGCCAGCGCCGCTGTAATGGCTTGTAACGCATACGCAAGGTGCTTGCCGTCGACGCCCGCCCCCCGCCGGTTACATCCTACTACATCGGCAGCACAGTCTACGTCTGCGCGGTTCATGCATAATTGCGCGTCATCACGTATCTGCAAAAGGGGTTTTCGTGAGGGATCTGTCGGACGTCCGCGTCGCTGTCATCGGCCTGGGGTACGTGGGCCTGCCGCTGGCGGTGGCTCTCGGGACCAGGTACCCCACCCTGGGCTTCGACATCGACACTCAGCGCATCCGCGAGCTCGAGGACGGTATCGACGATACCCTCGAAGTCTCCAGCGACGAGCTCGCCGCTGCGGGTCAGCTGCGCTTCACCAGCGAGGTCGATCGGCTGGCGGACGCGAACACCTACATCGTCACCGTCCCCACACCCATCGATCGCTACAAGCGTCCGGATTTCGGCGCGTTGCTGGCCGCCAGCCGCACCATCGGCCAGGTCATCCAGCCCGGTGACGTGGTGATCTACGAATCCACGGTCTACCCCGGTGCCACCGAGGAGGTCTGCGTGCCCGCCATCGAGGCGGCGTCAGGCCTTCGGTTCAATCAGGATTTCTTTGCCGGGTACAGCCCCGAGCGCATCAATCCCGGCGACAAGTCCCACCGGCTGCCGGACATCATGAAGGTCACCAGCGGCTCGACCCCGGACGTGGCCGAGTTCGTGGATTGCCTCTACGCCTCCATCATCACCGCGGGCACCCACCGGGCCTCGAGCATCCGCGTCGCCGAGGCCGCCAAGGTGATCGAGAACACCCAGCGGGATCTCAACATCGCGCTGATCAACGAGCTGGCGCTGATCTTCGAGCGCCTGGGCCTGGACACGGACGAGGTGCTGCAGGCCGCGGGAACCAAATGGAACTTCCTGCCCTTCCGCCCCGGCCTGGTGGGCGGCCACTGCATCGGCGTCGATCCCTATTACCTCACCTTCAAGGCCCAGGAGATCGGTTACCACCCGGAGATCATTCTCGCTGGCCGCCGCATCAACGACCGCATGGGGGAGCACATAGCCGACCGGGTGGTCAAGCTGATGACTCGCCGCGGCATCAACGTCGTGGGCTCGCGCATCCTGGTGCTGGGCCTCGCATTCAAGGAAAACTGCCCGGACATCCGCAACACGAAGGTGGTCGACCTGGTGCGCGCGCTCGAGGAGTACAACGCCACGGTGGACGTGCACGACCCCTGGGTGGACGGGACCGAGGCGCAGGCCGAGTACGGCATCGAGCCGTTGGCCGACCCCGAAGCGGGCTCTTACGACGCCGTGGTGCTGGCCGTGGCTCACCGGCAGTTCGTCGACATGGGCCCGGACCGCATTCGCGAGCTGGCCAAGCCGGAGCACGTCATCTTCGACATCAAGCACGCTCTGCCCAAAGACGCGGCCTCGGCGCGGCTTTGAACGGAGTCCGGGAATGAAGGTACTGCTCACCGGTGCAGCCGGATTCATCGGCTCGTTCACCACACACCGCCTGCTCGACCGCGGCGACGAGGTGGTGGGCGTGGACAATCTCAACGACTACTACGACGTCCAATTGAAGCTCGATCGCCTCAGCCGCCTGGAGTGCCGTGACGGCTTCCGCTTCGCCCGCCTGGATATAGCCGACCGCGCAGCCATGGACGAGCTGTTCCGCCGCGAGCGTCCCGACCGCGTGGTGCACCTGGCCGCCCAGGCCGGCGTACGCTACTCCCTGGAGAACCCCCAGGCGTACGTGGACGCCAACGTCACCGGGTTCCTCAACGTGCTCGAGAACGTGCGCGCCCACGGCACCGAGCACCTGGTGTACGCCTCCACCAGCTCGGTGTACGGCAGCAACACCCGCATGCCGTTCTCCGTCCACGACAACGTCGACCACCCGGTGAGCCTCTACGCCGCCACCAAGAAGGCCAACGAGCTGATGGCGCACACCTACAGCCATCTGTTCGGGCTGCCGTGCACGGGCCTGCGGTTCTTCACGGTGTACGGCCCCTGGGGACGCCCGGACATGGCGCTGTTTCTGTTCACGCGCAAGATCCTGGCCGGCGAGCCCATCGACGTGTTCAACTACGGCAACCACACCCGCGACTTCACCTACGTCGAGGACATCGCCGAAGGAATCGTCCGGGTGCTCGACCGTCCGGCAACGCCGAACCCCGACTGGTCCGGCGACCGCCCCGACCCGCACAGCTCCAGCGCTCCCTACCGGCTG
Organism: Pseudomonadales bacterium; assembly: GCA_041690675.1. GTDB lineage: Bacteria > Pseudomonadota > Gammaproteobacteria > Pseudomonadales > Azotimanducaceae > UBA7803. The sequence continues at coordinate 4,806 of JAWLGU010000127.1, read as the reverse complement.
TACAACATCGGCAGCAACAACCCGGTGAGCCTCATGCGCTACATCGAGCTGCTCGAGGAAACCCTGGGGGTGGAGGCGAAGAGGAACCTGCTGCCGCTGCAGCCTGGCGACGTGCCGGACACCTTCGCCGACGTTGACGACCTGATGCGCGACGTGGGTTACAAGCCCGCCACTCCAGTGGAGGTGGGCATCCGCAACTTCGTCGCCTGGTACAAGAGCTACTACGGCATCGAGGGTGTTGCCGACAACGTGCGATGACCCTCGAGAGCTTCTATCTGCTGAGCCTGGCCACGGGTTTCCTGGCCTTTGCGGCGTTGACCGTGTTCTGCATCGTCACCTGGGTGAAGGCCATCACCGGCCGGGCGGCCTTCACGGCTTCCCTGATCTCGCTGCTGTACATTCTCTCCCTGGCGCTGACCGGCATCGGCCCCTTCACCCTCACGCTGGAAGTCCTGACTCTGCTGGCGTGGATGGTCCTGCTGATACGGGTGATCGGCGTGGGACCGCAGAACGCGGCGGATGCGGCGCTGCGGCCGGTGGTGGTGGTGTTCTCGGCCGCGTTGGTTCTCGCCGTGTTGTCCGCCGGCTACGCCTGGCTGATGGCGCTCACCGCCGCCGGCGGCGACGGTCTGCCCCTGTCCGGCTTCCTCACCGGCGAGCTGCTGCTCGCCATCTGCGGATTGGCGCTGCTCGAGCAGGTGATCCGCAATACCCGCGACGATCTGCGCTGGCGCCTGCGCTATCTGAACATCGGGGTGGGCACCCTGTTCGCCTTCCAGCTCGTCCACAACGCCTGCGGGCTCTTGTTCAACGCGTACATGCCCACCCTGGTCGCCATTCAGCCCGCGGTCTTCGCCCTGGCTACGCCCTTCATCGCCATTGCCTCCATGCGCAACGCCACCAATCCCCTGAATCTCAATCTTTCCCGACGCTTCGTGTTCCGCAGCGGCGTACTCGTCGCCACCGGCGCTCTGCTCTTGCTCATGGGCGTGCTGGGCTACCTGGTCCGCGCCTTCGACGGCGACTGGGGGGCGGCGCTGCTCGCCCTGTCGCTGGCGGTGGTGGCAGTGATCAGCGTAGCCGTGGTGGGCTCCACCCAGGTACGGGTGCGGGCCCGGCGTCTCATGGAGGAGAACCTGTTCGCCGACCGGTACGACTACCGGGAGGAATGGCGCCGGGTAACCGAGCAGCTCACCGAGCCGAGCCCGGACTACGGACTTCCGCAGCAGGTGCTGCGGGCCCTGTGCCGCGTGCTGGACTGCGGCGGCGGCGCGGTGTGGCGCCTCTCCCCTCAGGGCCTGCTGATCCCCTTGAGTCAGCTCCACACTTCGTGGAATCAACCCCTGTCCCCCGCCACCAGCCGGCGCCTCACCGAGCTGTTCGAGCACCACGAATGGGTGCTGGATCTCGGGGATCTGCCGTCGGCCGCGCAGCCGATGATCGACGAGTGCGCGGACCTGCTGCGTCTGCCGGGCATCCGCTTCCTGATTCCCCTGATGACCGAGTCGCGCCTGTTCGGGCTCGCGGGCCTGTCCCAACCGCATGCTCCACTGACCCTCAGCTGGGAGGACTACGACGTTCTCAAGCTCATCGCCCGGCAGGGAGCAGGATTCATCGCCCTGCGGGAAGCCGAGCGCGAGCTGGCCGACGCCGACAAGCTCAACAGTTTCAGCCAGGTATCTGCGTTCATCGTCCACGACGTGAAGACCATCTCCGCCCAGCTGTCGCTGCTGCTCGAGAACGCTCAGAAGCACAAGAGCAATCCGGCGTTCGTGGACGACATGCTGCGCACGGTGGAGAATGCCGTACAACGCATGCATAAGCTCCTGGATCAGTTCCGCAATGGTGAAGGCGGTGCCCGCGAAGTCGTACAGCTGCACGAGGAGCTGCCGCGGCTGGTGAGCTCGTTCGGCCGTCACCAGCCGGCACCGGTGCTCGAGCTGCCCGAGGCCGAAGTTTCGGTGGCCGGGGACGCCTCCCAACTCCGCTCCGCCCTCGGTCACCTCATTCAGAATGCCATCGACGCCGCCAGCAGTATTGGCGCCGGTGACGCCGCGGCGCCGACGGTCCAGGTGCGGCTGCGCCGGGCCGATCCCTGGGCGGAAGTCTGCATCGAAGACTCCGGTCCCGGCATGCAGCCCGAGTTCGTCGAGAACTCGTTGTTCCAGCCGTTCGCCAGCACCAAGGGCGTCGCCGGAATGGGAGTCGGCGCCTACCAGGCGCGATCCTACGTGCGCTCGCTGGGCGGCGACATCATCGTCGACAGCCGGCCCGGTGTCGGTTCCCTTTTCACCGTACGTTTACCCCTGCAGGTCAACCCATGAGCGACCGCCGCTTGCTGATCATCGAAGACGACCCCGGCCTCGCCAGCCAGATGCGCTGGTGCTTCGACGGCGTGGAGGTATTCACGGCACCGAACGCCCGGGAGGCCGAAGCAGTGCTGCGCAAGGAGGAGCCGCAGGTGATCACCCTGGACCTGGGCCTGCCGCCGGATCCGGGGGGCACCAGCATCGGCTTCCAGCTCCTGGAGACCATCGGCACGCTGCTGCCGGAGTCCAAGGTCATCGTCATAACCGGCCGTGAGGAGCACGAGCACGCCGTGCGCGCTGTGGCCCAGGGGGCCTATGACTACTACCAGAAGCCCATAAACAGCGACACCCTGAATTTCGTGGTGGACCGGGCGTTTCGTCTCTGGGACCTGGAAGCGGAGAACCGCCGCCTCGCCAGGAAGAGCTCACCCACGCCCCTGCAGGGGCTCATCGCAGCGAGCTCCAACATGCTGGAGGTGGTCAAGCAGATCGAGCGCGTGGCGCCCACGGACGCCACCGTGCTCATCCTGGGCGAAACGGGCACCGGCAAGGAAGTGGCGGCCCGCGCCATCCACAACATGAGCAACCGGGCCGATGCACCGTTCGTAGCCATCAACTGTGCCGCGATCCCGGAGAACCTGCTGGAAAGCGAGCTGTTCGGCCATGAGAAGGGCGCGTTCACCGGCGCCGTGGGGCGGAAGATCGGCAAGATCGAGGCCGCCAACGGCGGCACGCTGCTGCTGGATGAGATCGGCGACATGCCGCTGCCGCTGCAGGCGAAGATCCTGCGCTTCCTCCAGGAGCGTACCGTGGAGCGGGTGGGCGGCACCACCGAGATCCCGGTGGACGTGCGGGTGATCTCGGCCACCCACCGGGACCTCGCCGAGATGATCAGCGAACGCACCTTCCGCGAGGACCTGTACTTTCGCATCGGCGAGATCGCGCTGACCTTGCCGCCGCTGCGCGAGCGCAAGGGCGACGTGCTGATGCTGGGGAAGGCGCTGGTGGAGCAGCACCGGGGCCAGCGCAACCTCCAGCTCAGCAAGGACTGCATGGCCGCCATGGAATCGTGGTCTTGGCCGGGCAACGTGCGGGAACTGGAGAACCGCATCAAGCGCGCCTGCATCATGGCGGAGGGTCGCTTCATCACCCCGCGCGACCTGGACCTCACCGTGGAGCAGGAAGATGCGCCGCTGAATCTCAAGGAGGTCCGCGCCGAGGCGGAGCGCCACGCCATCCGCCGAGCCCTCAACCGCTGCAACGACAACGTCAGCCAGGCGGCCCGGCTGCTGGGTATCAGCCGCCCCACCCTCTACAACCTGTTCGCCAAGCACGGCCTGACGGTGGAAAACGAGCATGGCTGAAATACTGGTCACCGGCGGTGCCGGCTACATCGGCAGTCACATGTGCGTGGAGCTGTTGCAGGCCGGCCACGACGTGGTGGTCGTCGACAACCTGAGCAACAGCTCGGCCCATTCCGTGCAGGCGGTGCAGCGGATCACCCAGAAACCCCTCACGTTCGTGGAGGCGGATCTGCGCGACGCCCGCCGCCTGCGATCGGTGTTCGACGAGCACGACATCTCCGCCGTGCTCCACTTCGCCGGGCTGAAGGCCGTGGGGGAGTCGGTGGCGAAGCCCATGCTCTACTACGACAACAACGTCAGCGGCACCCTGCGGCTGGTGGAGGCGATGAGCGACGCGGGCGTGAAGACCCTGGTCTTCAGCTCGTCGGCCACGGTGTACGGCATGCCCGAGCGGGTGCCCATCGACGAAACCTTCCCCACCGCGCCCATCAATCCCTACGGCCGCACCAAGCTGCAGATCGAGGAGATCCTCCGGGATCTGCAGGCGGCCGACCCGGCGTGGCGCATCTCGCTGCTGCGCTACTTCAACCCGGTGGGTGCCCACGCCTCCGGCGAGATCGGCGAGGATCCCAACGACATTCCCAACAACCTCATGCCGTACATCGCCCAGGTGGCCGTGGGCCGGCTGCCGCATCTCAGGGTGTTCGGCGACGACTACGACACCCCCGACGGCACCGGAGTGCGCGACTACATTCACGTGGTGGACCTGGTGCACGGGCACCTGAAGGCGTTGGAGTTCCTGGCGGAGAACCCGGGCATCCACGTCCACAACCTGGGCACGGGCCGCGGTTACTCGGTGCTCGAGGTCGTCGAAGCCTTCTCCCGCGCCGCCGGCAAGCAGATTCCCTATCGGATCACCGAGCGGCGCCCGGGAGACGCAGCCCAATCCTACGCCGATCCCGCCAAAGCCAACCGCGAGCTCGGCTGGCAGGCGGCGTTCGACCTGGAGCGCATGTGCGAGGACGTCTGGCGCTGGCAGACCCGCCGCCCCCAGGGCTACCGGGACATCTAGCCCGCCGGCAGGTGTGCTAGCATGCGCGCACCTGGAAGGGTGGCCGAGCGGTTGAAGGCACCGGTCTTGAAAACCGGCGAGGGGAAACCCTCCGTGGGTTCGAATCCCACCCCTTCCGCCA
>JAWLGU010000126.1:0-9003 GCA_041690675.1 Pseudomonadales bacterium | reverse complement strand
TCGTGCCCGCCGTCTCCGAGCTTCTGGTGGTGTACCTGCTCTACACCTACCCCCTGGACGAGCACATGCTCCGGGACGTGCAGTCCCGTCTCGCCGCCCAGGCCCGGGCGGCGTCGTAAGGGAGAGTCCTCGACCGGCTGTGTGCGTGCCGGCCCGTCGGGCCGTCGAACAAATCATTGAACTACGTTGACCCTTTGAAACGGCTGGGGGTACCATCCCGGGCACGCAAGTGCTGGCAGATCACGGCTGCCATCCGGCGGCACGGCCGTCGCCAAACTACTGGGGAGATCGAATGAAACACATCAAACAGGCGGCGATGCTCGGTATCGCCGGATCACTACTCCTGGACACCGGGGTCGCCATGGCGGCGCAGGGTGCCATTGAGGAGATCGTCGTCACCGCGCGGAAGCGCGCGGAAAGTCTGCAGGAGGTTCCCGTCGCAGTGTCCGCCTTCTCGGATCAGGAACTTCAGAACCAGTCGATTCAGGAGTTCATCGACATCGAGGCGCAGCTGCCAGGGGTGCAGATCCGTCAGGCACAGGCGGATCCTTCCATCGCATTGGTGGTCATCCGCGGACAGAGCCAGGCGGATACCCTGCTGACGACGGATTCCTCCGTCGGCGTCTATGTGGACGGGGTGAACCTGCCCAGGCAGAACGGCCTGAACGCCAACATCTTCGACCTGGAGCGGGTGGAGGTGCTGAAGGGTCCCCAGGGCACCCTTTACGGCCGCAACACCACCGGCGGCGCCATCAACCTCATCACCCGCAAACCCGACTACGCCGGCTGGCACGGCTACATCAAGGGCGCGGCAGGCAACGAGAGCTTCACCCAGTTCTCGGGGGCGGTGAACATCCCCCTCGCCGACACCGCAGCCGCGCGCCTGGCGGTGCAGAAGACCGACCAGGACGGCTGGGGCAAGTCCAACTTCACCGGCAACGACCTCTACGACCAGGACGAGATCTTCGTCCGCGGCTCGCTGATGCTGGATCCGACGAACCGACTCAACATCCTGGTTCAGGCGGACTACATGGACCTGAGCGAAGGCGGTGCGGCGGAGAAGCTGCTGCAGCCCGGCGGCAATCCCCTGGACCCGAACAACACCCTGCCCGTCACCCCGACCATCGTCGCCGGGGTCGAGCTGGGAGTCCTGAACCCGGCGGACATCCCGTCGGCGGCCAATCCCATTCCCGGCCCCACCTTCGTGCCCGGGCTGATGGCCGGTTATCAGGCCCTGGTGGGCTACACCCAGGGTGACGCGCTCGAAACTGACTCCAACGCGGACGTGTTCTCCGAAGCGACTCTGTGGGGCGGCGGCCTCACCATCGCCTACGACGTGACGGATACCATCGAGTTCAAGTCCATCACCGGATACCGCGACTGGGACACCGAGCGTCTGCTGGACATGGACGGCACGCCGTTCACCATCCTGCACCCCCGGCTCGCCGTGGACGCGGATTTCTTCTCTCAGGAGCTTCAGCTCCTGGGCTCGACGAATCGCCTGGACTGGGTCGCCGGCGCCTACTACAGCAAGGAAGAAGGCACCGACGGCAGCGTCACTTCGGCGGTGGCTGTGCTCAACCCGTTCAACCCGAACGTGCTGGACGGCGACGTGGAAAACTCGAGCTGGGCTCTATTCGCTCAGGGCACCTACGCCGTCACCGACCGGCTGAACGCCACGGTGGGGCTGCGCTACACGGAGGAGAAGAAGGAGCTCACCTCGCACAACCGGTCGTTCAACCAGATCACCCAATCCTTCGTCTGTCAGGTGCCGCCCGGCAACCTGCCCATCGACGAGTGCTCGGCCGACTTCTCGGACACCTTCAGCGACCCCTCGTGGCTGGTCTCCGCGGACTACCAGCTTCGTGACGGCCTGATGACCTACGCCAGCATTTCCAAGGGCTTCCGGGGCGGCGGCCAGAACCTGCGCGGCAGCGTGGACCCGGCGTCCTTCACCTCCTTCGAGCCGGAGGTGGCGACCACCTACGAGCTGGGGCTCAAGGGCGACTTCCTCGATCGCCTGCTCCGCGTCAACGCCGCGGCCTATCTCACCGACTACGAGGACATCCAGCGATCCATCATCGTTCCGGGCGCCGGGGGCAACGTGGTGACAGTGCTCACCAACGCCGCGGAAGCCGAGGTCACCGGCTTCGAGCTGGAAGCCTGGCTGTACGCCACCGAGAGCCTGACCCTCTTCGCCACCGCCGGGTGGATCGATTTCGAGTATCAGGAGTTCGACTCCCTGGCGCAGGACGGGGTGACCATCATCGACCGCTCCGACGAAGACGTGGCCCTGCCGGAATGGGAGTACAGCCTGTCGGCCCGGTACGACGCGGCCATCGGCCGCAACCTGCTGGGCGTGCAGGTGGACTACTCGTGGCGCGACGACGTCATCATCGACCCCAGGTCCGCCGTTCCCGATGCGGTCACCCAGGACAGCTTCGGGCTGCTGAACGGCCGGATCGAGTACGACTTCGTGGGCACCGGCCTCACCGTCGCCCTGTGGGGCAAGAACCTCACGGACGAGGAGTGGATCGCCACCGCCACGGACTTCTCCGGCAACATCGGCCACACCATCGGCGTGGTCGGCCGGCCCCGATCCTACGGGCTCACGGTGAGCTACGACTTCGGCGACGAGTAAGTCGCGCCGCACCCGGTGATCCGTTGCACGTGCAGCGGATCACCTCCCTCTCGCCTCGCCGTCCTCTCTGCTTCATTTGTATAACTTATTTATATTATGCGTTGACTCGGGCCGGACCTCGGGTATCCTCAGGGGCTAATCCGGCAACCAGGGGTCCGCCATGAAAATCGAGGACATGATCATCGTCAGCGTCGATGACCACATCATCGAGCCGCCCGACATGTTCGACCGGCACGTGCCGGCGTCGCTGAAGGACGAGGCGCCGCAGCTCATCACCAAGGAGGACGGCAGCAACGTCTGGGTCTTCGAGGACCGGACCGTGGTCAACGTGGGCCTGAACGCGGTGGTCGGCCGCCCGCGCAGCGAGTACGGCATGGAGCCCACCGCCTACGACCAGCTCCGCAAGGGCACCTACGACGTCCACGCCCGCATCGACGACATGAACGCCAACGGGCTCCTGGCGTCGCTGAACTTCGGCACCTTCGTCAACTTCGACGGCTCCTTCTTCCTGCAGTCCAAGGACAAGAAGCTGGCACTGGCGGTCCTCAAGGCCTACAACGACTGGCACATCGACGAGTGGTGCGGCGCCTACCCGGGCCGCTTCATTCCCATGGCCATTCTGCCGTACTGGGACGTGGGCGAGACCGTCCGGGAAATCGAGCGGGTGGTGAAGAAGGGCTGCCACGCCGTGAGCTTCTCCGACAACCCCAGCGTCAAAGGCCTGCCCAGCATCCACAACGAGATCTGGGAGCCCATGTGGAAGGCCTGCAACGACAACCAGGTGGTCATCAACTGCCACATCGGCACCGGCTACGCGCCGCCGCACCCGTCCATGGAGTCGCCCATCGACGCCTGGATCACGGGGATGCCCATCTCCATCGCCAACAGCGCCTCCGACTGGATTCAGCTCGACGCCCTGCACCGCTATCCGGACCTGACCATCGCCCTTTCGGAAGGGGGCATCGGCTGGATCCCCTACTTCCTGGAGCGGGCGGATTTCACCTACGAGCACCACCACGAGTGGACCCACACCGACTTCCGCGGCAAGAAGCCGAGCGAAGTGTTCCGTGAGCACTTCCTCACCTGCTTCATCGACGACCGATTCGGGGTGGCGAATCGCCACGACGTCGGGGTCGACATCATCTGCTACGAGTGCGATTACCCCCACTCCGACACGGTCTGGCCCAACACGCCGGAGTACCTGATGAAGAGCTTCGAGGCCGCCGCGGTGCCCGATGCCGAGATCGACAAGATGACCCATCTGAACGCCATGCGGGCCTACCGCTTCGATCCGTTCTCGGGCCTCGGGCGGGAGAACTGCACCGTGGGGGCGCTGCGCGCCCAGGCGCAGCACGTGGACACCGCCCCCCGGAGCCAGGGCGGCGCCCGCCCCGTGGCCGAAGGCGAGTCCCGCCGCGTGACCTCCGGCGACGTGGTGAAGCTGTTCATGGCCAACAAGGGGGAGGCCGCCTGAGCGGTCCGCGACATCGACGGCTGCTGCGGAGACATCTGCCGTGAATCTCATTCTCACCGAGGAACAGGGCCTGCTGCAGGATCAGGTGCGCGGGCTGCTGGAGCGGCGCGCGAGCCCGGAGTCCCTGCGGCAACTCATCACCGACCAGGCTCCCTGGAGCCCGGAGCTGTGGCAGGACATGGCGGAGCTGGGCCTGCTGGGTGCCGCCATTCCCGAAGCCCACGGCGGCGTGGGTCTGGGGCTCTTGGAGCTGTGCGTGATCGCCGAAGAGCTGGGACGCACGGTGGCCCCGGTACCATTCTTCTCGTCCGTGTGCATGGCAGCCGAGGCCATCAAGCTCGCCGGCAGCGAAGCGCAGAAGGCCCAGTGGCTGCCCCGGCTCGCGTCCGGGGAGGCCGTGGCCACCCTGGCCTGGGCCGAAGGCAGTGCCGTGCCGCCGACGGCTGCCGGCGCTCACGGGCGGCCGGCCCTGACCACCCGGATCGCCGACGGCCGCATCCGCGGCCGCAAGTGGCCGGTGCCCGATGCCGCGGTGGCGGAGCTCGGCGTGGTGATCTCGGGCGGCGAGGGCGGTCCCGAGCTTTCCGTGGTCGATCTGAGCGCCGCCGGCGTGCGCCGAACGGCGCTGGACGGCTTCGACCAGCTCCGGCACCACGCGGACATCGTCTTCGACGACGCGCCCTGCGAGCGCCTGACGGGGGCATCCGGTGACGCCGTGGTTCGGGAGCTGTTCGACCGTCTCGCCGTGCTCGAGGCGTTCGAGCAGGTGGGCGGCACCGAGTCCGCCCTGTACATGGCCCGGGATTACACGTTGCAGCGATTCATCTTCGGCCGCCAGCTCGCCTCCTACCAGGCGGTCAAGCACAACCTGGCCGACATCCTGGTGATGCTGGAGCTGGCCCGGGCCAACGCCATGTACGCCGCGGGCGCCATCGAGGAGGAGCGGCCCGATCGGCACCGGGCCGCCGCCACCGCCCGCATCGGCGCCACCCAGGCTTACGAGAAGGCCGCCCGCGAGAACCTGCAGCTCCACGGCGGCATCGGCTTCACCTGGGAGGCCAACTGCCATTTCCACTACCGGCGCGCCCGCCTGCTGGCCCTCAACCTGGGCTCGCTGGAGGTGTGGAGCGACGCACTCATCGACGACGTGGCTCACGCGGACGCCCCGCAAGCCGCCTGACGGATGGACGAATACTCGACATGAGCACGAGCAGCGAAGACATCAAAGCCTACCGCGAGCGCGCCCGAGCCTGGCTGGCAGAGAACGCCGCCGAGTACGCGGAACCCAGAGAGGTCTCCGAAGAAGAGCTGGTCCGCCGCAGCAAGGAATGGATCCGGAAGAAGCACGACGCCGGTTATTCCGCCATCGCCGAGCCGGTGGAAGCCGGCGGCGCCGGTGGCACCCCGGAACAGGCGGCCGCATTCGCGAAGGAAGAAGCCCGCTATCACACGCCCACCTTCACCGGGGTCAGCATCGGCTTCGCCATGGCCATGGAAGTGATCCGCCGTCACGGCACGCCGGAGCAGTATCGGCGCTTCGGCACCCTCACCCACCGGGGCGACATCACCTGGTGCCAGCTCTTCTCCGAGCCCGCCGCCGGCTCCGACCTGGCGGCGCTGCGCACCCGCGCGGTGAAGGCTCACTCGGAAAGCGAGGGCGACCACTGGATCGTCAACGGCCAGAAGGTCTGGTCGAGCTGGGCCCACCACGCCGACTGGGGCATCCTCATCGCCCGCAGCGACCCCACGGTGCCCAAGCACAAGGGGCTCACGTTCTTCGTGGTGGACATGAGGTCGCCCGGCATCGAAGTGCGGCCCATCCGGCAGATCACGGGCCACTCGGATTTCAACGAGACCTTCCTCACCGACGTGGTGATCCCGGACAGCAACCGCATCGGCGCCGAGGGCGAAGGCTGGGCCTGCGCCATGACGGTGCTCGCCACGGAGCGCAACCAATCGCGGGGGTCGGACAACGACGCGCGCCACGACTCGGTGACCTCGCTGGTGCGCAAAGCCGCCGCCACGCCGCGAGGTGGAGGCACGGCGCTGGACAGCGCCGCCGTGCGGGCCAGGCTCGCCGACTGGTACGTGCGCGAGCAGGGCTTGAAGAATTTCGCCCACCGGCTGCGCGCCACCACCACCGCGGGGGGGCCGCCGCCGGCCACCATCCCGCTGATGAAGCTGGTTTCCGCCACCCTGATGCAGGAAACCAACGCCTTCCTCATGGACGTGGACGAGTACGAGGGGCTCTTCTCGGGCGCAGGGCAGGATCGCGGCGAGGTGTTCTATCAGTACCTGTGGTCCGCGGCCATGCGCATCGCCGGCGGAGCGGACGAGGTGCTGCGCAACCAGCTCGCCGAGCGGGCGCTCGGCATGCCCGGCGAGATGCGTGCGGACAAGGGCGTGCCGTTCAACGAGCTGCCCCACTGAAGGATCACGGCCGCCGGTGTCCCCGGCGCAGTCAGCCGGCCGCGCCCAGGTCGGCAAACAGCTCCTTCACCCCCACCGCGCTCACCTTGAGGGACGGAGTGCGCGGCAGCTCGGCCACCGCCTTGAACGCCACCGGCACGGAATACGGGGTCATGCGGCTTCGCACCCAGTCGGCGAGCTCCTCGTCGCCAGGCGTCTCGGCCCCCGGCTCGACTACAAAGGCCGCCACCGGAACCTGGCCCAGCCGCCGGTCGTCGATGCCTACCACCGCCGCCTCGCGCACCGCGGGATGCGCCTCGAGAACTTCGGCCACGTCGCCGGGCATGATCTTGAAGCCGCCGCGAATGATGGCGTTGTCTGCCCGGCCGAGGATGTACAGAAAGCGGTCCTCGTCGAGCCGGGCCAGATCGGTGGTGCGCACCCAGGTCTTGCCGTCCTCGATCTGGCCCCCGCGCAGCTCTAAGAGCCCCGCCTCGCCCACGGGCAGCTCCTCGAAGGTCTCCGGATCGACGATGCGCGCATCGATGCCGTCGTGCACGCGCCCCACGCTGCCGCGCCTGTCCTTCCAGTGCTCCTTGAAGTCCCGGTAGCTCCAGCCGGCGACACCGCCGGCGAACTCGGTGGCGCCGTAGTTGCCCAGCACCGGGATGCCGTACCGCTCCATCACCTCGTCGGCCAGCTCCGGCGGCAGCGGCGCCGTGCCGGAACGCAGGGCGATGAGGCTCGACAGATCCTCTTTGGGAAGGTTGGCATCCAGTATCATGCGCAACGCCGTGGGCACCGCGCTCGCAACCCGCGGACGGTGGCGCTTCACCGCATCGTGCCAGCCTTCCACCGTGAACCGCTCGAGCAGGCACGCCTGGCGCCCCGCCAGCGCGTTGCCCGCGACGCCGAAGATGCCGGAGATGTGCACGAAGGGCATCTGCTGGATGGTCACGCCCGGACGCAGCTTCGGCGGATCGTCGGGACTGCGGTCCTTCTCGTACACCATGGCGTCCTCCAGCGCCTTCTCCAGCGTCCGGCGGGCGAGGGGAATGCGCTTCGGCGTCCCCGTGGTCCCGCTGGTCAGCATCTGGATGGCGACGCCGGTGAAGGGCTCGTGGAAGGGTCCGTCCCCCAGCCGGTCACGCCCCGGCAGGGCGCTGACGCGGCCCTGTCCCACGGGCGGCAGCGAGATGGCCACGCAGCCGATGTCCTCCGCCAGCTCCGTCATGCCGTCCTGCGCCCAATCCGCGTGGTCGGCGATCACCGCCGGGCAGGCCAGGCGCTCGAGCTCCGCCTGGACCTTGTCGAGCGGTTGCATCGGGTTGATGGTGACGATGCAGCGCCGGGAAATGAGCATCGCCAGGATGGCCGCGTAGTGCGGCGGCCGGTTGCGCAGCAACATGGCTACACCCTGGTCCTCGCCGACCCCGGCATCGTCGAGCACCCGATTTATGGTATCGACCACGTCGGCCAGCTGACCCCAGGTGATCCACTGCTTTTCGAACTCCAGAGCCGGCGCCTCCGGCTCGAGCCGGATCACGCCATCGAGATGTGCTGAAATATCCACCGTCGTCCTCCATGTAGGGGCGCCGCGCGCCGAACCGCCGGAATGCGCCGGGCCCGGTGAGTAGTCGCAGCCTACCCGCGAACGTCTAAGTTAGTCAACGTAGTTAGATGATCGCCGGGCAACGGCGTCAGGACAGCACTTCCACGATGGACTTGGCGCCGTAGCTGCGCAGAATGATGCGGCCGGAGTTCTCCAGGTGTCTCAGCAGGTGACGCTCCGCGCCCTCGCCGTCGCCGGCTTCCACCAGCTCCAGCAGTTTCCGCTCCGACTGCACGCTCTTGCGCGCCAGCTCCTGGTCGTAGCGTCGGCCCACCGCATTCGCCAGGTGCGCCTCCCAGATGTGGTGCATCACGTGCCCGAGCAGGGTCAGGGTCTCGTTGCAGGACCCCTCGATGACTCGCAGATGGAACTCGGCCGCGTGACGGGAAAACGCCTCCGCGTCGTCCATGCGGGCCTCGATGCCCTCGATCATCGAGTGCAGCTCGGCGATGACCTGAGGCGGGCGACGCTCGGCCAGGAGCCGTGCCGCCGGCGGCTCGATGAGCACCCGGGCCTCGAAGACGTCCGCCAGGGTGGTGTTGCGGGCCTGCAGGTACAGGCCCGCGTAGCGGGCCACCACGTCCACGTCCGGCAGATGGACCCGGGCGCCGCCCCGGGCCCCCCGGGACACGCTGATGAGCCGCTCGGTCTCGAGGATCCGGAACGCCTCGCGCATGGTGGGCCGGGAGATGCCGAACTCCTCGATGAGTGCGGACTCCGGAGGCAGGTTGTCTCCCTCCTTCAGCTCGCCGCGAATGATGCGCCGGCGCAGCTCCCTGGCCACCAGCTCGGCGGTCTTGGGGACCCGAACCGCGGAGGTGCCCCTGGAGCCGGGACGTCGGGAGCCGGATTTCGTGTTCATGTTCT
>JAWLGU010000125.1:0-9245 GCA_041690675.1 Pseudomonadales bacterium | reverse complement strand
TTTGTCTCTTCTTCCAACCGGCGCACGACGACGCGATCGTGTAGAGGTCGAATTTTCATTACCTACTGATCTCCCAGTTAAATCCCTTAAGGGTTTTGCTAACACCCATTGTTAGCACTCTCGGATAGAGAGTGCTAATCCGAGGCCCGCTATGATAATCGCGGCCACCGGAGTTTCAAGCCGCGCTGAACGCCCTCGGCCTGACCGGGGACGCTGCAGCGAACGCGGACGGCGAAAAGCCTTCCGCGTCTGCACAATGGGGCCGGGATTCGGGATTTCAAGAGGGGCGCGCACTGGGGTGCGCGCGCACACGGGGTTCGGGGCGCGCAGTCATCACGGCAGGCGCCGGGGTGGGCCGCCGTGGTGGTCGCCATCGGCCCCGTTCGGCTCCTCCCGCGACTCGAACTCGCCTTCGATGACGTCGCCGCCGGGGCCGCGGCCCGCGCCGGGCGGCTCCGGCAGGATCCGGGCGGCCACCGCCGCCCGCACCGCGGGCCACAACAGCAGGAACCCCACCGCATCGCTCACGAAGCCCGGCAGCAACAGCAGGGCGCCGGCCATCGCCAGGAGCAGGCCTTCCGCCACCTCACGGGCGGGCAGTTGCCCGCGCTCCAGCCGCGCCATGCCCCGGGTCAGGGTGGCGAGCCCCTGGCGGCGCAGCAGCGCCACCCCGGCCACCGCCGTGGCCAGCACCAGCACCACGGTGAGCCCGGCGCCGACGTAGCCGGCGACCCGGAACAGCAGGTACATTTCCACGATGGGGGCGAGAAACAGAACCAACGGCCAGAAACGCATAGCCGGGGCCTCGTTGCGGCGGGCCGCCCAATCTGCGAGGTCGGCACGCGCAAGTCAAACGCCGGCGCCAGAGGAACCCCTGGGGCCGGAGGCGCGCATCTGGCAGACGGTGGCGGCCATCCCCCGGGGCCGGGTGGCCACCTACGGACAGATCGCGCGGCTCGCGGGCATGCCGAGCCACGCCCGCTACGTGGGCCGCACCTTGAGCCGCCTGCCCGCCGGCAGCCGGCTGCCCTGGCACCGGGTGCTGAACGCGAGCCTCAGGATCTCGCTCCGGGACGACCGCGCCATGCGCGAGCAGCGGCGCCGCCTGGAGCGGGAAGGGGTGACCTTCGTCGGCCCACGGGTGGCCCGCGTGCATCTGTGGCAACCCTGACTGGCGTACACTGCGCGGATGACCGAACGCCCAGCCAACGACCCAGTCAGGAACCCCTCCATAGCGGCGTCCGACGACGGCGCGGACGGCGACCGCAGCTGGCGCGAGGCCTGGCGCGTGTACGCCAGCCCACGCATCGCCGCCATGCTCTGCCTCGGCTTCTCCGCCGGGTTGCCGTTTCTGCTGGTGTTCTCCACCCTGTCGGCCTGGCTCACCGAGGCCGGCACCTCGCGCACGGCTATCGGTCTGTTCAGCTGGGTGGGCATCACCTATTCCATCAAGGTGCTGTGGTCACCGGTGGTGGACCGGCTGGAGCTGCCGCTGCTGCACCGCCTGCTGGGCCGGCGCCGCGGCTGGATACTGCTTGCCCAGCTCACCATCGCCGCAGGGCTCCTGGGCATGGCCCACACGGACCCCGCGGCGGACCTCGGCCGGATGGCCGTGTTCGCCGTGCTGGTGGCGTTCGGCGCCGCCACCCAGGACATCGCCATCGACGCCTGGCGCATCGAGGCGGCACCGCCCGAGCGGCAGGCAGCCATGGCCGCCACCTACGTCTTCGGCTACCGGATCGCCCTGCTGGTGGCCGGCGCGGGGGCCCTGCACATCGCCACCTATCTTTCCTGGACCGGCGTCTACGTCTGCATGGCGGCGCTGACCGGCGTGGGCATGATCGCGGTGCTGGCGAGCCGGGAGCCGAAATCCGGCGTGCCGCGCCAGACGGTGTTCCTGGAATCCCGGGTGCAGGCGTTCATGACCCGCAACGCCCACCTGCCCGGCCCCCTGCGCCATGCCCTCGGCTGGCTCATCGGTGCCGTGGTCTGCCCGTTCGTGGACTTCTTCGCGCGCAACGGCCGCCTCGCGCTGGTGATCCTCGCGTTCATCGGCCTGTACCGGGTCACGGACATCACCATGGGAGTCATGGCCAACCCTTTCTATCTGGACCTGGGCTTCACCAAGGCGGAGATCGCCAACGTCAGTGGCATCTACGGGGTGGCCATGACCGTCCTCGGCGGCGCCCTGGGCGGCGTGCTGGTGCCGCGCACAGGGGTGATGCGGGTGCTGCTGGCCGGTGCGGTGCTGGCCGCGGTCACCAACCTGCTGTTCGCCGCCCTGGCGCTGCTGGGACCGGAGCTGTGGATGCTGGTGGTCACCATCAGCGCCGACAACCTGGCCGGCGGCGTGGCCATCTCGGCCTTCATCGCCTACCTCTCCGGGCTCACCAACACTGCCTACACAGCCACCCAGTACGCGCTGTTCAGCTCGCTGATGACCCTGCCGGGGAAGGTGATCGGCGGCGCGGCGGGGGCCGTGGTGGATGCGGTGGGCTACCCGCTGTTCTTCGTCTACTCCTGCGCCATCGGCCTGCCCGCCATGGCCCTGGTGATCTACCTCATGCGGCGCGGGCCGGCGCTGGACGATGCGGACGACGTCGCTCCCGCCACGGCGCCGGCCGCCGCGGCGGCGTCCACCGGTGTCAGTCGCGCAGGTTCTTGAAGTTGACGGGGACGTCGAGCTCCGCCTTCTTGAGCAACGCCATCACCTCCTGCAGATCGTCGCGCTTCTTGCCCGTGACCCGCACCTGGTCCCCCTGAACCTGGGACTGCACCTTGAGCTTCGAGTCCTTGATGAGCTTGACGATGGTCTTGGCATCGTCCCGGCCGATGCCCTGCTTGAGGCCGAAGCTCTGGCGCTTCTGCTTGCCGGCGGCTTCCACCTTGCCGGGGTCCAGCGCGCGCACGTCCACGTTCCGGCGGATGAGCTTGTCTTTGAGGATGGCGACCATCTGCTCGAGCTGAAACTCTTCCTGGGCGTGCAGCCGGATCTGCTCGTCGGCCAGCTCGAAACCCGCGTCGACGCTCTTGAAATCGAAGCGGGTGGAAAGCTCCCGCGACGCCTGATCCACGGCGTTGCGCACCTCCTGCATGTCCACCTCGGACACCACGTCGAACGACGGCATGATGGGTCTCCTGGTTCCCGGAAAGCGTGTCACAGGTCAGATTAAATCCCGGAACACGTGCTAGACTCGGCCAGTTCCGGGAGGACCTCGTTAACTTACATGGCGCACGACGACATTCCAATCCTGGTGGTGGACGACGCCAAGTTCTCGAGCACCATCATCGCCAAGGCGCTGCGCGGCGGGGGATTCCAGAACGTTCGCTTCACCAACAACCCGCTTCAGGCGCTCCGCTCGCTGGAAAAGCGGCCCGCGCAGATCCTCATCGCCGACTGGATGATGCCTTCCATCGACGGGCTGGAGCTCACCCGCCGGGTGAAGCGGCTGGACGAGAGCGCCGAGCACTTCACCTACGTCATGCTGCTCACGGCCCGGGACGACTTCGAGGCCATGGAGCGGGCTTTCGAGGTGGGGGTGGACGACTTTCTCAACAAGGCGAATCTGCGGGCGCAGCTTCTGCCCCGGGTGGTGGCCGCGCGGCGGCTGGCGGCCCGGCACAACGAGCTGTTGCGTGCCAACCGACTGCTGCGCAAGAAGCTGAAGGAGCTGCACACCACCGACCTGGTGGATCCGGTGACCGGCCTCGGCAACCTGAAGTTCACCCTGGAGCGAATCTCCGACGCCACCCGCCAGGCAGACGCTCGCGGCGGTGCGGCCTGCCTGCTGCTGGTGGGCATCAGCAACCTGCAGGTCATCCGCGAGCAGTACGATCCGGTCGTGGTGGACGAGCTCATGTCCGGCATCGGCGCGAAGCTGCGTCAGCTCGTGCGTCCCCTCGACCTGGTCACCCGCCCGGAGCCCAGCATGTTCGCGGTGATCACCCTGCAGCCGAGCCTGGACGTGTGCACCTCATCCAGTTTTCGCCGCATCTTCGACAATCTGTACATGCACGCCTTCAAGACCAGCGAAGGCTACATCCCGGTGGTGGTGGGCGTCTCCATCTCCGCCGCCGACGCGTCCACGGGATTCCCGGCCGCCAAGCAGTTCATGCACCACGCCTATCAGGGATTGACCCGCTCCTTTGACACCGGGTTGATCACGGTGCAAGCCTATGACGCCCGGGAGCTGTCCGAATCGACCGCCTCATGAAGCACCGCATCACCCGCGTCACCACCCGCACCGGCGATACCGGCCGCACCTCGCTGGCCGACGGCACCCGACTCGCCAAGACCGAACCTGCGCTCGACGCCATCGGCACCGTGGACGAGCTGAACAGCTTCGTGGGCGTGCTCGTCACCGAGCTGCCGCCGGACAGCCCGTACGCCGGCTTGTGTCAGCAGGTGCAGCAGGAGCTGTTCGATCTTGGCGCCAATCTCGCCACCAGGGGTCGAACCCCGCCGCCCGTCATGGATGGGCTGGAGCGGGCCGTTGCGGAGCTGAACGCCACGCTGCCGCCGCTGACCGAGTTCGTGCTCCCGGGAGGTACCCGGGCCGCCGCGGCGGCCCACGTCTGCCGCGCGGTGTGCCGGCGCGCCGAGCGAACGGTGTGGGCTCTGGTGGATCCGGCAGCGGCCGATGACCCCGGCGACGACGCCGCTCCTTGTGCTCAGTACCTGAACCGGCTGAGCGATCTGTTCTTCGTGCTGGCGCGGGCGTGCAACGCCGGGCACGACGAGCCGCAGTGGCGCGGCGTCTGATTGATCAGAGGGCGAGGCGCCGGATATCGCTCAGGATTTCGCCCAGCCGCACGACGAACCGCCCGCCCTCGGCGCCGTTGATGGCCCGGTGGTCGTAGGATAGCGACAGCGGCAGCATCTTGCGGGGCACGAAGGCCTCGCCGTCCCAAACCGGCCGCACCGTAACACGGCTCACCCCGAGAATGGCCACCTCCGGCGCGTTGATGATGGGGGTGAATCCGGTGCCGCCGATGGGGCCCAGGCTCGAGACGCTGAAGCTGCCGCCCTGCAGGTCGGCGGGCGCGAGCTTCTTGTCCCGGGCCTTCGCGGCCAGCTCCGCCACCGCCTGCGAGAGCTCGAAGATGCCCAACTTGTCCGCATCGCGGATCACCGGCACCACCAGACCCTCCGGCGTGTCCACCGCCACACCGATGTGGTAGTAGCGTTTGAGGATGAGGGTTTTCGCCTGCGGGTCCAGGGAGGCGTTGAACGTGGGAAACTCCTTGAGCACCTGGCAGCAGGCTTTGATGATGAAGGCCAGCGGCGTGACCTTCACCCCCCGCGCCTCGGCTTCCGCCTTCAGGCTGCCGCGGAATTCCTCCAGGTCGGTGACATCCACCTCGTCGTGCTGAGTCACGTGGGGCAGGTTGACCCAGCTCCGGTGCAGGTTCTCTGCGCCGCGCGCGCGAATCCGCGACAGCGGCTGCTCTTCGATCTCGCCGAACCGGCTGAAGTCCACCTCCGGGAGGCTGGGCCAGGCCGCGCCGGCCACAGCGCCGCCGGTCATGCGTTCCTTGACGTGGGCCTTCACGTCGTCCTTGACGATGCGACCCCGGTTGCCGGTGCCCTGAACCTCGGTGAGGTTCACCCCCAGTTCCCGGGCCAGCCGCCGCACCGACGGCCCTGCATAGACGTTGGCGCCGGCGGAAGGCACCTCCGCCCGCGCCTCGGTGGGCGCGGCCGGGGCCGGTTCGGGTGCGGGGGCCGGTGCGGCCGCTTCCGCCGCGGCAACCTTCTCCGGCTCTTCGGCTGCGGGCTTGGCAGGTGCCTCGGCCGGCGCCGGCCGGGCTTCCTGCGCCGCCTGCTCGGTCTCGATGGTGGCGATCAGCGTGCCCGCCTCCACCCGGGTGCCCACCTCGACATGCACCTCCGCCACCGTGCCTGCGTGGGTGGACGGAATCTCCATGGAGGCCTTGTCGGATTCCACCACCACCAGCACATCGTTCTCGGCAACATGGTCGCCGGCTTTCACCGACACCTCGATGACCTCGACGTTCTCCGCCTCGCCGATGTCCGGGACCCGCACCTCCACCCGGCGCGGACCGGCCCCGGCAGCCGGGGCCGCCGGCTCGGGCGCCGGCTTTGATTCCGGCCCAGGCTTTGACTCCGGCGCAGGCTTTGACTCCGGCGCAGGCTCGGGCTCCGGTTCGGCCGCAGCCTCCGGCTCTGCCGCCGGCTCGGCATCGGCGCCGTTCTTCAGCCGGGCGATGACCTGGCCTTCGGAGACCTGATCCCCCACCGAGACCGTGATGGCGTCGATGGTGCCGCTCACGCCGGCCGGCACCTCCATGGAGGCCTTGTCGGACTCGATGACCACGACGGGATCGTCCTCGCCCACCTCATCGCCTGCCGCGACCAGGATCTCCACCACCTCCACGTTGTCGGCGTCGCCGATGTCCGGAATCCGTATTTCCTGGGCCACGTCTACCTCAAACCAGCCGGGGATTGGGTTTTTCGGGGTCGATGGAGAGGTTGTCCCGGGCCTTCCTCACCTCCTCCACGGGTATCTTCTGGGCGTCTGCCAGGCTCTTGAGCGCCGCCAGTGTGACGAAGCGCCGGTCCACCTCGAAGAAGTGACGCAGCGTCTCACGGGTGTCGCTGCGGCCGAAGCCGTCGGTGCCGAGCACGTGGTAGGGCGCCGAGATCTCCCGGCGGATCTGCTCCGCCAGAGCCTTCATGTAGTCGCTGGCCGCCACCACCGGGGCATCGCCCTCCAGCAGACGCGCCACGTGGCTCACCCGCGGCGGCTCGTCCGGATGCAGCAGGTTCCAGCGCGCCACGTCCGCGGCGTCCCGGGCCAACTCGTTGAAGCTGGTGACGCTGAAAACCTCGCAGCTCACCCCGTGCTGCTCGTGCAGCACCTCCGCAGCGGCCTCCACCTCGCGCAGAATGGTGCCGGAGCCCAAGAGCCGCACCCGCTTCGCCTTGCCGTTGCCGATCTTGCGCAGCCGGTACATGCCCTTGAGGATGTCTCCTTCCACGCCCTTGGGCATGGCGGGCTGGACGTAGTTCTCGTTCATCACGGTGATGTAGTAGAACACCCGCTCCTTGTCCCGGATCATGCGCTCGAGCCCGTTGTGGACGATTACCGCCAGCTCGTAGGCGTAGCACGGGTCGTAGGAGATGCAGTTGGGCACGGTGGATGCCAGCACGTGGCTGTGGCCGTCCTGATGCTGCAGACCCTCGCCGTTCAGGGTGGTGCGCCCCGAGGTGCCGCCCAGCAGAAAGCCACGGGCCTGGCTGTCGCCGGCGCCCCAGGCCAGATCACCCACCCGCTGAAAGCCGAACATGGAATAGAAGATGTAGAACGGGATCAGTGTGAGCCCGTGGTTCGAGTACGAGGTGGCGGCGGCGATCCAGGCGGCGAAGGCGCCGGGCTCGGTGATCCCCTCCTCCAGCACCTGGCCGTCCTTCTGCTCCTTGTAGGCGGCGATCTCCCCGGCATCTTCCGGCTCGTAGAGCTGGCCCACGGAGGAGTAGATGCCGAGCTGCCGGAACAGACCCTCCATTCCGAAGGTGCGGGCCTCGTCCGGCACGATGGGCACCACGCGCTTGCCGATCTTCTTGTCACGGATCAACGTGGACAGGATGCGCACGAACGCCATGGTGGTGGAGTTGGCGCGTTTGCCGCTGCCCTCGAGCACCTGGGAGAACGCCTCCAGCGGCGGTATCTCCAGGGTCTCGTCGGCGGTGACCCGCCGCGGCAGCGGCCCGCCCAGCTCCTCGCGCTTGCGCCGCAGATAGACCATCTCCGGAGCATCTTCGGGTGGCCGGTAGAACGGGATCTCCTCCAGCTCCTTGTCGCTGAGCGGGATGTCGAAGCGGTCGCGGAAGTACTTGAGCCCGTCCAGGTCGAGCTTCTTCACCTGGTGACTCGTGTTCTCAGCCTCGCCGGCATCGCCCATGCCGTAGCCCTTCACGGTCTTCGCCAGAATCACCGTGGGCTCGCCCGCGTGGTGGACGGCGGCGTGGTAGGCGGCGTAGACCTTGAACGGATCGTGACCGCCCCGGTTCAGCCGCATGATGTCGTCGTCGGACAGGTGCTCCACCAGCTTCAGCAGCTCCGGGTACTTCCCGAAGAAGTGCTCCCGGGTGTACGCGCCACCTTTGGCCTTGTAGTTCTGGTACTCGCCGTCCACGGTCTCGTTCATGCGCTGGAGCAGCAGACCGTCCTTGTCGTTCTCGAACAAGGGGTCCCACAGCCGGCCCCAGATCACCTTGATCACGTTCCAGCCGGCACCGCGGAAATAGCCTTCCAGCTCCTGGATGATCTTGCCGTTGCCGCGCACCGGCCCGTCCAGACGCTGCAGGTTGCAGTTCACCACGAAGATCAGGTTGTCCAGGCCTTCCCGTCCGGCCAGCGACAGCGCGCCCAGGGTCTCCGGCTCGTCGGTCTCGCCGTCGCCTAGGAACGCCCAGACCTTGCGATCCCCCATGGAGATCAGCCCGCGGCTGTCGAGGTACTTCATGATGTGGGCCTGGTAGATGGCCTGAAGCGGCCCCAGCCCCATGGAGACCGTGGGAAACTGCCAGTAATCGGGCATGAGCCACGGGTGCGGATAGGACGACAGCCCCTGCCCCCCCACCTCGCGGCGGAAGTAATCGAGTTGCTCCTCGGTGAGGCGGCCCTCGAGGAACGACCGGGCATAGATGCCCGGCGAGGCGTGCCCCTGGATGTAGATCAGATCCCCCGGATCGCCGTCCCGCGGGCCGCGGAAAAAATAGTTGAAGCCCACGTCGTACAACGTGGCGGACGACGCGAAGGACGAGATGTGCCCGCCCAGGTCACCGGGCCGCTTGTTGGCGCGCACCACCATGGCCAGCGCGTTCCAGCGGATCAGGGAACGGATGCGCCGCTCCATGAACAGATCCCCCGGCATGAACGCTTCCCGGTTGGTGGGGATGGTGTTCCGGTACGGGGTGGTGACCGTGTACGGCAGCCGGGCGCCGGTCTCCGTCATCCGCCCGGACAGCTGCCGCAGCAGGAAGTTGGCCCGCTCCAACCCCTGGTGCTCCAGCACGTACTCGAGGGCATCGAGCCACTCCCGGGTCTCGGCTACGTCCTCGTCGCGAAGCTCTCTTGGATACTGCATGGCACCTCAGCTCGTTTCGTTGCTCGAGCGCGCTCCACCCGGAACGCCCTCACCAAAGGCGGGCGGCCCCCCGTACACCGCTGTCGTCACCCCAGCGCGCGCGGCGCACCGCCACCCGCACGTCGTCGGCC
>JAWLGU010000124.1:0-9287 GCA_041690675.1 Pseudomonadales bacterium | reverse complement strand
TTCAGCAGGATGCAAACGGATGGCCAAGACCATCGCCATCGTCGAGGACGACCCGGATCAGCGGGCCAACTACGCCGACGCCATCACCAAGAAAGGCTATCAGGTGTCGGCGTACGGCAGCCGCCAGGAGGCCCTGGAAGGCTTCAGCCAGGCGCTGCCCGACCTGGTCATCCTCGACATCATTCTCGGCGAGGAGGTCGACGCGGGGTTTCAGCTCTGTCGCGACGTGCTCGCCCGGGCCCCCAGCCTTCCGGTGATCTTCCTCACCGAGCGCATCAACGAGATCGACAAGATCTCGGGGCTCCGGCTCGGGGCCTGGGACTACCTGCCCAAGCCCATCAGCCTCGACTACCTGGCCGAACGCATCTCGTCGCTCTTGCGCATCAACGAGGTGCGCGCGGAGCAGGACGATGCCCGGGACAGCCCCACGGCCAAGCGCATCGGCGATCTGATGCTCGACCAGGACGCCCTGCTGGCCTCCTGGAAGGGGCATCGCATCGATCTTTCCGGCACCGAGTTCCGCATGCTGGCCAAGCTGGTGCGGGTGCCGGGGCACGCGGTGAGCTACGAGACCCTCATGAACGCCACCATGCAGAGCCTGGTGACCAACAACACCATCAACACTCACATGCGCAACATCCGCAAGAAGTTCGAGAAGGTGGATCCGGAGTTCGCGGCCATTAAGAGTGAGTATGGATATGGATACAGGTGGTCCACTGAAAGCTAGCTATCCGCTGTCCGCTGTCGGCTCTCCGCTATCCGCTGGAGGAGTGACCGAGCGTTGAAACTGTTTCGGCGCATTCGCGGGCCGCGGCTGGGCACGAAGATCATGCTGCTGGGTCTCACCCTGCTCATGGTGCCCTGGTTCAGCTACCGCCAGCTCGTGGAGATGGAGCGGCTGCTCATTCAGGGTCAATCCAACGCCCAGCTGCTCACCGCGGAAGGTATCTCCACGCTGTTCAACGGCCGGGAGGATCTGTTCAACGACCTGCCGGTGACCA
The DNA here is from genome assembly GCA_041690675.1 of Pseudomonadales bacterium. Classification (GTDB taxonomy): domain Bacteria; phylum Pseudomonadota; class Gammaproteobacteria; order Pseudomonadales; family Azotimanducaceae; genus UBA7803. The sequence continues at coordinate 8,286 of JAWLGU010000124.1, read as the reverse complement.
TCGAGGATTTCGAGAGCCTCTACGCCCACCCGCTGCAGACCCCGGTGCGACTCGACGGCCAGGTGGAAGACTGGGGCGAGGGACTGGCGGCCAAGGCGCTCTCCTTCGGCAGCGAGTCGGGCACCCAGGACGGCGATTTCCAACTGCTGCTCGGCGAGCGCAACGGTCAGCTCTACGTCTACATGAACGTGGTGGATCCCGAGCACGTCTACCGCAGCCCCAACTATCTGCGTCTGGACAACGCCGACCACGTGCGCCTGCGCTTCATCCAGACCGACGGCGAGGACGGCCGGGTGACCATCACGTTCTCGGGCCCGGGGGTGTCCACCGCCTACCGCATGGACCCGGACTGGCGCTTCGCGCAGAACGGCACCCCCAGCAACTCCATCCAGGGCTACATGGTGGAGACGGATCAGGGCTTTCGGCTCGAGTTCCGCGTGCCCCTCGATCAGCTCGGCTCGTCCCGCTACTTCGGCATCGCCTTCGTCGACGTGGACGACGCGACCACCCGCGCCATCCGCCGCACCACCCAGACCCTACCCACCGCCGGCAAGGAAAGCTTCAACCTGGTGGTGCTGCGCTCGCCGGAGGTGCTGAACATCATCCAGGGGTTGGGATACTCCGGCGCCCGCATTCTGGTCATCGACCCGCAGAAGCGGGTGCGCGCCGAGACCGGCAGCAACGCCACCCCCGCCCCCGCCGAAGACGAGAGCCGAGCGGTGAAGCTCCTGGAGGGGTGGTTCACCCAGGTGCGGCCATGGGTGCACCGCCTGATCACGGGCGACCCCTGGGAGCCCCGGCGCAGCCTGGCAAAAGACGCCGAGGCCACCGCCGAGGCGGTGATCGAGAGCTCGCTGAACGGAGCGCCCCTGGCGCTGCGCCGCAGCGTGTCGGAGGAGCAGGAGGTGATCATGGCCGCCCACCCCATCGTCTCCGAGGACAAGATCATCGGCACCGTGGTGGTGGAGCAGAACATCAACGAGATCCTGAGCTTCCAGCGCGCGGCGCTGGAGCAAGTGATCCTGGTCTCGATCGTCAGCCTGTTCGCGGTGTTCATCGCCCTGCTGGCCTTCGCCGCCCGGCTGGCCTGGCGCATCCGCAACCTGCGCCGGGAGGCCTCCAGCGCCATCGACGAGTATGGCCGGCTGCGCATCGGCGAGCTGCAGCGGGAGATGAACGCAGGGGACGAGATCGGGGATCTGGCCCGCAGCGTGTCGAACATGCTCTCGAAGCTGCACCAGCACAACACCTTCCTCGAGAGCATGCCGCGCACCCTGCGCCACGAGATCAACAACCCGCTGAACACGCTGTCGACGTCGCTGCAGAATCTGGCGGAGGAGAACCCCGCGGTCCGCGACAGCAAGTACCTGGAGAGCGCCAAGCGCGGCGTGATGCGCATCGGCGTCATTGTTCAGAATCTGGCGGACGCCGCCAACCTGGAGGAGTCGCTGGAGGCCGAGGAGCGCGAGGTGATCGACATCGCCAAGCTGCTGGAGAACTACGTCGCCAACTGTCGAATCACCCACAAGGAGTGCGAGTTCATCTACCGCGGTCCTGGCCGGCCCGTGTACGCCAGCGTCTCCGACTACCGGATCGAGCAGCTCCTGGACAAGATCATCGACAACGCCATCGACTTCCACCGCGCCAACAGTCCCATCAAGGTGCAGCTCGACGCCTATCGCGATCAGTTGCAGATCACCGTGGCGAACCGTGGCCCCACGCTGCCGGAGAAAGCGGAGCAGTCGCTGTTCGATTCCATGGTGAGTCACCGCGGCCCGCAGAACCGCCTGCACTTCGGGCTCGGGCTCTACGTGGTGCGGGTGATCGCGGAGCATCACGGCGGTTTCGTGCGGGCGGTGAATCTGGCGGACGGCTCGGGAGTGGCCATCATGGTGCAGCTTCCCACGGCCCAGACCGTTCAGGAGCCGGCCACCGCCAACGGCAGCCGCGAGCCCGCGCGCATCATCGCCACCTGAGCCCGCTCAGGGCAGGCGGTAGACCCCCTCCAGAGAAACCTCGCCTTCCGCCACCAGGGCGCCGACGTGAACCAGGTACTCCACCGCGGCCAGCGTGCTGCGGGCGGCGGCCGGGTACATGAACTCCGGGGTGCTGGTGTACATGATGGGCACCATGTCGCGGATCCGTTGCACGCCCTGACTGACGCATTGCAGGATCTGGGCCTCCCGCTCCCGGCGATGCTCGATGAAGGCGCGGACGAGTTCCTTGGGATGCTCGATGCGCGGGCCGTGGGTGGGCCAGTAGACCGCGTCGTCGCGCTCGAGCAGCAGCTCGAGGCTCGCCATGTACGCCGCCATGTCGCCGTCGGGAGGCGAGATGATGCTCGTGGACCAGCCCATGATGTGGTCGCCGGTGAACAGTGCCTTGTCCTCACGTAGCTGGTAGCACATGTGGTTGGACGTGTGCCCCGGGGTGTAGACGCACTCCACCGACCAGTCGCCGCCTTGGATGATGTCGCCGTGGCGCACCCGGTGGTCCGGCTGGAACTCCATGTCCCCGCCCTCTTCCACCGGCACCCCCTCCTCCAGCTTGCCGGCGCCGTGGGGCCCGTAGGCGTAGCTGGGGACGTCGACCCGCTTCTTGATCAGCGCGCAGCCGGGCGAATGATCCACATGGGTGTGGGTGACCAGCAGGTGGGTGATGGTTTCGCCCTGGGTGGCGTCGCAGATGGCCTGGATGTGCTGCGGGTCCGCCGGACCCGGATCAATCACCGCCACCTCGCCGTTGCCGATGATGTACGTGCCGGTTCCGTACAGGGTGAACGGGCTCGGATTCTGGGCAATCACCCGCCGGATTCGCGGGCCCACCCGGTCCACCTTGCCGTACTCGAACTCGAGCTCCCGCCGGAACGGAATCTGTACTCCCATGAAGCCTTCCCAGGCACGACCTTCGAGGCGCGACAGGATAGGTTGGGGGGTGGGGAAAAGCAACGAAGGCGGCTGTCCGCTGTCGTTTTCCGCTTTCCGCTTTCCGCTTTCCGCTTTCCGCTGGAAGCGATTCGCGTGCCGCTAGCGAAATGCCTCTAGCGGACGGCGGTCGGCGGACAGCGGATAGCGACAATCAAATCAATAGCATGACCACCCCCACCCCCAACACCAACGACCCCACCAGCAACGCCACTTGCACGTGGCGCAGCCAGGGGCGGTCCTCCTCGGCGGGCGGGACGTCCTTGTACACCAGGCTGACCCGGCCGAAGCGCAGCACGTCGCCGTCGTGGAGCCGTGCCGTCTGCACCTCCTGGCCGTTCACCCGGGTGCCGTTGGTCGCCATGAGGTTGGTGACGGTGACCCCTTCGGCGCGCACGGTCAGCTCGGCGTGTCGTGCCGAGACGGTTCGGTCCCGGATCACCAGATCGCAGGTTTCGTCGCGCCCGACGAGGGTGCGCCCCATGGGGGTGCGGAACGTCAGCCCCGCCACCGGCTCGCTGGCGCCCAGCAGAAAGGCGCCGGTCTCGCCGTCGCCGGGCAGCCGCGGCTCCACGAGCAGCGCCTCTTCCACCGCGGCGAGCTCCGTGGTATCGGCGCTGGCGCTGGCGGTCGAGCGCAGCGCTGCCTTCATGGACAGCGGCCGTGGCGCCTCCGCCAGCGGGCGCACCGGAGTCAACTCGCCGCCGCGCCCGACGAGCTGGAACGCAATGGCATCGAAGCGGATTTCGTCCCCATGAAACAGGCGGCAGGCGCCCCGGATCCGCTCGCCGTTCACGAAGCTCCCGTTGGAGGAGCCGAGGTCCCGCAGCCAGACGACCCCGTGTTGAACCTCCAGTCGGGCGTGGCGCCGCGAGACGTGATCGTCGAGAAGCTGGAGGTCGCTGTCGTCGCCCCGGCCGATGCCGAGTGAGCCGTCGATGAGGCATCCTTCATGCACCGACACGCCCCCCGGAGCATCGCCGGGGCGGCTCGGCGACAGGGCCCAGGACTCCGCCTCGGCCGGATGGCGCAGTTCCACCGCCACTTCCAGCGTGTTCTGGCCGATCTCCACCACGTCTCCGGGCATCAGGCCCACGGGCTCGCCGTGCTCCTCGCCGTTCACCCAGAGACTGGATTCCGCCAACGGAATGGCCCGGGGACCGCGATGCGTGGTCTCGATACGCAAGTGATAGTCCAGCACGTCCTCGCCGGCCAGCAGCACCTCGTTGTCGAGGTGGCGCCCGAGCGTCATGTGCGCCTCGATGGGAACACGCTCCCCATCGAGCACGAATATGTATTCTAAATCAGCGGGTTGCGTCACTTTCCTTCCACTGATTCCGAAGTTCGCGCCACTGCTTCACGTCCGGGTCGACGGTGAGCGCCAGCTCGAGATAGTGCTGCGCATCGGCCTTCATGCCTACAGCATAGGCCTCCCGGGCCACCGCAGCGAGGCGTTCGGCGCTGTGTGTGAGCAGCGCCTCGGCCCGCTCGTTGCCCGGGTCCAGGCGGGCCACTTCGCGCAGCAGGGTCACCGCGTTGCGTTCCTCCGGCTCGGTGACGAAGCCCTGCCGCAACAGGTCTTCGGCGAGCGCCAGGTTCTGCCGCACGCTGGCCTGCCTGGCCACTTCGTCGTCGAGGCGCGACTTCAGCCGGTTCACAGACCGCTGATCCAGGCCTACCGCACTCGCACGGTCGATCAGCGCGCGCATGCCGTCCAGATCGCCGCTGCCCAGCAGTCGGGTCGCCGTACCGAGCAGCTGGGACTCCACTTCTCCCAGGCCCCGAGTGGCGATCACGTTGTCCGGGTCGGTGGCCAGCACGCGGTGGTACAGCTCAGCGGCATTCTCCCCCGGCGGGTTGATGAGCGCCCCCTCGGCCCGATAGCGGCTGGCCTGTTGCAGCATCTCGTTGATGGCGGACTGCAGCGTGGTGGCCTGCTGGATCTTCTCCCGCACCATGGCCAGCTCCGGCAGCCGCTCGCTGGCGGCGCTCGCCCGATCGAGAAAGGCGATGGCGCGATCCACCTCGCCGGCATCCGCCGCTTCCGCGGCCAGGGCCGCGTAATGTTGCCCCAGGGCATCGAGCTCCGCCCGGGCCACAGCGTGACCGGGCGCCAGCCGCAGCACCTCCTGGTACGCCTGGATCGCCGCCGTGGCGGAGGGAATGTCCGAGAGCCCATGGCTGCGCAGCAGGCCCTGGGTGCTCGCCAGCAGGCTCTCGGCATGCTTGCGGTTGGTGAGCCGCTCCGCGAGTCTCTTCAGCCCGGCATCGTCGGGAAAGGCGGTGGTGGATTCGGACAGCTTCGTTTCCGCTTCCGCCAGGCTGCCCTGGCTGAGCGCGGCTTCGATCTCGCTCTTCCACTGCGCCGCCAGGCCGGAAAGCTCGGCCCTCGCGCCCTCGTGGCCGGGGTCGAGGCTCAGCACCCGCCGATAGGCCGCCACGATGGTGGCCGGGCTCTGGTTCGGGTCCTGGCGCAGCGACCGGGCGCTGTTCCACGCTTCCTGAATCTGCGGATCGTCGATGATGCCCACCGCTGCAGACAGGCGTGTCACCCAGCCCGGCTGCTGAATCAGCACCGTCGAGGCACCGCCAATGACGGCCGCCAGCAGCACCACGGACCCCACCTGACGCGCCACCCGGCGGCGCTGCTGGCGCCGCGACTTGCGTTCCGCGCGGCTCGGATCCCGCGCGGTGAACAGCTCCGAGCCCACGGCACGGATCTCCTGGGTGGTCACCACCTGGTTGCGCAGCGTGGCGCGAGGCAGGTCCGGTCGCGCGCGAACGGCGCTCAAGGCGGCGGCGAACTCGGCCCCCGTCTGGAAGCGCTGCTCCGGCTTCTTCGCCAACGCGCGATCAACCACCTCCTGGAACGCCGAGAGGTAGTTGGGCAACCGGGGAATGGGCTCCTGCAGGTGCTTGATGCCGATGCTCACGGCGGTGTCCGCCTTGTACGGCACGTCGCCGGTGAGCACCCGATAGAACACCACCCCCAGGCTGTAGAGGTCCGAGCGACCGTCCAGCACCCGGCCCGCCGCCTGTTCCGGGCTCATGTATGCCGGGGTCCCCAGCACCGTCCCGGAGCGACTCACGCTGGGGGTGCTGTCCACCACCCGGGCAATGCCGAAGTCCGACAGCAACGCGGTGCCATCCTCGCGGAACAGGATGTTCTCCGGCTTGATGTCCCGGTGCACGAACCCGCGGCTGTGGGCGTAGTCGAGGGCGCGGCCGATCTCGGCCACCACCCGCAACAGCTCGTGGATGGGCATGCCGCGCTCGAGGCGTTGATTCAGATCACCGCCGCTCACGTACTCCATGACCAGATAGAGGCCGTCCTTGCACGTGCCCACGTCGAAGACCTGGACGATGTTGGAGTGGGTCAGGCGGGCGTTGATGCGACTTTCCTGGATGAACCGCTGCCGGAACTCCGGGTCCTGAGCGATCTCGTCGGAGATCACCTTGAGCGCCACGAGGCGACCGAACTTCCGCTGCACCGCGAGATAGACCCGCGCCATGCCGCCGCGGCCGATCTCCCGCTGGATCTGCAGGCCGGGGAGCTCCATCACGTATCCTGGGGCCTCAGCACCTTCACCTCACCGGACACCAGGTGACCGAGTACGAAGCGGCCATTCACGACGATGGCCTCGCCGTCCAGCCGTGCCGCCAGCCCGGTGCCGTGGGCCAACCCGTTGATGCACGAGTCGGCCTCGAACATCCAGGGCTCATCCTCGATGGTGAGCCGGCACCGAGGCTCCGCCTGCAAGGGCTTCACCAGCACCAGCTCCCCCTGCTCCCAGCGCTGCAGCTCCATGGCGCCGTCCGGCGACCGCTTCACGCCGTATCCGTGCATCCTGTCAGCCGCGAACTGGCCGCGGAACAGCGTGCCGTCGCGCCAGTAGAACAGGCCGATACCGGCGCGCACGTCCGCCGCGAACTGGCCGATGTAGCGATTGCCATTGGCCCAGTGCATGACGCCGACGCCCGTCTTCTGGCCATTCTCGAAGCTGCCCTCGTAGCGCCGCCCGTCCGGCCAATGAAAGGTGCCCTTGCCGTGCAGCGCACCGTCCAGAAAGTCGCCTTCGTAGCGCTCGCCGGAGTGCCAGCGGAGCTCACCGCGGCCGGTGCGCCGGCCCTCGTGAAACTGTCCGCTGTAGGTGTCGGCATTGGCCCAGACGAAGGTGCCCTGCCCGTGCATCTGGTTGTCCTGGAATTCCCCTTCGTAGGTGTCGCCGTTGGGCCAGCGCAGGATGCCCTTACCCTCCCGGCGGTCATCGACGAAGCTGCCGGTGTAGGTGCGCCCGTCGGGCCACGAGTACACCCCCTCCCCGTGCATGCGATTGTTGAGGAACCCCCCCTCGTAGCGGTGGCCGTCGGCCCAGACGTAGACGCCCTGGCCGGTGCGGAAGCCGTCCTCCACCTCCCCCCTGTAGACGTCTCCATTGGGCAGCTCGATCTTGCGCTGTGCGGCCTGCGCGGAAACGCCGAGCAGGCAGAGGACCAGCACGAGCCCGGCGGCCCTGGTTGATTGGAGCGTTAGCAGCAACTTGAGTAGACTCCTGCGCGACCTTGCGACCCGATCAGTATTGAATCACTTTTCCTTCATTGGTTCCTGCGTCGCCATCGGCGCCCTGAGCGGCTTCCTGGGCGGCCTGCTCGGCATCGGCGGCGGCGTGGTGATCGTCCCGCTCCTCATCATGCTGCTCGATCTTCTCGTCCTTCTGCCCGTCAAGGACGTGACCGCCGTCGCGGTGGCGACCTCTCTGGCCTGCGTGGTCTTCACCTCGCTCTCCGCCGCCATCACCCAGATCCGCGCGGGCATGGTGGAGTGGCCCGTGGTGCGCAGCTGGGCGCCGTTTCTGGTTGTCGGCAGCTTTCTTGCCGGCCGGGTCGCCACCGCCCTGCCCGTAACGGTGTTCCGCGCTTTCATCGGCTCCTTCCTGCTGTTCGTCGCCTTCGTGATGCTCACCCGCTGGCGCCCCGACCCCCACCGCAGCGCCCCCGGTGTCACCCTCTCGGCCATGCTGGGCAGCGCCGGCGGGCTGGTCTCCGGCCTCGCGGGCATCGGCGGCGGCAACGTGATCGTGCCCACCCTGGTGTACTTCAACGTTCCCGTCCACCGCGCCGCCGCCACCTCGAGCACCCTGGGCGTGCCCATCGCGCTGGCGGGGGTGCTCGGCTACCTCGCCGTCGGCGCAGGCTCCGACTTCGGCCCGGGCATGCTCGGCTACGTCTACGTGCCCGGCTTTCTCGCCATCGTCTCCGCCGCCGTGCTCATGGCGCCGCTGGGGGTGAAGGTGGCGCACTCGGTGGAGGCGCAGCCGCTCAGGCGGGCGTTCGGGGTGTTGCTGGTGGTGGTGGCGGGGAG
>JAWLGU010000123.1:0-9325 GCA_041690675.1 Pseudomonadales bacterium | reverse complement strand
GAACCCCCGGAGGGGGCTGCACGAAGCCGACCGATTCGCTTCCACGCCCGATCGCGGGGTTAGACCAACCGATCAGCCCAGCAGAAACTCGAGCAGCGCCTTCTGCGAGTGCAACCGGTTCCCCGCCTCCTGCCACACCACCGACCGCGGATCGTCCATCACCTCGTCCGTGACCTCCTCGCCGCGATGGGCGGGCAGGCAGTGCATGAACAGCACGTCCGGGGAGGCGGCGTCCAGCAGCGACTCGGTGACCTGGAACGGGGCGAACGCCTGCCGGCGCCGGGCGGCCTCTTCCTCGTGGCCCATGGAGGACCACACGTCGGTGACCACCAGGTCGGCGTTCTCCGCCGCCTCCCGGGCCGTTTCCACCAGGCTCGCCTCGTTGCAGGTGGCCAGCAGCTCGGCATCGGGACGGTAGCCTTCGGGGCAGGCGATCTTGAGCTGAAAGCCCCACTGCCGCGCCGCGTTGATGTAGGAGTTGCACATGTTGTAGCCGTCGCCGATGAAGGCCACGGTGCGGCCGGCGATGGGGCCGCGGATCTCCTCGAAGGTCTGCACGTCGGCCAGCAGCTGGCACGGATGGTAGCGGGACGTCATGGCGTTGATCACCGGCACCGAGGCGGCGGCGGCGAAGCGGCAGACGTCCTCGTGGCTGCGGGAGCGGATCACCACCGCGTCCACCATGCCGGAGAGTACCCGCGCCGTGTCCTCGATGGGCTCGCCGCGGCCGAGCTGGGTGTCGTCCGGGCTCAGCACGATGGCGTGGCCGCCGAGCTGGGTCATGCCCGCCTCGAAGCCGACCCGGGTGCGGGTGCTGTTCTGCTGGAAGATCATGGCCAGGGTGCGGCTCTCCAGCGGTCGGTGCGGCCGCTGCTCCTGGCGCATGACCTTCAGCTCCCGGGCGCGGCGGATGAGATGCTCCAGCTCCTCGCTGGAGCAATCGAGCAACGAGAGGAAATCACGCTTGTCGGTCATGACGGTTACCTACAGGAAGCGAGGAGAGAGGACGATCAGTCGCCGATGGCGCGGACCACCCGGTCCACCAGCTCGTCGGCCTCGTCGTCGGTCATGGTGAGAGCCGGCAGCAGCCGCACCACGTTGTCGCGGGTGACGTTGATGAGGATACCGGCCTCGAGCCCGGCTTCCACCAGATGTGCGCAGGGTTCGCTGGTCTCGATACCGATCATCAGCCCCTTGCCGCGCACCTCGCGCACCATGTTGTGGCCCTTCAGCCGGTCGCGCAGCCCGCCCAGGATTCGCTCCCCCAGCTCGGCGGCGCGCCGGATCAGGTCGTCTTCCTCGATGGCGTCGAGCACCGCGTTGGCGGCGGCGCACGCCAGGGGATTGCCGCCGAAGGTGGAGCCGTGGTTGCCGGGGGCGAATACTTCCGCCGCTTCGCCGCGGGCCAGGCAGGCGCCGATGGGCACGCCGTTGCCGAGCCCCTTGGCGGTGGTCACCACGTCCGGCAGCACGTCGGTGTGCTGATAGGCGAAGAAGGCGCCGGTGCGGCCGTTGCCGGTCTGCACCTCGTCGAGCATCAGCAGCCATTGCTCGGCGTCGCAGATTTCCCGGAGGCTCGCCAGATAGCCGTCGTCCGGGATGGCGATGCCGCCTTCGCCGAGCACCGGCTCCACCAGGATCGCGATGACCTCGTTGGCGTTCGCGGCGATCTGGCGGATGGCCTCCAGGTCGTTGTACGGCGCCCGCACGAAGCCGGTGAGCAGCGGCTCGAAGCCCGCCTGCACCTTGCGGTTGCCGGTGGCGGTGAGGGTGGCCATGGTGCGGCCGTGGAAGCTGCCCTCCATGACGATGATGGTCGGCTTCACGAAGCCGCGGCGGTGACCGTACAGGCGCGCGATCTTGATGGCCGCTTCATTGGCTTCCGCGCCGCTGTTGCAGAAGAACACCCGGTCCATGCCGGACAGGGCGCACAGCCGGTCCGCGAGACGCTCCTGCTCGGGCACCTGGTACAGGTTCGACGTGTGCAGCAGGCTGCCCGCCTGCTCGCTGATGGCACGGGTGACGCGGGGGTGGGCGTGACCCAGGCCGCACACGGCCAGGCCCGTCAGGGCGTCGAGGTAACGTTTGCCTTGGGTGTCTTCGATCCACACCCCGGAGCCACGGACGAAGGCGACGTCCTGGCGCTTGTAGGTCGTCATCAGATGGGTCATGCCAATCCCCCCACTGGGGCTCGCTCGATGCTCAGCCGGTGCCCCAGAACGACGAAAGGCAGCGCAGCGCTGCCTGGAAAAGCGGCGGATCGTACTTCACGGCGAAAGGGATATCAACGCTTTTCCGCCGCCGCCAGGCCCTCGGCCAGTCGCCGCAGCCCCTCGTCGAGAATGCTGCGGGGGCAGGCGAAGTTGAAGCGGACGAAGCCGTCGCCGCCGAAGGCGGCGCCGTCGGAAAGCCCGACGCCGAACTCCTCGAGGAAGGCGCCGGGCCGGTCGAGCTCCAGGTCGGTGAGATCGATCCAGGCCAGGTAGGTGGCCTCCACCGGGGTCATCCGTGGGCCGACCACTGCCTGCAGGCGCTGGTGATTGCCGCGCAGGTACTCGAGCAACGCCGGGAGCCACGGTCCGGTGTCGGCGAATGCCGCCTGGGACGCCGCCAGCTCCAGTGGCCCGACGCTGGGCACCAGCCCCGCCTGGGCGCGTTTGAACTTCATCCGCAGCCCGGCATCGGGGATGACCGCCACGCCGCAGGAGAGCCCCGGGATGTTGTAGGTCTTGGTGGCGGCGTAGAGGCTGATGGTGCGCTGGGCGATCTCCGGCGACAGCATGGCCACCGGCGTGTGGGACGCGCTTTCCGAGAGGATGAGCTGGCAGTGGATCTCGTCGGAGCAGAGCACCAGATCGTGGCGCAGGCACAGGTTCGCCAGGGCCTCTAGCTCCTCGCGGGTGTACGCCCGTCCCGTGGGATTCTGCGGGTTCGACAGCAGCAGGATGCGCGAGTGGGGCTCGATCGCCGCGTCGAGGGCGTCGAGATCCATCACCCAGCGCTTACCGTCGCGGACCAGGGGCACGTGGATGCCCTGCTGGTCGGCGTTGTGCGGCACGTCCAGGAACGGGTAGTAGACGGGCGTGGGGATGACCGCGGAGCCTCCCGGCACCGCGGCCGCCCGGGCCGCCAGATTGAAGCCGGTGACCACCCCGGGGAGCCATACCAGCCACTCCTCGGGTACCGACCAGCCGTACAGCCGCAGGAGCCACCCCTGAAACGCCTCCACCAGCGGCGCCGGCGTGCGGGTGTAACCGAGAATCTCGTGATCCAGGCGGGCGCGCACGGCGTCGCCGATGAACTCGGGCATGGCGAAATCCATGTCGGCGACCCAGAAGGGCAGGACGTCGCCGCCGGCGTACTTCTCCCATTTGCTGCTCCAGGTCCCGCGTCGGTCGATGACCCGGTCGAACTGTTCCTGCCCGTATCCCATGACGTCTCCACTGTCGGGCCCGGCCCCATGCGGCCTAGGCGCTGGCGCGGCCAGTCTGTAGAATGCGGTGCCCCACTTCAATCAGGTACACCGGAGTTTCGCATGAGCGAAGACATCCTCGACACCATCCGGGAGCAGATCGAGAGCAACCCCATCATCCTCTACATGAAGGGATCTCCGGCGGCGCCCCAGTGCGGGTTTTCCGCGCAGACGGTTCAGTGCCTGGCTGCCTGCGGCGAGCGGTTCGCCTACGTGGACGTGCTCACGCATCCCGAGATCCGCGCCAACCTGCCCAAGTACGCGGACTGGCCCACCTTCCCCCAGCTCTACGTCGAAGGTGAGCTCATCGGCGGCTGCGACATCGTCAGGGAAATGTACGAAAGCGGCGAGCTGCAGAGCCTCATCAAATCGGTGGCCGAGAAGGCCCAGGTCGACGACGACAGCGACGCCTGAGGCTCGATCAGAGGGGGCCGGCCCGCTCGTCCCAGGCGTTCACCACCGCGCAGAACAACTCTGCCGTCCGCTCCGCATCGTAAAGCGCGTTGTGAGCCCGTTCCCGGTCGAAACTGATGTCGGCCCGGGCGCAGGCTTCGCTGAGCACGGTGTGGCCGTACGTCACCGCAGCCAGCGACGCGGTGTCGATGAAGCTGAACGGGTGAAACGGGTTGCGCTTGACCTGAGTTCGGGTCAGCGCCCGGTTGATGAACTGCTGGTCGAAGGCGGCGTTGTGGGCCACCAGGATGGCGCGCTGGCAGCCCTCCCGCTTAATGGCGTGGCGCACCTGCCGGAACAGCTCCCGTAGCGCCTGAGCCTCGGCCACGGCATCCCGGCGCGGATCCGTTGGATCGATGCCTGTGACCTTCAGCGCCGCGGGGTTCAGCACGCCCCCCGGATACGGATGCACGGCCCGGTGCCAGCGGTCGCCGGGCAGCAGCCGGCCGTCTTCGAATCGAACCTGCACCGCGGCGATCTCGAGGATGGGGTTGGTCTCCGGGTCGAAACCGCCCGTCTCCAGATCCACCACCACGGGCAGATAGCCGCGAAATCGTCGGGACATGACCATCGGCGCACCTTATCACAGGGTAAAGATCCGGGATCGCCTGCCGACAACCCCAGGTGAGCCCTAGCGTTGGATCCCAGGTGCGCGCATTCATTCTGTTCACGCTCGCGGTGCTGGCCGGCGTCGCCCGCGGCGAGCCGCCGGAGCCCGCGGCGGCGGAGCCGTGGACGTTCCGGGAGACCAGCGGCCTGTGCGTGCTCGAGCAGGCGGTGCGCGACTACGGCACCGTGCGCTTCGTCGGCTCGCCCGGCGGCGCTGTGCGCCTGGAGGTGCTGGGGCATCGGCGGGTGTTCGCCGACGGCCCGGTGACCCTGTACCGGGTGGCACCGCCGTGGCATCCGGAGCACCCTCATCGGGAGTCCCTGGGCGAGGCTCGGCAGCGGGCGGGCAGCGGCGTGCTCATTGGCGAGCCGCTCGCCACCCGGGTGCTGATGGCGCTCTACCAGGGCTTCGAGGCGCACCTGCAGCACGCCGCCTGGTACGGCGGCGAGGTGGACGTGCCCATCGCCAACGTGCATCTGCGGCCGCGCTACGAGGTGTTCGCCCGCTGCCTGCGTGGTGCTGCTGCCCAGGGCTGGTCCGCCTTCGAGCGCACCCGCATCGAGCACGGCGCCGGCGCGGCGGTTCTGTCTCCGGCCGATCAGGCACGGTTGCGCCAGGTGGCCGAGTACGTGCGCGCCGATCCGGAGGTGAGCCGCGTCTACGTGGACGGCCACAGCGACAGCCTGGGCACGCCCCGCGGCAACCTGGAGCTGTCCCGGCGCCGGGCTGAGGCCGTCGCGACGTTCCTGCGGGACTGCGGAGTGCCGGACGAGCGGCTGGTGGTGCGCTACCACGGCGCGCAGTACCCCGTGGCGGACAACGACGATCCCGCCGGCCGCGCCGAGAATCGCCGCACCACGGTGCGCCTCGAGCGAAACTGGAGTACCGCCATCGGCGAACAGCCTTCAGCCAGAGACGTCCCCCCAGCCTCTGGCGATCTGCCTCTCGCGGACCGCTGACAGCTGATTCCCGATCGCTTCTCCGGCCCTACCGGCCGGCGCTTCGCGGCTGTACCATGGCCGACCCATTCTGCGAGGCCGAGAGGAGTTCCGTGGCAAACAAGGTCGTTCTTGCATACTCCGGCGGGTTGGACACGTCGGTGATCTGTCGCTGGCTGCAGGAAACGTACGGTGCCGAGGTGGTGACTTTCACCGCCGATCTCGGCCAGGGCGAGGAGGTGGAGCCGGCCCGGGCCAAGGCCCAGGCCATGGGGGTCAAGGAGATCTACATCGAAGATCTGCGCGAGGAGTTCGTGCGCGACTTCGTGTTTCCCATGTTCCGCGCCAACACCCTCTACGAGGGCGAGTACCTGCTTGGCACCAGCATCGCCCGGCCGCTGATCGCCAAGCGTCTGGTGGAGATCGCCCGGGAAACCGGCGCCGACGCCATCGCCCACGGCGCCACCGGCAAGGGCAACGATCAGGTGCGCTTCGAGCTCGGCGCCTACGCCCTGGAGCCGGACATCAAGGTGATCGCGCCCTGGCGGGAGTGGGATCTGAATTCCCGGGAAGCGCTCATGACCTTCTGCGAGCAGCATCAGATTCCCGTGGACGCCAAGCGGGGCGAGAAGTCGCCGTACTCCATGGACGCGAACCTGCTGCACATCTCCTACGAGGGCGACAACCTGGAGGATCCCTGGCAGGAGCCGGAGGAGAGCATGTGGCGCTGGACGGTGTCCCCGGAGAAGGCACCGGACCAGCCCGAGACCGTGGAGATCGAGTTCCGCCACGGCGACCCGGTGGCCGTGGACGGCGAGGCGCTGTCGCCGGCGGCGCTGCTCACCCGCCTGAACCAGCTGGGGGGTGCCCACGGCATCGGCCGCAGCGATCTGGTGGAGAACCGCTTCGTCGGCATGAAGTCCCGGGGCTGCTACGAAACCCCCGGCGGCACCATTCTGCTGAAGGCCCACCGCGCCATCGAGTCCATTACCCTGGACCGGGAAGTGGCCCACCTGAAGGACGAGCTCATGCCACGTTACGCGGAGCTCATCTACAACGGCTACTGGTGGTCGCCGGAGCGGCGGGTGCTGCAGGCGCTCATCGACGAATCCCAGCAGCCGGTGAACGGCCGGGTGCGGCTGAAACTCTACAAGGGCTCGGTGGCGGTGACGGGGCGCACCTCACCCGAAGACAGTCTCTACGATGCGCACGTCGTCACGTTCGAGGACGATCGGGGCGCGTATGATCAGGCCGATGCAGCTGGATTCATCCGCCTGAACGCGTTGCGGTTGCGCCTGGGCGCCAAGCGGGGGCGGAAACTTTCGTAGAGAAGGACGACCAGTCGAAGGACGACCATGAGCGACTATCAGGTGCTGTTCAGCGGCGAGATCGATCGGAATAGCGACCTCGATTCGGTGCGGACCAGGCTGGCCCGCGAGCTCGGCATCGACGACCGCAAGGCGAGAACGCTGTTTTCCGGCCGCACGGTGGTGCTGCGCAGTCAGCTCAACGAGGACGAAGCCCGGACGTTCCAGCAGCGCCTGGGCGAGCTGGGCGCCATCTGCCGGATCAAATCCCTGGGCGCGCCGCGCTCGCTCGCCGCGCAGATCGACAAGGACGCCCTGCGCCTGGAAGGCCAGAACGAGCACACCCTGAAGGACATCACCGCCGCCCACGTGGAGTGCCCGCGCTGCGGCCATCTGCAGCTCGAGTCGAGCCACTGCGCCCGTTGCGGGGTGGACATCGCCGCAGCCATGGCGCACAAGCGCAAGGAAGACCTGCTCATCGAGAAGAAGATTCGCGAGCTGCGGGCCCGCCGGGACGGCGGCGGGGGTGAGTCGGCCAGGGCCGCGACGCCCAAGCCGCCGCCGGTGATCGCCGAGCAGCGTCCGCCGTCACGAAAGCGCAGCAGTTTCGTCCGCGATCTCTTCCGCCGCTCCTGACGCCGTGAGCGGCGTCAGTCAGCCGCGGGACGGCCGCGCTCCCATCGGCGTGTTCGACTCCGGCATGGGCGGCCTCACCGTGCTCCGCGCGCTGCGCGCGGCGCTGCCGGACGAGGCCTTTCTCTATCTGGGCGACACCGCCCGGCTGCCCTACGGCACCAAGAGTCCCGCCACGGTGCAGCGCTACGCCGTGCAGGCGGCGCGGATTCTGGTGGAGCGCGGCGCCAAGGCCCTGGTGGTGGCGTGCAACACCGCGTCGGCGGTGGCGCTGGACGCCCTGCAGACCCGCTACGCGCCGCTGCCCGTGTTCGGCGTGGTCGAGCCCGGGGCCGCCGCCGCGGCGGCCGCCGGCGCCGGGCGAGTGGCCGTCCTCGCCACCGAAAGCACGGTCCGAGGTGGCGCCTATCAGCGCGCGCTGCTGCGTCTCGAGCCGCGCATGGAGGTCCGGGCGCGGCCGTGCCCGCTGCTGGTGACCCTGGCGGAGGAGGGCCGTCATGACGGCCGGCTGGTGGAGCTGGCCCTCGAGGAGTATCTGCGCGGGTTGCTCACGCCGTCGCGGCCGCCCGGGGGGGCCACCCTGCTTCTGGGTTGCACCCATTTCCCCGTCTTCGAGCCGGTCCTGCAACGGCTGCTGGCCCGCTGCGGGTATCCGGTGACCGTGGTGGATTCCGCCGCCACCACCGCCCGCGCGGTGGCCGCCGAGCTGGCCGCCGGACGCGTGCCCCCCGCCTCGGCCCCGTGCGCGCCCGGGATCACCCTGCTCGCCACCGACGGGCGGGAGCGGTTTCGCCGGGTCGGGCAGTACTTCCTCGGTCACCCGCTGGAGGAGGTCGAGCTCGTGGATCTCTAGGGTCGGGGTCCGACGCCGGTCAGGTCTCAGTCTTGTCCGGATACTCGCAGAGGTCCTCGATCAGACACGCCCCGCACCGCGGCTTCCGCGCCACGCACACGTACCGCCCATGCAGGATCAGCCAGTGATGGGCGTCGTGCTTGTACTCGTCCGGCACCACCCGCTCGAGCTTCTCTTCCACCTCCCGTACCGTCTTTCCGGGGGCCAGGCCGGTGCGGTTGCAGACCCGGAAGATATGGGTGTCCACAGCGATGGTGGGATGGCCGAAGGCGGTGTTCAGCACCACGTTGGCCGTCTTGCGGCCGACGCCGGGCAGGGCTTCCAGGGCCTCCCGGCTCTCGGGGACCTGGCCGCCATGCTGGTCCATCAGGATCTTGCAGGTGCGGATCACGTTCTCCGCCTTGGTGTTGAACAGACCGATGCTCTGGATGTAGCGCTTCAGCCCGTCGACGCCGAGCCCGAGCATGGCCTGGGGCGTGTTCGCCCGGGCGAACAGGGGCTCGGTGGCCTTGTTCACGCTCACGTCGGTGGCTTGCGCCGACAGCATCACGGCGACCAGCAGCTCGAAGGGCGAGGTGTACTTCAGCTCCGTGGTGGGCGCGGGATTGGCGGCCTGCAGGCGCTCGAAGATCTGGCGGCGCTTCTCGTCGTTCATTTGCGTTTTCTCGTTGTGATGGCATTGCCGGCGGCCAGCATGAGGCCCGCCACGATGAACGCCCCCGGCGGCAGGGAAGCGAGCAGAAAGCCCGAGACGTCCCCGGGCAGGGTCAGCGTCCAGTCCCGGGCGGCGGGGCCGAACAGCGCATCCATGCCGGCGAACAGGGTGCCGTGCCCCACGGCCTCCCGCACCATGCCGAGGCTGACGAGGGCGATGGCGAAGCCGCTGGCGGTGCCTAGGGCGTCGAGCAGCGACGGCAGCACCGGCTGTCGGCTGGCGAAGGTCTCCGCCCGCGCCAGAATCATGCAGTTGGTGACGATGATCTGCACGAACAGCGCGATGCGCAGGTACACCTCGTAGGCGTACGCCTCGAGCAGCAGCACGGCGCAGGTGGTGAAGGT
>JAWLGU010000122.1:0-9589 GCA_041690675.1 Pseudomonadales bacterium | reverse complement strand
GTTCTTAGACCGAACCTTCGCGGGGGAAGGCCTCATGAAGCTTCAACAGCTCCGCTACATCTGGGAGGTCGCGCATCACGATCTGAACGTGTCGGCCACGGCTCAGAGCCTGTTCACCTCACAGCCGGGCATCAGCAAGCAGATTCGGCTGCTGGAGGACGAGCTGGGGGTGGAGATCTTCGCGCGCAGCGGCAAGCATCTGACCCACGTCACGACGGTGGGCGAGACCATCATCCACATGGCGGGACAGATCCTGCGTCAGGTGGAGGCCATCAAGCAGGTGGCTCAGGAGTACAGTGACGAAACTCAGGGCAGCCTCTCCATCGCCACCACCCACACTCAGGCGCGTTACGCGCTGCCGGAGGTGATCGAGGACTTTCGCAGCCGCTACCCGGAAGTGGTGCTGCACATGAATCAGGGCTCGCCCACGCAGATCGCCGAGCTGGCCGCGACCGGGGAGGTGGATTTCGCCATCGCCACCGAGGGCCTCGAGCATTTCAACGATCTGGTGATGATGCCCTGCTATGCCTGGAACCGGTGCGTGGTGGTGCCGGCCGGGCACCCGCTCATCGAGCGATCCGCGTCGCCGGCCGGACTGACCCTCGCCGACGTGGCGGGCGAGCCCATCGTCACCTACGTGTTCGGCTTTACCGGGCGTTCCCGCCTGGACGAGGCTTTCGCCGCCCAGGGACTCGCCCCCCACGTGGTGCTCACCGCCACCGACGCCGACGTCATCAAGACCTACGTGCGTCTGGGGCTCGGCGTGGGCATCATCGCCCGCATGGCCCTGGATCCCGAAAAGGACGCGGACCTGGTGGCCTTGGATGCGTCGCATCTGTTCGAGCCCAGCGTGACCCACATCGGATTTCGCCGGGGAACCTTTCTGCGCCGCTACATGTACGATTTCATCGAGCGCTTCGCGCCCCACCTGCATCGCGAGCGGGTGAACGCGGCGGTGTCCTGCGCCACCCGGGCGGAGCGCGAGGCATTGTTCGCCGGGCTGGAGCTGCCGGTTCGCTAGGAGAAGTTGGTGAACGTTCTTTGTCTCGATCTCGAAGGGGTGTTGATTCCGGAAATCTGGCAGGCGGTGGCGGACCACACCGGCATCGACACCCTGCGCAAGACCACGCGGGACATCCCGGTGTACGACGACCTGATGCAGCTTCGGCTCGACGTGCTGGCCGAGCACGATCTGCCGCTCAGCACCATCCAATGGGTCATCGACGGCCTCGAGCCTCTGCCCGGCGCCCCCGAATTTCTCGGTTGGGCACGGCAGCGCTTCCAGGTGGCCATCATCTCGGACACCTTCTATCAGTTCGCCATGCCGCTGATGGCCAAGCTGGGCTGGCCGACGCTGCTGTGCCACAACCTGGTGGTGGAGAACGACCGTATCGTCGACTACAGCATCCGTCAGCCCGATCCCAAGCGCCGCTCGGTGCAGGCGTTCCAGTCGCTGAACTACCGGGTGCTGGCCGCGGGCGACTCCTACAACGACGTCTCCATGCTGGAGGAGGCGGATGCCGGCTTCTTCTTCTGCGCGCCGGACAACGTGCGCGCGGAGTTTCCCCAGTACCCGTTCGCCGCGGACTACGAAGCCCTGCAGCGGCTGCTCGACGCGGCCTGACGGCGGCGAACGGTCAGCCGGTGGATACGGTGGCGTTGAGCGTCACCGTGGCCGACAGCGACGCGGTCACCAGGCAGGTCTCCTCCGCTTTGCGAAGAATACGCTCCGCTCTGGATTCGGAGCCGGCCGGGGCTTCGAGCGCGGCGTTGATGGTGATCCCGGTGAACCGCACGGTGCGGTCCACCTTCTCCAGGGTGCCCTCCACGTCGCAGGTGAGCGTCTGCCATTCCAGATTGGAGGCACGGGCGATGGCGCGAAAGGTCAGGGCGTAGCAGTCTGCCACCGCGGCGACGAGCAGCGTTTCCGGTGACCAGCGATCGCCCGGGCCGCCGTACTCGGCGGGCGCGTTGGTGGTCAGCTCGGGCAATCCGGGCGAACGCAGCATGATGTCGTCCGCGGCGGCCTGCAGCTCGACGGTGGCGCGGTAGTGGTGGGGCAGCGGTTGCATGACGTCTCCCAGCTCTGAAGGCTCCGGCCATTGAAACCCATTCACCCGGCTCTGCCCATAAGGACATTCCGATCGTGGATAATCGCTGCCTTGAGTCAACGGACCCGGAGATTCGTGCCTTGCGTAGTCCTGCCTTCTCGCTGCCCGACCTGTGCGATGCCCACCCGGACGTGGTTCGCGTAGCGGAGCCCCTGTTCACCGGATTCGGCGGCCGCAGAGCCTTCGGTGGCCCGATCCGCACGGTGAAGTGCTTCGAAGACAACAGTCTGGTCGCGGAGCGGGTCCGGGAGCCGGGGGAGGGGGCCGTGCTGGTGGTGGACGGCGGCGGTTCCCGGCGCTGTGCCCTGGTGGGGGACAACCTGGCGGCGCTGGCCGCCGACAACGGTTGGGCCGGGATCCTGGTCTATGGCTGTGTGCGTGACGTGGACGAGCTGGCCGCCATCGACGTGGGCATCCAGGCTCTGGCGTGCCACCCCCTACGCAGCATCAAGCGTGGCGAAGGGCAGCGTGACGTGCCCGTGAGCTTCGCCGGGGTTCACTTCGTCCCCGATCAGTTCGTCTACTGCGATCCGAACGGCGTGGTGGTGACGCCGGTGGAGCTCCGATAGCGGACCGGGGTCACTCGGTCATCATCCACAGCGTCTGCCCATCCGGCATTTCCACCGCCCGCCAGACCCCCGACTCCAGTCGGGTCAGGGAGGCGGCGTGGCCACGGCGGAGTTCCAGGGTCGCACCGTCGCCATCCGGCGTGAGGCGAAGGCCCAGGGGCGGCGGTTCCGCGGCCTGGGGATTCACCCACAGCGGCCCCACCTCGACCCATTCCACCGGGTGGCTCGGAGCGGCATCGAACCACACCAGACGGTCGGCCGGCAGCCGCAGCTCCAGTTCGGCGCTCCGGGTGCCATAGCAGCGCCGGCCGCTCCCGGCGTATCCGGCTGCCGGATCGTTGGGCACGATGGGGAGGCCCGAAGGGGCCGAGCAGGGCGGCCGGCTCGGAGCGATGCGCAGGATCTGGAAGGCTGCGGCGCCGTCGCCGGCGGTGCCGGCGGCGGCCACCGCGGTCAGAACCAGCGCCAGCGTCGCGACGGTTGGGAGGAGCCTCCTCATGGGCACGAGTGTAGCGCGGCGAGCTTGCGCCCGCTGGGGCTGGGTCACAACCTCAGGGTGCGCAGCTCGGGATCAGGCGCGCTTCGGTCCCAGAGATGGGTGAATTCCTCGGTGAGGCGCCGCGCCTGCACGGGATCGTTGAGGTTCGCCACGGCATCGTAGTCCCGGAACTCCGGCATCAGCAGGAATCCCTGCTCGTCCCAGGTGACGAAGGTCGTTTCCTCGCCGCGCTGAGTCTCGGGCAGCTTGCGGATCTCGATGCTGCTGTCCAGGCGGCGGGCGAGCTCAACGAGGGCGTGACCGCGGCTGACGATGACGCTCGAATCAGCGATGAGGATGCGCACCGTAGCGGACGAACTGCTGCGGGCGAAACGGGAGACGGCTTCCACCACGTCGGCGCGGTCGAAGAGCGCGTGGTCGAGGAGCGGGCTCATGATCAGGAGCTTGCGCCGCGGCAGCTCGAGGGCCTCGACGAGCCCCCGCAGGCAGTCGCCTTCACCGTGCAGTTGCCGGACCTCTGAAGGCGGCGCCCCGGCGGGCGACACCGGCTGCGTCTGCAGCACCGGCGCCGGCACCGGCCCAGGTGCTTCGAACGGAATGGGCAGCTCGAGCTCCATGCTCTGATGAGGAATTCCCGCTTCCATGAACTCCCCGCCCACGGGCAGGAAGCCGGCCTTGAGATAGAAGCCGGCGGCGTGAATTTGCGCGTGAAGAAAGACCTTACGCATGCCCTGACGTTCGGCATCCTCCACGGCTGCGCGGAGCAGACGTGCCCCCAGGCCGCGGCCGCGATGCTCCGGTAGGACCGCCATGCGTCCAATCTGTCCGGATGGCAACAGGCGGGCGCACCCGACCGCACGTCCAGAGTCGTCGAGTGCCAGGAAATGGCGGGACACCTCGTCCTCGCCGTCCCACTCCAGCTCCCGCGGAACCTTCTGCTCCTCGATGAAGACCCGTTCGCGCACCGCGCGGAGCTGCTCGCGGTGCCGGCTCCATTCCGCGGGAATCACGTGGATCTCCATGGCTCAGCGCCCGGTCATCCGCGCCAGCCGCGCCGCCAGGCCCACGTAGCGGGCCGGGGTGAGCTGCTCGAGCTCGCGCCGGGCGGCTTCCGGCAGATCCAGCCCGGCCAGCACCTCCCGGTACAGGGCCTCGTCGAGCTGACGCCCCCGAGTCGCTTTCTTGAGCTGCTCGTAGGGCTCGGGCAGGGCGTGCTTGCGCATCACCGTCTGCACCGCCTCCGCGAGCACTTCCCAGCTCTCGGCCAGGTCCTGGGCGATGGCCGCCTCGTTCACCTCCAGGCGGTCCAGACCCTTCAGGGTCGCCCGATACGCCACCAGGCAATGGCCGAAGGCGGCACCCACGTTGCGCAGCACCGTGGAGTCCGAGAGATCGCGCTGCCAGCGGGAGACTTGCAGCTTTTCCGCCATGTGTCCGAGCAGGGCGTTGGCGATGCCGATGTTGCCCTCGGAGTTCTCGAAGTCGATGGGGTTCACTTTGTGGGGCATGGTGGAGGAGCCGGTCTCCCCCTCCACCTTGCGCTGCCGGAAGTAGTCGATGGCGATGTAGCTCCACACGTCCCGGTCGAAGTCCAGCAGGATCTGGTTGAAGCGCACCAGCGCGTGGAAGATCTCCGCCAGGTAGTCGTGGGGCTCGATCTGGGTGGTGTGACGGTTCGGTTGAAGCCCCAGGCCGCTGACGAACGCATCGGACAGGGCGATCCAATCCACGTCCGGATAGGCGGCGACGTGGGCGTTGAAGTTGCCCACCGCGCCGTTCATCTTGCCGAGAATTTCGTTGCCGGCGAGCAGGGTCATCTGCCGGCGCAACCGGCTCGCCACGTTGCGCAGCTCCTTTCCCAGGGTGGTGGGGGACGCGGTCTGCCCGTGGGTGCGGGAAAGCATGGCCAGCTCGGCGGTCTGCTCGGCGAGGGCTTCCACCTCCGTTGCGAGCCGGTCCATCTCCGGCAGCAGGACCTGATCCCGGGCGTCGCGAACCATGAGGGCGTAGGCCAGATTGTTGATGTCCTCGGAAGTGCAGGCGAAGTGCACGAACTCGATGTGCCCCGCCAGGCCCGGCACCTCGGCCAGCCGTTCCTTGACGAAGTACTCCACTGCCTTCACGTCGTGGTTGGTGGTCCGCTCGAAGCGTTTGATGGCCCGGGCCGCTGCCATGTCGAACTCGTCCACCACGGCCCGCAACCCACGCCGCTGGTCGGCAGTCAGCGCCGGCAACTCGGGGATTTCCGGCGCGTCCGCCAGATGTTCGAACCAGCGGCACTCCACCAAGACACGGTAGCGCATCAAGCCGTGTTCGCTCACCAGCGGAGCCAGGTCTTCGACCTTGCCTCGGTAGCGGCCGTCGAGGGCGGTGACGGCCAGCAGGGAATCGTTCTCCATGGTCATGCCTCTTCTCCGAGGGGCCGCAAGGCTACCAGCAGTGCCCGGCGACGCAAGATGAGATGCCAGCGGCGGCCGCCGAGCTGGTGCCACAGCCAGGCCAGCCGCACGCCGGCCAGCAGCAGGGCGCGGATCCGCTCGGCCACGTGTTCCTGCTGGAGAACCCGTGGATCGCCGGTCACCTGGATGCGCTTGCCCAGCGTGCTGATGGTCTGCTGATAAATACGGGCGAGCTGGGCTTCCTCCGGGTCCGTGGGGTGGACGTCGTCCAGCAGGCGACCCAGCTTCTCCACCACCTGGGGAACACCGCGCAACGTGGTGGCCAGCTCCACGAGTTGCAGCGTGTAGCGCAGGATCTCCGGAGACTGGGCGCGGCCGGAGAGCGCTTCCGCGGCGATCCGCGCCCCGGACCGCCAGTCCCCGGGGTTGGGAAATATCTCGTCGAGATTGCTGGCGTGTCGAGTGGGCACGGTGCGCAGCAGGGCCTCCCGGACCTCGGGCAACAGGGGTTTCCCATGGGCGGTGGCGTGCACCAGGGCGGCAGCCTGCACGACCCCGGCCAGGGCCAGCGCCGCGTAATCGGGGGAGTCAGCGTTCACGGCCGACGCCCGCCGTGGCCCGCGTGGCGACGTCCGCGCCGCCGCCGGTGGTCTCGATGAGCGCGCCTCCCAGGCAGACCTCGCCATCGTAGAAGCACACATACTGTCCCGGGGTCACCGCCCGCTGCGGCTCGTCGAAGCGCACCAGCAGGGTGGCGTCGGCCTCGCGGCTCACTTCGCAGGCCTGGTCGCTCTGACGATAGCGAACTTTGGCCCGGCAACGTCTCGGCAGGGTCAGGCCGGGCACCAGCCAGTTGGCGGCGCTGGCGGTGAGCCACCGGGACTCCAGGTCCCGCGGGTCCTGGGTCACCACCAGGGTGTTGCCGGCGAGATCCTTCCGGACCACGTACCACGGGGCTTCCGGATAGCCGGCCCGACCGCCGATGCCCAGCCCCTGGCGCTGTCCCAGGGTGTAGTAGGCGAGCCCCAGGTGCTCACCGAGCAGGCGGCCCTGCGGGTCGCAAATGGGTCCTGGACGGGCGGGAAGGTAGCGCTGCAGAAAATCCCGGAAGCGGCGCTCGCCGATGAAGCAGATGCCGGTGCTGTCCTTCTTGCGGTGGTTGTGCAGCCCCTCCTGCTGCGCCAGGGCGCGCACCTCCCGCTTCTCCAGCTCGCCGAGCGGAAACAGGCAACGGGCGAGCTGAGGGCGTGGCACTGCCAGCAGGAAGTAGGTCTGATCCTTGCCTTCGTCCACCCCCTTCTTCAGCCGGAACGCGAGCGCCTCCGGGTCTGCCGCCAGCGCCGTCACCGGATCGGCGTCGTCGAGCCAGCATCCCCTGGCGTAGTGGCCCGTGGCAATGAGGTCGCCGCCGAGCATGGCGGCGTAATCGGCGAATTGCTTGAACTTGATCTCCCGGTTGCACAGCACGTCGGGATTGGGTGTGCGGCCCGCGGCGTAGTCCGCCAGGAACGACTCGAACACATTGTCCCAGTACTCGGCGGCGAAGTTGGCGGTGTGCAGTGGGATGTCCAGGCGCTCGCACACCCGTTGGGCGTCCTCCAGGTCGGCCCGCGCGGTGCAGTACTCGGTGCCGTCGTCCTCGTCCCAGTTCTTCATGAACAGGCCCAGCACGTCGTAACCCTCGCGCTTCAGCAGCAGCGCGGCTACGGACGAGTCGACCCCGCCGGACATGCCGACGACGACGCGGGTTGAGGTGCGGGAGGTGTTCATGGGTGAAGTCGACGGACTGGCTGGCGGCAAAGCGGCATTTTAGTGGAAATGGACCGGCAGCGCTGCCGCAGGAACCTCGTCGCGCGAGGACGGTGAAGACGATCGAGCTCTCGATCCGGATGCCGGGCTAGAGTGGAGGGATGACCGGACATCCGAGCCATCGCGAGCTGCGCCTGGGGCTGTCGCTGCTGCGGCGCGGTCAGACTGTTGCCGTGCTCACGCCGGTGGTGGTGCTGGTCGCGCTTCACCTGGAACGAGGTGACGTTGGCCCGGGCCCCCACACCCGGGGCGCCGCGGGCGTATACTCCCGTCCATGACCAAGCTCAGTCATCTGAACGAGGCCGGGGAAGCCAACATGGTGGACGTCTCCGCCAAGGAGGAGACCCGACGCACCGCCGTGGCCGAGGGACGCATCCGCATGGCGCCGGCCACCTTGAGGGAGATTCTGGGGCACGGCACGCCCAAGGGCGACGTGCTCGCGGTGGCCCGGGTGGCCGGGATCCAGGGCGCCAAGCGGTGCGCGGACCTGATCCCGCTGTGTCACCCGCTGCCGCTGTCCAAGGTGACCGTGGAGTTTTCCGCGGAAGGGGAAGATTGTCTGCAGGTGCGGGCCGAATGCCGGGTCACCGGCCGTACCGGCGTGGAGATGGAGGCGCTGACCGCCGTGAGCGTCGCGGCCCTGACCGTCTACGACATGTGCAAAGCGCTGGACAAGGGGATGGTCATCGAGCAGGTACGGCTCGTGCACAAGGCCGGGGGACGAAGCGGGACCTGGAACCGGGAGGCGACATGAAAGTGGAAGTGCGATTTTTCGCCTCTTTGCGCGATGCGGCCGGACTGGACGTTCGCGAGGTGATCCTGCCGGACGAGGCCAGCTTCGACAGCCTCATGAACGCCCTCGAGCACGAGTTGCAGGCCGGGGCGCTGGACGCGCTGCGAGCGGACAACGTGCGGGTGGCTCTCAATCAGGAGCTGACACAACCGCCGTTCGAGCTGGCGGAAGGTGACGAGGTGGCATTTCTGCCGCCGGTGACCGGGGGCTGACGTGCACCGGGAGATTCGAGTACAGGAGCAGGATTTTTCCGTCGCCGCCGAGTATGGGGCCGCCCGCGAACGCCTGGGAGCGTGCGCCGGCGCGGTGGCGAGCTTCGTCGGGCTGGTGCGGGATCTGCGATCGGGGGCCGCTGACGAGGCGGTGGAGGCGCTGTGCCTCGAGCATTATCCCGGCATGACCGAGCGGAGCATCGAGGCCATCGTCGCCGAGGCGGCGGGGCGCTGGCCGTTGCTCGACGTGGTGGTGATTCACAGGGTCGGCCGCCTCGAGCCCGCGGCGCAGATCGTCCTGGTACAGGCGGCGTCGGCCCATCGCAGCGCCGCGTTCGCCGCCTGCGAGTTCATCATGGATTACCTGAAGACCGAGGCGGTGTTCTGGAAGCGGGAGGAGAGCCGCGACGGCGCCCGCTGGGTGGAGGCCACCGCCGAGGACCGGCACCGGGTCAGCGACTGGAACGGGGGCGGTTGAACCGGCGACGGGGAGCGCCGCTGCGGTTGCCGACCTCCGCCAGCTCCGCGGGCACCGCCACCTCGTCCCACTCGCCGGGACTCAGGCCGCAGAGGTCGATGGGGCCGATGGCTGCCCGGTGCAGGCGCAGAACCGGCAGGCCCACGGCAGCCAGCATGCGCCTGACCTGACGGTTCCTGCCTTCCGTGAGCACCACCTCCAGCCAGGAGCTGCGCTCCGCCCGGTGCGGGGTCACCGGGGGCGCCCGGGGCGGCAGGCCCGGATCGGCCATGGACGCGACTCCTCGGGCGCGTGCCGGCCCGTCCGTCAGCTCGATGCCCCTGCACAGAACATCCGCCAGACGCGCCAGCTCCGCGGGAGCAGGGCGGCCCTCCACCTGGACCCAGTAACGCTTCGCCAGCTTGTAACGGGGATGACTGATGCGCGCCTGCAGCGCGCCGTCGTCGGTGAGGAGCAGCAGCCCCTCGGAGTCCCGGTCGAGGCGGCCGGCCGGGTAGACGCCCGGGACCGGGATGTAGTCGCCCAGGGTGGGGCGTTCCGGGTCGCGGAACTGAGACAGGACCCCGAAGGGTTTGTAGAAGCGGATCAGCATGGGACGGCGCCCGGCTGCAGTAGTGCGACTAGGAGACGCCATATGCGCGCCTCGTTCCAGTGGTATAATCGCGGGCTTTGCGGATTCCATTCACCAGACGGAGCAATCCATGGCCTATCAGCACATC
>JAWLGU010000121.1:0-9711 GCA_041690675.1 Pseudomonadales bacterium | reverse complement strand
CTGGACGTGAAGACCGGGGAGCGCCGCTGGCACTTCCAGATGGTGCACCACGACGTCTGGAACATGGACAACCCCAACGCGCCCAAGCTGCTCGACGTGAAGATCGGCCGCCGCACGGTGCCCATCGTGGTGGAAACCACCAAGCAGGGCTGGGCTTACGTCTTCGATCGCGAGACCGGTGAGCCCCTCTGGCCCATCGAGGAGCGGCCGGTGCCCCAGACCGACGTGCCCGGCGAGGTCACCTCCGCCACCCAGCCCTTCGTCACCAAGCCGCCGGCGTTCGAGATGCAAGGCGTCACCGAGGACGACGTCATCGACTTCACGCCGGAGCTGCGCGAGCAGGGCCTCGCCATCGCCCGCAACTACCGCATGGGTCCCATCTTCACCCCGCCTTCGCTCTTGAACGCCGAGGACGGCACCATGGGCACCTTCGTCGCCCCCGGGGCCAACGGCGGGGCCAACATCCCCGGCGGCTCCGCCGTGGATCCGGAGACGGGCATGCTCTACGTGGCCACCGAGCGTGGCCACAGCGTCATCGCGCTGGTGCCCGGCGAAGAGCGAGGCTCCAACGCCGGCTACGTATCCACCGGCCCCGGCGGGGTCCGCGGTCCGCAGGGGCTGGAGCTGTTCAAGCCTCCCTACGGCAGCATCGTCGCCATCGATCTGAACCGGGGTGACAAGGTGTGGCACATCCCCAACGGGGATACGCCGGATGCAGTGAAGAATCACCCGGCCCTGGCCGGCGTGGCGCTGCCACGAACCGGCAAGCGCTCCCATGCCAACGTCCTCACCACCCGCTCGCTGCTCTTCTACGCCGAAGGCCGGCGCGGCGCACCGCTGCTGCACGCCGTCGAGAAGCGCACCGGTGAGGAGCTCGGCGAGGTGGCACTGCCTGCGCCGTCGAACACGGCGCCGATGACGTACCTGCACGACGGCCGCCAGTACGTCATCGTCTCGGTCGGCGGTCCGGGTCAGCCCGGCGAGTTCGTCGCCCTCGCCCTGCCGGAGGATTGAGCCCCGCCATGCCCCTGTGTCGAGCAGCATTCGTTGTCCAGTGCCTCGCGGCGACCCTCGCTTTGATCTGTCTCGCCGCCGGCCAGCCGGCGGCGGCCCAGCAGCACACCACCGCCGACGGGGTCTACACCGAGGCCCAGGCGGCCAAGGGGCTGGAGGTTCACCAGCAGTACTGCGCCAAGTGCCATCACCACAGCTATTTCCAGGGCGCGTTCCTGCTGGCGTGGCAGAGCCAGCCGGTGTCGGCCCTCTACGACCTCATCGAGATGAAGATGCCCGAGGACCGGCCCGGCGCCCTGAAGCCGCGCGAGTACGCCGCGCTGCTCGCATACGTATTCGAGCTGAACGAGCTTCCTCCGGGCGAAACGAAGCTGAGCCACGACCACGACGACATGGCGAACATCCTCATCGTCCGGTAACTGCGGAGCCTTATGTCACAGCCCTTCTCCAGACGACAGTTCCTCAACATGGTGGGCGCGGCCGGCGGCTCCGCCGCCGTTTATCAGGCCAGCCTGGCCTTGGGACTCCTGCCTTCCGCCGCCGAAGCCCACACGCCCCGGGCCGAGCTCATGAACGTCGGCCAGCGCGAGCGCCGGGTGGTGATCCTGGGTGCCGGCCTCTCCGGCCTGGTGTGCGCCTACGAGCTCGAGCGGGCGGGCTACGACGTCACCGTCATCGAGGCCTCGCACCGCGTCGGCGGACGCAACCTCACGGTGCGCAGCGGCGACCCGATCGACGAGATGGGCAATCCCCAGGTGTGCCGGTTCGACGAGCATCCCGACCTCTACTTCAATTGCGGCCCGGCGCGGATCCCGGCCCACCACGAGAACCTGCTGCACTACTGCCGGATGCTCGACGTGCCGCTGGAGGTCTTCGTCAACGTCAATTATCACGCCTGGGTTCACGACCCGGAAGCCTTCGGCGGCCGGCCGGTACGTATGCGTGAGTACATGGCCGACGCGCGCGGCTTCATGACCGAGCTCGTCTCGAAGGCAGTGAACAAGACGGACTTCGACGCCGTCTTCTCCGACTACGACGCCGAGCGCCTGCTGGCGTTTCTCAGGGCCTACGGCGATCTGGACCAGAACAACCTGTACCGCGGCTCCCGGCGAGCCGGCTACCTGCGCGGCGGCATGACCGAGCCCCCGGAGCTGAAGACGCCGCTGGATTTCACCGAGATCCTGAAGAGCAGCTTCTGGCAGTTCCGCATGCACTGGGGCGAAGGCGAGGACCAGGCGGCGCCGCTCATGCAGGCGGTGGGCGGCAACGACAACATCATCCGTGGCTTCGTGCGCAACATCAGGAGCCCCATCGTCACCAAGGCGCCGGTTCAATCGATCATGCTGCGGGAAACCGGGGTGGACGTGGTCTACCACCACCGCGGCAGGCTGCGGCAGATCAGCGCCGACTACTGCTTCAACTGCATCCCCAAGCACCTCATCCACGGCATCCGCAACAACTTTCCCGCCGAGTACCTCACCGCCATGAACAACGTGGGGCGGGGCAAGCTGTTCAAGATCGGCCTGCAGATGAAGGAGCGATTCTGGGAGAAGGAGAACATCTACGGCGGCATCACCTGGACCAACCAGGAGGTGGAGCAGATCTGGTACCCCACCCACGGCATTCACGGCAGGAAAGGCATCGTCCAGGGTGCCTATGTGTTCGACGACGCAACCAACGACCTCTTCGCCCGGTTGAGCCCCGCGGAACGCATCGAGCTCGCCATTCAGAACGGCGAGCGAATCCATCCGGACTACCGCGAGCACGTGGAGACCGGGGTCACCGTAGCCTGGCACCGCATGAACCATCAGATGGGCTGTACCGCGCAATGGTCCGAGGAGGCGCGGCAGCGGTACTTCCGCACCCTGCAACGGCCCGCCGGCCGCCACTACCTCATCGGCGACCAGATCAGCTATCACCCGGGATGGCAGGAAGGGGCGGTGAGCTCGGCGCATCACGCGCTGGCGGAGCTCGATCGCCGGGTGCGGGCGGAACTGGGCAGCAGCGTATGATGCGAGCCGCAACCCTGATCGGCACCCTTCTCGTCACCGCCGCCGCGGCGGCCGGCTCGGGGGATGGCCTCTCATCGACCCGGAGCATCGTGCCGGCCCCCGAGACCCTGAGACCCTGTGCCGTCTGCCACGGAGTGGAGCTCGTGGGCAACCGGGCGGTGGAGGCGCCGAGGCTGGCCGGTTTGCCGGCGTGGTATCTGCGGCGGCAGCTCGAGGCGTTCCGCCGCGGCTGGCGCGGCAGTCACCCGGACGATGTCAGCGGCATGGAGATGCGCCCCCAGGCGGCGGTGCTCACCGACGCGCAGCTCGAAGAGGCGGTGCGTTACGCCGCCTCGGTGCCGGAGCGTCGGCCTCCCGTCACCGTCACCGGCGACCCGGAGCGCGGCCGCAGCCTGTTCCAGAGCTGCAGCGCCTGCCATGGCCCCCGGGGCGAGGGCAGCGAGGCCATGCTGGCGCCGCCGCTGGCCGGGCAGAACGACTGGTATCTGGTGACCCAGCTTCGCCGCTTCCGCTCCGGCGCCCGGGGCACCGTCCCCGGCGACGACCAGGGCGCCGCCATGCGGGCGTCCGTGCTGGCGCTGCCCGACGAGCAGGCCATTCACGACGTGGTGGCGTACGTCAACACCCTGACCGAGACCGACCAAGGAGAACCCGAGATGAGAAAGACCGCAGCAGCAGCAGCCGCGCTGGCCGTGGCCTTCGGCGGCAGCGCCGCCGCAGACGTGACCCGATACCCGCTGCCCGGCAGCGACTTTCCCATCGCCCAGGCGGTGGAAGTGCCGGCGGGCACCACCCTGGTCTACCACAGCGGCATGACGCCACGGCCCGCCAACCCGGACGCGGAACGCTTCAGCGCGGAGTTCTGGGGGGACACCGAGGCTCAGGCCATGTCCGTGTTCGCCCGGCTCCAGGAGTCCCTGGAGGCCAAAGGGCTCGGCTTCGGCGACGTGGTGAAGATGCAGGTGTTCCTGGTGGCACCGCCGGGGGAGGACGCCATGGACTTCGACGGATTCATGAACGCCTACCGCAAGTTCTTCGGCAGCGAAGATCAGCCCAACCTGCCCGCGCGCTCCGCGTTCCAGGTCGCGGGCCTGGCAGCGCCGGGAATGCTGGTTGAGGTGGAGGTGGTGCTGGCGCGCCCGGGGCGGTAGCGCAGAACGGGCGCCCGAAGGCGCCCGTGATCCGATCAGGCCCAATCCTCCATCACAGGTTCATGGTGTAGCGCAGGTACCACATGGCGCCCCTCGGGTCGTGGGTGAAGGGGTCGAACAGACCGTCCACGTTCACCCGGGGCGGCGTGCGGTTGAACACGTTGTTGCCGCCGATGGCGATGCGGCTGCCTTCGGCCTGGATGCCCACGGCCGGCAGCTCGAAGCTGTACTGCACGTCCACGGTGGTGAAGCTGCTGATCTTCCGGTCGATCTCATCCTCGGTGGCGGCGATCTTGCTTCCCAGACCGGCGGAGAACGCCCGCAGGCAGGAGCCCAGGCAGACGTTCGCTCCGTCGGCGCCGGGATCATCGATGGGCTGATTGTCGTCGTACGAGTCGATGTAGCGCACCAGCACGAAGGCGGAGTGGCGGTCCTTGAGCCAGTTCACGGCCAGATTCACCTTCCATTCCGGCAACGATCGGCCGATGGTGGTGCCGAAGTTGCGGCTGCCTACCCCGTCGATCACCACGCCGTCGGCCCGGGTGAGATCCCATTCCCGGGCCCAGCTCCCCGTCAGCGTGGTGTTCAGGAGTCCCAGATTGCCCGCCTCCCAGTTGTAGCCGATGGTGAAGTCCAGCCCGGAGACGTCGAGCTCCTGGGCGTTCGAATAGGTCGGCTCGACCCGCAGCAGCTGCAGGTTGCTCGGATCGCGAATCACCTGATCCGGTATGCCTTCGCCGATGGAGACGATGGTGCCGTCCGGTTGCAGGCCGCAGTCGGGAGTGGCATCCGCCGGGTTGTTGTTGAGCCCCTGAGGACAGCGCAGCGCCGTGTCCCGTGCCACCAGATCCGACGGCCCCTCCAGGGTGATGAGGTCGTCGTAGTTGTAGTCGTAGTAGTCCAGGTCGAGGCTGAAGCCTTCCAAGGGGCCCTCCGCCGGCGCCCAGGAAAGGCCCACGTTCCAGGCCGTGGCTTCCTCCGGCGAGACGTCGGGATTACCGAAGCCGATCTGCGGCCGGAACGCGAGGCCGGCGCCGCTGAAGGGGTCGGCGATGTTGATGAGCTGGGTGGACTGGCCGAACCGCTGCAGCAAGGAGCCGACCCGGAACGAGGTGCCCGCCGAGGCCCGCAGGGTGAGGGCATCCGTGGCCCGGAACATGGCGGTGATCTTGGGATCGAAGGTGGTCTCGTCGTTCTCCTCGAAGTCCTCCACCCGGCCGGCGAGCTGCACCTCGAGCTGTTCGGTCACCGGCACGGCGAACTCCACGAAGCCCGCCAGCACGTCCTCTTTGCCCTCCCAGTCGGCGGCGCCGAAGATGAACGAGAAATTGTTGGCGTTGGAGTCGCCGTCGGCATTGACGCGAACCTCGTTGCGGCGGAACTGGGCGCCGAAGGCCATGCTCAGCATGCCCGCCGGCATCTCGATGAGATCGCCGGTGAACACCGCATCCACACCGAGAGCCTTCTCCTCCACGTTGGTGAGGATCTCGCCCACCATCCAGTTCAAGAGCTCCGGCGAGTTCGCCAACGTGGGATCGGTCTGCGGTGAGCCGTCCGGGGTGAAATAGGCGCTGAAGAAGGGGTTCCAGTATTCGCAGCCGCCCTCCCCCGGCGTACCCGTGGCCGGATTGCAGTCGGGTCCGCCGAGCCCATTCAGGGCGAGCTGCAGGCTCTGCTGCTTGGTGTCGGTGTTGCGGGCCTGCTCGTCGTGCTCGCTGTAGGTGAACGAGGTGTCGAAGGTCCAGTTGTTGCCGAAGGGCAGGTCGCCGCGGAAGCCGATCACCGCGCGATGCTGCTCGATGTACTCGCGGGTGTCGGTGTCCACCGGCCGCACCCGCGAGTCCGGCCCCTCGTCCGGCGTGAATCCCAGCACCCGGCCGAAGAAGGTGGTGGGCACCGCCGGGAGGGCATTGGGAATGCCCGTCAGCGCCTCGCTGCGGCGGGCGAAATCGTTGACGAGCCCCGGGTTGTCCGCCGGGATGGTGGGAAACCGCACCAGCGGGAACAGGGAGTTGCCGCGGCGGAACTCCTGGTCGGAGAAGCCGAACTCGGCGTAGGTCTCCACATCCTCGGTGAGGTCGTAGCGGGCGCTCACCAGGGTCAGGAACCTGTCCTCCTCGCCGACGATGTTGAACATGGGCGAGAAGTCGTAGATGCAGGCGCCCAGGCTCTCCAGGGTGCCAGCGAACGGTGTGCCGAAGGAAGGGGCCCGGAAGCTCTGCCGGTGCAGGGAAGCCGCCAGCTCGCAGTCGATGTCACCCGCGACCGGGACGAAGGTGGCGGGGGTGGTACCCCCGATGCCGGTGGCGGCGCCGCCGCCCACGAGATACCCGCCCAGCACCGCCGGATCCTGCGGCACGAAGGTCCCGGGATTCCCCAGCGTCGAGACACCCGACCGGCCGTAGTCGCCGTAGCGCTGGTCGATCTGCAGCCCCGCACGGTCCAGATACTCCGCCGAGACCGTGATGCTGCCGCGATCGCTGCGCGCGCCCCAGATGCCGGCCAGGATGACGTCGTCCTGGTCCCAGGTCTCCTGGTCGCTGGCGACCTGGACCTGGAACTCGGCACCCTCGAAATCGTCCCGGGTGATGAAGTTCACCACCCCGGCCACGGCGTCGGAGCCGTAAAGGGCCGAGGCGCCGTCCTTCACGACCTCCACCCGCTCGATGGCGATGGTGGGCATGAGGATGGAGGTGCTGACGTAGGCGTTGCCGCCGGAATCGTTGTTGGCCGGCACGCTGCGGCGGCCGTTCAACAGCACCAGGGTGGAGCCCAGCCCCAGGTTGCGCAGGTTGATGTTGGTTTCGCCGGTGGAGTTGTCGTCACCGCTGAAGGCGTTGGTGACGTTGGTGGAGCCGGCGTTGAAGGTCATTCGGTTGACGATATCCGCCACCTCGACAGCGCCGATGTTCTCGATCTGGGCCCGATCGATCACCGACAGGGGTGACGGCGAATCCGCCGCGGTGCGGCGAATGTAGGAGCCGGTGACCACCACCTCCTCGATGGGCGCCTCCTCGGCCAGCGCTGGAGCCGACAAGGAGCTTGCAGCAATCCCGTTCGCGAGAATCGTGCAGATCAGCGTGCTGCTTCGAAACATGACTTCCCCCACGACTGACACGCGCAGCGGCGAAGCCTGCGCCGGCTCGCGGGAGCCGTCATCGCGATTCGTCAATCGCCTGGAAATACATGTTTCAGCATCGAAAAAAACGAAGGGCCCCGCAGGGCCCTTCTCGCTACCGCACAGACGCGAAATCAGAAGGCATCGAACGAATGCTGCACGCCCACCTTGATCATCCGCCCGAACGGGTTGTGCGTGTACGGGTCGTAGGACAGGTCGAGTCGCGCAAACGGCGGATCCTCGTCCGTGAGGTTGTACACGGAGACGAAGAGCCGGGTCTTGTCGTCGTTGAACATGTAGTTGTAGTGCAGATCGAAGGTGTTGTGGGCGTCGATATCCCAATCCGCGCCTGCCGGCGCGTCGGCATCCTCGTAGCCGTCAACGTAGAACCACTCCGCCCGCACGTTGTGGCCGCCCAGGCTCCAGTTCACGTAGGCCGTGTTCTTGAGCTCGGGAAGCGGCCGAACGTAGGTGAAGCGGTTGAGCTTACCTTCGGCGTCGAACGAGTCGGCCCAGATCCAGGAATCCACCTTGTACTCCAGGATGTAGGTGCCCTCCACCCCGACCGTGAACATGCCGTTGTCGGACGGAATGTCCCATCTCACTGCGTAGTCGAAGCCGGAAGTCTCGACGTCCGGGCCGTTCTGGAAGGTCACGTCCACCCGCTCGATCTGAGCCGGATTCGGGCTGGCCGGGTTGGTGAACGTGATCTTCGCCAGCGCCGCGTCCACCTGCTCGGGCGTAGCCGTCAGCGGTACATTGGGATCGAGAGCCTGAACGGCAATGGCGACGATGTCGCCGGCGGGCTCGATGACGATGGGATCGGTGAAGTCGAAGTTCCAGTAGTCCAGCGTCGCGAACACGTTGGACGTCGGCTCCCAGATGATGCCGAAGTTGGTGGTGATGGCTTCCTCGGGCGCCAGGTTCGGGTTTCCGACCGT
The DNA here is from genome assembly GCA_041690675.1 of Pseudomonadales bacterium. Taxonomy (GTDB): domain Bacteria; phylum Pseudomonadota; class Gammaproteobacteria; order Pseudomonadales; family Azotimanducaceae; genus UBA7803. The sequence goes on along the minus strand of JAWLGU010000121.1, from coordinate 1,475 downwards.
ATCCACCGCCTTGAAAGCGTTGGCAGGGGCCAGGAACTGCAGCGTCGTCCCGCGACCGTTGAGCTGGTTGAGGCCCGGGCCGCGGAAGGACGAGCCGACGGAGCCGCGCAGCGTCACCGTGTCCGACACCTGCCAACGTGCAGCCACCTTCGGGTCCACGGTGGAGCCGACCTGGCCGCCGTAGTCCTCGTACCGGACCGCCGCCTGGATGTTGAGGTTGTCGGTCAGCGGTATTGCGAGCTCGCCGAACACCGCGAAGATGTCCTGATTCTCGTCGAAGGGAAGTGTGCCCGCCAGGAAGTGGTAGCCACCAACGCCTGGGTCGGGGCAGGTATAAGTGAAGGGCAGGCCGACGAGCCCGTCCTGATTCACCGCCGGACCGAAGCTGATGCTCTCGCCCGGCTCAATGCCGAACGGGCAGGCCTTGGTAGTGAGGTCCGTGAACTCGTTGGGATCGACCTCGTAGTCCTCACGGCGATACTGCACGCCCGCAGCCCACCCCACGTTGCCGCCGCCGGCGCTCACTCCGCTCTCGCCCGAGAAGACCAGATCCAGGACGAGCAGCTCGCTGGTGACTTCGGTGCCGATGGGATCGGTCACCCACTCCTGCATGAAGTCCGGGTTGTTGAGCGCCGCGTTCTCGCTGCCCGGCCCCGGCACTCCCTCGGCGCCGTATGCCTGCGAGGCCGTGTAGGCGCTGGTGAAGGGATTGTAGAACCAGCAGTCGCCGGTACCGGCGTTGCCGCTGCCGGGCACGCCGGTTGCGGGATCACAGTCCGGCCCCCCGAGCCCGCGGTAGGCGAACGCCAGCTTGTCTATGGCGGTGTCGTCGGTGTTGCGTTCGCCGTCGGAGCGCCCGTAGGTGATGCCGGCGTCCAGCATGGTGCCGTTGTCGAAGGTGCCGGTCAGGCCCAGCGAGGCGCGATAGGTGTCGTATTCGCGAAAGCCTTCTTCGGCCGGTCCGGAAACCCCGAAGGTGCGACCGAGCACCAGGGCACCGTTGGGCGCCAGCGCTCCGATGTCCGGATTGCGAGCGATGAAGTCCTGCCAGTGCGGCTGCGCACCGCCGACCCAGCGGTCATTACTGAACAACGACTGAGGCGGGTATGACGGAGACGTCTTCCACTCCGGTACGTCGTCCCTGGCGTAGAGCAACTCGCCATGCAGGTCCCACTCGTCACTCAGAGCGTAGGTGCTCTCCAGTAGGAACTGATAGTGCTCCTCCTCCTCCGCGATGTTGTCGAAATCGGTGAAGCGGAAGTTGCACGCGGTGCCGTTCAGATGTGCCCCGACGGTAGTGCAATCGGGATCATTGACGAGCCCCGCGATCCCGCCAGGCACCGCCGGATTGAGCAGAAGCAAGCGGCTCGGGTTCGGAATGCCGGAGAACCCGCCGCGCGGGTTCTCCGCCGGCGTACGCTCCATGGCCCAGTCCTTGTCCCGGGCCTGAACTTCACTGCGGAACTGGTATCCGA
>JAWLGU010000120.1:1423-9886 GCA_041690675.1 Pseudomonadales bacterium | reverse complement strand
CGACATCATAGAAGGAACCCCCGGGCAACTGCGGGGGCTCTGCAGCCGGCTGCGCGACGGCGACAAGGTCGACGGCGAGCGCCCGTGGACCTACAGCATACACGGGCGCTACGAGACCCCCGTGACGGATCTCGGCGTCCTCGGCATTCAGGCCGACTGGTCGTGGATCGACCGGGCGCGCGGCGACAAGTACGACCCGCTGCTGAGTCCGGTGGGCAATCTCGAGCTGCGCGACGATCTGCTGAAGTCGCGCGGCTGGCTGAATGCCCGGGTCGACTTCGACATCCCGCGTCACGGACTGAACATCGCGGTCTACGGCACCAATCTCCTCGACAAGGAGGACATCGTGCCCTCTGCAGACGTGTCGCTCAGTTATGCCGGGGTGCTGGTGCGAGAGCCGCGGTTCTACGGCATCGAGGTGCGCAAGACGTTCGGCAACGAGTGAGCCCCCCGGGTTCTCTGATCCATCCGTCGATCAGAGAACCCGAACGCCGTCGCGAGGAGTTGGCAGCATGAGTGAATCCCGGCCGGAGTCGAAGGCCGAGTCGTTCGACTACGAAATCAAGGACGAGGACATCGAGCGCGCCAGATCAACTACAAGAACCGGCAGCGCATTCCGAAGTTCTACATCACGAACGACGCCGGGATTCCGGATGTCGCGCAGCGGCTGCACTGGGAGAGCGCGTGGGCGCAGAAGATCGGCAACCCCATGGCCTACGACTACGCGGTGATGCGTCAGTGCTGGATCTCTCATTACCTCACCGACTGGGTGGGTGACGACGGCTGGGTGTTCAGCCAGCACGATGAGATGCGCAAGTTCAACTACATCGGTGATACCCACGTCCTCACCGGCGAGGTGGTGGGTAAGCGGGTCATCGGCAGTCGCTGCTTCGTGGACATCGCCTTGCGGGCGACCAACCAGCGCGGTGAAGTGACGGCTCCCGGCGAAGCCACGGTGCTGCTGCCGAGCCGGGAGCACGGTCCGGTGGTGCTGCCGGAGCCGGACGACGAGCTGAAGTCCAAAGCGGTGGCCATGATGCAGCGTCACCGCGCCATCGAGCGGCAGAAGCATCGCGAGGCGCTGGGTGGGTGAGGGCCGACGGCGGTGGAGCAGACCTATCAGCGCCGCATCCTCGTCCGGCGGCTTCCCGCCGGCATCGCCGTGGATCTCGAGGACAATTTCCACCGCTTCGGGGTCTGTCTCGAGCTCCGCGGTGACCGGGTAGCCGCCGTCACGGGGGTGGCGCACCGCGTGCCCTGGGTCACCTGTCCCGGCGCACTGGCAGCGCTTACCGATTTCGAAGGCCACGACGTCCGCGAACGGTTCACAATGGACGGTGCGTCCAAGGCGGCCCGGCACTGCACCCATGTGTTCGATCTCGTCATGCTCGGGCTGGATCATCTGCGCCTCGACCTGCCAGGCCGCGACTATCGAATCGCGGTGGCTGGGAGCTACGCGTGCGAGCGGGCGACCCTGCAGATCGACGGGCGGGACTCACGAGCCTGGGAGATCGCCCACGACCGCATCGTGGTGCCTGAGTTCTGGCAGGGGGTGCCCGTTGCCCAGATCCACACCGGGGTACGTGCGGGCGACGATCCTTCCGCGTACCTGGAGATCATGCTGTTGCGCCGGGCTGTGCGGATCTCTCACGGCCGCTTCATCGACCAGAATGCCTGGGTGAGTGCCGCAGACGTCCATGCCGCGCCTTCGTGCATCAGCTTTCAGTCGGGCGTGCGCGATACGGCTCGTCGCGTGCGGGGCTCCGACCGCGATTTCACCGGCGCCGAAGACGCGCTGCTCGCCGACCTGGGCATTCCCGTCCAGCTACTTCCAGACGATGGGTAGGGCATCGAGGCCTTTGACGCCCAGGTGTGAGTGAAGCTCAGCACCGGGCTTGACGTGGAAATCGGGGATCCGCTTCAACCATTCTTCGATGCCGATGCGCATCTCGGCACGGGCCAGGTTCGAGCCGAAGCAACGGTGCGGCCCGCCGCCGAAGGCCAGGTGAGGATTCGGCCTTCGGGTGATGTCCACGGTGAGGGGATCGTCCACCGCTGCGGGGTCGGTGCCGGCCAGGCTGAGGTCGCATTCGATGTAGTCGCCCGCCTTGAGCTGAACGCCGTGAAACGTCATGTCCCGGGTCACCAGACGGCGGGTGCTGACCACCGAGTGACGGCGCATGAGCTCCTCGATGGCATCGGGAATGAGGGAGAAATCCGCGGCGAGGCGCTGCCGGTCCGCTTCGTGGGTGGCCAGATAGTAGAAGATGTAGCCGAGGGTGGCCGCCACCGTATCCAGGCCCCCGACGAAGAACAGGTAGCACATGCCCATGATCTGGTCCTGGTCCAAGGGCTTGCCCTCGACCTCCATCGTCACGGCCAGGCTGACGAGATCGTCCTGCGGGTCGGCGCGGCGCGTTTCGATGAGCTCGAGCAGAAACTGGTAGATGCTCTGGGCGGCGGCTACCCGCTTACCCATGTCTGCGGAGTGCAGCAGGTCGTGTTCCCATTCGAGGAAGGTGTCGAGCTGGTCCAGCGGCATGCCCATCAGGCGCATGAAGATCACCACGGGCAGTGGCGTGCCGAACGCCTCGGTGAAGTCACATTCGCCGTCATCTCGGATCTTGTCGATGAGCTGGACAGCGAGCGCCCGGATGTCGTCCTCCATGGCTTTCACCCGCTTCGGAGCGAGGATGGGTGCCATCACACGACGGAATTCCGTCTGCAGGGGCGGGTCGATCTCCAGCGGAATCAGTGGCCACTGCTGACCGAGCAGCATCGAGAAGCCGGCGATGGCGTGGCTCGAGAAGCGTTCGGCATCGCGCAGAATCTCGCGGATCAGCGCGTCGGTGGTAGCGACCCAGTGGCCGCCGCGGCCCCGGATGTCGTTGGGGTCTGCCACGTAGAACAACTCCGGCAGGTCGCGAACCGCGGTGTTGGCGAACGGATCGGCATCGAACGTATGCCGGTGCAGAGGCTCCGGCTCGATGACCAGGTGGCTCGGTACGTGGTCAGGAACGGCGCTCATATCAGTCTCCTTTTCGTTGGCACATAGTGAACGAGTCTATATGATTTCGATTCGACCGCGGGATGCGAAGTTCCTCGCTGCGCCGCGAACCATGAGACGACCGGAGCGCCCGACCAAGCCATGACACAGTCCGCCACCAGCATCCCCGCGCCGCGCATCCTGCCACAGCTCGACGACCTCAACCGGCCGTTCTGGACCGGCGGGCGCGAGGGCAAGCTCATGATCCTGCGCGATCGCCGCACCGGCCGGTGGGTACACCCGCCGGAGCGGCAGGCGCTGGGCGCCAACCATCTGGCGGCGGAGCCGGTGAGCGGCAAAGGCTGCGTGTTCACCTTCACGGTGAACCACCATCGCTACCACCCGGAGGTGCCGGTGCCCTACGTGATCGCCCTGGTGGAGCTGGACGAGCAGCCGGGCCTGCGGTTGCCGGCCAACATCGTTGGTTGTGCGGTCGAGGACGTGCACATCGGCATGCGGGTGCGTGTGGACTTCGAGGATCACGGCGAGGTGTTCGTCGCGGTGTTTCGGCCGGACGTCTGAGCACCTGCCTAGGGCCACAGGCAGGCGCCCGGGTTGTCGGCGGCGCGACGGTGTTATGCTTCGGTTTCTCTGGGTGGGAAGGATGCGCGGGTGAAAGTAGACGAGAAAGGTTACCGGTTGGGCCGGGGAAAGACGGTGCGGGTGCCGAAGACCGCCGAGCTGGTGGCCCGGGAGCTGCGACGCCGCATCGTTCGTGGGGAGCTGAAGGAGGGCGACAGCCTGCCGCCGGAGTCGTCGCTGATCGAGGAGTTCGGCATCTCCCGTCCGACCATGCGCGAGGCATTCCGGATCCTGGAAACCGAGCGGCTGATCAGTGTCTCCCGCGGTGCGCGGGGCGGAGCCACCGTGCACCAGCCCGACGTCGACGTGGTGGCACGCTACGCCGGCCTGTATCTGCAGTCCCGCCAGACCACCCTGGACGATGTGTACGAGGCGCGCATGCTCATCGAGCCGCCGGCGGCACGGCTTTTCGCCGAGCGGCGGCCGAAACCGGTATTGCAGCGGCTTCACGCCATGGTCGAGGAGATCGTCGCCCGCATCGACGACGGCGAGGCTTACTCCCTCCACGCCGCAGAGTTCCACCGGCTGATTATTGAGGGCTCCGGCAACGAGACCCTGAGCCTGCTTGGGCAAGTGATGCACAGTATCTGGGAGGCGCAGCTGCTTTCGGCGGTGGGGACGCGCTACGACGTGGCCTTGGCGCGCCAGGGCGTGCGTTCCGAGGTGCGTCTGCTGGAGTTGGTGGAGGCGGGGGACGGTGCTGGCGCTGAGGCGCATCTGCGCAAGCATCTCGAGAACTCGCGGCGCGTCCTGCGTCGCTCCGGCGCCAAGACCATCGTCGAGGTCGTGACTTGAGGGAGCATTTCGGTGGACCGGGTGGACACCCGCTGAAGGCCCACGCCTCTACACCGCGCCTGACGACCCCACAGCTGTTCCTCTATGCCTTGCCGGCTGTGCCGCTGGCCTCGCTGTTCTTCCCCATCGGCTTCTTTCTCGCCCCGTTCTTCACCGGCGAGCTGGGGATGTCGCTGAACGCGTGGGCGTTGATCATTCTGGTGGCACGGATCTTCGACATCGTCTCCGACCCCCTCGCCGGGGTGATCTGCGACCGGTATCGTAGCCCCTGGGGCCGGCGCAGGCACTGGCTGGTGCTCGGGACGCCACTGCTGATGGCGGCATGTGCGCTGCTGTTCATGCCCCAGTTGTTCGTTGACGACATCTCCGTGGTCTACGCGTTGGCCGCTATGTGCCTCCTGCAGCTCGGCCAGACGATCTACGGTCTGAACCATCAGGCATGGGGGGCGGAGCTCTCGGACGAGTACCACGAACGCTCGCGCATCCAGGGCTGGCGCGCGGCGGTGGGGGGCGTTGCGCCGGTCGTCGCGTTCGGCATCCCGATGATCGTCGAGCTGGCCTCCGACAATCCGGAGATGGCCAACGGCGACAAGCTGTTCATCATCGCCATCTTCGTGCTGGTCACCCTGCCGCTGGCCACGGCGGTGGTCGTGTCGAAGGTGCGGGAGCGGCCGAGTCGGGTGGCGCAGACCATGGTGAACCGCCTGGACCTGCTGACGAGCTGGCGCAGACTGGTGGGCAACCGGGTGATGATGCGCCTGATCGTCATCGACATTTTCGCCGCGCTGCCGTTCTCCATCGCCACCGCCATCAGCTTTTTCTACATCGCCTACGTGCTGGAGTCGCCACGGCTGGTGTCGACCCTGCTTCTGGTGATCTTCGTGGTGAGCCTGGCGTCGATTCCCCTCTGGATCCGCGTCAGCCGGCACTTCGAGAAGCACCGGTTGCTCACCTTCACTTACAGCGCCGGGGCGCTGTCGTCCATGATGCTGATCTTTCTCGGCCCCGGGGATGTGGTGGCCTTCGCCGTCATCGCCGGGCTCCTCGGCGTCTTCACCAGCGGGCCCGCGTTCGTCCTTCGCTCCATCGTGGCGGACGTGGTGGACTCGGACACGGTGGTGACCGGCGAGGAGCGCACCGGCACGTTCTACGCCCTGGTGGAGATGACCCAGAAGTTCGTTCCCGCCATCGCCGTGCCGCTGGTGTTTCCCTTCCTGTCGTGGATGGGCTTTCAGCCGGAGCTTGGGCTCGACAACGACCCGTCGGCCATCGCCGCCTTGAAGTACGTGTTCGTCATCTTTCCGCCGATTCCCATGCTGATCGCTGCGTACCTGCTGTACCGGTTCCCCCTGGGGCGGGTCGAGCAGGAAGCCTTGCGCCGTGAGCTCGATGCCAAGCATGGCGCTCGGGGGTGAGCCCGCGGCAACGCCGGTCGATTCGAAGCGAAGACGGCGAACGTGGTCTCAGGCATTGCCGAGCAGCGCCTGCAGGCGCGGCTTGTGGATCTTCCCGGTGGCCGTGCGCGGCACCTCGGCGTCCGTCATCACGACGATGCGTTTCGGCACCTTGAACGAAGACAGCTCGCCCTTGAGCTCGGTCATCAGCGCCTGCTCGTCGAGGCTGGCGCCGTCGTGGAGGATCACGGCGGCCACCAGCTCGGTGCGGCGGTCGCGCTCGACTCCCACCACGGCGCTTTCGCGGATGGCCTCGCGGGCATTCAGCAGGGTCTCCACTTCCAGCGGCGCCACGTTCGCGCCGCTGATCTTGATCATCTCCGAGAGGCGGGTGACGAAGGTCACCCAGCCGTCCTCGTCCACCTTGCACATGTCCCCCGTGGGGTAGAGCACCTCGCCGAGGAAGGTCTCGTGACGCTCGCGCTTGTACAGCCCCGCCATCAGCGAGTAACCGCCGGCGAGCAGCTCGCCGGGCTGCCCGGGGGGCAGCGGCGCGCGGGTTTCCGGGTCGACGATGCGCACGAACGCGCCGGGCGCCGGCTTGCCGTTGGCGCCGACCTTGTCCTCGGGCACGCGTTCCGGCGCCGGCAGCGACACATAGGCGCTGGTGGTCTCGGTCATGCCGTAGATGCTCGGCATGCGCGCCCGGGTGCGCTCGGCCTCGGCGGCGGAAATCAGTGCCTCGAGACGAGTGCAGACGAAGCGCGGCGGCGTCGACTTCCGGTCCACCACGCCGGCATAGTCGGTGACGATCTGCACCAGCGACAGGGGGCCGTCGTCGGTGGCCGCCTGCTTGGCGATGGCTGCGAATGAGGCGGCGTTGCCGGTGACGAAGTCGGCGCGCTCCGCCTCCATGAGGCGCAGGTAGCTCTGCGGGTCGACGCCCTCGGGGGTCAGCAGACAGAAGCCGCCGTGCATGGCGTAGAAGAGGGTGGCCGACAGGCCGGCGATCCAGAAGAACGGTCGTGACGACAGCACGCGCTCCCCGCGCTTCGGCAGCGCGTAGACCGTCGCCATCTGGTAGGAGTGGCGCACGCTGTTACCGTGGGCGTGCACGACGCCTTTCGGCTCGGCGGTGCTGCCGGAGGTGTAGATCATGAAGGCGTGGTCGGCCGGGGTGACCGCCGCTTCCATGGCACGGATCAGTTCGTCGCCGACGGCAGGGTCGCCGTCCACGAGCGCGCCCGCGCTCCGGCCCCACGGCGGCACCGCATCGCCCCAGACGTAGACGCGGCGCAGGTGCGGCGCTTCCTTGAGCAGCAGCCGTGCGCGGTTCTGGTAGGCCAGGGCCGGCAGCGCCTGCTCGAGGCGCGCCAGGTAATCGTGGTTCAGGTAGCGCGGAGCGATGATCAGCGTGTCGATGTCCGCGTGGTTCAGCACCCACTTGAGCTCGCGCGCCTGATACAGGGTGCTCATGGGGATCACCACGGCACCAATGCGCGCCGCGGCCATGAACGCCACGGCGAAATCCGCTCCGTTGGGCAGCAGCACGCCCACATGGCTGCCCTTGCCGACGCCGGCGGCTACCAGGGCGCGAGCCGCGGCGAGGGACCGTCGCTCCAGCTCGGCGAACGTCAGGCGATCGTCACCGCGCACGAGAAGCGCTTCGTCCCCGTAATGGCGGGCCGCGTGCCCGAGCATGTTGGCAATGGTGGGAACGTACGGCGGTACGACGGGTTCGACGGGCATGAATCATCTCCGTGGGCGGTGGATCAGTGAAGAAGTCTAAAGGATTTAGCTACATGGCGGCTTCTCCGCGGAGACGTTTCCGCACGTCGTCTCTCCACGCGGCAGGCGCCGTGGCCGTGGCACATTAGTTGCAAGCGTCACGTGCACCAGTTCGAGGCGGCCGAGCACCCGGAACTCTGTCAACCGCCATGTCTACCCTTTGCAAGGTGCCCGAAACCTCAGTCCGCGATGGACCGACTACGGGGCAGCGGATAGAGCAGGGCACGACAACGTGGTTCCTCATCGCCAGCCATGGCAAGGTGGTGGTGCGCGTTCGGCCGGGCATGACCCTCGGAGAGACGGCGGCGGGCGAGCTCTGCTTCGATCGGTCTTGCGCGCAGGTCGAGCTGGATTCCGCCAATGAGGGCGAACTGGTGCTCCGCGCTGTCCGTGGCTACGGGCTGGAGGTGGCTCCAGGCTCATGCTGCCGCCGGGAAAGGCTCCCGCGCGATCGCTGCGCCGAGATCCACCTGCCGCACAACCTCGTCCAGCTCGATACCGACTTCGCCGAACGGACACCGCCCGACGATGCCGTCAAGGTCCGTGCCGTGCGGCCGCCGCGACCAGCCAAGCCGGGGGAGCAGACGGAGGCAGCCGCCTCGCCGGTCCCGATGGCAAGAACCGGTGCACGCCATCACCGAATCTCCATTCCATTGATGGCGGTCCTGATGTCGCTGGCCGGCATCGGGACGGCGCTGCTGGACCCAGCGGTTCGCGAGGGCAGCGTGAGCAAAGCGTCCGCGCCTGTCGACGTCGGTCCGGCGCCGCAGACGACTCCTTCGCAGGCGTCTCCCTCACTGGGCGCGCCGCCGACGGCCGCGCCGGTTGGCGAGCCGGTTGGCGAGCCGGTTGGCGAGC
>JAWLGU010000120.1:0-1323 GCA_041690675.1 Pseudomonadales bacterium | reverse complement strand
GCCGGTTGGCGAGCCGGTTGGCGAGCCGGTTGGCGAGCGACCGCGCGTGCGGTCGCGGGAGCCCGAATTGCTGGCCACACCGGCCATCGAGCCGGTCGTGGTGCCGCGCGTACGGCGACGTTCGCTGCCTGAGGGCGCACAGATGCACGGTGCAGCCGAGGCGTTAACCGATGCTGAGAGGGGCGAGCGCCGGTGGGATGCCGCCGTGGTGGCAGAACTGGAGAAGACCGGCCAGGCGGCTCGGGCGCTGGCGGCGGAGCTGGCGCTTCGCCGGGACCTGGTCGCAGCCGACCTGGCATTGGCGCAGGGCCACCTGACCACCCCTCCGGAGACGAGTGCCTACACGCTGTACAGCCGGGTCCTGGCGCAGGATCCGGGATCTGCGGATGCCAGAAGCGGGCTGCAGTCGGTCCGCCAGGAATTGATCAATCGCGCCCTGGCGCGGCTCGCCAGTGGTGCGTTGGACGACGCCCACAGGTCGTTGCGCGCTGCGGCGGATGCCGGCGCCCCAGCCGAGCTGATTGCCGACCTGCGGGGCGAGCTCGACTACCAGCAGCGGCTGACGAGCATGGAAGCGCGGTAATTCAGGATCCGCCCCGGGTGCGGCGGCACGGTGCCCCTGTACGCTGGGCATTTCTGGCAAGAGATTTGCAATGTGATGAGCAGCCGCGCGCGGTGGGGGTGGCCGTCGACAAAAAGAGAATATGCGAGCGTCCGGATCATGAGTTCTGCTGATGTGCACGATTCCAGGCTCGATGGGTGATGAGTAGCCAGGCGGGAGGGCCCAGCTTCGTCCTGACTCGGCGACTGGCCGACGGTACGGTGGAGTGGATTCCCCTCGACGAGATTCCGCAAAGCATGCTCGTCGGCCCCGGCGAGCATTACACGCTGATCGATCGCGCCGACTACGAAGCGCCGCGGGCGCTGGTGGCGCAGCGCCAAGGCGAGGATCTGGTCCTCGAGGTCAATGAGATCGAGGTGCTCGTCCTGGAGCGCTTCTTTGTCACCCGTGACGTGGCTTTCCACCCCACGACGGATGTTGCCGGTGGCGCCGGCGCGTTTGCAGGTCCACCGCTCACCCCGGATTCCCCTGTGCTGAGCGGATCACCGGACGGTGAACAGGTGGTCTGGGCAGCCGAGCCAGGAGATGGCGACGCCCGCTCCGATGGCAGCGAGCAGGTCCATGGCCAAGCCGGAGCCTCTCCCTTGCTCTGGGGTGGGTTGGCTGCAGGAGGGCTGGGACTTGCGCTGGCCGCCGGCGGCGGTGGAGGCAGTGGGAGCGGCGGCGGTGGAGGGGATGCCGGAGGGGATGCCGGAGGGGAT
>JAWLGU010000119.1:0-10353 GCA_041690675.1 Pseudomonadales bacterium | reverse complement strand
TCAACCGGTCCGGATCCCGCCGACAACCTACACCACACCAGGCTCCCGCAACCCGAGCCAGGCATCGGGAATGTTCTCCTCCACCAGCCGATCGATGCTGATGCTGATGATCCCGTTCTCCGCCCCCACGTCCTCGGCGAACAGCGACACCTCGTTGGTGCGGGTGAACACCAGTGCATTGGGCCACTGCTGCTTCACCCACAGGGCGGCGCGCAGGTTCTCCATGGGCTGCCCTGTGCCGAGAATCACCGTGGGCTCGCTGCGGGAGAGATCCACCCCCTCGCTCAGCTCCCGCCAGGCGTCCGGGTGCCCCACGTTGCCCTGCACCAGCAATCGGCGGTAGCCCTCGCCCAGATACCCCTGCTCGCGCACCACCAGCACCCGGCGGGCGGCATCCACGTCCATGATGGCCACGGTGCCCACCTCCCCGGCCGCCGCCACCTGCAGCTCCTCGAGGATGGTCTGGCCGAAGCGGCCGAAGCCCGCCAGCACGACCACGTCCTTCACCCCCGTGCGCTGGAAGTGCTGCAGCAGCTGATCGCGCACGAGGCCCGAGGCGGCCAGGTGATAGATGTTGAAGCAGGTGCAGCGCTGGCCGATGGAGGTCTTCTGCATCATCCGCAGGAAGCGCAGGTTGTGGGAGTGCAGCAGAATCCGCGAGTCCAGGGTCGGGTAGCGGCGCAGGATCCGGCTGGCCACCTCGAACGCGGCGAAGTTGTCGTCGGGCAGCAGCACCACCTTGCTGGCATGGCGCAGCCGCAGCTGACGCAGCATGAAGTCGTGGGTGGCGTCCCCCACCACCACGGTGACGCCGAAGCTCTGCTCCAGCTCCTGCTTGCGGGTGGGCTCGATGGCGTCCACCAGCACCACCACGTCCACCTCGGGGCGCTTGCGCCGCAGCACCCGAAGATAGGTAATGGTGAGGCTGCCGGCGCCGACGATGACCACGTGGTTCGCCAGCCGGCGCAGCCGCCAGTGATCGGGGGTCACCGCCTTCATCAGAGTCTCGATCACCGCCGAAGCGGTGAGCAGCGGCGCGCCGAAATAAGCGGTCCACAGGAGCATGCGGGCGCCCATCGGCCCCCCCGTGGGCATGCCGAGTTCCAGCCCGCCGAACACGAACAGACCCAGGCTGTAATAGGCCAGGGTGAGCCAGCCCGCCCCGGCCACGTCCCCCTGCTCGGTGAGGGAGACGCCGGACGCGAAGCCGACGAGGGCGAACAGGAACAGGGTTCCCGCGGCGATCCAGCGCCAGCCGATCCGCGATTCCGCCAGGCTCACGAGGCGGGTGCCACCATCCGCTCGACCGCCTCCATCAGACGCGCGAAGTGGGGCCCCTTCCAGTAAACCTTGCCGCACTGGTCGCACTGGTAGAACTCGTCGTAATAACGCCGGGTCTTGGGCTCCAGGCGGTGCTCGATCCGGACCTTCGCCACCGGGTGGATCAGCCCGTTGCATGCGAGGCAGCGGTGGAAGGGCGCCATGCTGCCCTCGAGCTGAAAGCGCCGCACCACCTCCGCCACCTGCTGCTCCGGGTCCACGGCGCGTACCCAGTAGCCGTGACTGACGGCCTTGTGGTGCAGCAGGCGCCGGTCGCGGGTGAGCAGGATGCGCTCCTCGTCGGCGGCGATGCGCACCAGCTCCGGGTCGTCCAGGTCGTTGCGGTAGATGGTGTCGAAGCCCAGGAGCCGCAGCCAGCGCGCGAGCTTGCCCAGGTTGACGTCCACCACGAAGCGATTGCGCCGCAGCGGCGCCGCCCGCAGCTTCGCCACCGGCGCCACGTCGAAGCTCTCGAATACCGGATACACTGCCACCCGCTCACCGTGACGCAGGTGGTGCTCGAAATTCACCGGCTCGCCGTCGATGAGGATGAGCTCCACCTCCGTATGCGGCACGCCCTGGGCTTCGATGGCGTCCTTCACCGAGGGATTGCCGTCGAACGAGTAGGCCCGCTCACGGCCGCCGGGGGCCGGCGCCAGGAAGTCGTTCAACTCCGCGTAGAAGCGGAACTCGGCGGTGGCAGGCACGGCGGCCGCGACCGCTCAGGTGATCGACGCCTCGTAGATGCTGCCGATGGACTCGTCCAGCAGGGCGTCGAACTCCTCCTCGGACTGCTGCTTCTTCAACCCCTCGGTGAGAGCCCGGGAGAAGCTGGCCACCATGCGGTTCTGCCGCGCCAGGCGTTCGTTGGCCTCGGCGCGGGAGTAGCCGCCGGAGAGGGCCACCACCCGAACCACGTTGGGGTGCTCGATGAGATCCATGTAGAAGTTGTTCTGCTCAGGCAGAGTGAGCTTGAGCATCACCCGCTGATCCGGGCCGAGAGCATTCAGCTCCCGCAGGATCTCCGCCTTCAGCATGGCCTCCGCCTTCGCCTTGTCGGGGCACTTGATGTCCACCTCCGGCTCGACGATGGGCACGAGCCCCGCGGCGATGATCTGCCGGGCCAGCTCGAACTGCTGCTTGACGATCTCGCGGATGCCGGCCTCGTTCGCCTGCTTGATCACCGAGCGCATCTTGGTGCCGAAGATGCCGCTGGCCTTGGCCCGGGCGAGCAGGTCGTCCAGGTCGGGGATCGGCTTCATCAATTGCACGCCGTCCTTCTCCTCGGCGAGGCCCTTGTCCACCTTGAGGATGGGCACCACCTGCTTGGTCCGCCACAGGTACTCGGCGGTGGGCTGACCCTCGATCTGCCGGTCCATCGTGTTCTCGAACAGGATGGCCGCCAGGATGCGGTCGCCGTTGAATGCGGGGCTGGTGATGATCCGGGTGCGCATCTCGTGCACCAGGTCGAACATCTCCTCCTCGTTGGACCAGGCGTCCTCCTCGATGCCGTACAGGCGCAGCGCCTTGGGGGTGCTGCCGCCGCTCTGATCCAGGGCGGCGATGAAGCCCTGGCCGCTCTTCATCTTCTCGAACTGTGTGTCGAAATCGCTCACGGTGTTCCCCTTCGCGTGTGTCGTGCGCTCTGAGTGTGATCTGCATATTATGGTCCACGCCGGCTGCGTGGTCAGCACCGTTGTCCGACACGTACCCGCGCGGTGCGCCGAGGTCGCGCCGTGGTTTAGAATGCGCGCCAGCCACTGCCGAGGGCAACGTCATCGTTTACATCGAGGACATCGGGGCCTATGTCCCCGAAACGCGGGTCGACAATTCGCGCTTCAGCGAGCTGACGGGCCAGGAGCCCGACTGGTTCGTCGCGCGTACGGGCATTCACAGCCGTTCCCGGGCGGCACCCGGCGAGACCACCAGCACCATGGCCGCGGCCGCGGTGCGCCGGCTCCTGGACAAGCGTCCGGATGCCCTCGACGGGGTGGATCTCCTGATCGGTGCCAGCTACACGCCCGACGATACCCTCTCCACCATGCCGTTCCGGCTGCAGCGCGAGTTCGGCATATGCGACGCCCGGGTGTACTTTCTCTCCTCGGCGTGCTCGTCGTTCATCAGCGCCCTGGAGCTCGCCCGCATGATGCTGCTGGCGGGCGAGGCACGGAAGGCGCTTCTGGTAGCGTCCGAGCACAACAGCCGCTACAGCGACGATGCCGACCGCTTCTCGGGCCATCTCTGGGGCGACGGTGCCGCCGCCGCGGTGCTGTCCCGGGAGTCGGACCGCGCCGCCTTCAGCCTGGAGTACGCCCGCTCCCGGGGGGTCGCCTGCGCCGGCAAGGGTCCGGAGGCCATCACCCTGGATCCCGCCCTGGGCAGCCACGGGCTGGTGATGCGGGAAGGCCGCGACGTCTTCGCCCGGGCCTGCGAGTTCCTGGCGGAAGAGACCCGCACCGCCATGTGCACGCTGGGCCTCCAGGTCTCGGACATCCGCTGGCTGGTGCCTCACCAGGCGAACCTCCGCATCATGGTCAACGTGGCCAAGGCTCTGGGGCTTCCCATGGAGCACTGTCTCGTTACCGTGGACACCCTGGGCAACACCGGCTGCGCGAGCATTCCCATCTCCATCGAGCTGGCTGGCGACGCCATCGAGCCCGGCGACCTGGTGGCCGCCACCGCCTTCGGCGGCGGTTACTCCTGCGGTGCCGCGGTGCTCCGCAAATCACCCCCGCGGCCCTGTTAGTCATCGCTCGGACCCTGCGCTAACATCAGCCGTCTTCGGGCAACCGACGGCGGGAGGTTCTCATGCGTCTGAACGTGAACGGCCGTGTGCACGAGGTGGAGGTGGTCCACGAGGACACACCGCTCCTCTGGGTGCTGCGGGATCATCTTGGGCTGGTGGGAACGAAGTTCGGCTGCGGCATCGCCCAGTGCGGCGCCTGCACCGTACACGTGGACGGCGTGCCCGCCTTCAGCTGCGCCGTGCCCGCAGCGGCCCTGGAAGGCGCGCAGATCACCACCATCGAGGGCCTCGCCGCCGCGGATGGCACCCTGCACCCGCTGCAACAGGCGTGGATCGACCACGACGTTCCCCAATGCGGCTACTGCCAGTCCGGCCAGCTCATGCGCGCCGCCGCGCTGCTGGCGGAAAACCCCCGTCCCTCGGCTACGGAGGTGGACGAGGCCCTGGATCCCAGCCTGTGCCGGTGCGGCACCTACAACCGCATCCGCGGCGCGGTGATGGCCGTGGCAGGAGGCGAGCATGCAGAGTGACAACGGCGACATCGTCAAGCTCGACCGGCGTGCATTTCTCAAGCTCACCGGGCTCGCCGGCGGCGGGCTGATCCTCGGGGTCACCGTGGGCTGCTCCCGGCCGCAGCCGGTGGCGGCCACGGGTGAGGACGGCAGCTTCCAGCCCAACGCCTACGTGCGGATCTCCGAGGAGGGGATATTCATCTACGCCCCGAACCCGGAGATCGGCCAGGGTGTGAAGACCGCGCTGCCCATGATCGTGGCGGAGGAGCTGGACGCCGCCTGGGACGACGTCACGGTGGTGCAGTCCGAAATCGACGCGGCGCGTTACGAGCGTCAGGCGGCGGGCGGCTCCCGCTCGATCCCCGACAAGTGGACCCCCATGCGCCGGGCGGGGGCCGCGGCACGGCACATGCTGGTGGCGGCAGCGGCGCTGCGCTGGGAGGTGGACCCGGAGGAGTGCGAGACTCGGGACAGCATGGTGATTCATACCCCCAGCGGCCGGCGCCTCTCCTACCTGGAGCTGGCCTCCACCGCGGCGGAGCTACCCGTGCCGGATCCGGACGACGTCACCCTCAAGGACCCGTCCGAGTTTCGCCTGCTCGGCAAGCGGATCAGCGGCGTGGACAACCGGCCGCTGGTCACCGGCGCGGCGCTGTTCGGCATCGACAAGCAGCTCCCGGGGCTGCGCTACGCCAGCTACGTGCAATGTCCGGCGGAAGGCGGACGGGTGAAGCGGGCCAACCTGGAGGCGGTGAAGCGGCTGCCGGGGGTGATCGACGCCTTCGTCCTCGAGAGCAACGGCGAGCCTACCGAGCTCTCGGCGGGAGTCGCCATCGTCGCCGTTGACACCTGGTCGGCCTTCAAGGCCCGGCGCAGCCTGGAGGTGGAGTGGGACGAATCCGACGCTGCCAAAGACAGCTGGAGCCGCGCACAGGAGGAGGCCCGCCGCCTGGCCGAGGGCGAGGGTCGGGAAACGGTGGCCGACCGTGGCGACGTGAACCGGGCCTTCGGCGAGGCCGCCCGGACCGTCTCCGGCTTCTATCAGTACGCGTTCGTCAGCCACGCCCAGCTCGAGCCCCAGAACACCACCGCCTGGTGGCACGACGGCATCATGGAGCTGTGGGCGCCCACCCAGTCGCCCCAGGGCGCCAAGCAGTCGGTGGCCAAGCTGATCCGCGTGGCGGAAGACCGGGTGGTGCTGCACCAGATGCGCGCGGGCGGCGGGTTCGGCCGGCGCCTCATGAACGACGCGGTGGTGGAGGCGGCGGCCATCGCCCGCCGGGTGGACGGCCCGGTGAAGCTCACCTGGACGCGCGAAGACGACATGGCCCATGATTTCTACCGGGCCGGCGGCTTTCACGCCCTCCAGGGGGCGCTGGACGGCAACGGCCGTCTCACCGGCTGGCGCAACCATTTCATCAGCTTCACCGAGGACGGTGACGAGCCGGTGCGGGGCGGCGGCATCAGCGGCGACGTGGACCCGGGCCCGTTCGTTCCGCACTACCGCCTCACCCAGACCCTGCTGCCGTGGCGCACCCCCTGCGGCTACTGGCGCGCACCCGGCTCCAACGTCATCGCCTTCGCGCACCAGAGCTTTCTCCACGAGCTCTCGAGCGCCGCCGGGCGCGATCACGTGGAGTTCCTGCTCGAGCTCATGGGCGAGCCGCGCTGGCTCGAGGAAGGCAACCTGTGGGCGCTGCACACCGGCCGCGCCGCCGGGGTCATCCGCCGGGCGGCAGAGGCAGCCGGCTGGGGCCGCACGCTTCCCGAAGGCCGGGGCCTGGGCCTCGCCTTCTACTTCAGCCACGCCGGCCACGTGGCCGAGGTGGCCGAGGTGAGCGTCGGATCCGACAAGCGACTGAACGTGCACAAGGTGACGGTGGCCGCGGACGTCGGCCCCATCGTCAATCTCTCCGGCGCCGAAAACCAGGTGCAGGGATCGGTGATCGACGGGCTGAGCGCCATGCTGGGCCAGCGGATCACCTTCGAGAACGGCCGCGCCCGCGAGCTCAACTTCCACCAGTACCCGCTGCTAAGGATCGGCCGTGCGCCGGAGGTGGACGTGCACTTCGTGCAGAGCGACTTTCCGCCCACCGGCCTTGGCGAGCCGGCGCTGCCGCCACTGGCGCCCGCGGTCGGGAACGCCATCTTCGCCGTCACCGGCGAACGGGTGCGGCGGCTGCCGCTCTCCGCGGAGGGCTGGAGCTAGGGAGCACCGATGCCCCTGTTCCTCACCTCCCTGTCCTTCGATGGCCTCGGGGAGTGGCTCGGCACCCACGCCGAACCGGGCCCGGTGGTGCTGATCACCAGCGCGAGTCGGGCGCTGCCCGACGGCGACGCCATCGTCGAGCCGGCCCTGGCGGCGCTGCAGCCACTGGGCCGGGCGGTACGCCAGCTCGACGTGAGCCGGGAAGACCCCGAGCCCCTGAACACTGCGGCGGCCGTGTTGATGACCGGAGGCGACCCGTTCGCGCTGCTGGCTGCGCTCGTCGGCTCCGGGGTCGACGCGCTGCTTCGGGACGCCCACCGCCGCGGGCTGCCCATCGCCGGCCAGAGTGCCGGCGCCATGGTCTGCGGCCCGAACCTGGCGCCGGCCCGCATCACCAGCCCGTTCACCGCGTCGGCGGACCTGGGCCTCGCGGGTCTCGGCCTGATTCCCCGCCTGGTGCTGCCTCATCACGATCGCCCCGGCCGGGCTGCGCTGCATCGGCGGGCCGCCCGCGCCGTGCAGCCGACTCCGGCGCTGCTGCCGCTCTGGGACGACGAGGTGCTGCTCCAGGACGGCGACACGTGGTGCATTCTGCGCCGCGACCGCCGCACCCGGGTGGCCACCCCGGCGGATGCCGGCGGCGTAGCCGCGGTCTATCACGCCGCCTCCAGGGAAGCCTGGGCCCCGTTCCTCGGCGCCGATCGCCTGGCACGCGCCGTGCCGGACCCGGACCGCTGGGCCGAGCGAATCAGTGAAGCCGGCGAACGGTTCCTGGTCACCGAGAATGCGGACGGTATCTCCGGCTTCGTGCGCTGGTGCCCGGCGGCGGATCCGGACCTGGATCCCGGCTACGGCGAGGTCGCCCTGCTCTACACCCATCCGCGGACCTGGGGCGACGGCAGCGGCCGCCGGCTGCTGGAGCGGGCCACCTGGGCGCTCTGGTGCGAAGGCGACGATCGGGCGGTGCTGTGGACCGAGGAGCGCAACGAACGGGCCCTGGCGGTCTACCGCGCCAACGGCTGGCGGCTGCAAGGCGCGAGCCGGGAGCGCGACTATCTCGGGGTGCCGATCCGCGAGCTGCGCCACGTGATCGACCTGTCCGACCATGCCGGGGGAGGTTGACCCCCACCGCTGCCTCCTAGCCCGGCGCGAAGTTCTTCATGAACTGCTTCCGGCAGGTTCTGCGAGCCCTCGAACTTCGGGTCCCCCGCCAGTGCCCGCTGCTCCCAGGTCACCTGGTTCAGAGCCGATTGTTCAGCACCAGCACCACCAGGGCCGCCAAGGCTGGTGTCCTCCGTTGCCGGTGGGATTCACGCGAAATGTCTGCCAGCCGCTCAGGGCACCTGGTAGAGCTGGCTCATCACGCTGGTGGGGGTGGAGCCGGGATCGCTCCGGGCGCCGCAATCGATGGGCGGCGAGCGGAACAGGCACAGCGGCTCGCCGCGGCGGTGGGAATAGAGGTAGAAGCGCATCCACGGTGGCTCGGCGGCGGAACGGCGGGTGAGCTCGACGATGCCGAAGTTGAGGCGGCCGCAGGGGTTGCGCCGGGCGCCCCGCTCACCGCGGGTGAGCACCAGGTCCGCCGCCAGCAGCGCGCCGGTGTCCACGCGCCGGTTGGCGCGCATGATCCCCGCCGACAGGGCCTGCACGTAGCGGCCGGTGTCGTGGGTGATGCCGCTGGAGACGAACTGGTACAGGGTGGCGGGCGCGTCGCGCCAGCGGATCTGATGCAGGCAGCCGATGTGGATGTCCCCGGAGAGCAGCACGATGTGCTGATCCGGATAGGCCTGCTGATGGTGATGCAGCAGCCGCAGAATCTCGTCCCGGTCGGCCTGATGGCCCCGGGACGACCAGCGGTCCGAGAAGTCCTCGCCGTCCGGCGTGATCCACGCGGCCAGCCGGGTGAGGCCTCCGGGCAGGTGAACCAGGGGCACCGAGAGCACCACGAACAGCACCCGCTTGTCGTGCTGCACCTCGAGAAACGCGCGGAACGACTGAATCTGCGCCGGCGACACCACCTGCGGCTCGTCGCCCACCCGCCGGTTCGAGCGCAGGTCCATCACGTAGGTGGCGGTATCCCCCAGCTCGATCTCGTAATCCATGTGGTCCGGCAGCGCGGCCTCGTTGTCGCGCACGTGCGTGCCCTGGTAGTCGAAATAGGCTCGGAACGCGCCGTTGCGGAAATCCTGCCAGTGGGGCTCCTGGTGCTCGTTCGCCGAGCCCCAGTTGTCGACGATCTCGTGGTCGTCGAGGATGGGGTAGCACGGGTAGTGGGAAAGCAGCTTGCGCCACCCGGGGATCGCCCAGAAGTGCCGGTAGCGGCGATGGAACAGGGCCCGCACCTCCTCCTCGGTGCAGTCGAGGATGGTCTCGCGGCCCCGCGGCGCCACTGCCCGGAAATGGGTCCGGTCGAACAGCGACAGCCGCGGCGGATGATCCGCGTAGAGCTGATCCCCCGCGAGCACCACCTGGCGCACGTCGTGCTGGCGGAACGCCCGCCAGGCCGCCTCCAGCATGGGCTCCGTGTTGCGGGCTACCCGACCCCGCCCGTTGAACGGCTGGTGGCAGCTCATGAGCGCGATGGAAAACCGCAACGGTAGATCTTTCCCATCGTCCGGCGCGGTGTAGAACGACCCGGTGGCCACCTGCTCGCCGCTTTCCCGGTACAGGGCGATGCGGTAGCGCATCTCCGGCTCCAGGCCCTCGGTGATGACCATGCCGCCGGTGAGGTCCGGGCTGCTGCGGTCGATGCGCATGAGCCCATGGCGAACCGGCCCGCCGAAGCGGGCCGATGTCCAACGCAGCAGGTAACGGCCGGGGCGGTCCACCCGGACCCAGATGCGCGCGGAACGTTCGGTGACCGCGCCGATGGCCAGCATGTTGTCCAGCGGGGTGTTCTTGAACATCCGCCATGCGCCGCCGTGGGGGCCGAGGCCTATGCACGGTTCGTGCCGCAGCCCCGGGGTCTTGGCCGCCACCCGGCGGATCTGTCATGCTGGGACCCTCACGCGGCGAGAAGCACATGGAGTTTGCCGTGATCCCGAAGCACATCGACATCGAGCAGGCAGGCCGGGACGAGCAACTGGTCGCCCGCGGCTTCTGGCCCAAGTTCCGCCGGGTGGCCGCCCGGCTCCCTTTCGCCGAGGACCTGCTGGCCGCCTACTACGCTGCCACCGACCGCCGCACCCCGCGCTCGGTGCGGGCGGTGCTGCTGGCGGCGCTGGCCTACTTCGTCCTCCCCGCCGACGCCATCCCCGACGTGGCGCCCCTGCTCGGCTTCACCGACGACGCCGCGGTGCTGGCGGCGGCCCTCAAGACTCTCGCCCGGCACATCCGCCCGGACCACCACCGCCGGGCGCAGCAGGCCCTGGCCGACGCCCGGGGCGACGCCCCAGGCGGAGTGGCCTGACACCGCCTGGCGGGCTGGAGTTGCAGCGCCGGAGCCCGTAGAATTGCCGCCCCGATTCGCCGGCGAATCGGCCCCACGCGCCCGTAGCTCAGCTGGATAGAGCGTTGGCCTCCGGAGCCAAAGGTCACAGGTTCGAATCCTGTCGGGCGCGCCAGTA
>JAWLGU010000118.1:0-10808 GCA_041690675.1 Pseudomonadales bacterium | reverse complement strand
TCATGGCACTATTGACACCGATGTAGGTAGCCCGAGGGTACGACTATCTACATTAATGTCAATAGATGGATTCAGGGGAAAACGTATCGCTACCGAGCAATCATCCGGAGCCCGCAAGCGCCGATCGCCGGACGCCGCCCGCCGGGAGATCCTCCTGGCCGCCGAGGCGCGCCTGCGCACCCACGGCCTCGATGGCCTGAACGTCGCGGACGTGGCCGCCGACTGCGGCATGAGCCACGCCACGGTGCTGCACCACTTCGGCAGCAGCGCCGGCATGCGCCGCGCCCTCGTGGAGCACATGACCGACCGCCTGCTGCGCGACATCATCGCCGCCCTGCAGCGCGACCCGGCCCCGGAGCCGCGGGCCATCCTCGCGGATCTGTTCGACGCCCTCTCCCGCGGCGGCCACGCCAAGCTGCTGGCCTGGCTCGCCATCGGCGGCGATGCGCTCTCCGAAGACCTGGCGCCCTCGCCTCACGTGCGCGAGCTTTTTGCGGAGCTGGTGCCGGAGCTGGCAGAGCGCCTGCCCCCGGGGCCGGACCGGGCGCGGGTCGCCCGACGCATGATCTTTCTCATCGCCACCGCCGCCATCGGCTACGGCGTGGCCGGCGCCCGGTTGGCGGAGGTGCTGGCCATGGAGGAAGGCGAGGCGGCGGTGTTCCCGGAATGGCTGGGGCGGCAGATCGGCCGGATCATGGCCGACGGGGGCTGATCCGCGGGCGGGACACGATTCTCAGGATGGCACCCCGTCCTCAGAAGCCATACTCCACCCCCACCAGTACCCGGTCCCGCTCGTCGAACTGCCCGAACCGCCCGCGCGGGCTGCCGTGGAACGCGCTCACCTGCAAACGCAAGCGCACGTTCGACTGGTAATCGTAGGTGATTTCGCCGGTGACGACCCCGTCGCCCCGGTCCAGGTCGCGGATGGCGAGCACGCCGAGCGTGACGGTGCGGTTGCGGAAGGAGCGCTCCACCAGCAGGGTGGCGTCGCTCTCCCACTCGTCCCGTGCGACGGCGTCGCCGACGTCTGCCCGTGACTGGAAGAGCTGAGCCGAGACCAGGGTGTCGGTGAGCCCCATCCAATCGAGGCCGATCACGTAGGAAAGCTCGTCCGCGGTGGTCAGGCCGCCGCCGGTGGCGGAGTATCGGCGGTCGGTGGAGTAGCCGAGCTCGCTGCGCACGGTGAAGTCGCCGAACGCGTTGGAGAGGGTACCGCCGAACGTGTGGGTGCGGTGGTAACGGCTGCCGACCGTCACGCCGCTCTCGTCGCGCGCCACGGAGACGGCCGGAAAATCGACGTAGTGGTACAGGTAATTGAGGGTTACGTCCCAACCGCCGAGGTGCGCGGCGAGCTGCACCCCGGCATCGCTGTCGGCCAGCACGTCGTCCGGCACCCGCGCCTCCTGCATCGTCACCGGCACGCCCGGCGGCGGGCGCGGCACCAGCTCCGGCGAGGTGAACGCGAACAGGTCGTCCGCCGCCGGCAGCCGATGATGGGTCTGGTCCGGCACCAGAACGAACTGAGCGTTCCAAGGTCCGCCCAGCGGCACTTCCCACTTCACCGACCAGAGCGGAATTCGGGAGTCTTCGAACTCGTCGAGGATGAACTCGCGGAAGCTCTGGGGGTTGATCAGGTCGAGCACCTTCAGGCCGTCTGCCTCGCCCCAGACGATCTGCTGCTTGCCGACGCGGAGGTAGGTGCGGCCGAGATAGGCATCCAGGTACAGCTCGCGCAACTCGAGCTCCGTGTGATCGCCGAGAAGCTCGTAGCCGTCGGTGCGCAGCCGCGCGATGGCGGTGACGTCGAATCCGGGCGCGCGCCACTCGAGCTGCGGAGTCAGAATCAGCTCCGACTTCTGCACGCGGCCGCGCTCCATCGCCGCCTCGACCTCGGCGATGCCGCCGAGGCGCACCTCGGCACCGGCAACGCCCGTCGATGCCGCCAGGATCGCGCCGAGAATGCCGCGTTTCACCGGCGGAAGCCGCGCGGCAAGGCGCGTTCCTCGAAGGCGCCGTCGTCCACCTCGACGCCGTAATCGACGTCGCCGATCCGCAGTCGGGTGCGGTGGCCCGTCTTGTGATTGACCACCTCGATCTCGTGGGTGGTCCAGATGCCTTCCACCAGGCGCACGTCGGTGAACCGCGACGTCTTGAGCGGGTTGCCCTGCACGTCCCAGGTCTCGCTCCTGCGGATGGTGTGGTTGGACGTATCCACATACCAGCGCGCGCGCCCGTAGCCGAGCTCGTCGGCGACGGCGTCGCTCGCCGGCAGCCCTTCGATCACCACGGTGTCGACGCCGTCCACCACCTCACGGCCCGCGCTGCGGAACGTCCAGTCTTCCAGGGTCACCTTGCCCTGGCGCTTGACGTCCTCGTAGGTGAGATCGGTGCCGAGGAAGTAGTCGCCGCGATCGGATGCGGAGATACGTCGGGTCTTGCGCAACGCCGGCAGGTACAGCCATTGATCGTCGTCCCGCCCGGGATCCGCGTAGTCGTAGGTCAGGAACCCGGTGCCGCGAACGTTGCTCGGCTCGAGGTAGAACAGCACCTGCTTCTTGTCGTCGCCGAAGTACTTTCTGAGGCCCACGGTCTCCTGAACGCGCGTCTTGCCGCGCCGGTCGATGAGCTCGAAGACGATGCTCGAGCGCTGGGTCTCGCCCTCGTCCCGGGCATCCACCGCGGCCATCACCCGGTCCGCGTCGGGCAGGGCTTCGGCCCACGCGGTGAGCGCGATCCCGAGACCGCCCAGAACCACGAGCAGCGCCAGCGCGCCCGGACGCACGAAGCCGCCCGCCGCGACCGCCAGCGGCGCGCGCGGGCTCGCCGTCGTGCCGAACAACGCCCGCGGCCGCAGCCAGCCGACGATGGCGGGCATCAGGGTCACGCTGACCAGGAAGCTGGTGAGCACCGCCACCGACACCAGCAAGCCGAAGTTCTGCAGCGGCGGCACCTTGGAGGTCGTGAGCACGCCGAAGCCCAGCGCGAGCGCCAGCAGGTTGAACAGCAGCGCCCGTCCGGTGGTCGGGAACAGCTCCGCCACCGCGGCTTCGAAAGGCCGCCCTTCCTCGCGGATCAGCCGGCGCAGCCGTTCCAGGGTATGGATGGCGAAGTCGACGCCGAGCCCGATGGCGATGGCCGCGAACATGGAAGTGCCCACGCCGATCCAGATGCCGAGGTAACCCATGACGCCGAACACCATGAGCACCGCGAAGGCCACCGGCAGCGTCGCCAGCGCCCCGAGCAGCACGGAGCGGAAAAACCAGGCCGAGGCGGCGAGCACCAGCAGCAGGGCCAGCATCATGCCGAGCGCCGTGTTCGACTTCAGCGGTGCGATCCAGGTGTAGGTGAGGTGCAGGGCACCGGTTGCGTGGCCCTGGATGGCGTCGGTGTCGAACTCCCGCGCGAGATAGTCTTCGAGCCCGAGGACGATGGGCTCGATGCGCTGGAAGTTGTCGTCGCGGAGTTGCCCGCGCACGTGGGCGAGCCGGTAGTCGTAGTCCACCTCCTCCTGGAAATCGGTGGGCTCGCCGGACGCCGAGTAGAGCAGGAAGTACTGGGCGATCAGCGCCGGGTCGTCGGGAAGGCGATAGTACTCCGGCCGGTCCTCGTGCATGGCGCGATGCATCTCCTTCAGGTAATCGACGATGGAGGTGGTGTTCACCACGCCGCCGTCGGTTTCCATCCATGCCTGCAGCCGCTCGATGCGCGCGAGGTTCTCCCGCTTGAACAGGTCTTCGGGCTCGGGGGTGGTGATGGCGACGTCCAGGTAATAGGTGCCGTCGAAGGCCGCATTGATGGCGGCGTCCGCGATGCGCAGGGGCTCCGTCTCCTGAAAGCTGGTGATGCGCTGATCGTTGAACTCCACCCGTGCCGCACCGGTGACAGCGAGCGCCAACAGGCCTGCGCCGAGGATCAGCACGGTGCCCGGGCGCCGGGCCACCCCGGCGCCCAGCGCGGTCATGATTCCGGTGAACAGGTCCGTGCCGCCGTCCGGGCGGGCCCGGAGCGCCGGGGCGGGTTTCGGCTTGAGCAGCGACAGGGTCGCCGGCAGCAGCACCAGGGTCCAGATCCAGGCCGCCGCGATGCCGAGCGCGGCGAAGATCCCGTAGGAGCGCATTGGCGGCAATCCGGCGGCCGCCGCGAGCCCGATGAAGCCCGCCGCCGTGGTCACGGTGGTCAGCGTGATGGGTCGGAGCATCGCCGTCATGGCCCGGACCGTGGCCTCACGGCCGGAGAGGTCCGGTTGCCGGCGCAGCGCCTCGTAATACTCGCTGAACACGTGGATGGAATCGCACACGGCGATGCCGATGAGGATCACCGGAAGCGAGTTGGTGATGACGTAGAACGGCACCCCGGCCGCGGCCATGCCGCCGAGGCCCACCGCCACGGTGCCGATGACGATGAGGTTCGGCAGCAGCACACCCGCCACGGTCCTGAACGCCAGCAGCAGGACCAGGGTGATGACCACGGCGGCCAGGGGATTGAGCCGGGCGGCGTCGGCGTCGATGTAGGCCGACAGGTAGCCGCTCACCGCGCCCTGGCCGGCCACGTGCAGCGCCACGTCGGGCGGGATCAGCCCGGCCGCGCGCGCCTCTTCCACCAGCGCCAGGAGGTCGAAGTAGATGCGTTTCGCCGCGCGATCCTCCAGAAGCTCGGCGACGATCAGCGTGCCGGCGCCGTCCCGGCTCACCAGGGTGCCGAGGTATAGGGGCGATGCCTGAATCGCCTCCCAGACCCGGCGCGCACCGTCAACGCTGTCCGGTGGGCTCTCCCAGAACGGCTCCACGAGCATGCCGTCCTCCGTGCCGACGATGTCGTTCTCGCCAGCGAGGCTCACCACTCGATCGGGATCGATGCCGGGCACCTGCTCGATCCGGTCGCTGAGCCATTGCACCAGGTGCAGCCCCCGGGGGGTGAAGATGGCGCCGGGGGAGTTGCCGATCACGGCGACCACCATGGGGTCTTTGAGGCCGAAGGTCTCCTCCACCCGGTCACGGTATTCGAGCGCCGGGCTGTCCTTGGGGACGAAGGCCTCCGGAGTCGTGTCTTTGATCAGGGTCGGCAGGAACGCGGCGAAGGCCGCTATGAGGGCCACGGCCGTGAAGATGGCGAGCCAGCGGTGATCCACCACACGGTGAAACCAGCGGGCCGCAACAGTCACCGGAGGCACCGGAGGCGGCTGCTGGCCGGGAGGGGTTGGCGCGTCACTCATGGTCGATGCTCCATCAGCTCTCAGGGCGCCCGAATACTACCTACCGACAGGTAGGCTGAGCGGGCAAATTTTTTCAGTCGGATCCGCTCGCGAGACACCCCAGCGTGGTCTGGCAGAGCTCGCGAAAACTCTCGTAGCTGTCCGCGGCCCGGGACAGAACCAGCGCCCCCTGCACCGAAGCCACGAACCAGCGGGCCGTGGCGTCGGCGTCCCCTCCCGCCGGCAGTCGCAGTTCGCCGGCTGCCGCGCCGTCGGTGATCGCCCGGCGCAGAAACTCCAGATGCAGATTCAGCAGCGACTCCACGGATCGGTGCACGTCCGCCGAAAGATGGGACCAGCCGGAGATGAGCGCACCACCCGGACACAGTCGATGTCCCGCTCCGAGATGCTCGCCGTACAGCTCGAAACAGTAAGCTGCCAGGCGCTCGAGCGGCGGCCGGGCCGTTTGCCACGAGGCCCAGTCGCGAAAGCGTTCCGCGGCCCGATCCGCCACGGCGGCGGCGAGCGCCTCCTTGGACTCGAAGTGGTGGTAGACGCTGGCCTTGCGGATGCCCACGGCCTCGGCTACGTCGCGGAAGCTGAAGCCGTCATAGGACTCGGTCTGCAGCAGCAGCTGGGCTGCGTCGAGCACCCGCTCCCGGGTTTCTCCGTGAGCGGCGCGGGTGCGGGGGGTGTTGGATGAGCGCTCCATGGACCAAACCTTACGACAGGTAGGTTTTTTGGTCAACCGAAGTTCGTCGGAGTCGAACGCTCGCGCCGCCGGTCTCATTCGCCGCCCGAGCGCACATCACGCGGGCGCTTGCCGGTCCAGCGCTTGAAGGCCCGCGAGAAGGCCGCCGGCTCCGAGAACCCCACCAGGTAGGCTGTCTCGTTCACCGAGACCCTGCGTGAGCTGAGGTAATCCAGCGCCAGGCGACAACGCAACTCGTCCAGCACCTGCTCGAACGTGACCCCCTCCGCCTTGAGGCGCCGGTAGAGCGTCTGCCGGCTGACGTTCAGCCGACGGGCCACGGCATCCATGCTCACAGCCCCCGTGTGCAGCACCGGCATGAGGAGCTTCTCGACCTGGGCGCGGACCGAATCCGCGCGCTCCAGCGCTTCCAGCAGCGCATCGGCATGCTGCGTCAGCACCCCGAAGGCGTAGCGCGGCAGGCGCTCCACCGGCTGCGCCAGGATGGATTCGTCCACCAGGATGGCGTTGCGTCCGGCCTCGAACACCACCGGTGCCTGCAGCACACGCTCGTACTCGGGGCCGTAGGCGGGTCGCGGGTGGGAGACATGAACGGCCTTCGCGAATCGAGGGATGCCGAGGGCGCGCGGGGCGCAGACGATCTGGGCAAACGCCGACTCGGTGAGCGCCGGAAACGCGTTGGGGTTCCGGCGCGCGTCCACCAGCCACAAGCCCGCATCGCCGGGGTCGAGGCGGAAACGCTCGGTGCCGTCGATCTCGACGTCGACCACCAGGCGGACGTACCGGTTGAGCTGAGCGTGGGCCTCCGCCATGGTCGCGGAGGCCCGGCCGATCAAGCCGACGACGGAGAACTGGGCAATGTCGGTAGACTCGCCGTAGTGGAGCGCCAGGGCCGGGTCTCTGCTGAGGACGACGGCCTCTCGCATCAGCGCAGCGTAGCGGTGCAGTGTTATACGCCCATCGGGATTGGCGAGGGCATCGGCGTCGATGCCTGCGGCCCCGAGCAGGGCTTGGCGGTCCGCCCCTTTCGACACGGCCAGCTCCACCAACCCGCGCGCGTACGACGCCGAAACCGATTCAGCCATCGCGACGTTGCCTGGTGTTACCTGCGGTCACGCTTCTGATCCCTGACGTCATGTGTCGGCGCTGGGGGCAACGATAGCATTCGAGGCCTTCAGGTGGTCCGCGAGGTAGTGCCGTGACGCTCGAGATCGATCCAGCAGCACCGGGTTGGGTGACGCTCGCAGCCGATTCCCTGCTCTATCTGCACATCGGCGGCGGCGCCGTCGGCCTCGTCTCCGGTACGGCGGCGCTCATGTTCCGCAAGGGCGCGCGGGCCCACCGGCTGGCCGGGGACGTGTTCCTCGTCTCGATGCTGATCATGGCCGGCATCGGCGCCGGGGTGGCTCCGTTCCTGCCGGAGCGCATCTCGACTCTCGGCGGGCTCATGACCTTCTATCTGGTCGCGACCGCCTGGCTCACCGTGTGGCGTCCGGCCGGCTCGATCGGGCGCCTCGAGGTCGTCGCCCTGATCAGCTCACTGGGTCTGGTGGCACTGACGACCACTCTCGGTGCGATGGCCGCCAACGACCCCACCGGCACGCTCGACGGCCAGCCCTGGCAGGCGTTCGTGCTGTTCGGGGTGATGACGCCGATCGCGGCCACCGGCGATCTGCGGCTGCTGCTGCGCCGGGGCATCGCCGGCGCCCAGCGCATCGCGCGGCACCTGTGGCGCATGTGCGCGGCGCTCTTCATGGCCGCAGCGTCCTATTTCCAGGGCCAGCCGGACTTCGTGCCTGAGCTCATACGCGGTACCGGGTGGGTCCACGTGCCGCCGATCGCCACCCTGCTGGTCATGTTCTACTGGCTCGTGCGGGTACGGTGGCGGCAGCGTCCGGCGTCGACGATGCTCGTCGAGCACGAGGTCACGCGGTAGACGACGTCGCCCGCTCGAGGTGCGCCAGCGCCTCGCCCCGCGCGTTAGAATGCCCACCCACAGTACAACAGGACGTGCTCCACAACGGGCCCTCACCCGGGAATGGATTCGTCCTCTCGCTCCGGGAGTCGTCATGAAAACCCGCCTGACCGAGCTCGAGCAGTTCCGCGACACCGTGCGCGCGTTCTTCGACGCCCACCTCACCGACGAGCTGCGCGCCGCCCGCCGCTACATGACCAGCGTGTACTGCGACTACGAGGCCGGCATGGCCTGGCAGCGCGTTCTCCTCGAGCAGGGCTGGCTGGTGCCGAGTTGGCCGCGGCGCTACGGCGGCACCGGCTGGTCGCTGACGGAGCGCTTCATCTTCGACTGCGAAAGCGCCCGGGCCGGCCCGCCGCCGATATCGCCCATGGGGCTCGGCATGCTGGGACCGGCGTTGCTCGGCCACGGCACCGAGGCGCAGAAAGACTATTACCTGCCGCGGATGCAGCGCGGCGACGACTTCTGGTGTCAGGGCTACTCGGAGCCTCAGGCCGGCTCCGACCTGGCCGCCCTCGAGTGCCGCGCCGAGCGCGACGGCGACGACTACCTGGTCAACGGCACCAAGATCTGGACGACCCATGCCCATTATGCCAATCGCATGTTCTGCCTGGTGCGCACCGGCCGATTCTCGCGCCCACAGCAGGGCGTGACCTTCCTGCTCATCGACCTCGATACGCCTGGGGTCAGCCGCCACCCGATCCGCTTCTTTTCCGGGGATACGGAGCAGTGCCAGGTGGTATTCGAGAACGTGCGTGTGCCCCAGAGCAACGTGGTGGGCAAAGAGCACGAGGGCTGGGCGGTGACGAAGTACCTGCTCGAGTTCGAGCGCGGCGGCAAACCCGCGGCACCGGCTCTGCTGCAGGCCATCGTGCGGCTTCGGGACCTGGCGGCGCGCACGGGTGGCGACGACCAGCTCGCCCGCCGCATCGATGCCCTGGAAGTCGGCGTGCAGGCGCTGGCGTCGATCGAGCTGCGCTGTCTGGCGGAGGCCGAGCGCACCGGCTCCCCGGGGGCGAGCGCATCCATGCTCAAGGTCCAGAGCACGGAGCTTTCCCAGGCCGTCTCGGCCCTGGCGGTGGAGGCGGCGGGGGCGTGGGGGCTCGCGCATCAGCCCCAGGTGATCGAGGCTCGAGGCCGAATGCCCGGTGTCGGGCCAGAGGAAGCGCTCACGGTGATGCCGTTCTACTTCAACAACCGAGCCGCGACCATCTACGGCGGATCGAACGAGATTCAGCGGAACATCATGGCGAAGCAGGTGCTGGAGCTGTAGCTGCCTCGGCACGGCGGCCCCAAATGTAGCCCTCCACCTGCCGCTCCAGCACCGGCAACGTCACCCCGCCGTTCGCCAGCACCACGTCGTGGAACGCGCGCAGGTCGAACCGCTCTCCCAACGCCGCCTCCGCCCGGTGGCGCAGCTCGACGATGGTGAGCTCGCCGATCTTGTAGGCCAGCGCCTGGCCCGGCCAGGAGATGTAGCGGTCCACCTCGGTGCGGATCTCGTGGCGGGAGAGCGCCGTGTGCTCGGCCAGGTAGTCGAGGGCACGCTGCCGCGACCAGCCGAAGGCGTGCATGCCCGTGTCCACCACCAGCCGGCAGGCGCGCCACATGTCGTAGGTCAGGCGGCCGAAGCGCTGGTACCGGGTCTGGTAGATATCCATCTCCTCGCCCAGCCGCTCCGCGTAGAGCCCCCAGCCCTCGCCGAACGCGTGGGGGTAGAACTCCCGGCGGAAGGCCGGCACGCCGGCGGCTTCGCGTGCCAGCGCCATCTGCAGGTGATGCCCCGGCACCGCCTCATGCAGGGTCAGTGCCGGCAGCGCGTAGAGCGGGCGCGTCTCGAGGGCGTAGGTGTTGACCCAGTACTCGCCGGCGTCGCCCGCGGGCCCCGGGTTGTAGCGGCCCGTGGTGTAGTTGGGTGCGAGCGCCGCGGGCACGGGCTTCACGCCGTACGGGGTCCGGGGCAGGGTGCCGAAGTACTCGGGCAGCCGACCGTCGATCTGCTTGGCGATCCAGGCCGCCTCCCGCAGAAGCTCTCCCGGCGTGGTGGCGTAAAATCGGGGGTCGGTCCGCAGGAACTCGATGAACGCCGCCAGGCTTCCCTCGAAGCCCGCCTCCTCGACGACGGTCTCCATGGCGGCACGAATGCGCGCCACCTCCTCGAGGCCCACCCGATGGATCACCTCGGCGGTCGCGTCCGGCAGGGTGGTGTAGTAGCGGACGAGGTCGGCGTAGTAGGCCTGGCCGTTCGGCAGATCGGTGGCGGCGATGCTGCGGCGCGCCGCGGGCCGGTACTCCTCGTCGAAGAAGCGCTCAAGCTCTGCGAAGGCCGGCAGTACCGCCTCGTTCAGAATCCGGCGCCCCGTGGCCGCCAGCCGCCGCCGGTCGGGCTCGGAAACGGCGGCCGGAAACTGCTCGAACGGTTCCCACAACGGCGCATCCTCAACCCGCTCGTACTGCATGCCGGCGATCACGCTCGCCACCCCGTCGAGGATCGCGCTCGGCAGGGTGAACCCGTCCCGGATGCCCTGGCGCATGTTGTCCATATGCTCGGCGAAGAACCGCGGCACCTCCTCGAGCCGGGCGAGGTAGCGCTCGTAGTCGCCCGTACTGCGGAACTCCCCCAGGGTGTGCATCAGCAGGACGCCGGTGTGGAAGCCGCTGTCGCTGGTCAGCGGCATGCGCCAGTCACGATGCTCGGCCAGGAGGACGCGGCCCGCCACCATGGCTTCGAACAGGTCGTAGGTGACCTGCCGTTGCTGGTCGAGGGCGGCGCGCTCGATGTCCTCCAGTCGTGCCAGGAACTCACGGTCCGCCTGGAGGTGCGCCGCCTGAGCCGCCGGGGTCACCGCCGGCAAGCGGTCGTCGTAGTCGTGCACGCCGGCCGAGGAAGCCGCCAGCGGATCGGCGCGCCAGACGTAGGCGCGCTCGTC
>JAWLGU010000117.1:0-11000 GCA_041690675.1 Pseudomonadales bacterium | reverse complement strand
GCGGAGCGCGGATAGCGGACAGCGACCAAGCGAATGTTGATTGAACCCTATATGGCCCCTCCCTATAATACGCGCCGCCTTTGGGGGCGTGCTTGCTGATGGGACGGACATGACGGGCGGCGCCGAGCCCCGGCTGCCCTACCTGATCGTCTTGCTCCAGTTGATGATGTCGCTGGTCGTGGCGGCAGCGCTCGCACTGGTCGACGGCGCCGAAGCGAGATCGGCGTTGTTGGCGGGGGGTGTCACCGTTCTCCCCGCGGGCTATTTCGCGTGGCGCATGCAGAGGGAGCGGTCTGCGGGCCGGCTGCTCGGCCAGGGGCTCATGAAGTTCCTGCTCACCGTGACCCTGATGGCGCTGACATTTGCGGTGTTCGAACCCGCACCGATTGGATTCTTCTCAGCGTTCGTGCTGATGCAGGTGATGTACGTGGTCGGGCCCGCGGCCTTCGGTGGCCACGCGCGGCGCATGGACTGAGCGAACGAACATAACTGGAAAGGGCATGGCGAGCGGTACCGAAAGTTCAGCGGATTACATCAGGCACCATCTGACCAACCTGGTGTATGGCCAGCATCCCGACGGCACCTGGGGTTTCGCCCAGAGCGCCGAGGAAGCACAGGCCATGGGTTTCTGGTCCATCAACGTCGACTCCATGCTGTGGTCCCTGGGTCTCGGCGTGCTGTTCGTGCTGCTGTTCCGCTCCGCGGCCAAGCGGGCGACCTCCGGCGTGCCGGGCGGGCTGCAGAATTTCGTCGAGATGGTGGTGGAGTTCGTCGACGACAACGTCCGCAGCATCTTCACCTACCGCAACGAGATGATCGGGCCCCTGGCGCTGACCGTGTTCGTCTGGGTATTCCTGATGAACCTGATGGACCTGATTCCGGTGGACTGGATCCCGGGGCTGGCGGCGGCGGCCGGCGTCCACTACATGAAGATCGTGCCCACCACCGACCCCAACATCACCCTGGGTATGGCGCTGGCGGTGTTCGTCCTGGTCATCTACTTCAGCATCGTCAAGAAGGGGCTGGGCGGTTTCCTGGCCGAGCTGATGTTTCACCCGTTTCCGAAATGGGCCGCGCCGGTGAACCTGATTCTCGAAGGGGTCACCCTGCTGGCCAAGCCGATCTCCCTGGGTCTGCGGTTGTTCGGAAACATGTACGCCGGGGAGATGATCTTCATCCTCATCGCCCTGATGTTCGCCGGCGGTCTGGTCATGGGCCTGGCCGGGGGCGTGCTGCAATGGGCCTGGGCGGTGTTTCACGTGCTGATCATCACGCTGCAGGCCGGAATCTTCGCCGTGCTTTCGGTGGTGTACCTGGCGCAGGCTCACGACGTGGAGTCGGAGCACTGACCTTCTCGTCCGCAAGGGCAACAACAACGAAACTTTGGAGTGATCATGGATCTACTGTACTTAGCAGCCTCTCTGATGATGGGTCTGGGTGCCATCGGGGCCGCCATCGGCGTGGGCATCCTGGGTGGCAAGTTCATGGAAGGCGTGGCGCGGCAGCCCGAGCTGCTCCCCATGCTGCGCACCCAGCTGTTCATCATTCTCGGTCTGGTGGACGCGGTTCCCATGATCGCGGTGGGTATCAGCCTCTACCTGATCTTCGCGCTCGCAGGCTGACACCGGTGAGGCTGGCTGAGGCGGATCCATGCGGTCCACGCGCAACGGAATCGAGGTGAGCTTATGACACTCAACCTGACCCTCATTGGTCAGAGCATCACGTTCCTGGTGTTCGTGTGGTTCTGCTGGAAGTTCATCTGGCCGCCGCTGGTGAACGCCATGCGGGAGCGCCAGAAGGCCATCGGCGAAGGTCTGGCGGCGTCGGAGCGCGCCGAGAAGGATCTCCAGCTCGCCCGGGAGCGGGCCACGGACCAGCTGCGCGAAGCCAAGGAGGATGCCCAGAGAATCCTCGAGCAGGCGCGCAGCCAGGCCAACCAGATGATCGAGAACGCCAAGAACGAAGCCCGCGCCGAAGGCGAGCGCATCCTCGAGGCGCAGAAGGCGGAGATCGAGCAGGAGCTCAACCGGGCGAAGGAAGCCCTGCGTGGCCAGGTGGCGGTGCTGGCCGTGGCCGGCGCTGAGCGGGTGCTCGGGGCGAGCATCGACCAAACCAGGCACAGCGAGCTTCTGGAATCGCTCGCGGCGGAGCTGTAGGAGCGTTCCATGGCAGAACTGGCCACCCTCGCCCGACCCTACGCCAAGGCGGTGTTCGATCTGGCGAAATCCGAGCAGGCGCTGGACCGGTGGTCCCGGATGCTGGCGATCATCACCCAGGTCGCCGAGCAGGAGAAGGTGCGCCAGCTCCTCGACGCCCCGGACCTGTCCGCGGAGCAGAAGGCCCAGCGGCTCATCGAGCTGTGCGGCGAAGCCCTCTCTGACCGCGCCAAAGCTCTGATACACCTGCTCGCCCGCAACAAGCGCTTGAATGCTCTCGGCGAGATCCAGGAGCAGTTCGAGGCCCGTAAGGCCGAAGCGGAACGGGTGCTCGAGGTGGAAGTGATCAGCGCCTACGAGCTGTCCGAGGCGCAGTCCAACGCGCTGCGCGAGGCCCTGCAGCGAAAGTTCGACCGGGAGATCAGCCTCACCGGCCGGACCGACCCCCACCTGTTGGGAGGTGCCATCATCCGCGCCGGCGACACCGTCATCGACGGCACCGTCCGCGGCCGGCTCGACAAGCTCGCCGAAGCAATGCAGCGAACGTAAGCGCACACTGAGGAATCCAAACATGCAGCAACTGAACCCTTCCGAAATCAGCGACATCATCAAGCGGCGCATCGAAAGCCTCGATGTCCACGCGGAAGCTCAGAACGAAGGCACCATCGTCGGCGTCTCGGACGGCATCGTGCGCATTCACGGCCTGGCGGATGCCAAGTACGGCGAGATGATCGAGTTCCCCGGCGGCCTGTACGGCATGGCCCTGAACCTCGAGCGCGACTCCGTGGGTGTAGTGGTGCTCGGCGACTACGAGGATCTGTCGGAAGGGATGACCGCCCGTTGCACCGGGCGCATTCTCGAGGTGCCGGTGGGTCCGGAGCTGCTCGGCCGGGTGGTGGA
Source organism: Pseudomonadales bacterium (assembly GCA_041690675.1). Lineage (GTDB taxonomy): Bacteria > Pseudomonadota > Gammaproteobacteria > Pseudomonadales > Azotimanducaceae > UBA7803. The sequence goes on along the minus strand of JAWLGU010000117.1, from coordinate 7,944 downwards.
TGCCCTCGGCAACCCCATCGACGGCAAGGGCCCGCTCAATACCTCCCTCACCTCTCCCATCGAGAAGGTGGCGCCCGGGGTCATCGCCCGGCAGTCGGTGGATCAGCCGGTGCAGACGGGGCTGAAGGCCATCGACTCCATGGTGCCCATCGGCCGCGGTCAGCGCGAGCTCATCATCGGCGACCGGCAGATCGGCAAGACGGCGGTGGCCATCGACACCATCATCAATCAGAAGTCCAGCGGTATTAAGTGCATCTACGTGGCCATCGGCCAGAAGATGTCCACCATCGCCAACATCGTTCGCACCCTGGAAGAGTACGGCGCCATGGAGTACACCATCGTGGTGGCCGCCGGTGCCGCCACCCCGGCGCCCATGCAGTACATCGCCCCATACGCCGGCTGCTCCATGGGCGAGTACTTCCGCGACCGCGGCGAAGACGCGCTGATCATCTACGACGACCTCACCAAGCAGGCCTGGGCCTACCGCCAGATCTCCCTCTTGCTGCGGCGTCCGCCGGGTCGTGAGGCGTATCCGGGCGATGTGTTCTACCTGCACTCGCGCCTGCTCGAGCGGGCGGCTCGGGTGAACCCGGCGTACGTGGAGCAGGCCACCGGCGGCGAAGTGAAAGGCAAGACCGGATCTCTGACCGCCCTGCCCATCATCGAGACCCAGGCGGGGGACGTGTCCGCGTTCGTGCCCACCAACGTGATCTCCATCACCGACGGTCAGATCTTCCTCGAGACCGACCTGTTCAACGCCGGCATCCGGCCGGCCATGAGCCCCGGTATCTCGGTTTCCCGGGTGGGCGGTTCCGCGCAGGTGCCGTTCATGAAGAAGATTTCCGGCGGCATCAAGTTGGCGCTCGCCCAGTACCGCGAGCTGGCTGCGTTTTCCCAGTTCGCGTCCGACCTGGACGAAGCCACCCGCCGGCAGCTCGAGCACGGCCAGCGGATCACCGAGCTCATGAAACAGAAGCAGTACAACCCCATGAGCGTCGCCGAGATGGGCGTGAGCCTGTTCGCGGCCAACGAGGGCTACCTGCGTGACGTTCCCGTGGACAAGGTTCTGGAGTTCGAGCGCGGGCTCCTGGCGTACATGAACTCGGAGCACGCCGAGTTCATGAAGACCATCAACGAGACCGGGGTCTACAACGACGACGTGGTGGCCGAAATGAAGCGGGGCATCGAAGCCTACAAGCAGACGGTGACCTTCTGAGCACCAGGAAGCGGTAACTATGGCTGTCGGCAGAGACATCAAGAAGAAGATCGGAAGCGTGTCCAGCACGCAGAAGATCACCAGTGCCATGGAGATGGTGGCGGTGAGCCGCCTGCGGCGCACCCAGGAGCGGATGCGGGAGGGCAAGCCCTACGCCGAGAAGATCCGCGCGGTCATCGGCCACCTGGCCAATGCCAATCCCGAGTACCGCCACATCTACATGGAGGCCCGGGAGGTACGCCGCATCGGCTACATCGTGGTATCCACCGACCGCGGTCTGTGCGGCGGCCTGAACGCCAACCTGTTCCGGGTGCTGCTGCGGGACATGGCCGAGTGGCACAACCAGGGCGTCGAGGTGGACCTGGGGCTGATCGGCAACAAGGCCGCTCAGTTCTTCCGCTCCGTGGGAGGCAACATAACCGCTGCCATGAGCGGTATCGGCGAGGTCCCCACCCTGTCGGAGCTCATCGGCGGCATCAAGGTCATGCTGGACGCCTACGAACAGGGGCGCATCGATCGCCTGTTCATCGCCAGCAACGACTTCGTCAACACCATGACCCAGAAGCCGGTCATCCGTCAGCTTCTGCCGCTCGATCCGGCGGACGAGGCCGAATTCGCCCACCGCTGGGACTACATCTACGAGCCCGAGGCCCGGGAGCTCATCGAGGCGCTGGTCACCCGCTTCATCGAGTCCCAGGTGTATCAGGCGGTGGTGGAGAACTCTGCCTGTGAGCAGGCGGCCAAGATGGTCGCCATGAAGAACGCCACGGAGAACGCGGAGAAGCTCATCGACGAGCTGACACTGATCTACAACAACGCCCGCCAGGCAGCGATCACCCAGGAGATCGCCGAGATCGTGGGCGGCGCCGCGGCGGTGTAGGCGGCAGTACACACAGGACATTTGAGAGGCTAGAGAATCATGAGCAGCGGTCGAATCGTTCAAATCATCGGCGCCGTCATCGATGTGGAATTTCCCCGGGAGCACGTGCCCAAGGTGTACGACGCTCTCACGGTCGGCCAGACCGGCCTCACCCTGGAAGTTCAGCAGCAGCTGGGCGACGGTGTGGTGCGCACCATCGCCATGGGGCCGTCCGATGGCCTGTCACGGGGGCTGGAGGTGAGCAACACCGGCCAGGCCATCAGCATTCCCGTGGGCGAGGAAACCCTGGGTCGCATCGTGGACGTGCTCGGCGATCCCATCGACGAGAAGGGTCCGGTGAACGCCCAGGAGCACATGACCATTCACCGGGACGCGCCGAAGTTCGAGGATCAGCGGGGCGGTAACGAGCTGCTGGAAACCGGCATCAAGGTGATCGACCTGATCTGCCCCTTCGCCCGGGGCGGCAAGGTGGGGCTGTTCGGCGGCGCGGGCGTGGGCAAGACGGTGACCATGCTGGAGCTCATCCGCAATATCGCCATCGAGCACTCGGGTCTGTCGGTGTTCGCCGGGGTGGGAGAGCGCACCCGGGAAGGCAACGACTTCTACCACGAGATGCAGGAAGCCGGGGTGCTCGACAAGATCTCCCTGGTGTTCGGCCAGATGAACGAGCCGCCGGGCAACCGCCTGCGGGTCGCTCTCACCGGCCTGACCCTGGCGGAGAAGTTCCGTGACGAGGGCCGGGACGTGCTGCTGTTCGTCGACAACATCTACCGGTACACCCTGGCGGGGACCGAGGTGTCCGCCCTGCTCGGCCGGATGCCCTCGGCGGTGGGGTACCAGCCCACCCTGGCGGAAGAGATGGGTGTGCTGCAGGAGCGGATCACCACCACCAAGACCGGCTCCATCACCTCGGTGCAGGCGATTTACGTGCCCGCCGACGACCTGACGGACCCCTCGCCGGCCACGACGTTCGCTCACCTGGACTCCACGGTGACGTTGTCCCGGGCCATCACTGACCTGGGCATCTATCCGGCGGTGGACCCGCTCGATTCCACCAGCCGGCAGCTCGATCCGCTGGTGGTGGGCCAGGAGCACTACGACGTGGCCCGCGGTGTGCAGCAGGTGCTGCAGCGGTATCAGGAACTTCGGGACATCATCGCCATCCTCGGCATGGACGAGCTCTCCGAGGAAGACAAGCAGCTCGTCTACCGGGCCCGGAAGATCCAGCAGTTCTTCTCCCAGCCCTTCTTCGTGGCGGAGCAGTTCACCGGCAACCCGGGCAAGTTCGTCTCCCGGGAAGACACCGTGCGCAGCTTCAAGGGTATTCTCGACGGCGAGTACGACCATCTGCCGGAGCAGGCGTTCTACATGGTGGGCAGCATCGAGGATGTCATCGAAAAGGCGAAGCGCCTGCAATCCTGACAGGAGGGCCAGCCATGGCCATGACCATGCATTGCGACATCGTCAGCGCCGAAGAGGACATCTTCTCCGGCCGGGTAACCCTGGTGAGCGCCACGGGCACCATGGGCGAGCTGGGCATCATGCCGGGGCATGCGCCCCTGCTCACGGGCATCCGGCCCGGGCCCGTGCGCCTCAAGTTCGACAACGGCGATGAGCAGGTCTTCTTTGCATCCGGCGGATTCCTGGAGGTCCAGCCAGGGGTGGTGACCTTGTTGGCGGACACGGCCGTGCGGGCCGAGGACATCGACGAGGCAGCGGCGCTGGAAGCCCAGAAGCAGGCCGAGCACGCCCTGGAGGAGCGCGCCGCCGGGGTGGAATTCTCGGTGGCGGCCGCTCAGCTCGCCGAGGCCATGGCCCGGCAGCGCACCCTGGACGAGCTCCGGCGCCGCCGGCGCTGAACCCATTTGCCGGGTCCGCGCGGCACGATTCCGCGCCCGGCATAAGTCCGTTACAAAGCGGGGGCAAACGGCCCCCGCTTTTCGTTGGGCGCTGGCTATAATCCGCATTTCGCCCCAGTGCCCGTCATCATGAAGCAGCCTTCCCATCCCCTGGAGGTCGTGGTCCTGGCCGCCGGCCAGGGAAAGCGCATGGCCTCCCGCCGTCCCAAAGTGCTCCACACCCTGGCCGGCCGGCCGTTGCTGCGGCACGTGCTGGACACGGTGGCGGCGCTGGCGCCTGAGCGCGTGCACGTGGTGGTGGGTCACGGCGCCGACGCGGTGCGAAGCGCCATCGCCGACGACGTGACCTGGGTGTTGCAGAGCGAGCAGCGCGGCACCGGCCATGCGGTCGCCCAGGCCATGCCCGGCGTCGACGAGGATGCGGTGGTCCTGGTGGTGTACGGCGATGTGCCGCTGGTGGGTGCCGACACCCTGAGCGCATGCGTGGCCGCCGCCCGCGAGGGTGCCCTGGCCCTGGTGACCGCCCGCCTCCAGGACCCGGGCCAGCTCGGCCGCATCGTCCGCGGCGCGGACGGCGCGATCCGGCGGATCGTGGAGTATCGGGACGCCGACGAGGCGGAGCGCGCTATCGACGAGATAAACTCCGGCATTCTCGCCGCGCCCCGGGGTCTGCTGGCTCCCCTGCTCGACCGGCTCAGCCCCGACAACGCCCAGGGCGAGTACTACCTCACCGACGCCGTGGCCATGGCGGTGAGCCAGGGCGCACCGGTTCGCGGGCTGGCGGTGGCGGATCCCGACGAGGTCCTCGGCATCAACGACCGCAGCGAGCTGGCGGCTCTCGAGCGGCGCTGCCAGCGCCGCATCGTCGAGTCGCTCATGGCCGCCGGGGTCTCTGTGGCGGATCCCGCCCGGGTGGACGTCCGCGGACAGGTCACCGCGGGCCAGGACTGTTATCTGGACGTGAACGTGGTGCTCGAAGGCACCGTGGTGCTCGGCAGCGGGGTTCACATTGGGCCCGGCTGCGTGATCCGGGATGCTCACATAGGCGACGGCACCCGGCTGCAGGCCCATACGGTGATCGATGGCGCACGGATCGGTGCGGAGTGCGAGCTCGGGCCCTTCGCCCGGCTGCGGCCGGGCACGGAGCTGGCCGAACGGGTCCGCATCGGCAACTTCGTGGAGACCAAGAAGTCGAGCCTCGGGCCGGGCACCAAGGCCAATCATCTCGCCTATCTGGGTGACGCGACTCTCGGTGAAGGCTGCAACGTGGGCGCCGGCACCATCACCTGCAACTACGACGGCATCGACAAGCACCCCACGGTGATCGGCGATCGGGTGTTCGTCGGCACCAACACCACCCTGGTGGCGCCCCTGACCATCGCCTCGGACGCCTACGTGGCGGCGGGCTCCACGGTGACTCAGAACGTGGATGCGGGGGATCTGGCGGTGGGCCGGAGCCGTCAGCGCAACATTCAGGGGTGGGTGCGCCCGGATCGGCGCAAGGACCGGGACCAGACAGGTCGCTGAAGGAATGACGGGGGAAGGTGTATGTGCGGCATCGTAGGCGCGGTCGCGGATCGCAACGTTCCGGCCATTCTGCTGGAGGGCCTGCAGCGGCTGGAGTATCGCGGTTACGATTCCGCCGGCCTGGCGGTCATCCCCTCGAGAGGCGGTGAATCACCCGGCGTCGCCACTTTCGACTGCCGCAAGAAGGTTGGCAAGGTTCGCGAGCTTCAGGAGGACCTGGCGCAGCGGCCGGTGAGCGGCCGGATCGGCATCGCACACACCCGCTGGGCCACCCATGGCATCCCCAGCGAGGCCAACGCCCACCCCCACGTCTCCCGGGGCCGCATCTGCGTGGTCCACAACGGGATCATCGAGAACTACGAGAGCCTGCGGGCGGAGCTCAAGGATGCGGGCTACGCCTTCGCGTCGGAGACCGACTCCGAGGTCATCGCCCATCTGGTAGACAGCTGCTACCGGCAGGAGGGGTCGCTGCTGGAGGCGGTGCGCAGCGCCATTCGCCGGCTGGAGGGCGCCTATGCCATCGGTGTCATGGCCGCGGACAATCCCGCCAGTCTGGTGGCCGCTCGTATGGGCAGTCCCCTGGTGGTGGGCAAAGGCATCGGCGAGAACTTCATCGCCTCGGACCCTCTGGCGCTGCGTCCGGTGACGGACCGGTTCATCTTCCTCGAGGAAGGTGATCTGGTGGAGATCTCCAAGGAAACCATCGCCGTGTGGAACGTGGTGAACGAGACGGTGGTGCGGGCCACGGTGAAGGTGGAGCTCGGCCACGACGACGTGGACAAGGGCAACTACCGGCACTTCATGCAGAAGGAGATCTATCAGCAGCCGCGAGTGATCCGCGACACGCTGGAAGGCCGCATCGGCCGCAGCCGGGTGCTGGAGCAGGCCTTCGGCGTCAAGGCGCCGGAAATCTTCGATCGCACCCGGGCCGTGACCCTGGTCGCCTGCGGCACCAGCTTCTACGCCGCCTCCATCGCCCGCTACTGGATCGAAGAGCTGACGGGCATGCCCTGCCAGGTTGAGATCGCCTCGGAGTTCCGCTACCGCAAGGTCTCGGTGCTGCCCAACAGCCTGTTCGTCACCATCTCCCAGTCCGGGGAGACCGCCGACACCCTGGCCGCGCTGCGGGTGGCCAAGAGCATCGGCTATTTCGCCACCCTCACCATCTGCAACGTCGCCTCCAGCTCGCTGGTGCGGGAGTCGGACCTGGCGCTCATGATTCAGGCGGGCACCGAGGTGGGGGTCGCCTCCACCAAGGCCTTCACCGCCCAGCTCACCGATCTGCTGCTGCTCACCCTGTTGCTGGGCCGCCGCCAAGGCCTCGACGAGGTCAAGGAGGCGGAGCTGGTGCGCGCCCTGCACGGCCTCGACGAGGACATCGAGCGTACGCTGCAGCTCGACGAGCACATCCGCAAGCTGGCGGAGCGCTTCATCGACCGCTCCCACACCCTGTTCCTGGGCCGCGGCCCCATGTTTCCGGTGGCCATGGAGGGGGCACTCAAGCTCAAGGAGATCTCCTACATCCACGCGGAAGGCTACCCCGCCGGGGAGCTCAAGCACGGCCCCCTGGCGCTGGTGGACGAGGACATGCCGGTGGTGGCGGTCGCACCCAACGACGAGTTGCTCGAGAAGGTGCAGTCGAATCTCCAGGAGGTGCGCGCCCGGGGCGGCGAGCTGGTGGTCTTCGCCGACGAGACCCTGAACCTCAGCGGCGAGCCCGGGGTCACCATCGTGCCGTTGCCGGCGGTGCACAAAGTTCTGGCTCCCATCGTCTACGTAGTCCCGCTACAATTGCTGGCCTACCACGTGGCGGTGCTGAAGGGCACCGACGTGGATCAGCCGCGTAATCTGGCCAAGTCGGTCACCGTGGAGTAAGCCCCGGCGGGATCTCCCGCCGGCCCGCCCCACGCGCTGCGCGCCGCGACGACGCGGCATCTCCAATTCCGGAATACGGCGTGAAGAAAGCCACCGCGAAGCAAGCCCTGCGAGTGCAGCAGATTCTGGGTCCGGGGTACACGGTCCTGGAGTTCGACACCAGCACCCGGACCGCGGCCGACGCCGCCGCGGCCATCGGCTGCACGGTGGCGCAGATCGCCAAGTCCCTGCTGTTCCGGACGGCGGACGGCTCACCGCTGCTTGTGGTCGCCTCCGGCGCCCACCGGGTGGACGAGACCGCGGTGGCGGTGGCGCTCGGCCGGGGCATCGAACGGGCGGACCCCGACTTCGTCCGCGAGCACACCGGCTACGCCATCGGCGGCGTGCCGCCGGTGGGCCTGCGCTCGCCCATGCCCGTGCTGCTGGACGACACCCTGCGCCAGTTCTCCGAGATCTGGGCGGCGGCGGGTACTCCGCACGCCGTGTTCCGGCTCACCCCCGACGAGCTCGAATCGCTGACGTCCGGCCGCTATACGGCCCTGGCGGCGAGGTGATCGGCCCGTGGACGTGACCGCCATTCTGGAGGG
>JAWLGU010000116.1:0-11129 GCA_041690675.1 Pseudomonadales bacterium | reverse complement strand
CAGCACTAACGCCGAAAGCCCTTTGATGAGATGATGTTTCATACGACTTCCTACGGGTTTGTTAGGTTTTTTCGCTCACCTTGGACTATCGACCCAGACTTCGGGCTCGCGATTCCCTGAGTGAATGGGTGACTAGACCAGGCGCGGTTCAATGGCGGCTGCTCCGGCCCAAGGCTCCGTGTACCGAACAGCCAGCAATGCGGGGAGCGCGCGTTAGTGCGCACTCTGAGTGCCCCGCCCCTTTTCCGTGGGCGAAGGATCAACAAACGCTTTCGCGAAGTCAAGCACGGCGCTCGTACGCCTCCGGAAAGCCACCGCCTTTCAGCACCTTGCAGCCCCCGCGCCTCATTACAGCGGTTCGGCGCGCAGATGTTCGGCAAAAAACGCAAGGGTGCGCTCGCGGGCGAGCCGGGCACTTTCGGCATCGTAGCTGGCGCGGTGATCGCAGTTGAAACCGTGATCTGCCGGATACACGAAGATCTGCGCGTCCGGTTGAGCGGCACGGACGGCTTCGACATCCGAGAGCGGAATGTGAGCGTCTTTCTCGCCGAAATGCATCATCACCGGGCAGCGCGGGCGGCGGTCCGCCTCCCGGGCGACGCCCCCGCCGTAATACGACACCGCCGCCGCGAGCCCGGACAGATCGCAGGCTGCGCGCCAGGCGAGCAGCCCGCCGAAGCAATAGCCGACCACCCCGACCCGGCCACTGACTGCGGCCGTCTCCACCGCGGCCTGAAGGTCCTGGAGCGCCAGGCCGTGGTCGAGCTTCTGAAAGGCGATCTCGATGCCCCGCGCCAGGTCGGCCTCGCCGTAGCCCAACTCCACATCGCGCTCGACCCGGTCGAAGATCTGCGGCGCCAGCGCCACGTAACCCGCCTCGGCGTAGCCGTCGGCCACCGCCCGAATATGGTCGTTCACCCCGAAGATTTCCTGGATCACCACCACCGCGCCGTTCGGCTCGCCGGCCGGCGCGGCCCGATAGGCGCCGAGCGCGAACCCGTCCACCGAACGGATCTGAATGTGCTCCCCCATGGTTGGAACTCCCGAACTGTACTTGGAAGGGGGATTGTAAGGGCTGCGGGCGAATGGAGGTACGGTGTTCGCTTTCCGCTTTCCGCTGTCCGCTATCCGCTGGAGGCATTACGCCAGAATCTGGCGACGCCCCTCTTGCGGAAAGCGGACAGCGGATAGCGGATAGCGATACCACCGCGTTCACAAACCCTCCCAGCGCGCTTCACAATGTCACACCCCTGTAACATTCCTGCTCCACCATCCGCGGCCGATCGAGCCGGCATTCCGGCCGCGTCCAGCATAGAAGAGAGGAATATCCCATGAAGAACACGAAGGTCATCGTCGGCAGCCTGGTCCTGGCGGCCCTGGCTCCCCCGGCGCTGGGGGCGGCCGATGTGGCCAGCCGCGGCGGCATCGAGGTGGCGAGCGACGACGGGGTCTACAGCTTCAAGCTCGGCGGCCGCATCATGTGGGACACCGACACCTTCGACGGCGCGTTGAACCGGGAGAACGATGGTGAGACGCGCTTCAACTCCGACCTGCGGCGCGCGCGACTCGAGATGTCCGGCAGCCTGCATGAGGACTGGGAGTTGGTCTTCGATGTGAACTTCCAGGACGAGGCGGAGATCCACGCCGCCGGGGTCACCTACACCGGCTGGAACGTGGCCGACATCTTCGTTGGCCGCAACAAGGAGCCCTTCGGACTCGAGGAGCTCACCAGCTCCAAGGCCATCTCCACCATCGAGCGCAACTACTTCACCGAGGCCACCGACACCGACAGCCAGACCAACTTCGGCGTGCGCCTGGACGGTTACACGGGGCACGTGGGCTGGTCCGTGGGCCTGTTCAATCCGAGCGGAAACCCCAGAAACGAGGACGGCGGCGACCGCCTGGCGCCCACCGGGCGGATCTTCGGCGCGCCCATCAACCGGGACGGTCGCGTGCTCCACCTGGGGGCCGCCTACACCGACCGCAATCTGGACACTCCCGAGCTGGCCCGCGGATTCGGGCTCGACATCGCCGAGGCCGGTGGCGAGCTGAACTCCAGCTCCATCCTGATCGACGAGGACCGGCAGTGGGGCCTGGAGGGGCTGTACATGGATGGGCCGTTCTCGCTGCAGGGCGAGTTGTTCAATCGGGACATGCAGGGCGCCGGCGGGCCCGACGGCGAGGTGAACCACCAGTACCTGCTCGCCACCTGGACCCTCACCGGCGAGAGTCGCGGCTACAAGGCGGAGCAGGGCATTCCCGATATGGTGAAGCCCTCCGGGGCCCGTGGTGCCGTGGAGCTGGTGGCCAAGGTGGACCGCATCCGGTTCGAGGTGGACGGCCAGCCAGACCAGGACGTGAACGGTTACCTGGTGGGGGCGAACTGGTACCCGAACCGCAACGTGAAGCTGATGCTGAACGTCATCCGGGTGAACAGCGACGGCGTGGTCGGCGCCGGCGAGGACGACGACGCCACCGTCGTTTCCACCCGGCTGCAGGTGGCATTCTAGCGCCGGGCCTCTCGTCACATGAGCCGCGGCCACAGTCACGAGAATGTCACACGCGTCGGGTCTAATGGACGCGAACGTGACAGGCCGCCCGTGAACCTATGACAGCCAACACCGTTCTCGTAGTGGAAGACGAGCCCGAGATTCGCGACATGCTGAGCTTCGCGCTCGGCCGCGCCGGCTTCCAGGTGTGGGAAGCCGAGTCCGCCGAGGATGCCGAGCGCCACCTCGAAGGCGTGCTGCCCGGGCTCCTCATCGTCGACTGGATGCTGCCGGGCATGAGTGGCGTGGAGCTGGCGCGGCGTGTCCGCCGCGACCAGCACACCCGGGAGCTTCCCATCATCATGCTCACGGCGCGGGGCGAAGAGACCGACAAGCTGCGCAGCTTCGACTCGGGGGTGGACGACTACGTCACCAAACCGTTCTCGCCCCGGGAGCTCATTGCCCGGGTCAAGGCCCTCATGCGGCGGGCCGGCGCCTCCGAATCCGGCGTGCTGGAGCACGGTTCCTTGCGGCTCGACGCGGCCGCCCACCAGGTCTCGGTGGCGGGCAAGCCGGTGAAGCTCGGCCCCACCGAGTTCCGGCTGCTGGAGCACTTCATGAGCCATCCCGGCCGTGCCTTCGACCGCTCCCAGCTCCTGGACCGGGTCTGGGGGCGCAGCGTCTACGTCGAGGAGCGCACCGTGGACGTGCACGTGTTGCGACTGCGCAAGGCCCTCAAACCATTCGGGCTCGCTCACGTGGTGCAGACCGTGCGCGGCGTCGGCTACCGGTACCTGCAGGCGGAATGAAGATGTCCCCCCAGGAATGGCTCATCGCCGGCGGGCTCGCCGCCGCGGCGCTGCTGATGGGCGCGCTCACCGGGGCCTGGTCGCTCATGCTGCTAATCGCCCTCCTCGTCTGGCTCGCCGTGCAGTACCGCGAGCTGCGAGCGCTGGCCCGTTGGGCGAAACGTCCGCTGACCCACCCGGAGAACCGGCTGGAGAGCTGGCAACTGCTCTCGGACCGCCTCTACCGCTCCCTCAAAGCCTCCCGGGCGCGGACACGGCGGGCTCTGCGCACCTTCGAGAGCCTGCGGGTCATCACCAACGCGCTGCCGGACGCGGCCATCATCATCGACGCCACCGGCGCCATCGAAAACTTCAACGTGGCGGCACAGCATCGCCTGCAACTCAAGCCCTCCGACCGCGGCGCCAACCTGGCGGCCCTGGTGCGCCAGCCGGATTTCGTAGCCCTGGTCAAAGGCAAGCGTGAGGAAGGCCTGGTGGAGTTCGCTTCCCCGTTCGACGAGGATTCGCGCCTGGAGGCCCGGCGCATTCCCATCAGCCCGCGTTACGCGCTGGTCCTGGTGCGCGACGTGACGCAGCTCAACCGCCTGCTGACCATGCGCCAGGACTTCATCGCCAACGTGTCCCACGAGCTGCGCACGCCCCTCACCGTGATCGTGGGCTATCTGGAAACCATGGCCGGCGAAGACCTGGACCCCGCCACCACGCGCGCCTTGCTCGACAAGCTGGCATCGCCCACCGCGCGCATGCGGGCGCTGGTGGACGATCTGTTGCTGCTGTCGCGGCTCGAGGCCAGCCCCTCGCCCGACGACGCCGAGCTGGACAGCATCGACATGAACACCGTGGTGCGGAGCTGCATCTCGGAGGCGCGAATGCTGAGCGAGGGACGCCACCGCTTTGCCAGCGAGGTGGATCCCGCGGTGCGGCTCAGAGGAATTGAGAGCGAGATCTACAGCGCAGTTCTCAACATGGTCACCAACGCGGTCCGTTACAGCCCGGACGGTGGCGAGATCAGGGTGACCTGGCAGCGAGCCGGAAATGGCGCGCGGCTGGCGGTCTCCGATCAGGGGCTGGGCATCGCGCCCGAGCACCTGCGGCGAATCACCGAGCGCTTCTACCGGGTCGACCTGGCCCGCTCCCGAGTTCGCGGCGGCACAGGCCTGGGCCTGGCCATCGTCAAACACGTTCTGAAACGGCACCGAAGCGCGCTTCGGGTCGACAGCACCGTGGGGAAAGGCAGCACCTTCTACTGCGACTTTCCCCCCGAGCAACTGGAAATCCCATCACCCACATCCAGCCAGGAGCAGGAAACATGATGAGACATGCGATCAGATCACTGGCCGCCGGGGCGTTGGCCCTGGCCGCATTCACAGGCGGCGTCCACGCCGAGGAAGGGGATCAGCTTCCGGAATATCAGCGGGCGAGCGGCGTCTCGGGAACCCTCTCCAGCATCGGCTCGGACACCCTGGCCAACCTGATGACTCTGTGGACCGAGGAGTTCAAGCGCGAGTACCCCAACGTCACCATTCAGGTCCAGGCGGCGGGCTCCTCCACCGCGCCTCCGGCGCTCACCGAGGGCACGTCGAACTTCGGGCCCATGAGCCGGGCCATGAAGGACAAGGAGATCGAGTCGTTCGAGAGCCGTCACGGCTACAAGCCCACCGTTGTCCGCGTCGCCATCGACGCCCTCGCGGTGTACGTGCACAAGGACAACCCGGTGCCGTCGCTGACGATCCCTCAGGTGGACGCCATCTTCTCGGTTACCCGCCGCTGCGGCGCCGAAGCCGACATCGCCCGCTGGGGCCAGGTGGGCCTCACCGGCGGCTGGGCGAACCGGCCCATTCAGCTCTACGGCCGTAACTCGGTCTCCGGCACCTACGGTTACTTCAAGGAAGAAGCCCTCTGCTCCGGCGACTTCAAGAGCACGGTGAACGAGCAGCCCGGCTCCGCGTCGGTGGTGCAGGCCGTGTCCTCCTCCCTCAACGGCATCGGCTACTCCGGCATCGGCTACGTTACCTCGGGCGTGCGCCCCGTGCCCCTCGCGGAGTACGAAGACGCGGAGCCGGTAGCGGCCACCCCGGAGAACGCCCTGTCCGGCGACTACCCGCTGTCGCGCTACCTGTACATCTACGTCAACAAGCGTCCCGGCACCCCGCTGCCCCCGCTGGAGCGGGAGTTCCTGAAGATGGTGCTCTCCCGCAGCGGTCAGGCAGTGGTGGCCAAGGACGGTTACGTGCCGCTGTCACCGCGGCTGGTGGCCCGAGAGCTGAAGAAACTGGAAGACTGAGGATCGCTGATGGCACGTGAAGCCGGGCTCTCGCGGCTCCCCAGGCGCAGGCGCTGGGTCAACGCCCTGACGGCGCGAGTCGTCGGGCTGGGCGGCGCGGCGGTGATCGCCGCCATCGCTCTGATCTTCTTCTACCTGCTCTGGGTGGTGGCACCCGTGTTCGTTCCTGCGGACGTCGACCGCGGGCCCGGCTTCGATCTGCCTGCCGCGCAAGCCCTGCTGGTGGAGGCCAACGACACCGGCGACGTGGGTTTGCGCATCAGCGCCGACGGCGAGGCGTCGTTTTTCGACCTTGAGAGCGGCGCGCCGCTCGGCGGCTTGAGCCTGGGCCGCCCGCTGGCTCGGGCTCAGCCGGTGGCGGACCAGACGGGCCTGTATGCGCTCCTCGACACGGACGGCAACCTGACCTTCATCCAGGCCAGCTTTCCCGTCTCGTTCCGGGATGATGCCCGGGTGGTGAGCCCGAAGCTCGAATACGTCTTCGAGGAGGAATGGGTCGAGCTGGGGGACGCGGAGCGCTTCGACAGCCACTACGGCGGCACCGAGCTCCTGGTGGCAGGTCTGGCCGGCCGAACCCTCACCATTGCGCACTATCGGGAGGCGGAGCCGGGCTTTGCCCTGGAGTTTCCCCGGGATCGGGAGCTCCGGCTGGACCGGGCGTACGACTACGTCTACTTCGGGCCCCGGGGCCAATGGCTGTACCTGGTAGCCGAGTCGGGGGCCGTCGAGGTGCTGGATCTTCGCCGCCCCACGGCGCCCTCGCAGATCTACCTGGGTCGCCTGGTGCCCCAGGGAAGCACCATCGCCGACGTCGCCCCCCTGCTCGGGCGCTACTCGCTGCTCGCGGCGGACGAGGCGGGTCGGGTGAGCCAGTGGTTCATGATCCGCGGGGAGCTGGGCCAGCAGCTGACGCAGGCACGCAGCTTCGAGCTCGATGTGCCCGTGGCGCGGCTGATTCCGGAACCGCGGCGCAAGGGCTTCGCCGCCATCGACCGGGCCGACGCGCTGCACCTGTTCTACACCACCTCCGAGCGTCACCTGGCGAGCCATCCCCTGGCACAGCGCGACGTGACGGTGGCCAGCGTCTCGCCCCGGGCCGACCTGCTGCTGACGGCGGATTCGGCCGGCGACGTGCAGCTCTACCACATCGAGAACGAGCACCCGGAGATCTCCTGGTCCACCCTCTGGTCCCGGGTCTGGTACGAAGGGTATCCGGAGCCCATCTACAGCTGGCAGTCGTCGTCGGCGGCCAACGACTTCGAGCCCAAGTTTTCCCTCACGCCACTCATGTTCGGCACCCTCAAGGGCGCGTTCTACGCCATGGTGGTGGCCGTGCCGGTGGCCATCATGGGAGCCCTGTACACGGCCTACTTCATGGCGCCCGCCATGCGCCGCATCGTCAAGCCGGGCATCGAGATCATGGCCGCCCTGCCCACGGTGATTCTCGGCTTCCTGGCCGGCCTGTGGCTCGCGCCCATCATCGAGGCCAACCTCACCGCGGTGATCAGCATCCTCGTGGTCATGCCGCTGGGAACCCTGCTGGCCGCCTGGACCTGGAGCCGTCTGCCCGACCGCGTCACCCAGCCCTTCGACGGCTGGTACGCGCTGCTGGCGTTGCCGGTGATCATCGGCACCACGTGGCTCGCCTTCGCCATCGGTCCGTGGCTCGAGCTGTGGCTTTTCGACGGCAACGTACAGGCGTGGATCCTGGACACCATGGGGCTCGAGTACGACCAGCGCAACGCGCTGGTGGTGGGCATCGCCATGGGACTCGCGGTGATCCCCACGATCTTCTCCATCGCCGAGGACGCCATCTACGGAGTGCCCACCCATCTGATCAACGGCTCCCTGGCCCTGGGCGCCACCCCCTGGCAGACGCTGATGCGGGTCGTGGTGCTCACCGCCAGCCCGGGCATCTTCTCCGCGGTGATGATCGGTCTCGGCCGCGCCGTGGGCGAGACCATGATCGTGCTCATGGCCACCGGCAACACGCCCATCATGGACCTCAACATCTTCGAGGGCATGCGCACCTTCGCGGCCAACATCGCCGTGGAGCTGCCCGAGTCGGAGGTGGGCAGCACCCATTACCGCATCCTGTTCCTGGCGGCCCTGGTGCTGTTCCTCCTCACGTTCGTTTTCAACACCGCCGCCGAGCTGGTGCGCCAGCGGCTGCGGGTGCGTTACGGGAATCTCTGATCATGCGGCGAGTAGAGCATGGCGGCCTCGGGCCTTGGTTCAAATCCGGCGAGCCGTGGATCTGGATGAACGCGGCGGCCGTGGCCATCAGCATCGCGGCGGTGAGCGGCATCCTGCTGCTCATTGCCGTGAAGGGCTTCGCCCACTTCTGGCCGACGTCGGTGGCACGGATCACCTATCAGGACGGCGCTGGCCAGACTCAGGTAACCCTGGGCGAGATCACCGACACCGAGCGTCTTCCCGTAGCCCAGTACCAGGAATCCATGGGTGCCAGCGACCAGACCGTGCCGGCGGAGGCCGTCACCGTGGAGCGCTGGCTGGTGAAAACCGGCAACCGCCGGGTGGCGCCGCCGGATTTCCGCTGGGTGGTCCGGCACCGCATCGGCCAGGTCGAGTACCCGGAGAACGTCGCGGTCCTCGAGCGGGTGGAATGGGGCAACGCGTACGGGTTCCTGCGCTCGGTGCACGAGAACGAGCGGCAGAGCTCCGAGGGCGCCGCCGCCTGGGAGGATCTGCGGCAGCGCCTGGCTCGCGTGAGCGCCCTGCGCGAGGAAATCGACGCCCTGGAGCAGGGGGAGCTGTACCGCATCAACTACCAGCTCGAACGGCTGCGGCTCGAGCGCCGGGCCATGCAGCTCACCGAGCCGGTGGAGTCCGGTGACGAATCGGCACGGGCGGCTGCCCTGGCGGCCACGGAGGCCGCTCTGCTGGCGGACTACGAGGTGGCGGAACGTCGGCTGCGGGAGCTGCGCGGCGATCTGCGGCGGGACTCCATCCGGCTCGAGACGGCGGCAGGTCAGGAGGTGGAGATCAGCCTCGCCGAGATCGTCCGTGCCTGGCGGCCCAACGCCATGAGCTGGCTCGACCGGCTCGGCCACTACGTGCAGAGCTTCTGGCTGTTCCTTTCGGAAGAGCCGCGGGAGGCCAACACCGAAGGCGGCGTCTTTCCCGCCATCTTCGGCACGGTGATGATGGTGCTGTTGATGTCGGTGCTGGTCACGCCGTTCGGCGTGGTGGCCGCCGTGTACCTGCGCGAGTACGCCCGCCAGGGGCCGTTCGTGCGTCTCATCCGCATCGCGGTGAACAATCTGGCCGGCGTGCCTTCCATCGTCTACGGCGTGTTCGGCTTGGGCTTCTTCGTCTATTTCCTCGGCGGCTCCATCGACGCGCTGTTCTTCCCCGAGGCGCTGCCCTCCCCCACCTTCGGCACCCCGGGCCTGCTCTGGGCTTCCCTCACCCTGGCGCTCCTCACCGTGCCGGTGGTGATCGTCTCCACGGAAGAAGGCCTCACCCGCATCCCCCGGTCGCTGCGCGAAGGCAGCCTGGCCCTCGGCGCCACCAAGGCGGAGACGCTGTTCAAAGTGGTGCTCCCGGTGGCGAGCCCCTCCATCCTCACCGGAGTGATCCTGGCGGTGGCCCGCGCCGCCGGGGAGGTGGCGCCGCTGATGCTGGTCGGGGTGGTGAAGCTGGCCCCCGCCCTGCCCGTGGACGGCAACTTCCCTTACCTGCACTTGGAGCGCAAGTTCATGCACCTGGGTTTCCACATCTACGACGTGGGTTTCCAGAGCCCCAACGTCGAGGCCGCGCGTCCGCTGGTGTACGCTACCGCGCTGCTGCTGGTGCTGCTCATCGTCGTCCTCAATCTGACCGCCATCCTGCTGCGGAGCCGGCTGGAGAATCGCTACCGTGGCGTGGAGGGCTGACATCACCATGGCAACGAGCACCATCGGCACAACCCTGAAGAACCGTGAGCCATCAACCATGTCTATCAGCACCATGAGCCCGACCGACACATCCGACCGGGGCGCCGGCAACGACGATTCGAGCATCGTGGTGGACGACTTGTGCCTGTTCTACGCTGACCAGCAGGCACTGAAGAACATCATCCTGACCATCCCGAAGCGCCAGGTCACTGCCTTCATCGGCCCCTCCGGGTGCGGTAAATCCACCCTGCTGCGCTGCTTCAACCGGATGAACGACCTCGTCGACAATGTCCGGATCACCGGCACCGTGCAGCTCGAGGGCCACGACATCAACGCCAAGGACGTGGACGTGGCGCAGCTGCGCCGGCGGGTCGGCATGGTGTTCCAGCGGCCCAACCCGTTTCCCAAGTCCATCTACGAGAACGTGGCCTACGGGCTGCGCCTGGACGGCAAGCCTCCCAAGTCGGAACTGGACGATCGGGTGGAGTGGGCCCTGCGCAGCGCGGCTCTCTGGGACGAGGTCAAAGATCGGCTGAAGGAGTCGGCCCTGGGACTGTCAGGCGGTCAGCAGCAGCGGCTGGTCATCGCCCGCGCGGTGGCGGTGCAGCCCTCCGTGCTGCTGCTGGACGAGCCCGCCTCGGCCCTCGATCCCATCTCGACCCTGAAGATCGAGGAGCTGATCCATCAGTTGAAATCCGACTACACTATCGTCATCGTGACGCACAACATGCAGCAGGCCGCGAGGGTTTCGGACTTCACGGCCTTTCTGTACCTGGGGGAGTTGATAGAGTTCGACAGAACTGACGACGTCTTCACCAATCCAAAAAAGCAGAAGACGGAAGATTACATCACCGGCCGCTATGGCTGACACGGCCACCGAGGCCGACGACGACCCGAGGTACGAGCGATGAACAACCCGCACATCTCCGAGCAATACGACGCGGAGCTCGATGCCGTCCGAAACCTGCTGATGGAAATGGGCGGTCTGGTGGAGCAGCAGGTGCACGATGCCAGCCAGGCGCTCATCAATCAGGACGACGAGCTCGCCGCCAAGGTCCGGGAAAGCGACCGGCGCATCAATCAGCTCGAGGTGGAGATCGACGAGCAATGCACCCACATCATCGCCCGGCGTCAGCCTGCGGCCACGGATCTCAGAACGCTCATCAGCATCATGAAGGCCAGCACCGACCTGGAGCGGATCGGTGACGAGTCGGGCCGCATCGCCAAGATGGCCCAGGCGCTCGCGAGCATGGAGTATCCCAGCGATCAGTACGGCGACATCCGTGAGATAGCCGCACTCACCGAGCAGATCGTCGCCAGCAGTCTGGATGCCTTCGCCCGGCTGGACCCGGACGGCGCCCTGAAGGTGATCGAAGCCGACGAGCAGATCGACGAGCGCTACAACGCCATCGTCCGCCAGCGCGGCTCCAGGATGCGCGAAGACAGCGCCGACGTCGACCGGGCCATGAACGTCATCTGGGCGGCGCGGTCGCTGGAGCGGATCGGCGACCATGCGAAGAACATCTCCGAGTACGTGGTGTACCTGGTTAAGGGCAAGGACGTGAGGCACTCCGGCACGCTGCGCGGCTGAGCCCGAGGGCCGACCGGAACGGCTGATTCGATCGACGTTGCCGCTACCTGTCCCGCG
>JAWLGU010000115.1:0-11358 GCA_041690675.1 Pseudomonadales bacterium | reverse complement strand
TGCGGCGCGGATCACTCGAAGCGGAAGTCGTCCAGATTGGGTGACTTCGTCCAGCCGTAGAACTCTTCCATGCGCCAAGGCATGGTATAGGTTGAACGCCCGAACTCGTTGATATAGTAGCTGCCGCCGCCGCCGTTCTCGTGCTCCCACAGCATGCCCTTTGCGCCAGCGTCGAGCCTCGCGTTGTAGTCTTCGTAGACTTCCCGCTTGAGCTCGAACGTCGATGCGCCCCGCTCGATCATCTCTGTCACAACGTTGCAGGCGTAGCGGGAGAAGATTTCCAGCCAGCTGTGAAAGCTGCCTGCCCGTACCGCCGCATTCGGACCGTAGAAGATGAAGAAGTTCGGATATCCGGGAAGCGTCATCGTCAGATAGGCGCGGGGACCGTCCCGGCCCCAGAGATCGTTCAGGCGAATGCCGTTTCTGCCCTGGTAGTCCACGGGATGGAGATACCGCTCCGTGTGAAATCCGGCCGCAAGCACGATCAGTTCGAACTCGCGAGCCGTGCCGTCGTTCGAGACGATTCCCGTCTCCGTGATTCGATCGATGCCGTCCGTGAGGAGCTCCACGTTCGGGCGCTGCAGGGACGCATACCATTCGTTGTCGACCACCAGCCGCCGCGAGAGCGGTGCAAAGTCCGGCGTGAGCTTGTCGACCAGATCGGTCCGCTCTCCGGCGAGGTGCCGGATCATCCCTTTCAGCTGCTCACGCATCTGGTCGTTCTTCGGATTGATCAGGCCGCCGCCGGCCTGCCACTCCGGATCGAGCTCCTGCAGGGGCTGCTGGCGCATCTGCGCCGTATGCATGCTGTAGCAGTACCAGTTCACGTAGTAGGGCATGGTATCGAGCAGCCAGCGCAGCTTCCGGGGTACCTCGTTTCTGTAGCTAGGAACCGGCATCACCCAGTTGGGGGTGCGCTGATACACGCTGACGCGATCGGCCTTGAGTGCCAGATCCCGCAGCAGCTGCGAGCCAGTGGAACCGGTCCCGATCAGGGCAACGCGTTTGCCCGAGTAGTCGTAGCCATGATTCCACGCCGTGGTGTGGAACATCTCGCCCTTGAAGTCGCCAATGCCCTCGATATCGGGGAGGCGCGGCGTGCTGAACAGCCCGCTGGCGGCAAACACGACGTTGCACCGAAGCTCCTCGAGCGCCCCATCTTCGTGACGCGCTCGCAGCACCCACTCCGAAGCCTCCTCGTCCCACTGCGCTTCGGTGACCTCGGTACGGAACGACGCGTGCTGTCTCAGCTGGTACTCGTCGACCACGTGATGGACGTACGCCTTGAGCTCGTCGCGGGGCGCGAAAAAGTGCTTCCAGGGATAGTTGTGAACGAACTTGTACTGGTAGAGAAAGCTCGAGATGTCCACCCGAGCCTCAGGATAGTCGTTCAGATGCCAGGTTCCGCCGAAGTCGGCCTGGCGCTCTATGATGCGGAACCGGATGCCGAGCCCCTTCAGCTGGATCGCGGCAACGATCGCACTGAATCCGGCACCCACGATCACCACCCGGAAGGCCTCCAACGTTTCCGGGTCCGGCTCACGGCGCCACACCGCCCTTCGGGAGAACGCCTCGAACGCGAGATCCTCGTAGGCATACTCTGCGGCGAGCTGGCTCGGTGGCTCGCCCTCAAAGAGCGCCATGAGTTCCTTCGCTTCCTCCAGCGAAGGCGGCGGCGCCGGCTCGATCCCACCCTGACTCAGATATTCCACGGCGAGCTCTTTCACCCGCTCGTGATGCTCTCTCGCGAGAACGGTCAGCTCCAGCGGGCTGTTCTTGCGGCTGTAGGTTTCTACCCGCATCGCCGCGAGCTCGGGGTTGCGCGTCTGCTGGTACAGCGCAATTCGCAGAACGTTGAGATTCGCCAGCTCCACGGCCTCTCGGATGTAGCTCTCCTCCACCGGCTGATTCATGCTCAGGCGGATCCTCTTGCCGCCCGCCAGCGCTTGTCACAGAAGCGCGCGATGCCTTCGATCGCCTCCAGCCCCTCGCTCAACATCGGATAAAACGCCTGCCAGACATGCACCATGCCCGCCCAGATCTCGAGAGTGGCAGCCACGCCGCAGCGGTGCGCCTGGGCTTCCAGGAGCAGCGCATCGCCCAGCAGCACCTCGTCGCTGCCCACCTGGATGAGCATGGGCGGCAACCCGGAAAGGTCCGCGAAGGCGGGTGAAGCCAGCGGCGATTTCGGGTCGATGCCCGCCAGGTAATAGGATGCGATTTGCGCGATGTTGTCGCCCCGCATGATCGGATCGCTGTCCGCCCGCGTCCGGTAGCCGACGCCCGAGCACGACAGGTCTGCCCACGGGCTCATGCACACGACGCCGGCAGGCATGGGCAGCCCCTGCGCTCTGGCGCTCACCAGCATCGCCACGGCCAGCGCGCCACCAGCAGAGTCGCCGGCGACGATCAAGTGGTCCGCGGCGTTTTCACCGTATTCGCTCATCCGGGGCGACGTGAGCAGCCAGCGGTAGGCGGCCACGGCGTCCTCGACGGCCGCCGGGTGGGGATGCTCCGGCGCAAGGCGATACTTCGCCAGAAACGCTCTCGCGCCGGCGGAAATGCAGAGCTGGCCAGCCAGCGAATGGTGCGTTTCCGGAGCGCCGGCAACGTAGGCGCCGCCGTGCAGATACAGGATCGTTCTCTCCGGCTGCGAGCCCGGTACCGTCAACCAGTCGCCCGGCACCGGATCCGCTTGCGATTCGATGGCGGCCTCCTGGGGCACCGGCAAGGCGTCGGTCGTTGCGGCCATCGCCGCTCGCCGCTCTTCGATCGTGAGCTCGGCCGCGCCACCCGAGCTCTCGAGCGCTTCCCTGATGGTCTGCAGTTGCTGCGTAGTCATGATCTTCCCCTTATTCCGCCGAGTTCACTCACCCGACCTCATTACGAATCGGTAGCGGACGTCACCTTTCCGTAGGCGCTCGATGGCCTCATTGATCCGAGACATGGGCAGCACCTCGGCGATACAGCGGATGCCGTTCTGTGCCGAGAACGACAGCATCCGGCGCATGGCGCTGCGGCTGCCCTGGGCACTGCCGACGATGCCGCGCTGCCCGAGCACTAGGTGCTTGACGACGTCGCCCAACGGGCCCGGCGTGTTGCCCACCAGAGCCATGCGCCCGTTCTGACGCAACGCCGCGACGAACGGCTTGAAATCGATCTCCCCGTGCACCGTGGACAGGATGAAATCGACGCTTTCCCGTGCCGCCCTGACGGCCTTGGGGTCCGCAGTGTCGACGATGCGCGCCGCACCCAGCGCTGTCAGAAGCTCGCGATCACGCTCAGTGGGCTTCAAGGCGAACGCGGTGACGGCCTGACCCATGGCACGCGAGAACTGGATCGCCAGATGTCCAAGCCCACCGACGCCGAGAATGCCGGTCTGCTCTGCATCCCCGGCATGGGTCGTTAAAGCGCTGAAGACCGTCAGACCGGCGCACATCAGCGGTGCAGCCTGCTCGGAATCGACAGCTTCGGGGATCGCAAAGACAAAAGGCTCGGGGACCTGAATCACCTCACCGAAGCCGCCGGGGAAGTCGTGCGCCGCGGTGCTGACGGTGTCGCGGCATACCTGCTCCTGGGCCTGAATGCAGCTTCGGCAGTGCAGGCAGGCGCCGCGTTGGGGGCCCACTCCGACGCGCTGACCCAGACGTAGTGAATGCACGTCTGCGCCGAGATCGATGACCTCGCCCACGATCTCATGGCCCGCAATGGCGGGAAAGGTGGTCATCCCGAAAACATCGTCGATCACGTCGATGTCGCTGAAGCACAGCGAGCAGTAGTCGACGCGAATCCGCACCTCGTTCGCCAGCAGCGGCGCCAGCTCGTACTCAATGCGCCGCAGCGGCTGAGAGGCTTCGAGGGCTGCATAACCCACGGCTTTCATGGTATCCGCGCTCATCGCGTCTGCGCTCCGTTCCGATTCATACATACCTCCAGCCGCAGAGGCTCAGCGAAAGTTCTCGAGACCCGGCACGTCTTCCTCCAGCTGCACCCCGAACACGTTCAGGCACGTCGACACCAGGTTGTAGGCGCCGTAGGTGTGCACGACGTCCATCATCTGCCGCTCGTTGTAGCGTTCTGCCAGGCGGCCGTAGAGCTCGTCGGTCAGGTTCGCGGTCGCTTTCAGCTCGTCGACCGCCCGCAGCAGCAGCCGTTCGAAGTCGCTCCAGCCCTGCGCGCCCGCGCCTTCGGTGACGCGCCGCAGGTCGTCATCGGTCAGCCCGACGCGATGCGCGATCAGCCGGTGGTGGCCCCATTCGTACTCGGAATCGTTGAGCCAGGCGACCCGCATGATGATGAGCTCTCGATCCCGTGCAGGCAGCGTGGACTTCACCATCACGTGCATCCCGTACGGATACCACCTTCTGAGCAGATCCGGGTGCCGGACGAAGGTCATGAACAGGTTGAAGATGCGGCCATCCGGCGTCGTCCACGGCTTTAGGATCTCTTTCTGCTCCGCCGTCGCCTGCTCCAGCGCGAGCGGCGCAATCCTCTGCTTTCGAGCCACGAGTTTTCTCCCACGAATGTGCAATGATTTGTCCCCTCGCCGCAGCGGCGAGACGCTACCAGCGAGCGGTCAGCGTCAGCCCGAACGTGCGAGGGGGATTGAACGAAGCCAGCGTGGTGCTGCCGAGAGATCCGGCCGCGATGATCATGTTGCTGACGGTATCTTCGTCTTCCAGGTTGCGAACGAACCCCTCTGCCTGCCAGCGTTCGTCCGCCGAGGCCCAGGCGACGCTCAGGTCCGTCTTCGAGTAGGAGCTCTCCCGGTCGCGATCAAGATTGAAGGGCCGAAAATACTGATCGTCGATCCAACTGTAGTTCGCCCGTGCCCGAACGGCACCGCCCAGCCCGAGATTCCAGGTGTAACTGAGCCCGAGGTTCAGGCTCAGCTCCGGCGCCCTGGGCAGATGGTTGCCCGAGAGGTCCTGAAATCCCCCCGCCGGGTCCACCGGATCCACCGAGGAAAACTGCTCGTACGTCGCGTCGAGATAGCTCACAGACGCATCGAGCTGCAGCGCTTCGCTGAGCAGGGCCAGCGCCTCCAGCTCGACGCCGGACACCTCGGCTTTCGCGGCATTCGTGATGACCGCCTGCACGGTTTCGATCTGAAAGACCTGTAGGTCCTCATAGTCGTAGTAGAAGGCAGCAACGTTCAGACGCACTCGGTCCTCCGCCAGCATCGTCTTCACGCCCGCTTCGTAGGCGGTCACCGTCTCCGGGTCGTAGCTCGACTGCAACCCGCTGATGTTGAACCCCCCTGCCTTGAAGCCGGTGGATACCGCGCCGTAGACGAGCACGTCGTCGTTCGGCGCGTATTCCACGCCGATACGGCCCGTGGTCTTGCTCCAGTCATCGTCCTTGTTGCTGATCACCGGGCCGAGCGTCGCTGGGTCGAAGATAGCAAACGCCGCGGCGAGCACGAATTCGTCGATCTCTTTTTCGTCCCGCGTGTAGCGGACCCCGCCGGTCAACGACCACGTGTCAGACAGCGCATAGGTGACCTGACCGAATGCGGCGTAGGACCTCGCCTCGAGATCGCCGCCCGAGTCGAACGTCACCGGCACGCCGACAAAGGGCGTCGGCAATGGCGTCGAGTCCTCCAGCACGATGCCGAAGAACCGGCCCGAGTCCTCCTTGTAGTAGTAGAGACCGGCCGTCCACGCGAGCGGTCGTCCGCCTTGGGACGTCAGCAGCAGCTCCTGCGTCAGCGTCTCATACTGCCCGGTGGCGGACTGACGGGTGGTGACCTCCGCGGACGAGTCCGTGTCCCCGGCGTTCTCGAAGTCCATGTCGGTATAGCCGGTGATGGACTTCAGCGTGAATCCGCCGAGGTCGTATATCAGTTCCGCTATGAACCCGTCGCTGTTCTCCTGGCCCGTTGTCGGCGTGTTGTGCCGCACCTTGCGCCGATTCTGCAGCGTGATGTTGGGTTGCGCGTCGTCGTCGGCGTACGGGTTGGAGAACACCGGCTCGAACGTCGTCAGATCCAACCCGGTGAAGAGCGGCGCCGTGGGATTCGGGCTCACCAGGGCCAGCGGCACCCCCGTCGAGTCGTCCCGATAGGAGTTCACGGAGAGGTTCAGAGACAAGTGGTCCGTGATGTCGAGATCGATCTTGCCGCGAACAGCGTAGTAGTCCTGGTCGTCGATCTTCGAGCCGTTGAAGACGTTGTCCGTGTAGCCGTCGCGCTGCTCCGTGTCCACGGCGAGCCGCCCGCGGATAGATTGCGTGAGCGGCCCGCTGATCACGCCCTGTACCTTCCTCTGGTCATAATTGCCGAGCCCCACCCGAAGCAGCGCCTCGAACTGGTCGGTCGGCCTTCTGGTGATGATGTTGATGGAGCCCCCCGTCGCGTTGCGGCCGTAGAGTGTCCCCTGGGGACCCCGCAGAACCTCGATCCGCTCTACGTCGAAGAAATCCTGGCCGATGAAGGCAGTAGATTGCTGGTACGCACCGTCGAGGTGGACCGCCACGCCTGGATCACCCCCGGGATTGATATTCTCCGCGCCGATGCCTCGCAGGGTCACCTGAGAGGTTCGCGTGACCGTCTTGCCGAAGGTCAGGCCCGGGACGTAGTACTGAAGGTCGCCCGCATCGTCTATGCCCAGCTCCGCGAGCTGCTCGCCGCTGAAGGTGGAAATCGCTAGCGGGGTATCCTGCACACCGGCTTCCCGTTTCTCGGCGGTGACGATGATCTCCTCGATGGCGAAGCCCTTGCCTGATTCGGCCAGAGCCGGCGATGACATCGTCATCAGGATCGCCAATCCAATAGACCATCCAACGCTGCTGAGCTCTCGGTTGAACATCCCGCCACCCCTCTCTCGTTTCTGGCGTTTTCAGCGGGACATACCGACCTGCACCCGCAACGGCAGCAGATATACCAAAAGCATCCCCCAGCCTCGAATTCGAAGACCGAATGGTCCCTCATTTATGGCATGGATGCGCCCCCGGCTGGCCAATTCAGGCGGTCAATGTCCTTCCATTGACCAAACAAGTTTCTCCTCTTCCTGCGAGTGCCCTAGCCTCACCCGCACCTATTCCGGGCACAGGATCCCTGCGTGGTGACCAATTGGAATCTGGCCGACTGCCTCGACAGGATCGCAGAGCTGCGCGGCGACAGGCAGGCAATCATCCAGGGCGAGGTAGAGATTACCTGGCGCAGCTTCCGCGCCCGGGCAGAGTCGATCGCCGTCTGGCTGATCGAGCAGGGTCTCGGCCGGGGCAGCAAGGTCGCGCTCTACACCTACAACGACATCGCCTATCTGGAAACCACGTACGCCTGTCTGCAGGCGGGCATGATTCCGGTGAACATCAACTACAGGTACCAGCCCGAAGAGCTGAGGTACCTGCTCGACAACTCCGATGCGCAAGCCGTGCTCGTCCATGCCGAGTTCGTTCCGCGGCTCGCAGAAGTCCTGCCCTCGCTGCCGGCGCTGGCTTCCATCATCCTGCTCGACTCACCCGCGCCCCCAGGCAGCCTCGCCGGTCACGCCGCCGAGCACTATGAGTCCATCACTGCGGTTGCGCGCTCCTACGCCAATGATCAGCGATCGGCCGATGATCTGGTGTTCATCTACACCGGCGGCACCACGGGCATGCCCAAAGGCGTGATGTGGCGCCAGGGAGACCTCTACTACTCCCTTGCCGGAGGCACCGTGGCGCCGCCGCCGGAAACTCGGGCGGGCTTCGAGGCATTCATCCGCGACGACGTCGCCCCCCTGCGCGCGCTCGTCCTTCCGCCCCTGATGCACGCCACGGCGTTCTTCGCGGCGCTGACCGTGCTCCTGGCCGGCGGCACGGTCATTCTCAGCAGCAGCCCCAAGCGGTTCGATCCCGCGGAAGCGCTGAGGCTGATCGAGCGGCACCGCCCCAATGCGCTCAGCATCGTCGGCGACGTCTTCGCGCGACCGCTGCTCGAGGAACTCGGACGCCAGCCGTACGACATCTCGTCCCTGGCATTCATTTCCTCCGCGGGCACGCTATGGAGCCAGGAAGTCAAAGCCGGTCTGATCGCGCTCCACCCGGAACTCAGACTCGTCGACGGTCTGGGCTCGACGGAAGCTCACGGAATCGGCGCCTCGATCACCACCCGGGAAACCGTCGACGGAAGCGCGCCGAGATTCACGTTCGGCAGGAGCACCTTTCTCGTCGACGAGAATCTCGAGCCGCTCGCGGTCGCTCCGGGCGCGCGGGGACTGATCGCCGTCGAGGGAAGGCGGCCGCTCGGCTACTACAAGGACGATCGGAAGAGCAGAGACACGTTCACCCTCATCGACGGACGGCCCTGCACGCTGTCGGGAGACTGGGTGGAGGTCAACGAGGACGGCGAGACCTTCACCCTCCTGGGCCGCGGCTCACTGTGCATCAACACGGGCGGAGAAAAGGTCTATCCGGAAGAGGTCGAAACCGCCATTAACGAGTTTCCATCCGTGACGGACGCGCTCGTCGTCGGCGTTCCCAGCCGAAAATGGGGCGAAGCGGTGGCCGCCGTCGTGGCGACGAGAAGTGGTTCTCTGGACGTCGACGAGCTAGCATCCTTTCTGAGAACCAGGCTGGCAACCTACAAGGTTCCAAAGCACTTCATCGAGGTGGCCGAGGTATACCGTGGACCTTCCGGCAAGGCCGACTACCAGAGAACCAGGCAACTCGTGCTGGAGCGTATCGAGCCCTCCTAGATCCAGCGGGTGCCGCACCGGTACCGGGCGGGCTCCACCGGGGAGCCCGCCCGGGGTTGCACACGGCCGTCGATGGTGAAACCCGCGCCAACCAAGCGAGCCCGCACGACGCTCAACATCGACCTGAACCTGCTGGTGGTGCTGCACGCCCTGCTGGAGGAAAAGAGCGTGACCAGGGCGGCCGCCCGAGTGTGCCTGAGCCAGCCCGCGACCAGCAGCGCCCTGAACCGCCTGCGTGACGTATTCGAGGACCCGCTGCTCGTCAGGCTCGGAAACAGGATGGAGCTGACGCGATTCGCCGCCGAGCTGAGGAAGCCTCTCGGCAAGGCGATGACTGCCATCGACGACGTCCTCGGCGAGCCGTTGCCGTTCGATCCCGCGGTCGCTCATACCACGGTGCGCATCGGTGCCTCCGACTACATCGGGATCACGCTGCTGCCCGAGCTCGAGAAGCAGATACAGGAGCTGGCGCCGGGCATCGAGCTCTACATATCGCCGATCAGAGAGCCGGAGATTCTCAACCGCCTGGAGAAGGAAGACGTCGACATCCTGATCGGCCATTTTCCCGACCTCCCCCATCTCAAGCAGGAAACGCTGTTCACCGAGAAGTTCGTCTGCGTGATGCGCGAAGGGCATCCGCTGGCGAAGAGCGACACGGGCGAACCGATGTCGCTCCAGGACTTCGTCTCCTATCAGCACGTCACCATCGCTCGCGAGGGACGCAAGATCGACATGATCGACGAGTGGCTGGCCGCGCTGAACATCGAACGTCAGATCGGCATTTACGTGCCCCATTTTCTCGTTGCGCCGAGCATCGTCGCCGTGAATGACATGATATCGGTAGAAGCGGAGCGCGTGGTCAAGATACTCGGGGACTCGTTCGGGCTCGCTCAGATCGACCTGCCCGTCGAGTTCGGATCCGGCGAGCTGGCGATCCACATGGTCTGGCAGGAACACACCGATCAGGATCCTGCGCTGTCATGGATTCGATCGCTGATCAAAGAGGTCTCTCGCTGCATCTGATCGGCCGGGCGCCCGCGCCCATCATGGGGGCCGGCTCCTCACGCCCTTGTGGATCCCCGGGTCGCCCTCGTTCCAGAGTATGCGCTGCGCGATCGCCGAGATCTTCCACGAGCCGTCCGCAGGGTTCAGCACGAAAGTGTAGAACGCGTGGGAATTGAAGTGTCTGGTCCCATCCGATCGAAAGATCAGGCAGCTGGCCGACACCGTGGCCGATCCATCCAGCACATCGATGTCCATATTTGCGAGCACATGGTGCGTGGCAAGCTCGGCCAGCGCCTCGGAGCGTGATCTCACGTATTCATCCGATCCGACATTGGTGGGAGATCCACCCCGCAGATCGGCGTAATCGACGCCGATCGTCGGCTCCAGGAGCTCCCCCATCGACTGCCAGTCCTTCAGATCGAAACAGTTCATGAATCGATTCAGAACCTTCGCTATTCGTTCATGGTCGGTCATCGCGTTCCTTCGATGAGGCGTCTTCGACGGGCGGCGCTGCTGTGTGCCGCAGGTGTCACTTCGTGTATGCACGGTCGGCTGGTGATCCAACCTGCATTCTCCCCTGATGCTGAAAGCATGTGCTGTGTAACAGACCAGATCCAGCGGATTCGACAACCTGACATCACCGATCCCGGGGACTTCGCGCTTCGGCGGATCGTATCTTCGATCGATCTGCGACAGACAGAGGATCTTGGATCGCCGATTTTCTGGCGACTGCCCTGAGCTGGCGCCGCGGTGTCGTCGGAATGGATCACGAGGCCGGTGCCCTCGTGCTCGTTCCTGCGAGCACCGAAGGCGCGAAGACCTGGACGAGGCCGTGCATCGGTACGCCGCTTGCGTGGACGTCGAACCCTTTGGCAGCGGAGGATCCGGAGCATGCGCTACGAGCTCTACTACTGGCCCGGCATCCCGGGGCGAGGCGAATTCGTGCGGCTCGCTCTGGAGGATGCGGGCGCGGACTACGTCGAGGTGACTCGGGGTGAGGACGACGACGGCCCCGGCACGGCAGCCATGATGTCCCTCCTGGCTGGCGACGGCACGGACCAGCCGCCGTTTGCGCCGCCGTTCCTGAAGGCCGGCGCCCAGGTGATCTCCCACGTGGCCAACATCCTGCACTTCCTCGGCCCGCCCCTGAGCCTGGCGCCCGCCGACGATGCCGGGCGCCGCTGGGCCCACGGGCTCCAGCTCACGGTCACCGACTTCGTCACCGAGATCCACGACGTGCACCATCCGCTGGGCTCGACCCTCTATTACGAGGAGCAGCAGCCCGAGGCGCTGCGCCGGGCGGCCGTGTTTCGCGAGCAGCGTCTGCCCCGCTTCCTCGGCTACTTCGAGAACGTGCTGGCCCGCAACCCCGATGGCCCCGGGCACCTGGTGGGCAGCGCCGCTTCCTACGTGGACCTGTCCCTGTTTCAGGTGATGGAGGGGCTGCGCTACGCGTTTCCCAACGCCATGCGGACCACGGAGCCGGCGGTCCCCCGGCTCGCGGCGCTGGCGGGCCGGGTGGCGGAGCGGCCGAATATCGCCGCCTACCTGCGCTCGCCGCGGCGTCTGCCATTCACCGAGAGCGGCATCTTCCGCCATTACGAGGAGCTCGACCCCTGACCCGCCGGCTCACGGGGACCGAGTCGAGCGGATTGCTCACTCCGATGCAGGAAGG
>JAWLGU010000114.1:9968-11418 GCA_041690675.1 Pseudomonadales bacterium | reverse complement strand
TGAAGAAAATTCGCAGGGTGGCGGCCTAGCGCGCGCCGTCGCCCACCAGCACCACCTCCACGGTCTGCATCAGGATGATGAGATCCAGCAGCAGGCTGTGGTTCTTGAGGTAGTAGAGGTCGTACTGCAGCTTTTCCTTGGCGTCCTCCACCGAGGCGCCGTAGGGGTAGCAGAGCTGCGCCCAGCCGGTGATGCCGGGCTTCACCCGATGGCGTTGCCGGTAGTAGGGCAGCTTCTCGTTCAGATCCTCCACGAACACCGGCCGCTCCGGGCGCGGTCCCACGAAGCTCATGTCGCCCTTCAGCACGTTGAAGAGCTGGGGCAGCTCGTCGATGCGGGTCTTGCGGATGAAGGCGCCGACCCGGGTGATTCGCGGGTCGTTCTGCTGGGCCCAGATGGCCTGGCCTTCCTTCTCGGCGTCCGGGCGCATGCTGCGGAACTTCAGCACGTCGAACGGCTTGCCGTCCAGGCCCACGCGCACCTGGCGGTAGAGCACGGGGTGCTTGAAGCGGCTCTCGATGAGGCTCGCCAGCGCCGTCAGCAGCATGACCGGCCAGATGACGAGCAGCAGCAGGCCGCTCGCCAGCACGTCGAACGCCCGCTTGGTGGCGGTGCGGCCGCCGTTGGCGACGAAACCGTCGGAGAACACCATCCAGGAGGGGCGCAGCAGGTCCACGTCGATCTTGCCGGCCTCCCGCTCGATGAACTGCTGGATGTCGCAGACCTCGACACCCTGCATACGGCACTCCAGCAGCTCGTCCAATGGAATACCGCCGCCGGCGTCCTGATTGCGGCGGCGCTCATCCATGGCGACGACGATCTCGTCGATGTCGTTGCGCTTGCAGAACTCCGGCAACGGGTCCTGGTTGTAGATCACCCTGGCACCCCAGGCGGCCACCTCGTTCGAGGCGGCGTCGGGGTTGAGCTCGAGGAAGCCCAGCAGCTTGAAGGCCCGCTGGTCCGAACGCCGGCGCATTCGAGAGGCGATCTTCAGTGCGCGCTGCCCCGTGCCCAGCACGACGACGCGGCGTTTGAAGGACTCCTCGTTGAGAAAATGACCCGTGATCCAACGCCACACCGCGAGCAGAACGAAGGCGGAGATGCAGGACATCAGCAGAACGCCGCGGCCGATGGCCAGGCTCGGGAACAGATAGGAGAGGACGGCGGTAGCGGTGCCGCCGAGCAGGAAGATGGCCACCGCCGTGCGCAGCATCATGCCGGCGATCCCCTCCCGGATCTTCGCTTCGTAGACGCCCATGGCCAGCATGGAGATCACCAGCACGAGCGCGAAGATGACGGAGGGCAGCAGCAGATCGGCGCCGCCGGGCTCGCCCATCCGGAGGTAGTTGCCCAGGTACGGAGCCAGGACCAGCACAAGCCCTTCCACGGCGGCGATGAGGAGCACCGAGGTGTGGATGTAGTGTCGGGCTATGCGTACGTGTGCCAAAGG
>JAWLGU010000114.1:0-9868 GCA_041690675.1 Pseudomonadales bacterium | reverse complement strand
CTCATGCACCCGATTGCCTCTACGAGCGCTATAACCTCTACACGCCCGCGGGTGTCTGGATCAAACGCCGCTTCGGTCTGCCGATGCTGCTCGAGGTCAACGCGCCATTGTTCGATGAGCGACGCCGCTACGACGGCATCGCTCTTCCGCGCTTGGCACGCTGGAGCGAGCGGTACGCCTGGCGGGGTGCCGACCATGTGCTCCCTGTGACGGAGGTGCTGGCGGAACGGGTTGTCGAGGCCGGTGTGCCGCGCGAGCGAATCTCGGTCATTCACAACGGAATCGATCTTGGGCGATTCGGCAAGATACCAGACAGTGTGACGGCTAAGCGGGCACTGGGACTGGAAGGTCGTCTGGTGCTGGGCTTCACCGGTTTCATGCGTGAGTGGCACGGCCTCCACCGCGTGGTCGATGTGTTGGCCCGGGAAGAGGGCGGGCAGCCCCGCCAACTTCTCGTGGTCGGCGACGGACCGGCCCGAGAAAGCGTGGAACGCCGGGCACGGGAGCTGGGCATCTCGGACCGGGTGACGATCACCGGCGTCGTCGGCCGCGACGACGTGGCGCGGTACGTTGCTGCCTTCGACGTGGCGCTGCAGCCCGACGTCGTCCCTTACGCATCGCCGCTCAAGCTGTTCGAATACCTCGCTCTGGCGCGAGCCGTGGTTGCACCCGATACACCGAATATCCGCGAAGTCCTCGGCCACGAGCAGAACGCACTGCTGTTCGATCCCGCCCAGCCGGATTCTTTCGTTGACGCCGTGGAGCGGCTCTGCGTCGACAGCCAACTACGAGAACGCCTATCGAACGAGGCACGGGAAACGATCTTTCGGGGTGGTTACACCTGGGGGGGCAACGCGCGCCGGGTCGAAAAGCTGTTTCGGGACCTGGGTGCGGAGAGGAAGAATCTCGAGCCGAACCCAACCTGAGCCACCTGGCATCGCGGTGTGGACACAGCATCGCAGAATTCCACTTGCGAGCATGTAGAATGCTGTAAAGCTCCGGCCATCGCAGGTGATCGCATGAGATTTTCGATTCGTGGGTGGCTGTTCGCAGCCGCGACCTTCGTTCAGTGCCCGACGACGGTCTGGGCTGCCGAAATCGGGCCCGAAGGCGACCTCTATGCGGCTGTGGCCTCCCTGAAGGCCGGCGACGAGTTGGTTTTGAGAGGCGGAACTTACACCCTCGACAGCGCATTTCGGGTCACCGCAACCGGTACTGCCGAGGCACCCATCGTCATCAGGGCCAAGCCTGGCGAAACACCGGTCATCCACCAGACCAACGCGAACCAGAACGTGATCGAGATCCAAGGGTCCACGCACCTTGCCCTGATCGGGATGGAGTTCACCGGCGGGTCTCACGGCATCCGGTTGATGAGCTCGAACTACATCACCGTCGAGGACTGCGAGATTCACGATACCGGTGACGTTGCGCTGAGCGCCAATTCCGGGGGCACGTATCGCGGGCTGCGGATACTCCGGAACCACATCCACCATACCAACGGCACCGGCGAAGGAATGTACCTCGGCTGCAACAACGACGGCTGCCGGGTGGCTGACAGCGTCATCGAGGGGAATTACATCCACCACACCAACGGACCGACCGTCGAGCAGGGGGATGGAATCGAGCTCAAGGAAGGCAGCTACGGCAACGTCATCCGGGACAACGTGATTCACGACACGAATTATCCGGGGATCCTGACGTACAGCACGGTGGGCAACGGTGCCCCGAACCTCATCGAAGGTAACGTGATCTGGAACAGTAACGACAACGGCCTGCAGGTGGCCGCAGACGCCGTGATCCGCAACAACATCATCCTGGGCGCGCCGGTGGCGTTCCAGCCGCACCAGGCCGGATCGCCGTCCCAGATCGAGTTCGTGCACAACACAGTGGTGACCCAGGGCACGGCTGTCTATGTCCGCAACGTAAGCGGGCCGGTGACGGTGGCGAACAACGCCATCTATTCCCAGTCGGGATTGGCGCTCAACTTCATCGGTGGCGATCTGAATCAAGTCACGGTCGCGGGCAATGTCGGCCAGGGCGGCATCGCTGGCAAGTCCAGCGGGTACGCGAATGGCAACGGGATCGGCAGCGACTTCGTCTCCGGACATTTCGGCGTTCCGCCCATCGATCTGTTTCCGGCTCCAGGAAGCGCGCTGTTGGGTGCCGGTGACCCGGCGTATGCTACGGCGACGGATTTCAACGGTGAGGCTCGGCGCACGCCACCGGACGCAGGAGCATACAGTTTCGTTCCTGATGGCAATCCCGGATGGTCGGTCGCAGCGGGATTCAAATCGAGCACGAGGGGAGACGTGCCGAGGCCGCCGGTGCTCCAGGGGCGATAGATCAGGCGGACCAGATCGTATTTAACATAATAGGTATTATGCGCATAGTGAGCTGCCGGCGTAAGGCCTTTACAACTTCGCGCAACCCATCGTACGAGGTGTAGATAGACTGAGCCTCATCGAAACTATGCGCCGGTCGGATGGAAGTTAGATGAGGCATCGAAGCCCCGCAATCAGTGTCGGCATGCCGGTTTACAACGGCGAGCCGTACTTGGGAATCGCCATCGAGTCGATCCTCAACCAAACCAGCGCGGACTTCGAGCTGGTCATCTGCGACAACGCCTCCACGGACGCCACGGCCGACATCTGCCATTCCTACGCATCGCAGGACGACCGCATCCGATATTTCAGGAACGAACGGAATCTGGGCGCCGCGGCGAACTACAACCTGGCCTTCGAACGATCGATAGCTCCTTACTTCAGGTGGGCCAACGCCGACGACATCTCCGGTCCGGACCTGCATGCACGATGTCTGGAGATTCTCGACAGCGACCCTGGTGTGGTGCTCGCCTACGGCAAGACGGAGATCATCGACGGCGATGGTGCCGTCACCAGTGCCTATGACGACAATCTGGCTTTGAACGACCCGCAGGCCTCCGACCGCTACCGACGATTCTTCGAGCGAATCGGACTCTCCAACGTGCTCTACGGTCTCATGCGCCGATCCGCCCTGGTCCGCACCGGGCTCATGGGCGACGGTCGCGCGCCCGCCGCGGACATCTCATTGATCGCCGAGTTGACGCTCTACGGGAGGTTCGTCGAGATTCCCCAGGTGCTGTTCTATCGGCGGATGCACCAAGCGGCCAGTAGCTGGGATCGCAGCGATCAGGCTGCGCAGCGCCAGTTCTGGACCGCATCGGCCAGTAAATTCGTCCTGCCCACCTGGCGGACGGCTCTCAACCAGTTCAGGGGCGTCCTGCGGTCGCCGGTTCCTGCCCCCGAGAAGCTCAGGCTCGTCGGCTACCTCGCCCGGCGTCTCACCTGGCAGCGACGGGACCTGGCCATGGATCTGTTTCATCTGCTTCGACCCACCAGCCAGAACTAGGAGCGGCAACCAATGCGAGTGCTACTTACCGGCCACAAGGGCTACATCGGCACGGTCATGCTGCCCATGCTCGAAGCGGCGGGCCACGAAGTGGTCGGTGTGGACAGCGACCTCTATCGGTTCAGTACCTTCGGATCGTACCGAGAGCCGTCCGGAGAGGTGATTCGGGACGTTCGCGACGTCGAGCGGGTCGACCTCGAAGGCATCGACGCCGTGGTGCACCTGGCTGCCCTCTCCAACGACGTTCTCGGCGATCTCAACCCGGAGATTACCTACGAGATCAATCACAGGGCGTCCGTGCGACTCGCGGAGCTGGCGAAGGACGTGGGCGTCGGGCGTTTCGTGTTCGCCTCTTCCTGCAGCATGTATGGCGCGTCCGGCGCTGCAGGACCACTGACAGAAGAAGCCCCGTTCGCGCCCATCACCGCCTATGCGAAATCCAAGGTTCTGGTCGAACAGGACGTCGCGCGGATGACCAGCGAGACGTTCTGCCCCACGTTCATGCGCAACGCCACCGCCTATGGCGTGTCGCCGCGGATGCGGTTCGACGTCGTCGTCAACAATCTGACCGCCTGGGCCTACACCACCGGTGAGGTTCATCTGAAGAGCGACGGCTCCGCGTGGCGCCCACTGGTTCATATCGAGGACATCTCCCGTGCCGTCGTGGCCGTTCTGGATGCGCCCGCGGACCGAGTGCGCAACCAGGCCTTCAACATCGGCCGGAACCAGGACAACTACCGGATCAGTCAAATTGCGGAGTTCGTTCGCCAGGCGGTACCCGGTTCGTCCATCGGCTTCGCCGAGGGCGCGTCGGCCGACGAGCGAAACTATCAGGTGGACTTCTCCAAGTACGAGACGAGCTTTCCCGAGCATCCGCTGCGCTGGACCGTGCCCATGGGCATCGAGCAGATTTATCAGGCCTATCGCGCCATCGGGCTCGAGCTGAACGATTTCGAAGGTGCCCGCTACAAGCGGATCGCGCAACTCAAGGAACTGCTCGGGCGCGGTGAGCTCGATGAGTCGCTGCGCTGGGTTCTGCAACAGCCTGCGCTCGAGAGGTCCGTTTGATCGTCGACCGGGCACTGCAGCAACGCGCCGCCAGCGGTCATCCGATTCGCGTCGGTATCGTCGGTGCTGGCTTCAGCGCCCGGAGGATCGCGTATCAGCTCGTATCGGCTGTTGCAGGCATTCGGGTGTGCGCCATCGCGAACCGTAGCCTCGATCACGCCATGGACGCCTGCAGCTTCGCGGGTTTCGACGAGGTTCGCGAAGCGTCGAGCGGTGCGGAGCTGGACGAACGCATCCGCCAGGGAGCGGTATCCGTCTGTGGCGATCCGTCGGTGTTGTGTCAAAGTGACCTCATCGACGTGCTGGTGGAGTCCACGGGCACCGTGGAGTTCGCGGCGCGGGCCGCCACTGAGGCCATCGCGGCCGGCAAGCACGTCGTCCTGGTGAACGTCGAGCTGGATGCCACCCTGGGTCCCCTGCTCAAGCGGAAAGCGGACGAGGCTGGTGTGGTCTTTACCGACGCCGACGGTGACGAACCGGGCGTCGCCATGAATCTGGTTCGGCTCGTTCGATTCATGGGCCTGACACCGCTGGTCGCCGGCAACCTGAAAGGCTTCTACGACCGTTATCGGAATCCTGATACTCAGCAGGCGGTGGCGGCCGAGCTGAATCAGAAAGCCTCGTCGATGACCCATTTCGCCGACGGAACCAAGCTTTCCATGGAGCTCACGGTGCTCGCCAACGCCACCGGGTTCGGCGTCGGGACTGAGGGGCCGTACGGTGCCACCCTGGCTCACGTCATGGACAGCGCAGAGTATTTCCTCGACAAGGTGAGCGACCGGGGCACCGTCGACTTCCTGCTGGCGACGCCGCCTTCCAACGGTGTCTTCGTCGTTGCCCGGGACGTTGACGAGATGCGGCGGGACTATCTGAAGTACCTGAAGCTCGGCGACGGCCCGCTCTATACGTTCTACCGCCCTTTCCACCTGCCCCAGCTCGAGGTGCCCGCCACCATCGGGCGTGCCGCAGTTTTCGGAGATGCTGCGGTGGCTCCGCTGGGCGCGCCCGTTTGCGACACGGTCGCTTGCGCCAAGCGCCCGTTGAAGCAGGGCGAGAAGCTGGACGGGATGGGCGGGTACAGCTGTTACGGGGTAATCGTCAATGCAGCCACCTCGCTGTCCCAAGGGCTCCTGCCCATGGGACTCAGCGCCGGCTGCAAGGTCCGCCGGGATATCGGCAGGGACGAACGAATCAGATACAGCGACGTCGAGCTTCCCTCCTCTCTCGCGTTGTCTCTGCGTCAGCAGCAAGACGACATGTTTCGTGAATCAATCCTGCGGTCCAAGGAGTCAGGATGAAGGTCGTGCTCTTCTGCGGAGGCTTCGGCACCCGCCTCCGCGAGTATTCAGATACCATTCCCAAACCGTTGGTGAACGTTGGCAGCCGGCCCATACTCTGGAACCTGATGCGCTACTACGCTCATCAGGGACATCGTGAGTTCATCCTCTGCCTCGGCTATCGCGGTGATCTGATTCGCGAGTTCTTCCTGAACTACAATCACTGCCTGGCGAGCGACTTCAGGCTGAAGGGCCAGGACATCGAGCTCTTCGAGAAAGGCATCGAAGAGTGGGACATCACTTTCGTCGACACCGGCCTCGCTTCGAACATCGGTGAACGGCTCCAGGCCGTCAGACCCTACCTCGAGGGCGAGGAGTATTTTCTCGCGAACTACAGCGATGGGCTGAGCGACGTGCCCATGTCGCGAGTGATCGACACTCTGAAGTCCACCTCGGCGGTAGCTGCCTTCGTCAGCGTCAAGCCGTCCAACAGCCTCTCCATGGTGGAGTCGGAAGACGGCGTCGTCACCCGGGTCGATTATCTGGGTGACTCGGTCTACATCAACGGGGGCTTCTTCGCTCTGAGCCAGAAGATCTTCGACTACATGGAACCGGGCGAAGAACTGGTGGAGAAACCTTTCCAGCGGCTCATTCGCGAGCGAAAGCTCGTCACCTACCGCCACGATGGATTCTGGCGCGCCATGGATACCTTCAAGGACAAGAAGTCCTTCGACGAGATGTGCGAGAAGGACCAGCGACCCTGGGAAACGTGGCGCCAGATGGACGGCTCACCGGCACGCCGATCATGCTGAACCTGAACCTCGACAGACTCGAAACCATTCTGTTCCTGGGTGCCCACTGTGACGATATCGAGATCGGTTGCGGCGGAGCCTTGCTGGAGCTCGGGCGTTCCCTGCGAAACAGCCGGATCTGCTGGATCGTTTTCTCGTCCAACGAGGTCCGGCGCCAGGAGGCGGAGGCTTCCGCTGCGAAGTTCCTCCCGGAGGGTTGCGACCTCGATCTGCGGATCCTCGATTACAGGAACGGGTACTTCCCTTCGTGCCGGGACGCGATCAAGGATTACTTCGAAACCCTGAAGCAAGAGCTGTCGCCTGATCTGATCTTCTGCCATGCGGGGCACGACCTTCATCAGGACCACCAGACGCTCAACGCGCTCTGCTGGAACACCTTCAGGAGTCACCTGATCCTGGAATACGAGATCCCCAAGTACGACGGCGACCTCGGAAACCCGAACGTCTTCGTGCCCCTCTCACCCGTCATCTGCCGCGACAAGGCGCGGCTGATCGTGGAATCGTTCGAGTCACAGAAAGACAAGGCTTGGTTCACCGCGGATACCTTCGAGTCGCTGGCGCGGCTGCGTGGCATCCAATGCGCATCGGCCACCGGGTACGCGGAAGGCTTCTACGCCAAGAAGCTCACGATCGGTATCGGCGGACGGCAAGCCTGAACCGATCATGCGCATAGGGATATTCGGGCATTACGGCAACTTGAACCTCGGTGACGAAGCCATCATCGAGGCGACCATCGCCGGCGTGCGCAGGCGCTTCTCGGGCGCCGAAGTCGTTTGCTTCAGCATGAACCCGGCGGATTCCAGTCGGCGTCACGGGGTGGAAGCCGTCCCGATCCGACGCCAGGCCATTGGCCGGAGCGCAGGGGACATCTCCCCTGCCCCCTCCTCGACGGCGACTCCATCGGCCCCCTCCGCCGCCCCACCCCTTTCATCGTCGTCTTCGAGCGTCCTCGGCCGTCTGAAGCATCTGGTCAAGCGGCTGCCGCTCGTATCTACGGGATTCCGCGGCATCCGCCGACTTGGGGAATCGATTACGGCGGCTGTCTCGGAGGCCCGATTCCTGGTGGCCAGCTACCGTCAGGCGAAACGCGTGGATCTGATGGTGATTACCGGGTCGAACCAGTTCCTCGACAACTTCGGCGGCGCATTCGGCTTTCCCTATACCCTGCTCAAATGGACCCTGCTGTGTCGCCTGGCTCGCGTGCCGGTGGTCTATCTGAGTGTAGGTGCCGGTCCTCTGGAAGGAACGCTCAGCAAGCTGTTCATCCGCGCGGCGCTTCGCTTCGCCAGCTACGTCTCGTATCGGGATCACGCGAGCCGGGCGCTGGTGGAAGGCCCGCAGTCGCGCTCGGCAAGCGCCGTGTATCCCGATCTGGCATGGAGTCTGGAGTTCCCTCCGTCACGCGAAGAGCCCGCTACCCAGGCATTCACAGTGGCCATCAATCCGATGCCGGTGTACGACCGGAGGTACTGGTACCAGGCGGACGACGACCGTTATCGAACCTACCTGGAGAAACTTTGCCGGGTGGTGGAGCACCTGACGGCGGCAGGTTGCCGCGTCACGTTCTTCGGTACGCAAGCGGGTGACTATAACGTGATCGCGGACCTCCAGGCCTTGCTGCCGGATGCGAACGCGCACGAAGTCGTGGCGTCCCGTTCGGTTCAGGAACTCATGGCTGCCATACAACGGCCGCATGCATGCATCGCAACGCGCTTTCACGGCACGGTGCTGCCCCTGGTGGCGGGGACGCCCGTGATGGGCATCTGTTATCACCGGAAATCCAGAGACGTGTTGATTGACGCTGGCCAGGAGGAATACGGGCTCATGTTCGACGAGTTCGAACCGGATGACCTGACTCGCCGGCTGCAGGACCTACTGGCCGATCTGCCCAACGCACGCGCCCGGATTGGTGAGGCCGCGGCGGCGGCACGGGACAGGCTGGATGAGCAGTACCGAATACTGGCCGAGCGATTCGACATCGATGCGGCCGCGGGACGTTCACCGATTTCACCGTCACTGAGCCGCCACTGATGATCAGCGCCGGAAGCCCTTGCGGCAGAACGCGTTTGCTGGGGCTGCTGTCGACGATCCTGGCCTTGCTGAGTCCACACGTCGGCGCCAGCGAGACCGGATTGGACTTTCCCGGTTCCGCTGCCGTCTCGAGCACCATGCGGTTCAAGTTCGCCGATCCGCAGAAGAACGGCCTGCCGCTCTACGGCCCCGACGGCGAAGGCGTGACCTACATCTGGAGGGCGTATCCCAGACGGCAGGCGGGCTACTACACAGCATTCTTCTGGGGCAACGACGACGGCAAGGGCGCCCTGGACACCTTCCTGTGGACGGAGGACGGTGACGCCGACAGCTACTATGGTGCCCATCCGTACCCGCAACCTCGTCCGCATGGCCGGAATCATAAGTGGGAGATCTCCATCGAGCGGCACGACTACCTGAACGGGGACGTCGAGTACGACCGCTGGCACGTGCAGGCATTTCGAGCGTGGACCGGGTGGTTCGGTAACTATCACGAATTCTATTGGGATCTGCCGCACACGGATGAGGCCCATCGGGTGGTGCACAGGAGCCCTCGGAGCTGGGGCGACCGCGAGCCGCCCCAGCCGGCCCTGACCTGGGGCGATGCCCCGTGGGCCCCGGGCAACGAGGTTTGGAACGGCGTGCTGCGAGGCATCCAGATCTACTCCACGAAGCTCTCTATGGAGGACATCGCCCAAGAGATCGAAAAGCCGCTGTCCACCGAGGCCGGGGCGAGAAGCATCTGGTATCTGAACCTCGACCCGACCCCGGAAGACATTGCCGACAAGAGCGGTCGGGGCAACCACCCCGTCTGGATCGGTGACGAACGGGCTGATCTGTGGGTGGCCCCGCGCTGACTGCCCGACTGCCCGGCGGGCCTCAGTTCCAGACCTTGATCTCGGGAATGGGTGTTACCCAGCTTCCCCCCCATTCCCGTATGTAGGACGTCTGCTGAATGATCTCCTCCCGCAGGTTCCACGGAAGAATGAACAACATGTCCGGCCGCTCGTCGCGAATGTGCTCGGGGGGAAAGATCGGAATGCGGCTGCCGGGGGTAAACGTGTACTGCTTCGCAGGGTTGGCGTCGACGGTGAAATCGATGAGATCGGTCCCGATGCCGCAGTAGTTGAGCAGGGTGTTGCCCTTACCGGGCGCCCCGTAGCCGGCGATCTTCTTACCGGAATTCTTGGCGTCGATGAGGAACTGCAGAATTCCGCGCTTCGCGACCCGCGCCTGCTCCAGAAAGCGCTCGTAGGTCTCGCCTCGGAGCAGTCCGGCGGCCTCTTCCTCCTC
>JAWLGU010000113.1:0-11840 GCA_041690675.1 Pseudomonadales bacterium | reverse complement strand
CGCCGACGTGATGGAGATCGACATGGAGTATCTCTACACCGACGGGGACTTCTGGCACTTCATGAAGACCGACGGCAGCTACGAGCAGGTGGCGGCCGGGCCGGCGGCGGTGGCCGATGCCAAGGGCTGGCTCAAGGAGCAGGAAACCTACCAGGTCACCTTGTGGAACGGCGACCCCATCTCGGTCACGCCTCCCAACTTCCTGGAGCTCGAGGTCCTGGAGACGGACCCGGGCCTCAAAGGCGATACGGCCCAGGGCGGCAGCAAGCCCGCCACCCTCTCCACCGGAGCCATGGTCAAGGTGCCCCTGTTCATCGAGATCGGCGACGTGCTGAGGGTGGACACCCGCAGCGGCGAGTACGTGAGCCGCGCCAAGAGCTGAGCCGGGGCGCCGGGGCGCGGCGGCCGATGAGCGACTGGATGCCCGCCTGCAGTCTCGAGGCGTTGCAGGCCCGGTCTGAGCTGCTGCACTCGGTGCGAGAGTTCTTCCGCAGCCGTGACGTGCTGGAGGTGCAGACCCCGACCCTGGGGGGCGCCACGGTGACGGAGCCGGCCGTGGAAGCCATCGCCGTGCCGGGGCTGGGATACCTGCAGACGTCCCCCGAGTACCATCTCAAGCGGCTGCTTGCCGCGGGCGCGCCGTCGCTGTACCAGCTCGGGCCCGTCTACCGTGCCGGAGAGTCGGGCCGCTACCACAACCCCGAGTTCGTCATGCTGGAGTGGTACCGGTTGGGGTTCTCCGACCGGGAGCTCATGGCGGAGGTGGCGGAGCTCGTGGACATGGCGCTCGGTCCGGGCTCCTTCGAGGTCCTCAGCTACGAGCAGGTGGTGCGGCGGGCTCCGCCGGTGCCTGAGGCGGCGTCCCTGGACCCTCGCGAAGCGCTGGATCTGGCGTTCGCCACCGGCATCGACAGCCTCGGCCTCGGCCGATTCTTCGTTACCGACTTTCCCGCGGATCAGGCTGCGCTGGCCCGGCTGCGCCCGGAGAATCCCCCGGTGGCGGCCCGCTTCGAGCTGGTGGTGGACGGGCTCGAGCTGGCCAACGGCTATTGGGAGCTCGGGGATGCGGAGGCCCTGGCGGAACGCTTTCGCCGCGACCTGGCGGTGCGCCGCAGCCGGGGTCAGTCCGAGCCGGCCCTGGACCGGCGGTTCCTCGAGGCCATGGCCGCCGGCTTGCCCCCCTGCGCCGGCGTCGCCCTGGGCTTCGACCGCCTGCTGATGTTGAAGCTCGGCGCCTCCAGCCTGGCGGAGGTCATGACCTTCCCGAGTGATCG
Source organism: Pseudomonadales bacterium (assembly GCA_041690675.1). Lineage (GTDB taxonomy): Bacteria > Pseudomonadota > Gammaproteobacteria > Pseudomonadales > Azotimanducaceae > UBA7803. Next base: position 10,566 of record JAWLGU010000113.1, on the reverse strand, counting down.
CGCCTGACGGCGGCGGTCAGCAGAGCCGCCCCAGCCGCTGTCCCACTTTCACCGCCGCCCCCGGCTCCACGGCCGGATCCAGCTCCAGCCGGCCCGGCGGGCAGCAGACGATGACCGTGGAGCCGAGCAGGAAGCGGCCGATCTCCGCCCCCCGCGGCAGCGTCTCCCGCCACTGGCGGCGCTCCAGGCGCCGGTAGGGAGAGACGGGTCCGCCCCACACCGTTTCGATGCTGGCGACGATGAGCGCACCCACCAGGACCACCAGCATTGGCCCGTGCGCGGTGTCGAAGTGGCACACCAGGCGCTCGTTGCGGCAGAACAGATCGGAAATGGCCGACTCGGTGCGGGCATTGACGGAGAACAGGGATCCCGGAATGGCGGTGGTGGCGACGAGCGTGCCGGCCGTCGGCAGGTGCACCCGGTGATAATCCCAAGGCGCCAGGTAGACGGTGGCGAAGGTGCCGCCGCGATAGGCTTCGCCGCCGTCGGCGATGAGCGAGCTCAGGCTGTAGCGGGTGCCTTTGGCTTGCAGCAGGCAGCCCTCGTGGATGGTGCCCGCCTGGCTGATCACGCCGTCCGCCGGCGAAAGCAGCGCGGCGGGATCGGGGTCGAGGGGCCGCGCCCCGGGTTGCAGGGCCCGGGTGAAGAAGTCGTTGAACGACGCGTAATCGTCCAGGTCGGACCGCGCCGCCTCGCGCATGTCGACGCCGTAATAGCGGGCGAAGCCGTGGACGAACGGCTTCCTGATCCAGGGCGCGCGCGCGTTTGCCAGACGGCCGACCAGGCGGGACAGCAGATGCTGTGGCAGCAGGCGCTGCAGCAGGGCGAACAGCTCGTTCAACGATGGGCTTCCATGGAAGATGACGGGACCGGTGATCGGCGGGCGCCTATGTTAGCCCAGGGCCCGTGCCGGCTGCATAATGGCGCCTGACCGGTCGTGGGAGGTAAGCGTGGCGGCACACCTGGTGTGGATGGACCTGGAAATGACGGGGCTCGATCCGGACAGGGAGCGCATCATCGAGATCGCCACCATCGTCACGGACAGCGAGCTTCAGGTGGTGGCGGAGGGCCCGGTGCTGGCCGTGCGCCAGCCGGAGTCGCTGCTGGCCGCCATGGATGACTGGAACCAGAGCCATCATTCCGCCTCGGGTCTCCTCGATCGGGTACGCCGAGAGGGTGTGTCGGAGCGCGAAGCGGAGGCCGCCACCCTGGCCTTTCTCGAGCAGCATGTGGAAAACAAGCGCTCGCCGCTGTGCGGCAACACCATCTGGCAGGACCGGCGCTTTCTGTCCCGCTACATGCCCACCCTGGAGGCGTACCTGCATTACCGGATGGTGGACGTCAGCAGCATCAAAGAGCTGGTGCAGCGATGGCGTCCCGACCTGGTGGCGGGGTTCAGCAAGAAGAACGCCCACACGGCGCTGGCCGACATCCGCGAGTCCATCGACGAGCTGCGCTATTACCGGGAGCACTTCATTCGCCATCAGCCGCCGGACGGCAATGGCGCCGGCCGCGGCGACTAGCCATCGTGCGCCCGGGCGAGGCGGTCCATGGCCCAATCGATGTGCTCGCGCACCATGGGCGACGCGCCCTCCCGCCGGGCCCGCAATGCCCGTAATGCGGCGTCGGTGGCGGGGCCGTTGCCGACGGCCACCGCCAGGTTGCGCTGCCACTGCTCGAAGCCGATCCGGCGCATGGCGGAGCCTTCGGTGCGTGCCAGGAACTCCGTCTCGTTCCAGCCGAACAGCTCCAGCAGTTCCCGGTCGTCCAGGCCGTGGCGGGGGGTGAAATCCTCCTCCCGCGTGTGTCGGGCATGGCGATTCCAGGGGCAGAAGAGCTGGCAGTCGTCGCAGCCGAACACCCGGTTGCCGATCAGCGGGCGTAGCGCCTCCGGAATGGGGCCCCGGTGCTCGATGGTGAGATAGGAGATGCAGCGTCGCGCGTCCAGCTCCCGGGGTCCGACGATGGCGCCGGTGGGGCAGACGGTCATACAGGCGCGGCAGTTGCCGCAGTGGTCGCGGTGCTCCACCGGATCCACCGGCAGTGGCAGGTTGGTGTAGATCTCGCCGAGGAAGAACCAGGAGCCGGCCTCGCGGCTGAGCAGCAGGGTGTGCTTGCCGATCCAGCCCAGCCCCGCCTTTTCCGCCAGCGCCTTCTCCAGCACGGGCGCCGAGTCGGTGAAAGCCCGGTACCGGCCTCCCGCGGCGCGGGCCGCGTCGTCGATGCGCCGGGCCAGCCGGGCGAGACGCCGGCGCAGCACCTTGTGGTAGTCGCGGCCGAGCGCGTAGCGTGAGATGTACCCCCGGCTGCGGTCCTCCAGGACCCGGACCGGCTCCGCACCCGCCGGCAGGTAGTCCATACGCGCTGCGATGACCCGGTAGGTGCCGGGTTCCAGCAGCGCCGGGTCCAGGCGCTTTTCCAGGTTGCGCTCGAGGTAGGTCATGGTGCCGTGGCGGCCCGCGTCCAGGTACGCCTGCACCTTTTGCCGATATGCGGAGAGGTCGGTGTCGGTGATACCCACCTGCTGGAAGCCCAGCTCGCGGCCCCAGCGCTTGATGTCCGCGGCGAGGGCCGCGGGGTCATCCACGGAGTCTGCGGGAGCCGGTTGATACTCGAGGGGGGCCGTCACGGGAAACGTTCCATTCCGGTGGCTGGGACGCCAGTATAGAGGCCATGAAACCGGCGGGAAGTTCAGTGGCGTTGTACACGGCAGCCGAGTGCCGGGAACTCGATCGGCTGGCCATCCACGAGCACGGCCTGCCCGGCTTCGAGCTCATGCTGCGTGCCGGCCGGTCGGCCTACCGGGAGCTGTTGCAGCACTGGCCGGAAGTCTGCCGCATCGACGTCTGCTGCGGCCGGGGCAACAACGCCGGTGACGGTTACGTCGTTGCGGGTCTGGCCCGGGAGGCCGGGCTCGGCGTCACCCTCTGGCAACTCGGCGACCCCGCAGAGCTCACGGGCGACGCTGCCCAAGCGCGGGACTGGGCGCTGGCCCGCGGGGTGAGCGTTCAGCCGGGCCCACCATCGGCGCTGCGCGGTGACGTGGTGGTGGATGCGCTGCTCGGCACCGGCCTCAAAGGGCCGCTTCGCGAGCCCTTCTCCGCCACCACGGCCGCCATCGCCGCCCGTGGCGCGCCGGTTCTGGCCATCGACGTGCCCACCGGGGTGGACCCCGACAGCGGTGCCACGGTGGCGGGGGCCGTTCGTGCCGACGTCACCGTCACCTTCATCGGCCGCAAGCTCGGTCTTTTCACCGGTCCCGGCGTGTCCCACGCGGGCACGGTGGTGTTCCGCGATCTCGGGGTGCCCAGCGCCGTCTACCGCGCCGTCGCGGGTTGCCCCTGGCTCAGCTACCCCGAGCTGCCGGCGCAGTACCGGCTGCCGGCCCGGGACCCCAACGTGTACAAGCAGGCCCTGGGACACATCGCGGTGATCGGTGGCGACCACAGCATGGGGGGTGCGCCGGCCATGGCGGCGGAAGCGGCGTTGCGCACGGGCGCCGGCATGGTGAGCCTGATCACCCGTGCCGCTCATCGTCCGGCCGTGCTGGCGCGTCGGCCGGAGGTGATGGTGGTGGATGCGGACGATTCAGCGGCGCGACGCTCTGTCTTGGAGAAGGCCACCTGCCTGATTCTGGGGCCGGGGCTCGGCGCGGGCGTGTGGGGCAGCAGCCTGCTCGACGAGGCGCTGGCTCTGGGCAAGCCCACGGTGCTCGACGCCGACGGCCTGAACGTCTTCGCCCGCCAGGAGCTCCGTGCCCGCGGGCCCCTGATCGTCACGCCCCACGCCGGGGAGGCCGCGCGCTTGCTGGGCTGGAGCAGCGGCGAGGTGCAGAACCGGCGGCCGGATGCGGCCCTGGCGCTGGCGCGCCGGGTGAACGGCGTTGCCGTGCTGAAGGGCGCGGGCACGGTGGTGAGCGCTGTGGAGGATACGGGCGAGCCGCGGCTGCTGGGGGTGTGCGCCCACGGCAACCCCGGCATGGCCTCCGCCGGCATGGGGGACGTGCTCGCCGGGGTGGTCGGCGGCCTGCTGGCTCAGGGCCTGTCCACCGCCGCCGCGGCGGTGGCCGGCACCTGCCTGCACAGCTACGCCGGCGACCGTGCCGCGGCTCGGCTGGGCCAGCGGAGCCTGCTGGCCACGGATCTGCTCGCCGACCTCGTGGAGATCCTGGCGGCCGAGGAGCGCAGTTGAACGAGGCTATCGACCTGGCCGACGAGGCGGCTACCGTGGCCTACGGCGAATCGTTGGCGCGCCGGCTGCCGGCCGGGGCCCTGGTCTACCTGCAGGGGCACCTGGGCGCCGGCAAGACCACCCTGGTGCGGGGAATCCTGCGCGGGCTCGGGCACCACGGCTCGGTCAAGAGCCCGACATACACCTTGCTGGAACTTTACGAACTACCGAGCTGTCTGGTGTATCATTTTGATTTCTACCGGATAGCGGACAGCCAGGAGCTGGAATTCATCGGCATCGACGAGCTCATGGAGAGCGAGGCGCTGAAGCTGGTGGAGTGGCCGGAGCGGGTGCGGGAGCGCCTGCCGCCGCCGGACGTGGTGATACGCATGTGCGCTGTCGGGGAGGGCAGACGCGTTGAGGTCGAGTTTCGTTCTTAGCTTGCTGTGGCTCGCCGTGCTGGCCGGCGTGGCGGCGGAGCCGGTGGCCGCCGCGCCACAGGAAATCGAGGGCGTGCGGGTGCACGAGGCTCCGGATTACACGCGGGTGGTGTTCGACACGTCCGGTCCCGTGGAGTACGAGCTGTTTACCCTGGACGATCCGCCCCGGGTGGTGATCGATCTGAAGAACGCCCGGGCTCGGCCCGGCTTCGATCCTGCCCTGGAGGCGACGCAGGTCGAGCGGGTGAGCGCCGTGCGGGCTGCGCCTCGAGGCGGCGAGTACCGGGTGGTGCTGGACACCAACGGGCGGTTGCGGCCGGAGAGCTTCACCCTGGCGCCGGTGGCCCCGTACGGCCATCGGCTGGTGGTGGACCTCTACACCCACGGCCCGGAGCGCGCGGCGCCCGTGCTGCGATTGCGCGAGGAGAAGCGCAACGTGCTGGTGGCGGTGGATGCCGGCCACGGCGGCGAGGACCCGGGGGCTCTGGGGCCGGGCCGCATCCGCGAGAAGGACGTGGTGCTCGGCATCGCCCGGCGGCTGGCGGCGCAGATCGACGCCATCTCCGGGTTCAAGGCTGTGCTGGTGCGCAACGGCGACTACTACATTCCACTGCGCGACCGGGTGCAGAAGGCCCGGGACCAGCGGGCCGATCTGTTCGTCTCCATCCACGCCGACGCCTTCAAGAGCGCCAGCGTGTCCGGCGCATCCGTCTACACCCTGTCGGATCGCGGCGCCACCAGCGAAACCGCGCGCTGGCTGGCCGAGAAGGAGAATCGGTCGGATCTCATCGGCGGCGTGGGCGACGTGACCCTGGGAGACAAGGACGACGTGCTCGCCCACGTGCTGCTGGATCTCTCCATGGACGCCAACCGCTCCGCCAGCATCCGCGCCGGGGCCGAGATGCTGCGGGCCCTGGGCGAGGTGGCGAGCCTGCACAAGCACCGGGTGGAGCAGGCGGGCTTCGTGGTGCTGAAGGCGCCGGACGTCCCCTCGATCCTGGTGGAGACGGGCTACATCTCCAACCCCCAGGAGGCCCAGCGGCTGAGCACCGCGAGCTATCAGGACAAGCTGGCCCGGGCGCTGGCCCGGGGCGTGCGACGCCATATGGAGCGGTACGCGCCCCCGGGCACCCTGGTGGCGTGGCGCCGCGAGCAGGGAAACGTGCATTACACCATCGAGCGGGGTGATACTCTGTCGGAAATCGCCGCCCGCTACGGAACCAGTGCGCGCCGCATCCGCGAGGCCAATGATCTGGCCAGCGACGTGATCCGGGTGGGCCAGACCATCGTCATACCGGCGAGCTGAACGCTCGAGCGACACCACGTCATGACCCAGCGCATTCGCGAGCTCGGCAGCCTCGTTGCCAATCAGATCGCCGCCGGTGAGGTGGTGGAGCGGCCGGCGTCGCTGGTCAAGGAGCTGGTCGAGAACAGCCTGGACGCCGGCGCCCGCAGCATCCGCATCAGCACCGAGCAGGGCGGCGTGAAGCGGGTGACGGTGCGCGACGACGGCGCCGGCATCCACCCGGACGACCTGCGCCTGGCGCTCGCGCCCCACGCCACCAGCAAGATCCAGAGCGCCGACGATCTGCTGCAGGTCGCGAGCCTCGGTTTTCGCGGCGAGGCGCTGGCCAGCATGGCCGCCGTGGCCCGGGTGAAGATCACCTCCCGCCGCGCCGATGGCGCCATGGCACACGCCATCGAGGTGGAAGGCGGTGTCGAGCGGGGTTTCGGTCCCGCCGCGCATCCCCGCGGGACCACGGTGGAAGTGGCGGACCTGTTCTTCAACACGCCGGCGCGCCGCAAGTTTCTCAAGACTGAGCGCACCGAGCAGGGCCACGTGGACCAGGTGGTACGCCGCCTGGCGCTCGGGCACTTCGACGTTGCCGTGGAGCTGGTTCAGGGCGGCGGCCGGGGCGAGCTGGTGCTCCCCGCGGGACGACCCGAGGAGCGGCTGGCGCGGGTGCTTTCCGAGGAGTTCGTCCGGCGCTCGGTGGCGGTGGAGGAGTCGGCTGCGGATCTTCACCTGCGCGGCTGGGTCGGGCTGCCGACCCATTCCCGCAGCCAGGCGGACCAGCAGTACTTCTTCGTCAATGGCCGGGTGGTGCGGGACAAGCTGGTGGCCCACGCCATTCGTCAGGCTTACCGGGACGTGCTGTTCCACGGCCGGCACCCGGTGTTCGTGCTCTACCTCCGGCTGCCGGCCGAAGCCGTGGACGTCAACGTGCACCCCACCAAGCACGAGGTGCGGTTCCGCGATGCGCGGGCGGTGCACGACTTCATCTTCGGCAGCCTCAACCGGGCACTGCGCGGGGTGCGGCCTGACGGCGTCGCAGCGCCCATGCCGAATGGCAGCCAGGGGGCACCGGCAGCGTCCCCGCCGGCGGGCCATCGGCCCATGGTCGAGCAGGCGCCCCTGCGCTGGGCGGAGGATGTGGAGCGGCTGCGGCCGGGCAGCTTCGCCGCGGCGTTGGCCGAGCACCGCCTCGCGATGCCCGCCGGCACGGAGTCCGGCGCGGCGGAACACACCGCCGAGGTCGCCGAGGCCGCCGAGCGGGCGGTGCCGCCTCTGGGCTTCGCCCTGGGCCAGCTCCACGGCATCTATATCCTCGCGGAGAACGCGGACGGTCTGGTCGTGGTGGACATGCACGCCGCCCACGAGCGCATCACCTACGAGCGGCTGAAGGCGCAGATGGCCGCCAGCCGCATCGCCACCCAGCGATTGCTGGTGCCCCTGGCGCTCGAGGTGTCCGAGGCCGAGGCGGATCTGGTGGAGGATCTGGGTTCGGATCTGGCCCGTCTGGGGCTGGTGGTGGACCGTGCCGGCGTGCAGAGCGTCACGCTGCGGGAGGTGCCCGCCCTGCTCGCCGCCGGCGACGTGGGCGGGCTGGTGCGCGACATCCTCGCCGACTGTCTCGAGTACGGCGGCAGCCAGCGTCTCGTTGCCCGGCAGGACGAGCTGCTGGCGACCATGGCCTGCCACGGCTCCGTGCGGGCGCGCCGGGCGTTGAGCCTGGCGGAAATGAACGCCCTGCTTCGCGACATGGAGCGCACGGACAACGCCGGCCAGTGCAATCACGGCCGGCCGACCTATTTCGTGCAGTCCCTCGCCGACCTCGACCTGCTGTTCCTGCGCGGCCAATGAGCCCCGCGCATTCGACGGGCCGGCCGGCGGTGCTGGTGCTGACCGGTCCCACGGGAGTGGGTAAGACCGACGCGGCCCTGGCCCTGGCGGAGCGGCTGGCGGTGTCCCTCATCAGCATGGACTCGGCCATGGTCTACCGGGGCATGGACATCGGCACCGCCAAGCCGGAGGCGTCGGTGCTCGCCCGCTACCCTCACGCCCTGGTGGACATCCGCGATCCGGCGGAGCCGTACTCGGCGGCGGATTTCGTCGCCGATGCCGACCGCGAGGTCGGGCGGACCCTGGCCGCCGGCCGGCTGCCGGTGCTGGTGGGGGGCACCATGCTCTATCTGAAGGCGTTTCGTGAAGGCCTGGCGGAGCTGCCCTCGGCGGATCCGGAGCTTCGCGCGGCGCTGCTCGAGGAAGCGGCGCGGCGCGGCTGGCCGGCAATGTTCGAGGAGTTGGCGCGGGTGGATCCGGAGGCCGCCGCCGGCATCCACCCGCACAACCGGCCGCGCATTCAGCGGGCCCTGGAGGTGTACCGGCTCACCGGGCAACCCATCTCGCACTGGTGGGCCGCCCACGGCGGCCGCCCCGCCACTGAGCGACTCGGTGTTCGCCTGGTGGAGGTGGCGGTGGAGGCGGACGACCGGTCGGCCCTGGCCCGGCGGGTGGACGCCCGCTTCGCCGCCATGATCGAAGCCGGCCTGGTGGAGGAAGTGGCCGCCCTGCGGCGGTGGGGCGGCCTGTCGCCGGACCTGCCGAGCATGCGGGCGGTGGGCTACCGTCAGGTCTGGGCGTACCTGGAGGGGGCGTACGGCATGGACGAGCTCCTAGAACGGGGCCGCGCCGCCACCCGCCAACTCGCTAAACGTCAGGTTACCTGGCTGAGAGGTTGGAACCACCTGCACCGGCTGGTCTGGGGGGATCCGGAGGCATTGGCGAGGCGCATGGCTTCGCTTGAAATATCCTGAGGGTGTCTCCATATTAGTCGTGACAAGAACAATGACCGCCGCTCTACGTGGGCGCCGACCGATGCAGCGGGCATGGTGGGCGCAAGCCGGGGCGCTCGGCGCACACTCGGCGCACCAAGGAGACCGCCATGTCAAAAGGGCATTCGCTACAAGACCCTTATCTCAACACGTTGAGAAAAGAGCGGATACCGGTGTCTATATATCTGGTGAACGGCATCAAGCTGCAGGGGCAGATCGAGTCTTTCGACCAGTTCGTGGTGCTGCTGCGCAACTCGGTGAGCCAGATGGTGTACAAGCACGCCATCTCCACCGTGGTGCCCTCGCGCAACGTGAAGCTCGCACACCCGAATGCTTCGTCCGACGAAGCGCCTACAAGTTGACAGCGCGCTTGCTCCCGCGAAGAGCACGCCGCTGAGGAGCAAGATTGTTTTTCGAACGTCCTGAGGCGGGCCGCAAGGCGGTCCTGCTGCACATGAACCTCAAGCGTCCCGCCGCGGATGAGTCTCTGGATACCGTTGCCGAGTGCGTGGAGCTGGCCCGTACCGCCGACATCGACGTGGTGGACAGCGTCACCGGCACCCGGACGACGCCGCATCCTCGCTGGTACGTCGGTGAAGGCAAGCTCGACGAGCTCGCCGATAGCCTGGCGACCGCCGAGGCGGATCTCCTGCTGGTGAACCACGAGCTGTCACCGGGCCAGCAGCGCAACCTCGAGAAGCGGCTGGGCTGCCGGGTGATGACCCGCACGGAGCTGATCCTGCACATCTTCGCCGGCCGGGCCCGCACCTACGAAGGCAAGTTGCAGGTGGAGCTGGCGCAGCTCAATCACGCCCAGACCCGGTTGGTCCGGGGCTGGACCCACCTGGACCGGCAGAAGGGCGGCATCGGCCTCCGCGGCGCTGGCGAGACCCAGCTCGAGCTGGACCAGCGGATGATCACTGACCGGATCAAGGGGCTCGAGAAGAAACTCGCCACCGTGGCCCGGCGGCGGGGACAGGGGCGGCGGCGACGCCGGCGCGGTCACGTTCGCTCGGTGTCCCTGGTGGGCTATACCAACGCCGGCAAGTCCACTCTGTTCAATGCGCTCACCACCGCCGGGGTGCTGGCGGAGAACAAGCTGTTCGCCACCCTGGATCCCACCATGCGCCGCTTGAACGTGCCCGGTGTGGGCGACGTGGTGCTCGCCGACACGGTTGGCTTCATCAGTCACCTGCCCCACTCTCTGGTGGAGGCGTTCAAGGCCACCCTCGAAGAGGTGGCCAACGCCGACTTGCTGCTGCACGTGGTGGACGCCAGCGCCGAGGACGTGGACGCCCGCATCCGCCAGGTGGAGGCGGTGCTCGAGGAGATCGGTGCGCGTGAGGTGCCCGCCCTCATGGTGCTGAACAAGGTCGATGCGCTGAACGGCACGCCAGCCGTCCAGCTCGGCAACCGCACCAACGCCGTGGCAGTGAGCGCGCTGACCGGCGAAGGCCTGGATGGCCTGGTGGACGCCATTGCCGAGCGTCTCGGCGTGACCGCCCCCACGGAGGTGCTCCTGGCCCCGGGTGAGGGCAAGACTCGGGCCTGGCTCTACGGCATCGGCGCGGTGCTCGACGAGCGCATTCACGAGGACGGTAGCCTGGCACTCACCGTTCAAGCCGACCAGGAGCTGCTGGCACGGCTCGGCCGCCGGACCGGCGCTGGGCCCGCGGCGGCTTCCGAGAGCGGTCTTGTTGCACCCCCTGGGGGGCGCCCCTAGAATTTCCGGTCTGCCCGGAAAACCCACTTGCAGCAGTACTCGACGAGCAGTTGATGGAGCGTGATTAATGGCCTGGAACGAGCCCGGCGGCGGCAAAGACCCGTGGGGAAACCGGGG
>JAWLGU010000112.1:0-11878 GCA_041690675.1 Pseudomonadales bacterium | reverse complement strand
TCGTAGTCGAAGTAGAACGTGCGCGGCAGCAACCGGGTCGACGAGCCCGGCACGAAGGGGTTGCCGGCGGCATCGAAGGCCGGCGGCTGCGCCGGCGAAGTCGGAGGCGCCGGCGTGGTCTCCGGGCTCTCCACGGGCTCCGCCGAGGGCTCCGTCGGCTGCCGCTGAGGTCCGGCTCCGGCGCAGCCCGCCAGCAGCGTGCCCGCGATTACCAGGACGAAGAAATTCCGTAGCCACGTTGTCGACATGAAGCGCTCCGATTATCGTCTGAAATTCAGGAAAGGCGACCAGGCCGGTTCTCGAACGTCTCCGGATGAGGACGGGAGCCGGTACTTCACTCGGCCGTCGATCGAAACGACGGCAAGTATACCTCTCCCCCGATCCTGCGTCGCATAGATTAACATGGTGCCGTTGGGCGCCAGGGACGGCGACTCGTCGAGCGCCGTCTGGGTGAGCACCCTCACGTCGTCGCGTTCGAGATCCTGCCAGGCGATGTGGAACACCCCACGATCGCTGCGGTGGACGTACACCAGATGCTTGCCGTCCGGCAGCGCCCGGGCCCGCGCGTTGTATCCCCCCTGGAAGGTCAGCCGCTCCACCAGATTGGTGGCCAGCTCCAGCCGGTAGATCTGCGGCGCCCCGCCCCGGTCCGAGGTGAACACGATGTGGCGCCCGTCCGGCGAGAAGCTGGGCTCGGTGTCGATGGCGTGGTGGCGGGTGAGCCGGCGCAGCCGCCGATCCGCCAGGTTCATCAGGTAGATCTCCGGGTTGCCGTCCCGGGACAGCACCATGACCAGGCTCCTGCCGTCCGGCGAGAAGACGGGGGAGCCGTTGATCCCGCTGAACTGGGTGATGAGCTCGCGCTCACCGGTGATGAGATCCTGAATGACGATGGACTGACGCCCGGTCTCGAAGGAGACGTAGGCGATGCGCCGACCCTCCGGGCCCCAGCTCGGCGACATGACGGGCTGGTTCGAAGCGAACAGGGTTTCCGCGCGGCGGCCATCCGAGTCCGCGATCTCCAGCGAGTACCGAGCGTTGGGGGACCCGGCGTTCTGCGCCAGCACATAGAGAATCTTGGTGGAAAAGGCGCCGCGGATGCCGGTGATGGCCTCGAACACGTCGTCGGAGACGTGGTGAGCCATGTCGCGCCACTGGGTCCGCGAGCCGCTGACCTGATCCGAGAGCATCTGCCGCTCGTTCACCACGTCGAACAGGTAGTAGCGCACCCGGATCTCGCCCGTGGGCATGGTGCTGGCGCTGCCCACCACCACGTACTCCATGCCGAGCACGCGCCAGTCGCGGAAAAACACCTGATCGGGCTGGCTGGGAAACGACAGCATGTTGTCGCGCTCCAGCGGCGCGAATTGGCCGCTACGGGAGAGATCGAAGGCGACGATGTCTGCCAGATCCTCCTCGCCGGCGACATCCGAGCCGCCCTGAAACGGCACCACCGCGATGCGGGTCTGCTTGTCGTACCCGGCATCGATGATGATGGTGTCCAGGCTCTGGGCCGCCAGCGCCAGCGGGGCCGCGAGGCCCTGGGCCAGCAGGATGATGATCACAGACAGTCCAAGTCTCACCGCAACAGATCCTCCGGTCTGAACAACAGGGAAAAGCGCCGGAAATAGCGCTCGAACACGTCCGGGTCCTCGGGCACCTCGAATCGCTTCGCTTTGCGCACCGCCGCCTCCGCCGAGCGGTCGAAGGCCGCATTGCCGCTGGATTCCAGCACCGTCACGTTCACCACCTGACCCGTGGGGACCAGCTCCACCAGGAGCTTCGCCTCCATGAAGTTCCGCGCCGACGGAGGCCGCGACCAGTTGGCCACCACCGCCTGGTAGATGCCCATCCGGTAGCTCTGCGCCGCCGCCTCCGCCGCCGACTGCTCGGATTCCTCGAGCTCGGCCTCTTCCTCCTCCAGCGCATCGAGAAACGAAGACTGGGCCAGTGCCTGCAGGCGCTCCTGACGGGCCCGCTCTTCCGCCCGCGCCTGCTCTTCCGCCCGCTGCTCCGCTTCGCGGCGCTCGGCCGCCCGGCGTTCCGCCGCAGGGTCGGGTTTCGGCGGCGTCGGCTCCGGCTTGGCGGCAGGCTTTGGCGGCGCCGCCTCCGACTGTGCCGGCTTCGGCGCCGGCTTCGGGGCCGGTTTCGGGGCCGGTTTCGGTGCGGGTTTGGGAGCCGGCTTCGGCTCCAGAACCACCAAATCGGCGTGCACGATCTGCGGCTCGATGATCCGGGTTTCCGTGCGCCCAGGATTCCAGTTGCTGTACAGCGCGGTCGCAGCCGCCAGGTGCAGCAGCAGCGCGAGCAGCAGTGGCAGCGTGTATTGCCGAAGCGCTTCCACCATGTGTGGTCAGCTTTCCACCAGCTCCGGCGGCTCGGTGATCAGCCCTACGCTGCCGGCGCCGGCCTTCTGCAGCACCGTCATGACCCGGACCACAGTGCCGTAGTCCAGCTTGTGGTCCGCCTTCACGTACACCGGCACGTCCGCCCGGGCGCGCAGAATCTTCCCGGCCTGGTCCTCCAGGCTGTAGATGGTGACCCGAGTCCCCTCGTCGTCGGCGTTCTGGATTCCCAGGTTGACGAAAATGGCGCCGTCCTCCCGCACCGACACCACCAGCGGATCCTCCTGATCCTGCTCCACCGGCTCCGACGGCGCATCGGGTAGATCCACCACCACGCCCTGGGTCAAGAGCGGTGCCGTGGCCATGAAGATCACCAGCAGCACGAGCATCACGTCGATGTACGGTACGACGTTGATCTCGGACATGGGCTTGCGTCGCTGGGCCATGGCTGCCTCCTCGCCGCTGTCAGTTGTGCCGCGCGTGGGCCACGCGGTGCAGAATGCTGATGAGCTCGTCGCTGAAGGCCTCGTAGCGCTTCATCAGCGCCTCCACTCGGGCCGCGAACCGGTTGTAGCCGATCACCGCCGGAATCGCCGCGAACAACCCCATGGCCGTGGCCACCAGTGCCTCGGAAATGCCCGGGGCCACCGACGCCAGGGTCGCCTGGGTCATGTTCGCCAGGCTTCGGAAGGAGTTCATGATGCCCCAGACGGTGCCGAACAGCCCGATGTAGGGGCTGGTGGAGCCCACGGTGGCGAGAAACGGCAGGTGGGTGGCGAGGCGTTCCTCCTCCCGGGTCAGCGCGATCCGCATGGCGCGCTGCACGCCCTGCATGACGGCGTCGGGATCCCCCGAGCCGTCCTCGGAGAGGCGGGTGTACTCCTTGAAGCCGGCCACGAAGGCGGCCTCGATGCCGGTGAGCGCCTCCTCCTCCGCCAGCTCGTTGTAGAGCTCGCGCAGATCGATGCCGGACCAGAAATGGTCCTCGAAATCCTCGATCTCGCCCTGAACCCGCCGCAGGAAGAACCAGCGCTGAAAGATCATCACCCAGGATATGAGGGAAGCCAGCAGCAAGAGCAGCATGACGAGCTGCACCAGAGGGCTGGCGTTGGCCACCAGCTCGAATATGGAAAGCTTTTCCGGCAATGCGTGCTCCTGGTCGTCGGTACTCAGTCGAGATCGAGCCGGGACTGAACCGTGTCCGCGGCGGCATGAGGGGGAATCAGCGAGAAGTGCAGATAGGCCTTCTCCGTCGCCACCCGGCCCCGAGGCGTGCGCATCAGGTAGCCCTGCTGAATCAGGTAGGGCTCCAGCACGTCCTCGATGGTGTCCCGCTCCTCGCTGATGGCGGCGGCCAGGGAGTCCACGCCCACCGGGCCGCCGGAAAACTTGTCGATGATGGTCTCCAGCAGACGCCGGTCCATGGCATCGAAGCCCTCACGGTCGACCTTGAGCATGTCCAGGGCTTCATCGGCCACCTCGCGGCTGATCACGCCGTCGGCGCGCACCTCCGCGTAGTCCCGCACCCGGCGCAACAGCCGGTTGGCGATTCTCGGCGTGCCGCGCGAGCGCCGGGCCACCTCCTCCGCGCCCCCCGGTCGAACCGTCAGCGCGAGCTTGCCGGCGGAACGGATCACGATCTCGGTCAGTTCTTCGACCGTGTAGAACTCCAGACGTTGCACGATGCCGAAGCGATCGCGCAGCGGCGAGGTGAGAAGCCCCGCCCGGGTGGTGGCTCCCACCAGGGTGAAACGCGGCAGATCCAGCTTCAGCGACCGGGCGGCTGGGCCTTCGCCGATGAGGATGTCGATCTGATAATCCTCCATGGCGGGGTAGAGAATCTCCTCGACCACCGGGGACAGACGGTGGATCTCGTCCACGAACAGCACGTCGCCGGGCTCCAGGTTGGTGAGCATGGCGGCGAGCTCGGCCGGGCGCTCGAGCACGGGCCCGGACGTGGACTTGATGGCCACTCCCATCTCGTTGGCGATGATGTGGGCCAGGGTGGTCTTGCCGAGACCCGGCGGCCCGAAGATCAGGGTATGGTCCAGGGGCTCGCTGCGTCCGCGGGCGGCGCGAATGAAGATGTCCATCTGCTCCCGGACGCCTTGCTGCCCGATGTACTCGGCGAGCCTGAGCGGGCGCAACGCCCGGTCGAGCTGGCGCTCCGCGCCCTGGCTCGCCGCGTCCACCAACCGGTCCGGCTCGATGCTCACGACGCCACCTCCGCCTGCCGGGCCGCCCGTCGCAAGGCCGCCCGCACCAGCCCTTCCAGGCTATCCGCCTCGGCCTGCACGCTCTCCACCAGCCGCGCCGCCTCCGCCGGGCGGTAGCCCAGATGGACCAGCGCCCGCTGTGCTTCCTCCGCGGCCACCCCGTCGACCGCGCCAGCGGCGGGGGGCGCGGGCACCACCGTCTCCGGCAGCTTGTCCTTCAGCTCGATGAGCAGCCGCTGCGCGGTCTTGCGGCCGATGCCCGGCACCCGGGTGAGCACCGTCACCTCCCCCGATTGCACACAGCCGGCGAGCTCGGCCGCCGACACGCGGGAGATCAGCGCCAGCGCCAGCTTGGGGCCCACCCCGCTGATGCGGATGAGGGCGCGGAACAGGTCCCGCTCGTCGCGGGATGCGAAGCCGTAGAGCTGCTGAGCGTCTTCGCGCACCACGAAGTGGGTGTACAGGCGCACCGGCTTGTCCCGGCCGGGCAGTTGCGAGAGCACGTTGTGGGTGACCTCCACCTCGTACCCGAGGCCGCCCACGGCGAGGAGGAGAACGTTGTCGGCGATCTCGACGAGCTGACCTTCGATGCGGCCGATCATGGGCTTAGGCGCGAATCCTAGAACGCTTTCAAGCGCGCAGTATTGACGTGACAAATGGCAATCGCAAGCGCGTCCGCCGCGTCCGCGGCCGGGTTGCCGGACAGCTTCAGCAGCACCCGCACCATGTGCTGCACCTGAGCCTTGCTGGCTTTTCCCGTGCCCACCACCGCCAGCTTCACCCGCCGTGCCGCGTACTCGCTGACGGGCAGCCGCGCGGCCACGGCCGCGGCGATGGCCGCACCGCGGGCCTGGCCGAGCTTCAACGCCGAGGCCGGATTGCTGGCGAGGAACACCTCCTCCACCGCCATCTCGTGCGGTGCGTGCTCGCGGATCAGGGCATCCACCCCGCGATAGATTTCCCCCAGCCGGTCGACGAAAACGCCGGCAGCGGGGCGAATGCAACCGCTGGCCAGGTACCGGCAGCCGTGCTCGGTGACTTCCACCACGCCGTAGCCCGTCACTCGGGAGCCGGGGTCGATGCCGAGAACGCGGCGCCGGGTCATGGCCGCTAGGCCTCGTACGCGCTATCCGGGTAATCGCCGTTGCTGTACACGTTCTGCACGTCGTCGAGCTCCTCGAGGGCGTCGATGAGCTTGAGCACGGAGGTGGCCTGCTCCTCGTCGCAGGGAACGTTGCTGCTCGGCATCATGGTCACCTCGGCATGCTCCGGCTCGAGACCCGCGTCGGCGAGTGCGCGCACCACCACGCCCAGAGACTCCCATGGCGTGGTAACGGACACGCTGCCATCCTCCTCCGCGTCGATGTCCTCGGCACCCGCCTCCAGCGCCACCTCCATGATCCGCTCCTCGTCGGCTCCGGGGGCGAAATTGATGACCCCCTGGCGGCTGAACAGGTATGCCACCGAGCCATCGGTGCCGAGATTGCCGCCGTGCTTGCTGAAGGCATGGCGCACCTCGGCCACGGTACGGTTGCGGTTGTCGGTCATGACCTCCACCAGGATGGCCACGCCGCCGGGCGCGTAGCCCTCGTAGGTGAGCTCCTCGACGTTGGCGCCTTCGCCGCCCCCGGCGCCGCGCTCGATGGCGCGCTCGATGGTGTCCTTGGGCATGTTCTGACCCAGCGCCTTGTCCATCGCCGCGCGCAGGCGCGGGTTGTCCGCCGGGTCGCCGCCGCCCAGCCGGGCCGCCACGGTGATCTCACGAATCAGCTTGGTGAAGACCTTGCCGCGCTTCGCGTCCTGACGGGCCTTCTTGTGCTTGATGTTGGCCCACTTGCTGTGTCCAGCCATAGCTCGCTCTCGCTCAACTCTTACGCAATCGGATGTGCAGCTCCCGCAGTTGATTCTCGTCCACGACGCTCGGCGCCGAGGTCATGAGGCAGGCCGCTGTCTGGGTCTTGGGGAAGGCGATGACATCGCGAATGGCGTGGGTCCCGGTCATGAGCATCACCAGCCGGTCCAGCCCCAGGGCGATGCCGCCGTGGGGCGGGCATCCATACTTCAGCGCGTCCAGCAGAAAGCCGAACTTCACCTGGGCTTCCTGCCCCATGCCGAGCACGTCGAACACCGCCGCCTGGGTCGCCTCGTCGTGAATACGCAGCGATCCGCCGCCCAGCTCGTAACCGTTCAGCACCACGTCATAGGCGGCGGCGTGGGCACCCGCCGGGTCCGCCCGGAGCTCCTCGGGGGTGCAGGTGGGCCGGGTGAACGGATGGTGGGCCGGCGCCAGAGTGCCGTCCCGGGCCTCCTCGAACAGCGGCCACGTCACCACCCAGCAGGGCGCCCAGCCCTCGGCAACGAGCTCCAGGTCCTTGCCCAGTTCGTTGCGCAGCGCGCCCATGGCATCGGCCACCACGCCGGCCCGGTCGGCGCCGAAGAACACCACGTCGCCGTTCTCGGCCCCCACGCGGCCGAGCACTTCGTGCACCACCCGCTCCGGCAGGAACTTGAGGATCGGCGACTGCAGTCCCTCCAGCCCCGCGGTGAGATCGTTGACCTTTATGTAGGCGAGTCCCTTGGCGCCGTAGCGGGCGACGAATCCCGTGTAGTCGTCGATGACCTTACGCGACAGCCGCCCGCCGCCGGGGGCGCGCAGGGCCACCACCCGTCCCTTCGGATCGTTGGCGGGGGCGTTGAAGACCTTGAACTCCACCTCGCGCATCAGGTCCGCCACGTCCACGAGCTCCAGGGGATTGCGCAGGTCGGGCTTGTCGCTGCCGTAGCGGCGCATGGCCTCTTCCCACGTCAGCACCGGGAACCGCGGCAGGCTCACCTCGAGCACCTCCTGGAACACCTGGCGGAGCATGCCTTCGGTGAGCTCGCGGATGTCCTCCTCGCTGACGAAGGAGGCCTCGATGTCGATCTGGGTGAACTCGGGCTGGCGGTCGTGACGCAGGTCCTCGTCCCGATAGCAGCGGGCGATCTGGTAGTACTTGTCCACCCCGGACACCATGAGCAGCTGCTTGAAGAGCTGGGGTGACTGCGGCAGGGCGAAGAAGTGCCCGGGATGCGTGCGGCTGGGCACCAGGTAATCCCGGGCTCCCTCCGGCGTCGTCTTGGTGAGGGTGGGCGTTTCGATCTCCCAATAGCCGCTGGCTTCCAGGTAGCGGCGCACGCTACTGGTGATGCGGGCGCGCATCATCAGCCTCTGCTGCATCTCCGGTCGCCGCAGGTCCAGGTAGCGGTGGCGCAGTCGCACGTCCTCGCCCGCTTCCGAATGCTCGTCGAGCTGAAACGGCGGGGTGGCCGACGGGTTGAGGATGGTCAGGGTCGCGCCGAGCACCTCCACCTCGCCGGTAGCCATGTCCGGGTTGACGGTGCCTTCCGGCCGCGGCCGCACCCGACCGGTCATGTGCAGGACGTACTCGTTCCGAACACGATCGGCGGTGGCGAAGCTCTCCTCGGTATCCGGGTCGTACACCACCTGGACGATGCCGGTACGGTCGCGGATGTCCAGAAAGATCACGCCGCCGTGATCACGGCGACGGTGCACCCATCCGCATAGCTCCACCCGCTCCCCGACGTGGGCGGCGTTGATCTCGCCGCAATAGTGACTGCGCATAGCTCCTCTGCCTTTTATTCCGGCGCGCTCGCCTTCGATGTACCGCCCTTGGCCGGGGTATCCGTGGATTTGCTCGACTCCTTGGTGCTGCCCGATGAGCTTTCCGAGCCGCTCGCCGAGGCGCCCTCGGTGCCGCCGTTCTTCTTGCCCGCCTCGTCTCCGGCCACGTTCTTCTTTTTTCCCGCCTTGAAGTCGGTTTCGTACCAGCCACCGCCCTTCAACCTGAAACCGGCCGCGGAGACCTTCTTGCGCAGGGCGTCCTCGGCACACGCCGGACACTTCGTGAGCGGGGCGTCGCTCACCTTTTGAATGGTCTCGAACTCGTGGTTGCAGTTGTCGCAGCGATATTCGTAGATCGGCATCTGTCTAATCTCGTGCAAGCCCAGGTTGCGGAAGCGGCGCATGATCTTAAAAAAATCAGCAAAAATACAGCGATTTCGCTGCAATTTTGTTGCCTGAACCAGGCGCTTAGGCTATAAAGCGCCGGATTGAGATCCCGCGGTCGTGCAGAGGTTTCTCAATGGGAACAGGGTGAAACCCCGAAGTTCTTCGGAGTTTGAGGGAATGGGTGAGGAATTGCCCCGTTTTGCTGATTCACTGCAAAGGGAATGATTGATGGCTACGAAGAAAGCTCCAGCCAAGGGAAAAGCACCGGCCAAGAAGGCGCCCGCGAAGAAAGCGGCCACCAAGAAGGCGGCGGCCAAGAAGCCTGCGGCGAAAAAGGCCCCGGCAAAGAAGGCGGCTCCTTCCAAGCAGGCGCCTGCCGTCACCTCGAAGATGACGAAGACCGGGATCCTGAACGAGATCGCCGAGCGTACCGACCTGTCGCGCAAGCAGGTCGACGCGGTGCTGGGCGAGCTCGAGAACCTGATCGAGCGTCACATCAAGAAGCGCAGCGTGGGTGAGTTCACCCTGCCGGGGCTGCTGAAAATCCGCAGCGTGAAGCGTCCGGCGACGAAGAAGCGCATGGGTCGCAACCCGGCTACCGGCGAGGAGATCGTGATCCCCGCCAAGCCGGCCAGCACCCGGGTACGGGTGACCCCGCTGAAGCGCCTCAAGGAAATGGTGAGCTGAGAAAGGCGAAAAAAGGGCCGCGGCAGCGGCCCTTTTTTTTCACGCCATCAGCTTTCAGCGGTCGGCTTTCGGCCCGAGCACGAGCCCGCTTCTGGCCGATCGCCCGTCCAGCGCTATTCCCCAATCCCCCATCTACCCGTAAAGTCCGCAGCTGACCGCCGAAAGCTGATAGCTTCATTTATGCGCCAATCACAGCAACTGATACCGACCCTCAAGGAGAACCCCGCGGACGCGGACGTGGTCAGCCACCGCCTGATGCTTCGGGCCGGCCTGATCCGACAGGTGGCTTCCGGCCTGTACACCTGGCTGCCGCTGGGGCTGCGGGTGATTCGCAAGATCGAGACGATCATCCGCGAAGAGCTGACCAGGAGCGGCGCCCAGGAGGTGCTGATGCCCGTGGTGCAGCCGGCGGAGCTCTGGCAGGAGACAGGTCGCTGGACGAAGATGGGCCCGGAAATGCTGCGCATGAAGGACCGCCACCAGCGCGACTTCTGCCTCGGGCCGACCCACGAGGAGGTCATCACCGATCTGTTCCGCCGGGAGATCCAGAGCTACCGGCAACTCCCCTGCAACTTCTTTCAGATCCAGACCAAGTTCCGCGACGAGATCCGCCCGCGCTTCGGCGTGATGCGCGCCCGCGAGTTCACCATGAAGGACGGCTATTCCTTCCATCTGGACCAGGACAGTTTCGACGCCACCTATCGCGAGATGTACGACTGCTACGGACGCATCCTCACCCGCATGCAGCTCGACTTTCGCGCGGTGGAAGCCGACACGGGCAACATCGGCGGCTCCAACAGCCACGAGTTTCACGTGCTCGCGCAGTCCGGCGAGGACGTGATCGCCTATGCCACCGGCGGCAGCTACGCCGCCAACCTGGAGAAGGCCCATGCCGCCCCGCCCGGGCCGCGGCCGGCGCCGAAGCAGGAGCTCGCCACGGTGCCCACCCCCGGCGCCGCCACCATCGCGGAGGTGGCCTCCCTGCTCGGCGTGTCCGCCGCCAGCTGCATCAAGACCCTGGTGGTCCACGGCGAGGAAGATCTGGTGGCACTGGTGGTGCGGGGCGACGACGCGCTGAACGAGCGCAAGGCGGAGAAGCTGCCAGGGGTCCGCTTCCCGCTCACCTTCGCCAGCGATGCCGAGATCGAAGCCGCCGTGGGCTGCAAGCCCGGCTCCATCGGCCCGTTGGGACTGGCGCTACCCTGTTACGTCGACCGCGACGCCTTCGCCGTGGCCGACTTCGTCTGCGGCGCCAACCGGGACGGCTTCCACCACACCGGCGCCAACTGGGATCGGGACGTGACCGTGCCCGAGGCGCGGGTGGTGGACCTGCGCACCGTGAAGGCGGGCGATCCGGCGCCCGACGGCCAGGGAACCCTGGAGTTCCTGCGCGGCATCGAAGTGGGCCACATCTTTCAGCTCGGCCGCGCCTACAGCGAACCCATGGCAGCCACCGTGCTCGACCAGGACGGCCGTAACGTGGTGCCCATCATGGGTTGCTACGGCATGGGCGTCACCCGGCTGGTGGCCGCGATCATCGAGCAGAATCATGACGAAGTCGGCATACGCTGGCCCGAACCCATTGCACCCTTCCTGGTTCACGTGGTGGCGCTCAACTACCAGAAATCGGATTCTGTTCGCGCCGCCGCCGACGATCTCCATCAACGGCTGACGGATGCGCGGGTGGAAGTGCTGCT
Source organism: Pseudomonadales bacterium (assembly GCA_041690675.1). Classification (GTDB taxonomy): domain Bacteria; phylum Pseudomonadota; class Gammaproteobacteria; order Pseudomonadales; family Azotimanducaceae; genus UBA7803. The sequence goes on along the minus strand of JAWLGU010000112.1, from coordinate 924 downwards.
GGACGACAGGGACGAGAGACCGGGGGTGAAGTTCGCCGACGCCGATCTCATCGGTATCCCCCACCGGATCACCGTCGGTGAGCGCGGCCTGAAGGCGGGCGTCTACGAGTACCTGCACCGGCCGAGCGGCCAGAAGGAGTCGCTGACCGCGGACGCCGTGATGGAGCGGCTGGCGCGCTGACATGGCGCCACGGCCTGCGGCGGCACCGCCTGGGGCGGCATCGGCTCGCAACCGCCGCGGCCCCCGCCACGGCGCCCTGGTCATCGCCCTGCTCTGCTGCCTCGGCACCGGCGGCGCACACGCCGATCCCGAGCCCGTGGATCCCGCCCTGGTGGCCAAGCTGGCGGCGACCCTGGCCGAGGGGCAGGAAACCGTGGACCGCTTCGACGCCGAGGTGTGGTTGCGTGCATCGGAGCAGCGCCTGGTTCGCTACCTCGACGACCGCGAGGAGCGGATGGAGCTCCTCGACGTGGTGTACCGGGAGGCCCACCGCCACGGGCTGGACCCGGACCTGGTGCTGGCAGTGATTCAAATCGAAAGCGCCTTCGACCGCTACGCCATCTCCCGCGTCGGCGCCCAGGGTCTCATGCAGGTGATGCCGTTCTGGCGCCACGAGATCGGCCGCCCCCAGGACAACCTCACCGAGGTGGAAACCAACGTGCGCTACGGCACCGCGATCCTCGCCCACTACCTGCAGACCTCCAACGACGACCTGGTGGACGCGCTGGGCCGTTACAACGGCAGCCGCGGCCGCCTGGACTATCCGGATCGGGTGATCGCCGCCTGGCGGCGGGTGTGGCACAACAGAACCGCGGGGGAGTTGCCGCAGTTTCAGGCGAGCTGCCGGAGCTACGGGTTACGGGCTTGTCGGTACCAGTGATGGCTGGCTGAGGGGTGTTTCATGGGAGCGGGCGGGGAAGCGC
>JAWLGU010000111.1:0-11964 GCA_041690675.1 Pseudomonadales bacterium | reverse complement strand
GCGATTTCATGATCCAGGGCGGCTGTCCCCGGGGCACCGGCACCGGCGGCCCCGGCTACCGCTTCGAGGACGAGTTCGATGCCTCGCTGCGCCACGACCGGCCGGGCCGTCTCTCCATGGCCAATGCCGGTCCCGGCACCAACGGCTCCCAGTTCTTCATCACCCACGTCGCGACGCCGTGGCTGGACGATGCCCACAGCATCTTCGGCCAAGTGGAGGGCGAGGCGGACCAGGCGGTGGTGAACAGCATCGAGCAGGGCGACACCATCGAGTCGGTGGAGCTCAGCGGCGACGTGGACGCGCTGCTGGAGGCCGAGTCCGACCGGATCGCGGAGTGGAACGAGGCGCTGGACCGCGCCTAGGCAACCCGCTCCGCCACCACGTGCCGTTCGCGCAGCCTCGGCAGCGCCACCACGAATTCGGAACCGCCGCCCGGACCCGGGCTTTCCGCACGCACCGTGCCGCCGTGGGCGGCGACGATGGAGCGGACCAGGGTCAGCCCCAGGCCGAGGCCGGTCTGGGGATGTCGGTGGTGCTGCTCCGGGTTGCGGAACAGGTCGAATACCCGCTCCAGCATGTCCTGGGGGATGCCCACCCCCGTGTCCCGGACCCGCAGCACCGCGCGTTCGTCCACGGCCCCCACGCGCACGGTGACCACGCCGCCCGGGTCGGTGTACTTGGCCGCGTTGGTCAGCAGGTTCACCGCCACCTGCACAAGCCGCTGGTGATCGCCGAGCACGGGCAGCGGGGCCTGCGCCAACTGGACGCGCAGCCGGTGGCTGCGCTGCTCCAGCAGCGGACGCGCAACTTCCACCGCGTGCTCCACCACCTCCTTGAAGTCGACACGCCGCTTCTTCACGGTGAGCATGCCCCGAGACATGCGGGACGCGTCCAGCAGGTCCTCCAGCAGGCGCCGCATGTGGTCCACCTGGCGCGCCACCATGTCGAGCACCTCCGCGTGCGCCCCCTCGGCATCCCGTGCCCGGATCAGGTCCACCGCGGTGGCGATGGGTGAGAGGGGGTTGCGCAGCTCGTGGGCGAGCACGGCGATGAATTCGTCCTTGCGCTGGTCCGCCGCCGCCAGCGCCTGGGCCTGCTGCCGCAGCTTCTGCTCCGCCTCCTTGCGCTCGCCGATGTTGCGGGCGATGGTGGCGGCGCCGACGATGCGGCCGACGGCGTTGCGGATGGGCGAGAGGGAGAGGGAGACGGACAGGCGCCGGCCGTCCTTGGTGATCCGCTCCGTCTCATACTGCTCCAGCGCCTCGCCGCGGCGCACCAGCTCCATGAGCCACTGCGCCTCACCAGCGCGGTCGTCCGGGATGATGATGGTGACAGGGGATCCCACAGCCTCAGAGCGGGTGAAGCCGTACATGCGCTCCGCCCCCGGGTTCCACTCGGTGATGATGCCGTCGGTGGTCTTGGCGGTGATGGCGTCGGTGGACGAGCGCACCACGGCGGCCAGACGTTCGCGCTGCTCCTCGGCCCGCCACTGACCGCTGATGTCCTCGTTGAGGGCCAGCGCCCCGATGATGCGCCCCTGGTCGTCGCAGAACGGCAGCGCCCAGTTGCGAATGATCTTTCGTTCGCCATCGAAGGTCTCGATCTCGATCACCTCCGCCAGGGACTGCTCGCCTTTCAGGGCCCGGGCCAGCCCCCACTCCTCGCCGCTGATGGGCTCGCCGGTGGCCGCCCACCAGGCCTTGTACTCGCCGTACGCTTCCGGCCCCACGAACCGCGCCCCGGCCCAGATGTGCTGGGCTGCGGCGTTGCCGAGGACGATTCGCCCGGCGGCGTCGGTGAACCAGACGCCCACCGGCAGTGCCTCGATGACGGTGCGCAGCCGCGGCGCATTCACCGTCAGCAGTGCGCTGTCCGGGGTGGAGGGGTTCAGCCTCACCATGTAGAGCTCCGCCGGGCACCGCTCGGACAGCGGGGTGATCTCGTACTCCACGAGCTGCGACAACTGGCGGTCGCGGCTGCACAGCAGCACCGAGCGGGGCTCCACCGATTCACCGCGGTGCGTCCGGGCCAAGGGCCAGGCCTTGAAGGGCAGCGGGGTCCGGGTCTCGGGGTCGCACACGTCGAAACGCTCGCGGTACTCGGCCCCACTCATGGTTGCGGGTCCTTCGCCGTCCACCCCGTGCAGGGCACGGGCCGCCGGGCTCATGGCCACCACGTCGGCGTTGCCGGTCAGCACCAGGATGCTCTCGGCGCTGCGCTCCAGCAGCGGCCGGTAGCTCCTGGCCTGGGCCGCGAGCCATTCGTCAGAGACCGGATGCTTCATTCGTCGTCCTCCGCGCTGGGATTACAACATGAACGACAGCAGCGTGGCGGTACCGAGAAAGGAGAAGAACCCCGCCACGTCCGTCACCGTGGTGAGAATGATGGAGGATGCCGTGGCCGGATCCTGGCCGAAGCGGGTGAGCAGGATGGGCACCAGCGCCCCGGAGATCCCGGCGGCGATCATGGAGAGCAGCATGGCGGTGCCGATCACCAGGGCGAGACCCGGGCTGCCGCTCCACAGAAAGACCCCGAGCCCGCAGGTTGCCGCCAGCGCCAGACCGTTGATGGCGCCCACGGCGGTTTCCTTGTTGAGCACGGCGAGCCATTGCCGCAGGCCGATCTCCTTCAGCGCCAGCCCGCGGATGGTGACGGCCAGGGCCTGGGCGCCGGCGTTGCCGGATTGCCCTGCCACCACCGGCAGCAGCACGGCCAGCGCGGTGAATCGGCCGATGAGGTCCTCGAACAGGCCCACCACGGCAGCGGCGAGAAACGCGGTGAGGAGGTTGACGTGCAGCCAGGGCAGGCGCCGCCGCACGGAGAAGCCCGGGCTCGACAGTGCGCGCTCGTCGGCGCTCGCCCCCACCATGGTCTGCAGGTCGGCGGTGGCCACGTCCTCGATGGCGCGGAACAGCGTGCGATAGCGCACCACCCCCATCAGGCGGCCTTCGGCGTCTACCACCGGCACCGAGTCGAGCCGCGAACGATCGAGCGCCTCCACCACGTCTTCGCGGGGCGCCAGGGCGGAGACGGCGCCTGCCGCGGGATGCATGAGATCCCGCAGCAACGTCTCCCCGGGCGCCAGAGCCAGATCCTGCAGATCCACGCGGCCGGCGAGCCGGTTGTCCGGCGCGACGACGAACAGCGAGCGGGCCCGGCGCACCGACGACTCCTGGAGCCGGCGCAGGGCTTCGCGTACGGACATGTCGGCACGGGCGCCGACGAAGGAGCGCTCCATGAGCCGGCCGGCGGAGTTCTCCGGAAACGCCAGCAGGCGCTCCAGATCCTCGCGGCTCACCGGCCGCAGGCCGCCGAGCAGCTCGGCTCGCTCGGGGCCAGGCATGTCGCCGAGCAGGGCGATGGCCAGCCGGGGCGAGGCGCGATTCAGCACCGAGAGCTGCCGCTGCCGCGGCAGCGCGGCGAAAACGGATTCGGCCTTGAGCGGGCTCAGGTGCTCCATGGCCAGCGCGAGGGCGGCGGGCTCCACCGGGTCCACGGCATCCGCCAGCGCCCGGTCGGGCAGGCTGTCGAGCGCCGCCGCGGCTTCCGCCGGGTGGCGACGCGCGTACTCGCTCTCGATGCTGCTGGTGGTGCTCGTCACGGCGTGTTGCGCATCCCCAAAAGATCGCCGAGACACGCCCGCATCACCCGGAAGTACTGCTCGGTGAGGGCCGCCAGGCTGCCGAGGATGCCGTGCTGCTGGGGGTGCTCGGCCTGCAGTGCCGCCGCCAGCCGCGCCCGGGACAGCGCGCCCAGCAGGTGCCCCATATGATCCACCACAGGCAGCTCCGGATGCTCGAGCCACTCCTGGGCGTCCCGAGCGGCGATGAGGCCGGTCTCCGCACGCAGCGGCTCGAGGTGCACGGCCAGCTCGCCCACGGGCCGGTGGCCGGAGCGCGCCAGCAGAGCCTGGCTCAATCCCAGCAACCCCCGGTAACGACCTTCCGCATCGACGATCCACACCCGGTCGAGGTGGCCGTAGTCGCCGGCCCGCAGCAGTTCGATGGCCTCCTGCAGCGGGGTCGTTTCAGTGAGGCGGGCGGCGGTGGGATCCACCAGGGCACCGACCGTCCGCTGCGGGTACACCACCAGCCGTTCCAGGGTCCGGCGCATGTGGCGGATGGGCAGCGCGCCCAGCACCCCCAGCCGGCGGTCCTCATCGAGGTGCAGCAACAGGGCCAGCGCATCGTCCAACGTGGCCTGAGCCAGCCAGCGGGAGACGGCCTCGTCGCTCTGGGTGGCCAGGAGCTTCACCGCAAGGGGATGGGGCAGCCGGGCGATCACGGCGGCGCCCGCATCCGCAGGCAGCCCGTTCAGGGTGCGGATCAGAGTGTCGTAATCGCGAGCGGCGAGATGGCCCGCGAGCTCGTCGGGATGCTCTCGGGCGAAGGCGACGGTGAGGGGGCTCGGCTCGGCCATCAGTCACTCACCGGCTCGGCGAGCAGCCGTACCACCCGCCCGCCCGCCAGGCGCGCCGCAGGTATGCTCACCAGGCCTTCCTCGGTGGCGAGGATCAGGCCGGTGCGGTGAATCTCCACCACCACGCCCTCGTCGCCGTCGATGCGCAGGCGCTCGCCGGTGGCGTAGCGGGCCAGCTCCGGCTGGGCCATGAGGTTCGCCACGTACTGCCGTGCGCCCAGGGCAAAGGCGATGGAGAGGCCGCCGAGCAGCGAGGCGAGCAGGATCAGCGCGAGCTGGGTAACGAAGGAGACGTCGATGCCGAGCTGCTCGAGCCCGGTGATCACGGCCACGGTCAGCACCGCGGCGTGGACCAGGCGCGGCGCCAGGGCGTCGGCATTGCCGTGGGTCATGACGCCGGCGGCGACGTTGCGCAGCAGCGCGCCCACCACGTTGCCGATGCCGATGATGAACAGCCCCACCACGAACCGCGGCGCGTAGGCCAGCGCGCCGTCGAGCCAGGCGCTGAGCTGGCGGATGTCCAGCAACCGCACGGCGAGCACCACCGAGACGACCAGCACGGTGCCGTAGGCGAGCAGCCCGCAGGCGCGCTGGAACGCAGGGGAGAACAGGGCCCGCCGCCGGGTTCCGTAGCGGGCCACCAGACGGTCGGCGAGCAGCAGCGCGCGCCGCACCGCCGTTTCCGCCAGCTTGCCGAGCAGGAAACCCAGCACGAGCACCAGCACCGCGGTGATCTCCGGATGGTAGTCGATCAGCTCGCCCGACATTCCCCTGCCCGCAATGGCGACGGCCGAATGCTACTACAATCCGCAGGACGCGACGGGATCGCCCGGCAGCGTGGCGCTGCCTGGCCCGCCGTCGACCCCGGCGCCGCCGTTTGGCAAAATCGCGCGTTTCACTCAACGAGAACCTCTCCATGGTCAACATCACGCTGCCGGACGGATCGGCACGCGAGTTCGAGGGCCCCGTCTCGGGGGACGAGCTGGCGGCCTCGATCTCCAAGTCCCTGGCGAAGGCGGCCATCGCGATCAAGGTCGATGGCGTGCTTAAGGACGTCTATCTGCCCATCGAGCACGACGCCACCGTGGAGATCATCACCCGGGATACCAAGGACGGCCTGGAGCTGCTGCGCCACGATGCCGCCCACCTGATGGCGGAAGCGGTGAAGGAGCTCTACCCGGAAACCCAGGTGACCATCGGCCCCACCATCGAGAACGGCTTCTACTACGATTTCGCACGGGAGGAGCCCTTCACCCCCGAGGACCTGGAGAAGATCGAGGCGCGGATGCGCGAGATCGTCAAACGTGACGAGTCCATCCGCCGCGAGGTCTGGGACCGGGACGAGGCGGTGCAGTTCTTCAAGGAGCGGGGCGAGATCTACAAGGCCGAGATCATCGCCAGCATTCCGGAGAACGAGGAGGTGGGCATGTACCGGCAGGGCGAGTTCATCGACCTGTGCCGGGGCCCGCACCTGCCCTCGACCGGGAAGCTCGGCACCTCCTTCAAGCTGATGAGCGTGGCCGGCGCCTACTGGCGCGGCGATTCCAACAACGAGATGCTGCAGCGCATCTACGGCACCGCCTGGGCCAACGACAAGGACCTGAAGGCGTACCTGCAGCGACTCGAGGAGGCGGAGAAGCGCGACCACCGCCGGCTCGGCCGGGAAATGGATCTGTTCCACCTGCAGGAGGAAGGACCGGGCGCGGTGTTCTGGCACCCCAAGGGCTGGACCCTGTTCCAGACCATGATCGCCTACATGCGCGAGAAGCAGCGCCGGGCCGGCTACCTGGAGATCAACACCCCGGAGGTGCTCGACCGCTCGCTCTGGGAGAAGTCGGGTCACGCGGAGAAGTTCGGCGAGAACATGTACCTCACCCAGACGCCGGACGAGCGGGTGTTCGCCATCAAGCCCATGAACTGCCCCGGCCACGTGCAGGTGTTCAAGCAGGGCATCAAGAGCTACCGCGACCTGCCGTACTACGTGGCGGAGTTCGGCAAGGTGCACCGCTACGAGCCCTCCGGCGCGCTGCACGGCCTCATGCGGGTGCGCGCCTTCACCCAGGACGACGCCCACATCTTCTGCACCGAGGAGCAGATCACCGAGGAGTGCGTGAAGGCTTCGCGGCTGATCCAGGAGATCTACCGCGACTTCGGCTTCGACGAAGTGGTGGTTAAGTTCTCCGACCGTCCGGAGCAGCGGGTGGGCTCGGACGAGGTCTGGGACCACGCCGAGGCGGCGTTGAAGACCGCTCTGGACCAGATGCAGGTGGAGTGGACCCTGAACCCGGGGGAGGGCGCCTTCTACGGGCCCAAGCTCGAGTTCGTGCTGCGGGACGCCATCGGCCGTGACTGGCAGTGCGGCACCGTGCAGGTGGATCTCAACATGCCGGAACGGCTCGGCGCCACCTACGTGGCGGCCGACGGCAGCCGGCGGCACCCGGTGATGATCCACCGCGCCATGTTCGGCTCGCTGGAGCGTTTCTGCGGCATCCTCATCGAGCACTACGCCGGGCACTTCCCGCTGTGGCTGGCGCCACAGCAGCTCGTGGTGGCCACCATCACCGACGACGCGGACGACTACGCCCGGGAGGTTCTGGCGGCGGCCCGCGCCCGGCACCTGCGCGCCGAGGCCGACCTGCGCAACGAGAAGATCTCCTACAAGGTGCGCGAGCACAGCGTCACCAAGATCCCCGTGATCCTGGTGGTGGGCAAGCGCGAGGCCGAGGAGCGCACGGTGGCGATTCGCCGGCTCGGCGGCAAAGCGCAGGAGGTCATGGGCCTGGACGAGGCCCTGGGCGCGCTCGCGGACGAGGCGCGGTCGCCCTTGGAGCGGTAGCGGCGGCTGCCCGCCGCGGCTACTGCCGCCCTTCGATGGCGCTCAGCAGCACCCCGGCGGCGACCGCCAGACGCCGGTCGAGGACCTCCGCGGGGTCGTCCGTCAGGTCGACGTCGAGCTTGAAGATCAGCGGGTTGAAGCGCTGCTTGTACACCGCGGCCGTGCGGCCGCCGATCTGTGCGTGGTAGTGCTGCGGCAGCAGGAACGAGGCGATCTCGAGGAACCGTCGCGCCAGCGCCTTCACGGAGGAGTCTTCGAGGATCTCGCCGATCTCGGCGCCGCTGCCGTCGTGTATCACCCATCGATCGCGCAGGAACGTCGACGACAGCGCCGCGCGTTTGAGCGTGCCGACCCGCTCCCCCGTCGCGGAATCGACCACGTCGTAAGCGCCGGCGATGTCGAAGATGCTCTGCGTCGATATCCGCAGCAGCTCGTTCGATTTCGACTCGTCGCTGTAGAGGCGAATGTCTTCCTTGATGCGGAAGCGCTTCATGTCGGAGTAGAGCAGCAGATCTCCGCCCGGCCCGTAGATGTGATAGGCGCCGCCGAACAGGCGGAAGAACTTGGTGCGGATGGTGTATCGGGGCTGAGAAAGGGGCGCTGTCTGCGCGCTTCGTAGGGTCTGGTCACCTGGCATAAGCAATCGGGCTCCGAATCGGCGGGCTAACCATATCAACGTCGCCGACTCGAATCACGAACCGATCGACGCCACACGCGATCGAACGGGCTCGCCACGCCGGACGCTCCGCGCTGGATCAGGTGGGTGTAGATCTGGGTGGTGCGCACGTCGCGGTGACCGAGTTGCTCCTGTACGGTGCGGATATCGGCACCGCTCGCCAGCAGGTGCGTGGCGAAGGAGTGGCGGAAGGTGTGGCAGCTCGCCTTGCGGGTGATGCCGGCGCGCTGGATCGCCCTGCGCACCGCCTTCTGCAGGGTGCTGCGATTGCAATGATGGCGGCGAGTCTCGCCGGTGCGCGGATCTACCGAGCGGCGCGCGGCGGGAAAGACGTACTGCCAGGCGAGCTCCCGCGCGGCGTTGACGTACTTGCGCTCCAGCGCGGCCGGCAGCCATACCTCCCCATGACCCGCCGCCAGATCCCGCTCGTGCAGCCGGGCCACCCGCTCGATCTGCGACTCGAGATGGGGAACGAGCCCGTCCGCCAGGGTGACCACTCGATCCTTGCGGCCTTTGCCGTCGCGGATCACGATGCAGCGGTAGCCGAAATCGACGTCCTTCACCCGCAGGCGCACGCACTCCATCAGGCGCAGCCCGGAACCGTAGAGCAGCGCCGCCATGAGCCAGTTCTGCCCCTCGAGCTCGCCGAGCACCTTCAGCACTTCCTCCTCGGTGAAGACCGTGGGCAGATGCTCCGGCGTCCTGGCACGGACGGTCTCGGGCAGGCGCTCCAGGGGCCTGCCGAGGACGTTCGCGTACAAAAACGTCAGAGCGTTCAGGGCCTGATTCTGGGTCGCGGCGGAAACGTTTCTCGTCACCGCGAGCCACGTGAGAAACGCGCTGACTTCGTCGGCGCCGAGCTCCCCCGGGTGCCGTGTGCCATGAAAGCGGATGAAGCGCTTCACCCAGTCAACGTAGGCGCGCTCCGTACGGATGCTGTAGTGGCGCACGCGAATGGCCTGGCGCAGCTCGGTCAGGAGCGGGCTGGGCATGGCCTCTTACCCATCGGCGAAACCCGGGTGACGGTAATGTTCCGTCGGCACGAATGGGGTGCGCCTCCGCACCTCCGACGATTAGGTGGAAACACTCCGGCTTCGTGCGACATTGCGGAACATTGCCGCATTTTTGTTCGTGGACACGCGGGAGAGAGGTGGTAACCTACTGGCGAACGGGGCGTTTTCGGAGAGTGGCTGTGGAGGATTTCTCAGTAGGTGGACGGTTTCCGTCCACTAGAAGTTAGGCGTCACCTGCATGATCCAGCGAAATGTAGCAGGAATCCCACTATGAAGAGATTCGTTTCGTTGGCAGCTTTGCTCGCTTTCTGCGCTTTTCCTCTTTCGGCGAGTCATGCTGATGAACAAGCATACACCGCAGTTTCAATATACTCCCTACTTACGTCGCCAGCCGAATATCTGGGGCACGATATTTTCGTCGTAGGCTATCTGGACGATCACCCGCTGGCCCTTTATCCGAGTCCAGCAATCGCGCAAGCCCGCGACGCGATGTCTTCGCTCTTGGTAGGTGATGACAGCGGGGGCAGCATTCACCATTCAGGATGCTCTGGGCAATTCGTAGCCCTTGAGGGGCGTCTCGTACAGCCAGATCCCGGGGCGTTCATGATCGCAGATGTCCGGACTGTCCGTAGCCGAAACAAGGATAGGTGGGGCACAATTTGCTGGAATGCGGCTAGGACGCAGAACCAGGGGGGAGCATGGAGATGACGCCTAACAACGGCGATGCAGCGGACCGCCCAAACCGTCACACCTTTTGCTTTCGCAAAAGCTGCGCCGATTTCGTCGGCCGCTGATCGCCGGCGTTAGGCGCCTATCGACGTTAGCGCTGCGACCCGGCCCAAAGATCAAAGATCCGGTGCCGTTCTATACTTCCCGCGACTAGCAGCCGGACCATGTGTTGCCCCGCCGATTAACAAAGACCAAAGCTGGCACACACCAAGCCCTGAAGAACGTATCTTACGAGAGCATGGTCGTAAGCTGGCTAATGCAAGATGGCTGGCAGGTCTTCCTTCCAATCCTTGATCATGGCCATCAGACGGACATACTGATCTCAGACGGGCCGAACTACCACAGGATCCAGGTGAAGACGTTCCAATCTACGGGCAAGCACCAAACTGTTCAAAACGCCTGGGAAGGGAGCAATGTTGATTTTGTGGTTTTTCTACCTCGAAACGGCGACTGGGGCGTGATCGCTCCTGCGTTCGCAGAGAAGCAGCGCCTCCTTCACCACGAAGAGCACCGGCGCTTTCAGCGAAACCGCAAGGACTTCTTACGGCAGTTTCATCAGATCTAACGGGGGAGTGTGATGGCGCCTAACAAGGGCGATGCAGCTGACACCAAAACCTGTCCTCAAATTTGCTTCCGCAAATTTGCCGCCAGGTTCCGGCGCAGCTGATCGCCGGTGTTAGGCGCCATGACCGCTATCGAACATTTCCAGAGTAGTATCGCGGCTGCTGACGATCTTGTGGCAATGTACTCGGAACTCCGCCAGTCGCGGGGCCTGGGACGACGAGGCCGGTTGGATGCGGCGAATTCGGATTGTTGTCCCTTCCTCGAGCTGCGGTTGTCGCTTCCCTTTCGGCGCTGGACGCTTATGTGCACGCCGTGATCTATGAGCGGATTCCGGAGGTGCTGAAGGAGGAGCAGGTACCCCTTCCGCTATGCGAACTGATGGCTTCATCGCTACCGATCAAGAACGGACAATCCTTCCGAGATGCGCTACCTCTCCTGGTTACCCCTGACTCTGTCATGGAGCTATGCACCCGAGTGAGGGAAAAGACGTTAGCGTTCATTTCGTATCAAGCGCCAGAAAAGATCATCTCCGGATACGAGTTGATCGGACATGCTGAAATATTTGAAGCCGTTTCGGCCATCTGGCCTGGTCCCGGCACGTCAGCGAACGACATAAGGCGAAACCTCGCAAACTACGTGCGCCGACGAAACCAGATCGCGCATGAGGGAGATCACGAAACAAACGGTCAGCCCCGGCCGATGCAACCACAGTATGCCCAGGGTTGCCGCGATTTCGTCACGGGACTAGCCACTCGGCTGGATCGGGTGGTACACGGCGCCTAACCATGCAGGTGCAGCGGACCGCCATAACCGTCACGTCTTTTGCTTTCGCAAAAGCCGCGCCGGTTCCGTCGGCCGCTGACCTGCGACGTTAGACGGCAAGTACTACCCATCGCCCATGGTCCACCATACTGATGCCAAAGCGAACATCCTTATTGTTGAAGGTACGGCTGCGGTCGGTAAGACGACGCTGTGCTCTAAGCTCGTCCGGAGTGTGGCTGCACGCGATCCAATCCCAAGCCTCTTCAGCTTCCGTCAAGCGTTCACCTACCACCCGCTGAATCCCGACCATCCCGAGAGCTGTCGAGACGACTCCGCGACCAAGCAACATCTTGATGGGCTACTCAATCAAATTAGGCGTCTTGCTACGGCCCCATCCTACATCGTCCTCGAGACGCTCCATTGGACGCTGTCGCTTCGTCCAGGCATTGACGACCCTGCTTGGTACCAACGTTACGAGGCTGCGCTGCGCGATCTCGGCGCAAGAGTGGTCCTCGTCGTTGCCGACGAGTTACATCACAGCCGGCAGCTTGAGGAGCGCCAGGGCACCGAATTCTTCTCCACCTACGGGCGCCGGTATGGTAACGACACCAGCGAGGTCATCGACTACTACACGCGAGAGCAAGCCACCTTTCTCGAGGTCGCCCAGCAGAGTACCCTAAGATCACTGACATTGGATTCTTCTTCGGAAGAGGCTGTCGAGCAGGCTCTACGACTTTGGGAGGAGTAGGTAGCTACCGAAGTATGCGAGAAGCTCCGTCTAACAAGGGCGATGCAGCTGACGCCAAAACCTGTCCTCAAATTTGCATCGGCAAATTTGCGGCCAGGTTCTGGCGCAGCTGATCGCCGGCGTTAGGCGGCGCGGACAGCTTATCGCGTGAACGACGGCATCGACATGGAGCGGGCAGCTTGAAGGCAGATCACGGCGTTCGGCGCAGGTCATGATG
>JAWLGU010000110.1:0-12063 GCA_041690675.1 Pseudomonadales bacterium | reverse complement strand
CCCCTTCGAGCGCGGCGCGCAGGCTCGAGCCTTCGCTCACCCGCTGGGTGGCGTCCGCCAGGCGCCGCTGCAGCCACTTGTTCGACACGACTTCCGCCGCGATGTTCATCGCCTCCACCACCGGGACGCCGCTGGAGGTGAGGATGCTCAGGGTGTTGGCGTAGCGGGCGGCGTTGCTGCTGCGGGTGATGCGCGCCAGAAGCGGCAGTGACAGCTTCTGGCGGTCCCAGGCCAGGCGGATGTTGGGCTGAGCCAGCAGCCAGCGCACGGCGGCCACCGCGCCCACGGCAACCCCGGCCACCAGCCACCAGTACACCCGCGCGAACTCCGAGGTGGCGATGAGGATCCGGGTGGAGGTGGGCAGCTCCTGCCCCATGTTCTCGATGACCCCCACCATGTCGGGCACGACGTACACCATGAGCGCCGCCACGATGCCGAACGCCAGCAGGGTGAGCACCACCGGGTAGAGCATGGCCATCTCCACGTCCCGGCGCGATTCGAACTGACGTTCCTGATAGTCCGCCAGGTTTTCCAGCACCGCGTCGAGATGCCCCGACTGCTCGCCGGCCGCAACGGTGGAACGGTACATGTCGTTGAAGCTGCCCGGATAGCGGGCGAGGCTCGCCGCCAGGGAATGCCCCTCCAATACCCGGCTGCGAATGCCCATTACCAGAGCCCGCACGTGCTGCTTCTCGGACTGTTGGGCCACCGCCTGAAGCGCCTCCTCCACCGGCAGGCCGGCGGCGATCAGGGTCGCGAGCTGGCGGGTCAGCAGCACCCGATCCAGGGGACCGAGCCGCCGGTGGAACCGCCATACCGGCCCACCTGCACTCCGGGCGCTGCGCTCGGACGCGGGCTCCACGCTCAGGGGCACCAACCCCTGATCGCGCAGCATCTGGCGGCTCTGGCGAAGGCTGTCGGCCTCGAGCACCCCCTTCTTCTGGCGCCCGCGACTGTCCAGCGCGGCGTATTCGAACGCGGCCATGGGTGAGCGGTCAGTCCTCCAGGGTCACCCGCAGCACCTCCTGCACGGTGGTGACGCCGGCCAGAATCTTGTCGCGGCCGTCGTCCCGGATTCCGGGGGAGCGGCGCCGGGCGTAGCCCGCCATTTCCTGCTCCGAGGCGCGATCGTGAATGAGCTGACGCAGGGTGTCGTCGATGCTGATGAGCTCGTAGATGCCGGTGCGGCCCCGGTATCCGGTGTGCTGGCATTCGTCGCAGCCCACCGGCTCGAACACCCGGGCGTTGGCCACCCGCAGGAACTGCAGCTCGGTGGCATTGGCCGGGCGGAACGTCCGGCAGTCGGGACAGAGCACCCGCACCAGGCGCTGGGCCAGCACCCCCACCAGGCTCGAGGAGAGCAGGAACGGTTCCACGCCCATGTCGATGAGCCGGGTCACCGCCCCTACGGCGGTGTTGGTGTGCAGGGTGGACATCACCAGGTGACCGGTGAGGCTCGCCTGCACCGCGATCTCCGCGGTCTCCAGGTCGCGGATCTCCCCCACCATCACCACGTCCGGATCCTGGCGCAGGATCGCACGCAGGCCGCGGGCGAAGGTCATGTCCGCCTTGGTGTTGACCTGGGTCTGCCCGATGCCCGGCAGGTTGTACTCGATGGGATCTTCCACCGTGAGGATGTTGATGGTGGCGGTGTTCAGCTCCGCGAGGGAGGAGTACAGGGTGGTGGTCTTACCGGAGCCCGTGGGACCGGTGACCAGGAAGATGCCGTGGGGTTTGTGGACGATGTCGCGAAGCCGCAGCAACGTCTTCTCGCCCATCCCCAGATTTTCGAGCCGCAGCCGGCCCGCCTGCTTGTCGAGCAGTCGCATCACCACGCGCTCGCCGTTGGAGGACGGCAGGGTCGACACGCGGACGTCCACCTCGCGGCCGCCGATCCTGAGCGATATGCGGCCGTCCTGGGGAATCCGCTTCTCGGCGATGTCGAGCCGCGCCATGACCTTGATGCGCGACACCAACAGCGGCGCGAGCTGCCGCTTCGGCCGCACCACCTCGCGCATGACTCCGTCCACCCGGAACCGCACCACCAGATCCTTCTCGAAGGTCTCGATGTGGATGTCCGAGGCGTTCTCGCGGATGGCCTCCGCCAGCAGCGCGTTGATCAGGCGGATGATGGGGGCGTCGTCTTCCTGCTCCAGCAGGTCTTCCGTCTCCGGCACCGACTCCGCCAGGCTCGCCAGGTCGAGCTCGTCGCCCATGTCCTCCACCATCTGCCGGGCGGCGGAGCCGTCCCGGGCGTAGGTGCGGCCGAGCAGCGTCTCGAACTCGTCGGCGCTCACCATCCGCACCTTGATGGGCCGCCCGGCGAAGCGCTTGATCTCCGCCAGGGTGGTGAGGCTCGGCTGCACCTTGCAGGCCACCACCGCCTGCCCCTGCTCGGCGGTTTCGTCCAGCAGCAGGGTGCCGAAGCGTCGCGCGAAGGCGAACGGCAGCAGCCGAGGCAGCTCGGAGCCGGGAGGGATTTCGGTGTCGAGGGGTTCCAGACCTGGGTCGCTCATGGCAGCCAGTCTCGAGGGTAGGCGAACGCCGGCATCATACCAGCCGAGAGCCCGGGGCCCTAGTCCATACTGGTGCCGGGGGCACGCTTTTTGATTACCATTGCGCAGCTTCGCGGGGACCGGGGGACCATTGAACTTCGTTGGCAGCCATATTCTCTCCGTAGACCAGTTCGACCGGGGCGACATCGACCGCGTGTTTGCCGTGGCCGACCAGATGGCGCCCTACGCCCACCGGCAACGAATCACCCGGGTGCTGGAAGGGGCCATTCTGTCCAACATGTTCTTCGAGCCCAGCACCCGCACCCGCATCTCCTTCGGCTGCGCCTTCAACATGCTGGGCGGCGAGGTCCGCGAAACCACGGAGGTGAAGGCTTCGTCCCTCACCAAGGGGGAGTCGCTGCACGATACCGCCCGGGTGCTTTCCGGCTACAGCGACGTCATCGCCATGCGCCACCCGGAAGCGGGCTCCGTGGCGGAGTTCGCCCGTGCCAGCCGGGTCCCGGTGCTGAACGCCGGCGACGGCCCCAACGAGCACCCCAGCCAGGCCCTGCTGGACCTGTACACCATCCGCAAGGAGCTCCGAAGCCGGGAGCGCGGCGTCGACGGCCTGCGCATCGCCCTGGTGGGAGATCTCAAGTACGGACGAGCGGTGCACTCGCTGTGCAAGCTGCTCTCGCTCTACGACCGGATCCATTACAAGCTGGTAGCGCCGCCTGGGCTGGGTCTGCCTGAAGAAGCGGTGGACGGACTGCGCAGCGCCGGGCATCAGGTCTCCGAGTACGTTCAGCTCGAGCCGGGCATCGACCACGTGGACATCATCTACGTCACCCGCACCCAGGAGGAGCGCTTCCCGAGCCAGGCGGAAGCGGATCGTTACCGGGGGCTGTTCCGGCTCAACCAGGCCATCTACACGCAGCACTGCGAGCCCAACACGGTGATCATGCATCCCCTGCCGCGGGACTCGCGGGCCCAGGCCCAGGAGCTCGACGACGATCTCATCGAGAACCCGAACCTGGCGATCTTCCGGCAGACGGACAACGGCCTTCTTGTGCGCATGGCCCTGTTCGCCCTGGTGCTGGACGTGGCGGAGGAAGTGCACAACCACGCGCAGCCGGTCACGTGGTACACGGCCAAGCGCTTCACCTAGCCGGCCCACCCTTCGGCGGGCCGTTGCCGTGATGGTCAGCCGACGTCGGGCCGGCGGGTGGTCCAGGCCTTCGGCACGCTCTTGTAGCCGCGGCATTCGGCGAGGAACTTGGTGGCCTGCGCCCACGCCTTCTCGGGCCCCAGGCGCTTGATGGAAAACTCACGCACGTGAGACTTGCCGCCGGTCTGCACCTGAACCCGGAACGCGGGGGACGGCCGCCGTACCACGTTGATCCCCCGTACGCCGGTGCTGTGCTTGGTGCCGGTAGCAGCCTCGCGAATACGTTTGTCCCGAGCCTTTTCCTGCTCCTCCTGCCACTGCTCGTCCAGGGCCTTCGCTTCCCGTCGGGCCTGACGCTGCTGCGTCTTGTTCAGGCCGATGAGACTGAAGTACCGCTGGCGCAGCTTGCCATTGATGCTGCGCGCCACGCGCAGCAACTGACCATCATTCAGTTCGTAAACTGCCAACGTTCACTCCCATGATAAGAACCGAAAAGCACCCTTGCAGGCACACCCCGTTCGCCAAGATGGTGCACCAGGTCGGCACGAACGCCTGCAAGGGGCATGCCCGCCCTTACGGGCGGGCCATACTGATTTGTTATAGACGCTCTTCCAACTCGGGCAGCGCCTGAAACAGGTCGGCCACCAGGCCGTAATCCGCCACCTGGAAAATGGGCGCGTCTTCGTCCTTGTTGATGGCGACGATGACCTTGCTGTCCTTCATGCCTGCCAGATGCTGGATGGCACCGGAGATGCCGACGGCGATGTAAAGGTCGGGGGCAACGATCTTGCCGGTCTGTCCCACCTGCATGTCATTGGGCACGAAGCCGGCGTCCACTGCGGCCCGGGAGGCGCCTATGGCGGCGCCGAGCTTGTCCGCAATGCCTTCCAGCAGCTTGAAGTTCTCGCCGTTCTGCATGCCGCGGCCGCCGGAAATCACCACCCGGGCGGCGGTGAGCTCGGGGCGCTCGCTGGCGACGATGTCGTCCTTCACCCACGTGGAGGTGCCGGCATCGTGGACCGCCGACAGGTCCTCGATGCTCGCCGAGCCGCCCTCCTCCGGGACGGGATCGTAGGCCGTGCCCCGCACCGAAACGACCTTCTTGGCGTCGTTGGATTTGACCGTGGCGATGGCGTTGCCCGCGTAGATGGGGCGCTTGAACGTGTCTTCGCTGACCACCTCGATGATGTCGGAGATCTGCGCGACGTCCAGTAGGGCGGCCACCCGCGGCAGGAAGTTGCGCCCCATGGAGGTATGGGGGGCCATCACGTGGCTGTAGTTGGCGGCCACCTCGGCCGCCAGCAGCGCGAGGCTCTCGGCCAGGCCGTGGCCGTAGGCGGCGTTGTCCGCCAGCAGCACCTTGTTCACCCCGGGCAGCTTCGCCGCCGCCTCCGCCACGGCGCGGCAGTTCTCGCCGGCCACCAGCACGTCCACGTCGCCGCCCACGTTCTGGGCTGCGGCCACGGTGGCGCGGGTGGCGGGAATCAGGGTCGCGTTGTCGTGATCCGCTACAACCAGGATGCTCATGAAATCACCTTCGCTTCGTTCTTCAGTTTGTCGACCAGCTCTTCGACGCTCGCCACCTTGATGCCGCCCTTGCGCTCCGGCGGCGGCTCCACCGAGATCACCTCGAGTGTGGGGGTCATATCCACGCCGAGCTCCTCGGGGGTGACCACGTCCAGCGGCTTCTTCTTCGCCTTCATGATGTTGGGGAGCGACGCGTAACGCGGCTCGTTGAGACGCAGGTCGGTGGACACCACGGCCGGCAGGGTGAGCGACACCGTCTGCAGACCGCCGTCCACTTCCCGGGTGACTTCCAGCTTGCCGTCCGCCACGCTCACCTTGGAGGCGAAGGTGCCCTGGGGCATGCCGGTGAGCGCAGCGAACATCTGTCCCGTCTGGCTGTTGTCACCGTCGATGCTCTGCTTGCCGAAGATGACGATGTCCGCCTTCTCCTTCTCCTGGAGGGCGGCCAGGGCCTTGGCGATGCCGAGCGGCTGGGCCTCGACGTCGGTCTCGATGAGCACGGCCCGGTCAGCGCCGAGGGCGAGGCAGGTGCGCAGCTGTTCCTGGGAGGCCTTGGTGCCTACGGAAACGGCGACCACTTCGTCGGCGATACCGGCTTCCTTCATACGCACCGCTTCTTCCACGGCGATCTCGCAGAACGGGTTGACCGACATCTTCACGTTGTTCAGGTCGACCCCGCTCTTGTCGGGCTTGACGCGGACTTTGACGTTGTAGTCCACCACGCGTTTGACTGGAACCAGTACCTTCATGAATGCCTCGAACGATCCGGATTGACAACAAGGAAGCGAAAAACAAAAGGCCACCCCCCTGGTGGCCCGACCCCTCAGCGCGGGGGCCGCGTATTTTCGCTTGTGCCCTGCGAAGAGGTCAAGGTAAGGGATTCCCGAAGCGAAGGTTCGGCCGCGCCCGCCCCTGCCCCGCCCCCGCCGCCATCGCTCCGGGGCGGATTTCCACTATAATCCCGCGTTTCCCAAGATCGGAGCGGGTAGGTGGAACGCGAATCCATGGAATTTGACGTGGTCATCGTCGGCGGCGGGCCTTCGGGGCTCGCGGCGGCGTGCCGGCTGATGCAGCTTGCCGAGAAAGAAGGCAAGGAACTGTCGGTTTGTCTGGTGGAGAAGGGCTCGGAGGTCGGTGCCCACATCCTCTCCGGCGCCGTTTTCGAGCCGACGGCGCTGAACGAGCTCTTCCCGGACTGGCGGGAACGGGGCGCGCCGCTCAACAACCCGGTCACCCGGGACGAGGTGTACTACCTGGTCAACGACACCAACCGCATCAAGGTCCCGGGGATGTTCGTGCCCAAGGACTCCCACAACGAAGGTAATTATGCCCTGTCGCTGGGTAATCTCTGCCGGTGGCTGGCCGAGCAGGCGGAGGCCATGGGGGTCAACATCTTCCCCGGATTCGCCGCCGCCGAGATCCTCTACAACGACGACGGCAGCGTGAAGGGCGTGGCCACCGGCGACATGGGGGTCAGCGCCAGCGGCGAGCAGAAGCCCACCTACACCCCCGGCTACGAGCTGCACGCCAAGTACACCATCTTCGCCGAGGGTTGCCGTGGGCACCTGGGCAAGCGGCTGATCGAGAAGTTCAATCTCAACGAGGGCTCGGGCACCCAGCACTACGCCATCGGCCTGAAGGAGCTCTGGGAGATCGACCCGGCGAAGCACGTGCCGGGCAAGGTGGTGCACACCGTGGGCTGGCCCCTCGGCCATTTCGCCGCCGGCTCCACCGGCGGCTCGTTTCTCTACCACATGGAGAACAACGAGGTGGCCCTGGGGCTCATCGTCGATCTCAGCTACAAGAACCCGTACCTGAGCCCGTTCCACGAGTTTCAGCGCTGGAAGCACCATCCGCTGATTTCGGAGACCCTGGAAGGCGGCAAGCGTATCGCCTACGGCGCCCGAGCCATCGTCAAGGGGGGCATCCAGGCCCTGCCCAAGCTCAGCGTCCCCGGAGCGGTGCTGGTGGGCGACGACGCGGGCTTCCTCAACGTGCTGAAGATCAAGGGCAGCCACACCGCCATGAAATCCGGCATGCTGGCCGCCGAGACCATCTTCGCCCACCTCGGCGAGGCAGGGGAGCCGGCCCGCGAGCTGCCGGAGTACCGGCAGGCCTTCGAGAACTCCTGGCTCTACGACGAGCTGCAGCGGTCCCGTAACGTGGGCCCCGCGCTGCACAAGCTCGGCGTCCTCGGCGGCTCGGCTTACGCCTTCATGGATCAGTTTCTGCGCGGCAACGCGCCCTACACGCTGAGCGATCCCACCCCGGACCACGCGACGCTCAAGACCGTGGATCAGGCGAAGCCCATCGACTACCCCAAGCCCGACGGGGTTCTTTCGTTCGACAAGCTTTCCTCGGTGTTCCTCTCCAACACCAACCACGAGGAGGACCAACCCTGCCACCTGCAGCTCGAGGACCCCTCCATCCCCATCGAGCAGAACCTGCCCAGGTACGACGAGCCGGCCCAGCGCTACTGCCCGGCGGCGGTGTACGAGGTGGTGGAGGAAGAAGGCGGCCGCAAGCGGTTCCAGATCAACGCCCAGAACTGCGTGCACTGCAAAACCTGCGACATCAAGGATCCGGCCCAGAACATCAATTGGGTGGTGCCGGAGGGCGGTGGCGGGCCGAACTATCCGAATATGTGAAAGAGGCGCTGTCCGCTAGCCGCTGTCCGCTATCCGCCGGAGTGTCAGGAGCCCCTGTCCAGCGGACGGCGGAGAGCGGAAAGCGGATAGCGAAGTAACGATCTCTACAGACTACCGAGGGCGAACCTTACGCCCCGACTATATACGACGAGATCGCCCTCATCCTCGAACGCCAGATCCACCAGGCGATAGAACACCGCCCGGTTGACCAGGGCTTCCAGGCCGTCGCGGACCAGGACGTAGGGCCGCGGCTCCCCCTGCGGGTCTTCCACACGCAGCGGATGCTCGGCGTCCGCCACCACGTGGTCCTCCACGTTGGTGGTGAACAGCAGGTCGGTGCCGCGGCCCTGGCCTCTGACCTCCATGTCGACGGCGACGAACGGGGCGTCGTCCACCCGGATCATCAGCTTCTCGGCCGGGGTGACCAGGCAGTAGCCGTCGGGGTCCTTGCGCAGCACGGTGGAAAAGAGCTTGACCAGCCCTTGCCGGCGGATGGGGGCTCCCTCGTGATACCAGGTGCCGTCCGCGGCGATGCGGATGTCGATGCTGCCCTGCCGCTCGGGCTGCCACTGATTCACCGGCGGCAGCTTCTTGCTCGCCTGTGCCGCCTGGAGCTGGTCGAAGAGGTCGTCGATCATGGGGGGAGAATAACGCTGTCCGCCTTCCGCTGTCCGCTTTCCGCTCTCGGCGGTCGGCTGTCGGCTGTCGGCACGAGGGACATCGCCAGATCCTGGCGTAACGCTTCTTGCTGATCGCTGATCGCTGATCGCTATTTCGCAGCTAGTATTTGGGTTTCAGTCGGGCTGCGAAGGATTGGAAGGCCTGCTTCACCAGCGCCGGGCTGCCGGATTCCGGCTTGAACCAGTGGGGGGAGATGCGCAGCGCGCCGGCGTCCACCAGGGCCCCGTCCGCGGGACGGATCAGCGCCACCTGCAGCGCCATGGGCTCCTGGAAATCCGGTGTCAGGGCATCGAGGGCGATCACCTCCCACAGCGACACACGCCTGGTGCGCCCGGCCTCCATCGGCCAGGAGACCAGCAACTCGTAGTGCTCGGCTTGGACGCCGGCGGCGGCCGCCGGCGGAAACACCGCATCAACGCCGAGCTGCGCCGCCGGCAGCCACAGCGGCTCCGCTGCCGGCGCGGTCTCGACCACCACGATGCGGGCGCCCGGAGGAATCTGCCACCGCGACACGGTGCGGACCTCGGTGCCGCTCTTCAGCCGCACCCACTCCAGTACCTCCGCCGTGTCCTCTTCGATGTGCTGCAGGGTGCAGCCCGCCAGCCCGACGAGGAGCGCGAACCACGAGACGTAGCGGAGGTGGCGGGGGTTGGGCATGACAGGAGTATAGAAGCGCTGTCCGCTGTCCGCTCTCCGCAAGAGGCTCATCGCGAGACTCTACGTGTCACCCCTCCAGCGGAAAGCGGAAAGCGGAAAGCGGACAGCGGACAGCGACCCGATTCATCCCCCAATAAACTTCATCACCGTCACCTCCCCCGTGAAGCTCACGTCCTGCTTGTCCCCCAGCGCCCGCACCAGGATGGACTGCAGGCGGGCCATGGCCTGGTGCTCCGGCAGCGCGAGCACGGGCTTCATGTCGTGATTCGCGGCGTTGGAGAGGCAGCCGTAGAGCAGCCCGTTGGACGACAGGCGCAGCCGGGTGCAGGAGCTGCAGAAGGGCTCGGTCTCGTTGGCGATGACGCCGAAGTAGCCCCGCCCCGGGATCTCGAAGCGGACCGCGGTGGAATCGTAGGGCGCGTCGGTACGGGTGAACTCGTAGCGCCGCGCCACGGTCTCGAGGATCTCTTCCATGCCGAAGAAATCCCGTTGAAATCCGTTGCCGTAGCGCAGATGTCCCATGTTCATCAGCTCGATGAACCGCAGTTCCATGCCGCGCTCCAGGCAGTACTCGAGCATGGGCAGAATCTGGTCGGCGTTCCGGGTGCGCATGGGCACCATGTTCACCTTGATTCGCAGGCCCGCCTCACGCAGCAACTCCATGCCGGTGAGCACGCTCTCCAGATCGCCGCTTCGGGCGATGGCGCGGAACCGGGCCGGATCCAGAGTATCGAGGCTGACGTTGATGCGCCGGAGGCCGGAGTCGACGATCAGATCGGCCTTACGCCTGATGAGCTGGCCGTTGGTGGTCACCGAGACATCGGCGAGACCAAGCTTCATGACCGCCGGCAACAGCGTGTCGAACTTCGGCGACAGCAGCGGTTCGCCGCCGGTGATCCGGAGCTGCTCGATCCCCGCGGCGTCCACCAGCAGGCGCACCGCATAGATCAACTCGTCGGCGGAGAGCTCGTGGGCCGCCGCCTGCAGGCGCTTGCCGTCGGGGACGCAGTAGGTGCAGGCGTAATTGCACGCCGCGGTGAGAGAGACCCGCAGGTTGCGGAATCGGCGTCCTAACCCATCGACGATCATGCTGCGTTGGCGCTCCTCGCCGCGTACAGCGGCGTGCCAGTATGCCACGGCAGGGTCACGAAGCGGTATGGACAGACCAAAGCGTGATTCAGTTCCTGGCGCGCCGGAGAATCTCTGCTTTACTTCGACTGTCGAGGCCTGCAACCCTCCCCCTCCCCCAACGATTGCAGGTATCGGCGGAGGGCGAATCTTTCTCCCTCGTGTGACTCCTATGGTAGTAGCCCGGCTCTCTCCCCGAGGCCGGGCATTTTTTTGTTTTCTATCCAGTGCTTATGTGATTAACTTGACCTTGATTCGAGGTCAAGGCGCTGCGCCAGCCGGCCCACGTAGTCCCGTGCCCAGAACACCCGGTTCGATCCCTTGACCAGCAGAACGGCCCCCGGCTCCAGGACCTCGGCCAGGCGATCCAGCAGGCGCTCGTCCGGCTGCGCTCGCCAGTCCAGGCATTTCTCCGGGGGCAGCGCCCGCTGCAGGGCCTGCATGCCCTCGCCCACGCAGAACACGCCGTCCAGGGCGCCCGCCAGGTCCGCCAGGCCCCGGTGGAACTCGGGACCCTCGTCACCCAGCTCCAGCATCTCGCCGAGCAGAGCGAACCGGCGGCGCTCGGCGCGCGCCTGCAGCGCCGCCAGTGCGGCCCGCATGCTTGCCGGATTGGCGTTGTAGCTGTCGTCGAGAATGGTGATGCCGCCCGCCACGAGCTCCCGCCCCCGGCCCGCGGGCACCAGGTCATCGGGTAGATGCCGCGCGGCATCGGGCTCCAGACCCAGCCGCACCAGCACGGCGAGCACCGCGGCCAGGGTCATCGCCCGATGGGCGCCGCCGCCGGGGACGTGCGCGACGAGCTCCACCTCCCCCACCCGGTAGCGCGCCTGCTGTCCGTTCGTCTCCAGCAGGCGCACCAGACAGCCGTCGCCGCGACCGAACCTGGAGACGGTCACCGTCGCTGGCAGATCGGCCCCGAGGGATTCTTCCAGGATCAGCTCGCCCCCGGCCTGGAGGCCCTGGTGGATGGAGAGCTTTTCCCGCTCCAGCTCCGCCATGGTGGCGAAATGCTCCCGGTGTGCCGGATGAACGTTGAGGACCACCGCCACGTCCGGGCGCACCAGGCGTGCCAGCGGGGCGATCTCTCCCGGATGATTGGTGCCGAGCTCCAGCACCGCCGCCCGCGCGTCCCGCGGCGTCAACGCCAGGCTGAGCGGCACCCCCAGATGATTGTTGAGACTGCCGCCGGTGGCGAAACCACCCAGGGCGGCGGCGAGGAAAGCCTTCGCGGTGGTCTTGCCGCTGCTGCCGGTGACCGCCACCACCGGGCCGTGCAGGCGCGCACGCGCCGCCGCGCCCAGGGCCCACAGGGCATCGAGGGTATCGGCCACCTGCAGTTGCGGCGCAGAGCGGGTGCGGCCGTCGTGGGCCAGCACCCCCACCGCCCCGTTCGCCAGGGCCGCGTCGATGAAATCGTGCCCGTCCCGCTCCGACCGGTGGCTCGGATTGAAGCGCGGTCCCGGGTCGCCGGTCAGCGCGACGAACAGATCCCCCGGCTCGACCTTGCGGGAGTCGATGCTGATGCCCGTCACGTCCGGGCCGTCCACCGGCGCGAGTCCGAGGGCCTCGCACAGCTCGGGCCAACGCCAGAGCGGCGTCACAGCGCGTCCGCCCGCTGACGTAGCACGAACTTCTGCACCTTGCCGGTAGAGGTCTTCGGCAGCTCGCAGAACACCACGTGCCTGGGCGCCTTGAAGTGCGCCATGTTGTCCCGGCAGTGGGCGATGATCTCGTCCGCGGTGGCCTCGGCGCCTGG
>JAWLGU010000109.1:0-12503 GCA_041690675.1 Pseudomonadales bacterium | reverse complement strand
GGTGCGCCCCTGGCGGGCGGCGAGCTGCAGCCGGCGGGTGTCCTTGAGCTCGAGCCGGCGCTCGTCGAGCCAGGCCAGGGCCAGGCTGCAGGTGCCGGAGCGGCTGGCCCGCTCCAGGGCCCACAGGGCTTCCTGGTGGGTCTTCGGGTGAATCAGCAGGATCTTGCGAATGTCCACGCCTTCGGCTTCCAGAGCCGGGGCATAAGGCACGAAGGGTGGGTCGATCCAGGCGATCCAGCGAGCCTCGCTGCGGGAGAGGGCGCGGAGGAGGGGAACGAGCAGTCGCAGCTCACCCACCCCGGCGGTGTCGAGCAGCAGCTCCGCGAGCCCGGCCCGGGGCCAGCCGCCGCCGGGCAGATGCTCATCCAGGGCGGGAAAGCCGCTGGAGAGAGCATCCACGGCGCCGCCGACCTGGCCGGCGCGCCAGAGATCGGGGTGGTGCAGAAGGCGGGCAAGCGATCCTGGAGCTGAAACCTTCGAGCTGTCTTCCGGGCGGCTCATTGGAGAACTGTATTTCCATACAGGGGCCGACCAGATTACCTGTATATAAATACAGCTTCAATACGTCTCCCGTACTCTACAATGCCTTCCCCGGAAAGCTCACATTGCAACCAGCATCAGGATCGTTTCGTGGCAGATTTCGTTCTCACCCTGTCCTGTCCCGACCGCACCGGGCTCGTGCACGCCGTCACCCGCTGGCTGTTCGAGCGCGAGTGCAACATTCTGGACAGCGACCAGTACGGCGACCCCTACAGCCGCCGCTTCTTCATGCGGGTTCACTTCGACGGCCCGGTGTCGCTCCCGGACCTCGAAGCCTCCTTCGAGCCCATCGCCGCGGCCCAGGACATGCGCTGGGAGATCTGGCCTCTCGATGTCCGGCCGAAAGTGCTCATCATGGTGTCGCGCCTCGACCATTGCCTGATCGATCTTCTGTATCGCACCCGCAACGGCGAGCTTCCCATCGAGATCTCCCTCATCGCCTCGAACCACCGGGACGCCTACCCGCTGGCGGCGGCGGAAGACGTCGATTTCCTGCATCTGCCCATCACGCCCCAGAACAAGGAGACCCAGGAAGGCCGGCTGCTCGAGGAGATACGGCGCAGGGACATCGACCTGGTCATCCTCGCGCGCTACATGCAGGTCCTGACCCCCGAGTTCTGCCAGGTGCTGCCGGGGAGGATCATCAACATCCATCACTCGTTCCTGCCCGGCTTCAAGGGGGCGAGGCCCTACTACCAGGCCTACGAGCGGGGGGTGAAGCTCATCGGCGCCAGCGCCCACTACGTCACCGCGGAGCTGGACGAAGGCCCCATCATCGAGCAGAGCGTGGAGCGCGTGGATCACCGGGCGACGCCGAAGGAACTGGCGGCCGTGGGGCGCGACATCGAACGGCTCGTTCTCGCGCGAGCCGTCCGCTATCACGCGGAGCACCGGGTGCTGCTAAACGGCGGACGTACCGTTGTCTTTCACTGAAGCCCTCGCCGCCGTCGCCGGGCGCTCGCCGGCGGGACCGTGCCCCGGAAGCCCGCGGCCGATTCCGTAGTAGGCGAAGCCGAGCTGGCTCATGTAGTCCGGATCGTAGACGTTGCGGCCGTCGAAGATCACCGGCTCTCTGAGCCGGGCCTTCAACGCCTGGAAGTCGGGGCTGCGGAACTCGTTCCACTCGGTGACGACGATGAGGCCGTCCACGTCCTTCAGGGTGTCGTCGCGCCGGTTGCACAACGTGAAGCCGGGTTCCGAGCCGTACACCCTGACGGCTGCGCGGCCGGCCGCGGGGTCGTAGGCCCGCACCGCGGCACCGCGCTCGAACAGCCGCTCCATGATGGTGCGGCTGGGCGCGTCGCGGATGTCGTCGGTGTTGGGCTTGAAGGCCAGCCCCCACAAGGCGAAGGTGCGACCCTTCACGTCGTTGCCGAAGTGGTGGAGGATCTTCTCGAACAGCACCCCTTTCTGGCGCTCGTTGACGCTTTCCACGCCACGCATGATCGAAGCGTCGTAGCCGACTCCGGTCGCGGTATGAATCAGCGCCTTCACGTCCTTGGGAAAGCACGACCCGCCGTACCCGGTGCCCGGATAGATGAAGTGAAAGCCGATGCGCGGATCCGCGCCGATGCCCCGACGCACGTCCTCGATGTCGGCGCCCAGACGCTCCGCGAGGTTGGCGAGCTCGTTCATGAGGCTGATGCGGGTGGCGAGCATCACGTTGGCCGCGTACTTGGTCAGCTCTGCCGAGCGCACGTCCATGTGGATGACCTTGTCGCGATTGCGGTTGAACGGCGCGTACAGCGCATCCAGCAGCCGGGCGCTGTCTTCCCGGTTGGTACCGATGATGATGCGATCCGGCTTCATGAAGTCGCTGACCGCGGCGCCTTCCTTGAGAAACTCGGGGTTCGACACCACGTCGAAGTCGATATCGACGCCCCGGGCGGTCAGGGTCTCGGCCACCGCCTCGCGCACCCGGTCCGCGGTGCCCACCGGCACCGTGGACTTGTCGACCACGACCTTGGGCTCCGCCATGTGCTCGCCGATGCTGCGTGCCACCGCCAGCACGTGACGAAGATCGGCGGAGCCGTCGCCGTCGGCGGGAGTGCCCACGGCGATGAACAGGAGCTGTCCGTGATTCACCCCTTCGGCCGTGTCCGTGGTGAACCGCAGCCGGCCGGCAGCGGTGTTGCTGCGCACCATCTGCTCGAGGCCGGGCTCGTAGATGGGAACCTCGCCCCGCTGCAGCGCTTCGACCTTGTTGGGATCGATGTCGACGCAGAGGACGTCGTTGCCCATCTCCGCGAAGCAGGTTCCGGTGACGAGACCGACGTAACCCGTCCCGAACAGGGTGATCTTCATGGCAGCTCCTCAGCGACTTCGACCGCCATCATCCGCTAGACCACCGCCTCGATGAGATACGGACCCGGGGTCGCGAAGCTTTCCGCGAGCGCCTCGCTGAACGACTTCGCATCGGTGGCGCGCACCGCCGGAACGCCCATGCCCTTGGCGAGATGCACGAAATCCAGGTCCGGCCGAGACAGATCCAGCATGTTCATGGCCTTGGGACCGGGATTTTCGGCCCCTACGCGCATGAATTCCACCTGCAGGATTGCGTATTTACGATTGGCAAACAAGATCACCGTAACGTCGAGGTTTTCTCGCGCCATGGTCCATAGAGCCTGCACCGTGTACATGGCGCTGCCGTCCGCCTGCAGCGCGACCACGCGCCGGTCCGGGCACGCCACGGCGGCCCCCGCCGCCGCGGGCAGCCCCATCCCGATGGCGCCGCCGGTGAGATCGAGCCAGTCGTGGGGCGCGGATTGGGCGGTGAGCGCGGGGAGGGCAAAACCCGAGGTGGCCGCCTCGTTCACCAGAATGGCGTGATCGGGAAGCAGAGCGCCGAGTGACTGGGCGATGCTCGCCGGGGTCAGCGCCCCGGAAGGCAGCTCCGGCCGCTGCAACGGGCACAGCAACGGCGCAACGGCCGCGGCGCCGACGGCATCGGCCACCGCCTGCAGGGCGGACACGGTGTCGTCGCCGGGGGCTGTGAGCGCATGTACCTGGCAGCCCGCCGGGGTGAGCTCGCTGGCGCGCCCGGGATAGGCGAAGAAGCTCACGGGCGCCCGGGTGTCCACCACGATCAGGTGTCGAATGCCGGCCAGCGCCTCCTCCGCCTGCTCCGCGAAGTACGGCAGCCGCGGCAGGTCCACGCGCCCGGCGCCGCGTGGCACCCGGGCGATGAACGTGTCTCCCAGATAACGGGCGCCGGTGTGCTGGCTGATGCGGCTCACCAGTTGCAGCGCCTCCTCGCCAACCCCCAGGCCGTTCAACAGAAAAGCGCAAGGCTCGCCGGAGCGGAGCGCGGCGACCACGTCTTCCACCGCATCGGGATCGGCCGGGCTGAGTCCGGGCCTCGGCAGCGGCGCCGCCGCGCCGGCGGCCTCGTTCCACGCGGTGTCGGCCGGGAGGATCAAGGTAGCCACCTGTCCGGGGGGCGACACGGCCGCCTGCACCGCGGCGGCGGCATCGCCGGCGACGCTCGCGGCGCTTTCCGCCACGCGAATCCAGCCCGAGACCGGACCGGCGAAGCCGGGAATGTCCGAGGTGAGCGGGGCATCCAGGGCGCGATGATAAGTGGCATGCTCCCCCACCACGTTCACCACCGGCGAGTGGGCGCGGCGCGCGTTGTGCAGGTTGGCGAGACCATTCGCCAGGCCGGGGCCGAGATGAAGCAACGTGCAGGCGGGCTTGCCGGCCATGCGCGCGTAGCCGTCTGCGGCCCCCGTCACCACGCCCTCGAACAAACCGAGCACGGCGCGCATGCCCGGCTCTTTGTCCAGCGCGGCGACGAAATGCATCTCCGACGTGCCGGGGTTGGTGAAGCAGACTTCGACGCCGGCGGCGACGAACGTTTGCAGCAGGCTCTGGGCGCCGTTCATGGCAATGCTCCTGATGGCGGGTACGAGGATTACGCGGGCTCGGGGAAGTGTATGGGGGGTTCCGAGCTTTGCAAACCCGGGGCGATCCTATAGGCTCCCCGGCTTTCGCGGAACGTCTGCCCATGGGTTACGACTACGATCTCTTCGTCATCGGCGCGGGCTCCGGTGGCGTGCGGGCCGCTCGCATGTCGGCCGCCTACGGCGCACGGGTGGCCATCGCCGAAGACACCCATCTAGGCGGCACGTGCGTGAACGTCGGCTGCGTGCCCAAGAAGCTGTTCGTCTACGGCTCCCACTTCGCGGAGGATTTCGAGGACGCCGCCGCCTACGGGTGGGACGTACGCCGGGAGTCGTTCCAATGGCCTCGGCTGCGGGACAACAAGACCCGGGAGATCCAGCGTCTCAACGGGGTCTACGAGAATCTCTTGAGCGGCGCCGGCGTAGCCATCAAATGGGGGCGGGCGAAGCTCCTCGACGCCCATCACGTTCAAGTGGACGATCAGCGCTTCAGCGCCGAGCACGTGCTGGTGGCCACGGGCAGCCGGCCCGACGTGCCCAACGTGCCGGGCCGCGAGCTCTCGATTACCTCCAACGAAGCCTTCTACCTGGAGCGTTTCCCGGAACGCGCCGTAGTGATCGGCGGCGGTTACATCGCCGTGGAGTTCGCCGGCATCTTCGCAGGGCTCGGCGCCCGCACCAGCCTGGTCTACCGCGGCCCCATGTTCCTGCGCGGTTTCGATGACGAGGTGCGCGCATTCGTGGCCAAGGAGCTCGAGAAGAAGCACGTGGAGCTGTGCTTCTCGGCCCAGGTCACCGAGATCGAGGCCGCCGGGGAACGCCGCATCGCCCATCTGGATACCGGCGGCGCGCTGGAGACCGATCTGGTCATGTACGCCACCGGCCGGGTGCCGAACACCGAAGGCCTCGGCCTCGAGGCGGCCGGGGTCCGGCAGAACGACCGTGGCGGCGTCATCGTCGACGAGCACTACCGCTCCTCGGTGCACAACGTCTACGCCATCGGTGACGTCATCGACCGCGAGCAGCTCACGCCCGTGGCCATCGCCGAAGGCATGTGCGTCGCCAACAATCTGTTCACGGCGAACCCGAAGCGCACCGTGGACTACGAGATCATTCCCACCGCCGTGTTCTGTCAGCCCAACATCGCCACGGTGGGGCTCACGGAAGCCCAGGCGCGCGCCCGGTTTCACGACGATATCGATGTCTACACCGCCGATTTCAAGCCCATGAAGCATACCCTGACCGGGCGCGACGAGCGCACCTTCATGAAGCTGTTGGTGAGCCGGGCCGATCAGCGCGTGGTGGGCGCTCACATGGTCGGCGCCGAGGCGGGCGAGATCATTCAGGGCATCGCCGTGGCCATGACGGCGGGCGCGACCAAGGAACACTTCGACCGTACCATCGGCATCCACCCGACGGCGGCGGAAGAGTTCGTGACCATGCGGCAACCGAGGAGCGAGTGACGGTGAGATCGATCAAAGGCTTTGGGCTGGTGCTGGCGCTGGCGGCGGCGGGCTGCGCCGTGGTGCCGAGTGCGCCGGAGGGCGCAGCGGCGGCGCCGCAGAAACGCAACGTCATCCTGTTCCTCGGTGACGGCATGGGCATCAGCACCATCACCGCCGCGCGGATATTCGCCGGCCAGCAGCAGGGCGCGTCCGGCGAGGAGCACGCGCTGGCTTTCGAGACCTTCCCCCACGTGGCCCTGGTCAAGACCTACAACGTGGATGCCCAGGTGCCGGACAGCGCCGGTACCATGTCCGCCATCGTCACCGGCGAGAAGACCCGCATCGGCCACATCAGCGTGGCTGCCGCGGTGCCGCACGGCGACTGCGAGGCCGCGCTCGCCAACGAGTTGCCCACGGTGCTCGAGTTGGCCGAGACGCAGGGGCTCGCCACCGGGATCATCTCCACCGCCCGTTTCACCCACGCCACGCCGGCAGCGACCTACGCCCACGTGCCCGACCGCAACTGGGAGAGCGACACCCAGCTGACCGCCGGCGCCTTGGAGGCTGGCTGCCGGGACATCGCCCGCCAGTTCGTGGAGTTCGCCCATGGCGACGGCATCGAGGTGGCACTCGGAGGCGGCCGGGCGCCGTTCCTGCCCGCGGACGTCGCGGATCCGGAGCACCCGGGCGTGACCGGCGCCCGCAGCGACGGCCGGGATCTGATCGAGGAGTGGCGGCGTGGGGGCGCTGATCGGACCTACGCCTGGAACCGGGAGCAGTTCGATGCTCTGTCCCCGGAGGCTCCGGGACCCGTGCTCGGCCTGTTCGAGCCCTCCCACATGCAATTCGAGGCGGATCGCCCGCACGACCCCGCCGGCGAGCCCTCCCTCGCCGAGATGACGGCGTTCGCCATCGCGAAGCTGTCGGCCAACCCCAACGGCTTCTTCCTCATGGTGGAAGGCGGCCGCATCGATCACGCCCATCACGGCGGCAACGCCTACCGCGCGCTGGTGGACACGGTGGCTCTGTCCGATGCGGTGGCGACGGCGCTGCGGCTGACCGACGCCGCCGAGACCCTGATCCTGGTCACCGCCGATCACAGCCACACCATGACCATGAGCGGCTACCCGCGCCGCGGCAATCCGATCCTCGGCAAGGTGGAAACGCCGCTGGGAGAGCTGGCCACCGACCTGGAGGGCCGCCCCTATACGACCCTGGGCTACGCCAACGGGCCCGGATACCGCGACGAGCTCGCCGATCTCACCGAGGTGGATACCCGATCTCCCGACTATCGGCAGGTGGCCGGCTATCCCCTGGCGAGCGAGACTCATGGCGGTGAGGACGTGGCGGCGTACGCCACCGGACCGGGGGCCGAAGCGGTGCGCGGGGTCATGGAGCAGAATCGGCTGTTTCACGTGATGCAGAAGGTGCTGACGAACGAGACGGTGTCGTCGGCGGAATGAGCTCCCTGGAAAACTTCTTCGTCTTCCTGGACGGCCATCTGGGCAGCGCCGTCTGGTTCCCCTACCTGCTGCTCGGCGTGGGGGTGTTCTTTACCCTGTACCTGGGTTTTCCGCAGATCCGTTTCTTCAGCCACGCCTGGCAGGTGGTTCGCGGCAAGTACGCGAAGGCGGACGATCCCGGCGATACCAGCCATTTCGAGGCCCTCTCGACGGCGCTGTCCGGGACGGTGGGCACGGGCAACATCGGCGGCGTCGCCTTCGCCATTTTCCTCGGCGGTCCGGCGGCCCTGTTCTGGATGTGGGCCACCGCGTTCGTCGGCATGACCACCAAATTCGTCGAGGTGACCATTTCTCACCGTTACCGGGTCAAGGACGCTGAAGGGCGTATCGCCGGCGGCCCCATGTATTACATGGAGCGCGGGCTCAACATGCGCTGGCTGGCGGTGTTCTTCGCGGTGGCGGTGGTGCTGAGCTCCTTCGGCACCGGCAATCTACCGCAGAGCAACAACATGGCCTCCGGCCTCGAAACCTCCTTCGGCATTCCCACCTGGCTGAGCGGGCTGGTGCTGGCCGCGTTGCTGGGCCTGGTGATCATCGGCGGCATCCGTCGCATCGCCGTGGTGGCGGCCAGCATCGTGCCCCTCATGGGCATCCTCTACGCGCTGGGCGCGCTGGCTGTGGTGGTGAGCAACATCGATCAGGTGGTGCCGTCGTTCGTGGCGGTGTTTCGGGACGCCTTCACCGGCTCCGCCGCCGCGGGCGGCTTCCTCGGCGCCACGTTCGCGTACGCGTTCAATCGGGGTGTGAATCGCGGGCTTTTTTCCAACGAAGCAGGCCAGGGCTCGGCCCCCATCGCCCACGCCGCGGCACGCACCGACGAGCCGGTCTCCGAAGGCGTGGTGGCCATCCTCGAGCCGTTCATCGACACCCTCATCATCTGCACCCTCACCGGGCTGGTGATCCTTTCTTCGGGAGTCTGGAAGGAGAAGTTCGAGAACGTGTTCGCGCCATTCGACACGGAGTTCGTCAGCGGCGTCTACACCGACTCGAACCCGCAGCACGTGGCTGCGCTGTTCGCTCACCTCGACGTGGTGGCGCCGGTGAACGATCCGGTGCAGCGGCTCACGGCGGAGCTGACCGTGGTGGACGGTGTGGCGCAGGACGGCGACTTCACGGTCATCCACAACCGCTCCGTGGCGGAGGACGTCCGCTATCTCGCAGGCGGCCAGCCCTACACCGGCACCGCGCAGATCGTCAACGGCTCCCTGGCCACCCCTGGCGTTTACATGGTCGGACGCTCGCTTCTGCATTCGGTGCCCCTCACCGCGGAGGCCTTCAAACACAGCTTTCTCGGCGAGTACGGGCAGTACGCGGTGACCGTGGGGCTGGTCCTGTTCGCCTTCTCCACGGCGCTGGCCTGGTCCTACTACGGTGACCGCAGCATGACCTACCTCATCGGCGTGGAGGCGGTGACGCCGTACCGGGCCGTGTACGTGGTGGGCTTCTTTCTCGCTACCGTGGTGGACACGTCCCTCATCTGGCTGATCTCGGCAGTGACGCTGGCGCTCATGGCCATTCCCAATCTGGTGGGGCTCCTGCTCATGCGCAAGGAAGTCAAGCAACTCACCCGGGACTACTGGAGCAAGTTTCAAAGGCGGTGAAATTCGGTATAGTGCGCGCCTGATCCACAGGAGCCGGAAGGGTAGGGGACATGCCGCTCAGAGTGACGTTCGACCTCGAAGACAAAGACCTCAAGT
This sequence comes from Pseudomonadales bacterium, assembly GCA_041690675.1. Taxonomy (GTDB): domain Bacteria; phylum Pseudomonadota; class Gammaproteobacteria; order Pseudomonadales; family Azotimanducaceae; genus UBA7803. Next base: position 3,396 of record JAWLGU010000109.1, on the reverse strand, counting down.
TCTTCCGCGCCAGCATCAAGCAGGCGAAAGAGACCGCGGACAAGGTCTCTGACGAGGAGATCCTCAAGCGGGCCAGCGCCATGGTCGAGGAGGTGCGGGCGCAGAACGTGCCGGCGTTCGTGCGGCAGCGCCTGGACCGGCTGAGCGCGCTCGTCGAGATGGCCCAGGACGAAGAGTGGGCGCTGGCGGCCCAGGAGCGCCGTAACGTGCTCGCGGCGCTGGCCTATTTCGCCGACCCTCAGGACATGATCCCGGACAACATCCCGGTTCTCGGCTACATCGACGACGCCATCATGATCGAGCTGGTGGTCAGCGAGCTGAAGCACGAGATCGACGCCTTCGAGGACTTCTGCCGCTACCGAAAAGAAGAGAAGCTGCGCAACCGCAACCCGGATCTGTCCCGGGAGGACTACCTGACCATCAAGCGCCGGGAGCTGCACGCGCGGATGCGGCGGCGCCGCTCGTCCACCGGCTCACGGGCGCGGGGCGGGGCGCGGACTAGAATCAGGTTGTTTTGAGGATCGCTATCCGTCCGCTGTCCGCTTTCCGCTAGAGTCGATTCGCCAGACCCTGGCGATCTGCCTCCTGCGGATGGCGGATAGCGGATAGCGGACAGCGACCGCTATTCCAAGCATTCCACACACACCGCATAACTATGCCGCGGGTCGTTCAGGCTGGTGAGAAACCGCCACGCGGCGCCTGCCTGACGAACCAGCGGCGACAGCGCCGGCGGATCTCCCAGCCACTGGCGTAGGCTGTGGAGCGACACGGTGCCGGTGAGCTGGCGGATCAGCATCTCGCCGGGGGTGAGCGGCCGTTCCAGGCGGCGGATGCCGAAACCCTCGAGCTCCGCCAGCTCGGCCGCCCGCGCGACCGCGGCGTCGAGACCGCCGAGGCTGTCCACCAGGCCCAGCTCCAGGGCGCGGGCGCCGACCCAGACGCGTCCTTGGGCGATCTCGTCCACTTGCTCCGGGGCCAGGTCGCGGCCACGGGCCACGAGGTTCACGAAGCGCCGGTAGACGTTCTCCGTGCTCTGCTGCAGCACCCGGGCGGTGGCCTCGTTCATGGCGGTGAGCGGAGTCAACGGCGACAGGGGCGTGGTTTCCACGCCATCGCTGTCGATCCCTATGGCGTTCAGGCTCTCCTCCAGGGTGGGGACGATGCCGAACACGCCGATGGAGCCGGTCAGGGTGGTGGGCTCGGCGAGGATCTCATCGGCGGTGGCCGCGATCCAGTAGCCCCCCGAGGCAGCCACGGGCCCCATGGAGACCACCACCGGCTTGCCGACGAGCTGAGTGAGCTCGAGCTCCTGACGGATCAGCTCAGAGGCGAAGCTGCTGCCGCCGGGCGTATTCAGACGTACCACCAGCGCACGGATGCCGTCGTCCTGGCGAGCTTCCCGGATGAGCTGGATCATCTGCTCCGCCGCGATGACGCCGCGCACGTTGTCGCCCATCACCACGGGGCCCTCGGCGATGATCACGCCCACGTTGCGCTTGCGCTCGGCGCGTGCCGGACCGTCTACGGCCCGCAGGTACTGGCGGAAGCCGATGCCGCTGAAGCCGCCGTCCTCGTCCGCGCCCACGGCGTCGGCGATCCGTGCCCGGGCCTGATCCGGTGTGAGCAGCTCGTCCACCAGATGGTATTCCACGGCCAGGCGCGCCATGTCACCCCCGGTGGTCGTCAGAAGGTCGGGCAGCGACTGCGTGTAGCGGGTGAAGGCTTCCTCGTCGATGCGGCGGTTGCTCATGACCTCCGAGCCGAAGCGGTCCCACAGCGCGCTCACCAGCTCCAGATTCGCCTCCCGGGCCTCTTCGGACATGCTGGTCCGGGTGTAGGGCTCGACGAACTCCTTGTACTTGCCCGCCCTGAACACGTGCATGTTCACGTTCAGCCGATCGAGCAGGTCCTTGAAATAGAGCTGCTTGATGGTGAATCCCGGCAGGAGGACCTGTCCCAAGGGGTGCATGTATACCGCATCGGCGTAGCTCGCCATGAGATAGGGCTGCTGGTCGTAGAAGCTACCGTAGGCCACCACTTGCTTGCCCGCCGCGCGGAACTCCCGCAGCGCCTCACCCAGGCTCGCGGCGTGTGACAGCGTAAGAAAGCTGAGGTCGTCGAGATCGAGCACCAGCATGGGGATGCGCTCGTCCTCGCGGGCGTGATCGATGGCGTCGAGCAGCTCGGTGAGCTCGGTCTCGGCGAGCGCGGCCTGGGGGGCCAGCCACTGCTGGATGGGGTCCACCGGCGAGCGCTGATCGACCACCGCGCCCTTCGGGTCGAGCACCAGCGCGCCCCGGTCCGGCACCTCCGGCGCCTTCGGCCCTGCGAACAGCAACATGAACAGCAGCAGCAGAAAGGCGAAGAAAAACAGGTTGGAAAGGATGATGCGGGCGCGGGTGAGGCCGTGGCCGATCCGCGACCACATGCCCGGTTTGCGAGACTCGCTCATGACTGCACATTCGTACCGAGATGGTGAAAGCCTACCACGGCCCGCTGGCTCGGCGCCTCGCTGGAGCGCTACCATCTGACGACCGCCATCGGCACCGTGGCGGCCGCTGCAGCGCGAGACGGAGAGCTCATGAGCAACATCTACCAGACCGACCTGGATCCGAACCCCGCCAACTTCACGCCGCTGAGCCCGCTGTCGTTCCTGCGGCGGACCCGGGACGTCTATCCGGACCACACTGCGGTCATCTACGGCCAGCGCCGCTACACCTGGCTGCAAACCTACGAACGCTGCGCACGGCTGGCGGACGCGTTGCGCCGCCGGGGGATCGGCCGGGGCGACACCGTGGCCATCATGGCGGCCAACCTGCCCGAGATGTTCGAGGCCCACTTCGGCGTGCCCATGGCCGGAGCCGTGCTCAATGCGATCAACATCCGGCTGGATGCAGCCACGGTGCGGTTCATCCTCGAGCACGGCGAGGCGAGGGTGTTCCTGGTGGACCGGGAGTTCGGCCCCGTGGCGGAGCAGGCTCTGGCCGGTCTGGAGCGGCGTCCGCTGGTGGTGGCCATCGACGATCCGAGCTGCGAGCAAGGCAAGCTGGTGGGCGAGCTCGACTACGAATCGCTCCTCGCCGAGGGAGCGCCCCACGCCGCCTGGGAGCTACCCGCCGACGAGTGGGACGCCATCGCTCTCAACTACACCTCGGGCACCACGGGCAACCCCAAGGGCGTGGTCTACCATCACCGCGGCGCCTACCTGAATGCGGTCTCCAACGCGCTGACCTGGAGCATGGGCGAGCATCCGGTGTATCTCTGGACCCTGCCCATGTTCCATTGCAACGGCTGGTGCTTTCCCTGGACCCTGGCGGCCACCGCCGGGACCTCGGTGTGCCTGCGCCAGGTTCGCGCCGACGCGGTGTTCGACGCCATCGCCGCGCACCGGGTGGA
>JAWLGU010000108.1:0-12701 GCA_041690675.1 Pseudomonadales bacterium | reverse complement strand
GGACATCGCCACCATGCGCACCCGGCCCCAGTTCGTGCGGGTCAGCGCCGCGAGCATGGTGGAGAGTCACGTCCACGACGTGGCCATCACCAAAGAAGCCCCCAACTACCCCCTGAGCTGAAGCGCCGTGACCGTGGAAAATCTCCACGATCAGAAGATTCTGATCGTCGATTTCGGCTCGCAGTACACCCAGCTCATCGCCCGGCGGGTCCGGGAGGCGGGCGTGTACTGCGAGATCCATCCCTTCGACGTGCCGGAGCGGTTCGTGCGCGAGCTGGCTCCCCGGGGCGTGATTCTCTCCGGCGGCCCGGAAAGCGTGACGCTGGAGCACACGCCGCGCATTCCCGCCGTGGTGTTCGATCTGGGGGTGCCGGTGCTCGGGATCTGCTACGGGATGCAGGCCATGGCGGCCCAGCTCGGCGGCGCCGTGGCGGGCTCCGATCACCGGGAGTTCGGCCACGCGGTGGTGGAGATCGAACCGGAAAGCCGACTGCTGGCGGCGGTGAACGGCGGCGCCGGCGGCGAGCTGCCGGTGTGGATGAGCCATGGCGACAAGGTGGTGGAGCCGCCGCCGGGATTCACCGTCACCGCGCGCTCCGCGTCCGCTCCCATCGCCGCCATGGAGGATGCCGAGCGAGGCCTCTACGGCGTGCAGTTCCATCCGGAGGTAACCCATACCCAGCAGGGTCAGGAGATCTTGAGCTACTTCGCCCGCGACCTGTGCGGCTGCGAGGGCCTGTGGACTCCGGCCAACATCGTCGACGATGCCATCGCCGCGGTGCGGGAGCAGGTGGGCGACGAGCGGGTGGTGCTGGGGCTGTCCGGCGGCGTGGATTCCAGCGTGGTCGCGGCGCTCTTGTCCCGGGCCATCGGCGATCAGCTCACCTGCGTGTTCGTGGACAACGGGCTGCTGCGCAAGAACGAGCGCGCCGAGGTGAGCGCGGCGTTTGCGCCTTCCAACGCGCTGAACCTGAACCTGGTGGTGGTGGACGCGGAGGCCGAGTTCCTGATGCGGCTGGCCGGTCACGAGGATCCGGAAGACAAGCGCCGCATCATCGGCAACACCTTCATCGAGGTATTCGACCGGGAGGCCCACCGCATCAGCGGCGTGCGCTGGCTGGCGCAGGGCACCATCTACCCGGACGTGATCGAGTCGGCGGCCAGCAAGTACGGCAAGGCTCACGTGATCAAGTCCCACCACAACGTGGGGGGATTGCCGGAGCGCATGCACTTGAAGCTGGTGGAACCGCTCAGGGAGCTGTTCAAGGACGAGGTGCGCAGGATCGGCCTGTATCTCGGGCTGCCACGGGAACTGGTGTACCGGCACCCGTTCCCCGGTCCGGGGCTCGGCGTGCGGGTGCTCGGCGAGGTGACCAAGGAGCGGGCCGACGTGCTGCGCGAGGCGGACGCCATCTTCCTCGAGGAGCTGCGCCGCGCGGACTACTACGACAGGGTCAGCCAGGCATTCGCCGTCTACCTGCCGGTGAAGTCCGTGGGTGTGGTGGGGGATGCCCGGCGTTACGCCGACGTCATCGCCCTGCGGGCCGTGGAGACCGTGGACTTCATGACCGCGCGCTGGGCGCACCTGCCCTACGAGCTCATCGAGCGGGTCTCGAATCGCATCATCAACGAGATCGCCGGAGTGTCGCGGGTGGTCTACGACGTGTCGAGCAAGCCGCCCGCTACCATCGAGTGGGAATGAGCGCCGCCTCCGAGGATCACGAAGTGTGGATGCGGCGAGCGCTGGCCCAGGCCGAGCAGGCGGCGGCGGAGGGCGAGGTGCCGGTGGGCGCCGTGGTGGTGAGAGACGGCGTGGTGCTGGGGGAAGGTTACAACCGCCCCATCGGCGCCGCCGACCCCACGGCTCATGCGGAGATCCTCGCTCTGCGGGCCGCGGCCCGCGGAGTCGGCAACTACCGGTTGCCCGGTGCCCGGCTCTACGTCACCGTGGAGCCGTGTACCATGTGCGCCGGCGCCCTGGTGCATGCCCGGATCGCCACACTGGTGTACGGGGCTCCGGAGCCGAAGGCGGGCGCTGTTCGAAGCACGGCAGCCGTGCTCGACAACCCGGCCCTCAACCACCGGGTGGAGGTGGTGACGGGCGTCCTCGCCGACCAGGCGGCCGCGCTGCTGAAAGCCTTCTTCACGGACCGGCGACTCGCGGCCGCCGGCGGGCGCTCCGGCGGCGAAGCCGCCGCTCCATCAATCGACGACGTACCAGAATGACCCAACTACTGCTGCTCAAAGGTCCCCCGGCTCTGTCCAACTTCCGTCTCGAGAAGCTGCGCCGTCAGCTCGGCCTCGAGGGCGGTCCGCTCTACGCCGAGTACATCCACCTGCTGGCCGTGGCCGCGCCGCTGGACGAAGAAGAGCTGGCCCGCTGCGAGAGCCTGCTGGAGTACGGCCCGAGAACGGGACTGCCCCGCCGCGAGGGTAGCCGGGTGCTCACGGTCGTGCCACGCCAGGGGACCATCAGTCCCTGGTCCAGCAAGGCCACGGACATCTTCCGCATCTGCGAGCTGCACAAGGTGCTGCGGGTGGAGCGGGGTATCCGCTGGTACATGGAGGAGAGCGCGGCCAGCCGGATGGACCTGGGGCTCCTCTACGACCGCATGACAGAGCGGGCGCTCTTCGACGAAGGCGACCTGGCGTCGGTGTTTGCGGAAACCGAGCCACGGCCGCTGACCACCGTGCCCCTCGGGCGGGAGGGGCTCGCGGCTCTCACCCGCGCCAACGTGGAGCTGGGGCTCGCGCTCTCGGACGACGAGGTGGAATACCTGGAGCGGGCCTACGCCGAGCTGCAGCGCGATCCCACGGACGTGGAGCTGATGATGTTCGCCCAGGCGAACTCGGAGCACTGCCGTCACAAGATCTTCAACGCGAGCTGGGAGGTGGACGGCGAGCCCCAGAACGCGACGCTGTTCGAGATGATCAAGAACAGCTACCGCCACATCAACGGCGCGGGAATCCTTTCCGCCTACGCGGACAACGCCGCGGTGATCGGGGGGCACCGGGTGGAGCGCTTCGTGCTGGACCCCGACACCCGGCGCTACGGCTACGAGCAGGCGGACAGCCACATCCTGATGAAGGTGGAGACCCACAATCATCCCACGGCTATCGCCCCGTATCCGGGAGCCGCCACCGGCTCCGGCGGGGAGATCCGCGACGAAGGCGCGGTGGGCAGGGGCTCCAAGCCGAAAGCCGGCCTCACCGGGTTCACCACCTCCCACCTGAACATTCCGGACCTGCCCCAGCCCTGGGAGCTCGATACGGGCAAGCCGGGGCGCATCGTCTCGGCGCTGGAGATCATGCTCGAGGGCCCCATCGGCGCGGCGTCCTACAACAACGAGTACGGCCGTCCGGCGCTGACCGGCTACTTCCGTACCTTCGAGCAGGCGGATCCGGACCGGCCCGGGCGGGTGCGCGGGTATCACAAGCCGGTGATGATCGCCGGCGGCGTGGGCAGCGTGCGGGAAGAGCACGTGCAGCCGGCGCCGTTTCAGCCCGGCGCCAGGCTGGTGGTGCTGGGCGGCCCCGCCATGCTCATCGGTCTCGGCGGCGGCGCCGCCTCCAGCATGGCTTCCGGGGAGAGCGCCTCGGATCTGGACTTCGCCTCGGTGCAGCGGGACAACGCGGAGATGGAGCGGCGCTGTCAGGAAGTGATCGACGCCTGCTGCGCCCTGGGGGAGGACAACCCCATTCGGCTGATTCACGACGTGGGCGCCGGCGGCCTCTCCAACGCGCTGCCGGAGCTGGTGAAGGACGCCGGGATGGGCGGGCGCTTCGATCTGCGGGCGGTGCCTTCGGCGGATCCCGGCATGTCGCCGCTGGAGATCTGGTGCAACGAGGCCCAGGAACGCTACGTGCTGGGCATCTCCGTTGAGCATCTGGACCGGTTCAGCGCCATCTGCGAGCGGGAGCGGTGTCCCTTCGCCGTGGTGGGCGAAGCCACTGCCGAGCAGCGGCTGGAAGTGGCGGATTCGCGCTTCGACGAGCAGCCGGTGGATCTGCCGCTTTCCGTGCTGTTCGGCAAGCCGCCGCGGATGCAGCGGAGTTTCCAGCGGACGTCGCCGCGCCGGGAGCCGTTGCGCCTCGACCACGTGGCGCTCGACGAGGCGGTGGCCCGGGTGCTGCAGTTCCCGGCGGTGGCGAGCAAGCAGTTTCTGGTGACCATCGGCGACCGCAGCATCACCGGGCTGGTGGCCCGGGAGCAGATGGTGGGCCCGTGGCAGGTGCCGGTGGCGGACGTGGCGGTGACCCTGGCCGGTTATCGCACCCGGGCCGGGGAGGCGTTCGCCATGGGAGAGCGGCCACCGCTGGCGCTCGTCGACCCGCGGGCGTCGGCGCGGATGGCGGTCGGCGAAGCGCTCACCAACCTATGCGCGGCGCCGGTCACCGAGCTGTCGCGCACCGTGCTCTCCGCCAACTGGATGGCGGCGGTTGGTGAGAACGCGGACGAGCAGGCCCTGTTCGATGCGGTGCGAACGGTGGGCATGGAGCTGTGCCCGGCCCTGGGGATCGCCATCCCGGTGGGCAAGGACAGCCTTTCCATGCGTACCCGCTGGGACGACCGCGAGGTGTCGTCGCCCCTGACCCTGATCGTCAGCGCCTTCGCCCCGGTGGACGACGCCGCGCTGACGCTCACGCCCCAGTTGCGCCTCGACCGGGGCGAAACCCGGCTGGTGCTGGTGGATCTGGGCGGCGGCCGGAACCGGCTGGGGGGCAGCGCTCTCGCGCAGTGCTACGGTCAGCTCGGCGATTCGGTACCGGACGTGGACGACCCGGACACCCTGCGCCGTTTCTTCGAGGCGGTGCAGCGCGAGAACCGGGCGGGGCGGCTGCTCGCCTACCACGACCGGTCCGACGGCGGGCTGCTGGCCTGCGCGGCGGAGATGGCTTTCGCCGGTCGCTGCGGCTTCGAGCTGGATATCGGCTCAGTCGGCGAGACGTTGCCGGCCCTCTTCGCCGAGGAGCTCGGGGCCGTGCTGCAGGTGCGTGCTGCGGATCTGCCCGCGGTGGCGGAGGCGCTGGGCGACCTGCGTTGGGTCGATCTGGGCGCGCCGCGTAAAGACCAAACGGTGCTCGTCAGACGGGGCGAGCAGGTGCTGTACCGGTCGAGCCGCGTCGAGCTGCAGACCTTGTGGGCCACCACCAGCTACCGCATGCAACGCCTGCGGGACGACCCGGCATGCGCCGACGAGGAGCACGACCTCATCGGCGAGGACGACCCGGGCTTCTCCTGCCAGCTCACCTACGACCCCGGCGAGGACGTCACCGCTCCCTTCGTCGGCCGGCCGCGGCCGCGCATCGCCGTGCTTCGCGAGCAAGGCGTGAACGGGCAGGTGGAGATGGCGGCGGCCTTCGAGCGGGCGGGCTTCGAGCCGGTGGACGTTCACATGAGCGATCTGCTGGGCGGGGCCGTCAGCCTGCTGGACTTTCCGGCGCTGGTGGCCTGCGGCGGCTTCTCCTACGGCGACGTGCTGGGCGGCGGCGGAGGTTGGGCCAAGAGCATCATCTATCACGAGGTGGTGCGGGAGCAGTTCCAGCGCTTTCTCGTAGCGGATCGTCTGGCGCTGGGGGTGTGCAACGGCTGTCAGATGCTGTCGGCCCTGAAGTCTTTGATCCCGGACGCCGGGCTGTGGCCGCGTTTCGTGCGCAACCGTTCCGAGCAGTTCGAGGGACGCACCGCCCTGGTGCGGGTGGTTCGGGCCGAGTCGCCGTGGCTCGACGGCATGGCGGGAAGCGTCCTGCCCATCGCCATTGCCCACGGCGAGGGTCGGGCGGAGTTCGCCAGTGAGGCCGAGGCCGAGCGGTTCTGGTCCTCCGCGGAGCATCAGGTGTGCCTGCAGTACGTGGACAACCACCACCGGGTGACCGAGCGCTATCCGGCCAATCCCAACGGCGCGCCCCGGGGGTTGGCTGGACTCACTGCGGCGGATGGGCGGGTACTGGTGACCATGCCGCACCCGGAGCGGGTGTTCCGCGCCGTCACCAACGCCTGGGTGGACCCGTCCTGGGGCGAGGACGGCCCGTGGATGCGCCTGTTCCGCAACGCCCGGGTGGCGCTGGGCTGAGACGGGATCAGGGGGCCCTCGTGCCGAGCCGGGTGGGGGCGTCGAAGCCACCGGCCGGCTTGCGGCGGGTCTCGATGCGGATCAGCCGGCCGTCCTCGAAGATGAGCAGGCGCCGGAAGCGGTTGTCTCCCAGATCATAGAGCCACTCGTCCACCCGAACGAAGTAGCCGGGATAGCGGTAGTCGGTCCAGGCGAGCTCGTACTCCGGCAAGCCGCACCGTTCCAGCACCTCGTACGGCGTCATGCCGCGAACCACCAGCTCGGTGTCGCAGCGGAGCGCGGCGTCGGCCGCGGCGGCGACGGTCCAGAAGGCCGTCGAGATGATGAGCAGGCCGATGCGCATGACGGTGATGGTAAGGCTCTGGTCTGAACGGTTGGTGAATGTGCGGTTCGCTATCCGCTGTTCGCTATCCGCGGTCCGTAAGAGAAATCGATGTGGATTCGGGCGCGGGCGCCCCAGTCGTCCGCCCTGCATGAGCCGCGCCATGCATCGGCGCGGCGGATCGGGGTATGCTCGGCCTCAGCAATCGTCGGAGTCGTGCGCATGGCCAACGAAGACAAGGGACTCACCAACCACACCATCACCATCTGCCTGCAGGGAGGTGCGGTGCTGGGACCGTACCGGGCGACCTGGAGCAAGGAGATGGTGAGCGACGTTCGTGAGCTGGTCCGGGAGTACGACGGCTTTCTGAAGGGCGAGGAGCAGAAGCGGTACAAATACCACCTGCACGATCAGCAGGACCGGGTGTCCCACACGCTGGTGGTGGATTTCAAGCAGGTCACCGCCATTTACGACAAGGTCGATCTCTACGACTGAGAACCCGACGCTGCATCGTCAAGCCATCTGCATGCGGCGAGCCCGAGCCCGGGGCGCGCTGACGGAGCTCGGGCTCGTGCTGACCGCGCTCGCCATCGATCACCGGATCGAGTTCGACGGTCACGAGTGGGGTCTCTGGGTGGCCGTGGAGGATGCCGCCCGGGCCGGTGACGAGCTTTCGCGTTACGAGCGCGAGAACCAGCCCCCCAGCGCGCAGCCGCCCCGGGCGGAGACCGTGGACAGCGGCTGGCTGGGGGTGCTGGGCTACCTGCTGATGATCTGGGCGCTGCCGAGCCTGGAAGGCGCCGCCGCGTTTGGCTGGGACTGGCGCGAAGCGGGGGTGATGGACGCCGGTCTGGTGCGGGACGGGCAGTGGTGGCGCACGGTGACGGCGTTGACCCTGCACGGCGACCTCGCCCACCTGGTCGGCAACTCCCTGTTCGGCTCGGTGTTCGGGCTGTTCGTGGGCCGCTATCTGGGCTCCGGGCTGGGCTGGCTGCTGGTGCTGACGGGCGGTGCGCTGGGAAATGCGGCCAATGCGCTGGTGCAGGGCGAGGTGTTCCGCTCCGTGGGCGCATCCACGGCCACCTTCGCTGCCCTGGCCCTGGTGGGGGCGTTCGTCTGGCGCCGGGGCTATCTGCGGGGCTGGGACTGGCGCCGGCGCTTCGCGCCGGTGTTCGGCGGCATTGCCCTCTTGGTCTACACCGGGTTCGGCGGCGGCAACACCGACGTGATCGCCCACATCACCGGCTTCGTCGCCGGTCTGGTCCTGGGGCTGCTTGTTGCCGCCATGGACGTGCGGCGGCTGGGCCGGGCGGGGCAGGCGATCTGCGGCGCCCTGGCCATGGGGCTGGTGGCGGTGTGCTGGGCCCTGGCGGGCGCCTAGCGCCCGGCTAACGGCGGCGGGCCGGATCCACCACCAGGCTGCGGGCTCGGATGTGATAGTCGTCGCGCCGGCGGTCTTCGAAGTAGTGCTGGAGGGTCTCCCGCACCACGGGGAAGGCCAGATCGTCCCAAGGAATCTCCTGCTCCCCGAACAGATTCACCGCCTCGGTCTCGTCGCCGGCGGCGAAGCTCGGGCTTTCGAGGCGGCCCCGGTAGAACAGGTAGATCTGGGAGATGTGGGGCAGGCTGAACAGGGTGTAGAGGTCTTCCAGCACCACCGTCGCCCGGGCCTCCTCCCAGGTCTCCCGCAAGGCGCCGCCCTCGGCGGTCTCACCGTTCTCCAGGAATCCCGCGGGCAGGGTCCAGAAACCCTTGCGCGGCGCGATGGCGCGCTTGCACAGCAGTACCCGGTCCTCCCAGGTGGCCAGGCAGCCGGTGATGACGCGGGGGTTCTGATAGTGGACGGTCTCGCAGTGCTCGCACATGTAGCGTTCCCGGGAATCGCCAGGGGGAACGCAATACACGACGGACTCGCCGCAGGTGCTGCAGTACTTCATCGCCGGAAGTATACCGCGCCGGGCCAGGCCCTGCGCCCGGCCTTCAGCCGGGGCTGGGGCGCCGCAGCGGCACGACGGCCGCCGGTGCGCAACTCTCCTGTTGATCCGCGTCCACCAGCACCGGCTCCACCATCGACCGGTGCAGATCGGCCAGCGAGCGGCACATCATCTCCGATATGCGAATGGCGGCTGCCAGCGGGGTAGTCGCCCGGCGGCGTTCCATGTCGACCCGAAACTGCAGGCCGCGCAGGCGGCGGCGGGTCGTCTCGTTGCTTGCGGCGGCGATCACGGCGTCCGTCAGGGAACGTCGCAACGTCTCGAGTCCTTGCGGGTCGTTGCGGGCCATGTCCACCAGCACGTCGAACGCTGGCAGTCGGCTTTTCATTCTTTGACCCTTCGTTGTTGTTGATTCTGCTCGGCTATCCGCGCTGTAGGGCCCTACAGTTTGCTAAAGCCATCCCCACGGTTACTATGCCCCGGTGTTTCGTGCGGTGACCACGAGCGCGCTGTAAGGAAAATGTAGACGAGGGAACGAACGTGTTGTTCGAGCTGGAGAATCGACGAGTCCGGGCCGAGGGCGACTACTGGGTCGCCGAAAACGCCACGGTGGTGGGCTCGGTTCTGCTCAAGCACAACGCCAGCGTCTGGTTCAACGCGGTGCTGCGGGGCGACAACGAGCTGATCACCGTGGGGGAGAACTCCAACATCCAGGACGGCTCGGTGCTGCACACCGACCCCGGCTCGCCGCTGGTGATCGGCGACAACGTCACCGTGGGCCACATGGCCATGCTCCACGGCTGCGAGGTCGGAGACAACAGCCTCATCGGTATCGGCGCGGTGGTGCTCAACGGCGCGAAGATCGGGCGCAACTGCATCATCGGCGCCAAGGCCCTGGTCACCGAGGGCAAGGAGATTCCCGACAACTCCATGGTGCTCGGCGCGCCGGGCAAAGTGGTGCGCCAGCTCAGCGACGAGGAAGTGGCGGGGTTGCGGCTGTCGGCCCTGCACTACGTGGAGAACGCTCGCCGCTTCCGCGATGCCCTGGCGGCTCAAGCCAGCGCAGACCCCGCATCGTGACCGTCGGCGAAGGCAGCTCGCCGGGCCCCGTGGTCATCGGCACCCCCCTCACGCCCACGGCTACGCGGGTGATGCTGCTCGGCAGTGGTGAGCTGGGCAAAGAGGTGGCGATCGAGCTGCAGCGCCTCGGGGTGGAGGTGATCGCCGTGGACCGTTATCCCAACGCGCCCGCCATGCAGGTGGCGCACCGCTGTCACGTGGTCGACATGCTCGACGGCGCGGCGCTGCGCCGGGTGATCGAGGAGGAGCGGCCCGAGCTGGTGGTGCCGGAGATCGAGGCCATCGCCACCCCCACCCTGGTGGAGCTGGCGGCGGAGGGTTTCATCATCATCCCGACTGCCCGGGCCACGCGGCTGACCATGGACCGGGAGGGGATTCGGCGGCTGGCCGCCGAGGAGCTGGGGGAGCGCACCTCGCCGTACCGCTTTGCCTCCTCGCTCGACGAGTATCGCCGGGCCCTGGATGAGGTGGGGCTTCCCTGCGTGGTCAAACCGGTGATGAGCTCGTCCGGCAAGGGTCAATCCACGGTCCGTACCCGGGAAGCGGCCGAGCTGGCCTGGCAGTACGCCCAGCAGGGTGGCCGGGCCGCCGCCGGCGGGATCGGCAAGGTCATCGTGGAAGGGCTGGTGCCTTTCGACTACGAGATTACTCTGCTCACCGTGCGCCACGCGGGTGGCACCGCGTTCTGCGAGCCCGTGGGCCACCGGCAGGAACGGGGCGATTACCGGGAGTCCTGGCAGCCCCATCCCATGGCGGCGGAAGTGCTGGCGGAGTGCCAGCGGGTGGCGGAGCAGGTGACGGCCGCCCTCGGCGGCCATGGGCTGTTCGGCGTGGAGTTCTTCATTCGGGGCGATGAGGTCTATTTCAGCGAGGTCAGTCCGCGCCCCCACGACACCGGTATGGTCACCCTGATCAGTCAGGACCTCTCGGAGTTCGCCTTGCATGCCCGGGCCATTCTAGGACTGCCGGTGCCGGCTATCCGCTGTCGCGGGCCGGCGGCCTCGGCCGTGATCCTGGTGGAAGGGGAGTCCGATGCGGTGCGCTTCGCGGGCCTGGAGGAAGCGCTCCGGGAACCGGACACCCAGATTCGCCTGTTCGGCAAGCCTCAGGTGCGTGGCGAGCGGCGCATGGGCGTCGCCCTGGCTCTGGGAAACGACGTAGAGCACGCGCGGGCGCGCGCCCGTGCCGTGGCCGCTGCCGTGCGCCCGGAGCTGTGACGTGGGCTGGGGTCGGGGGCTTGGCATTGCTGCGAGCGACCGCTATAGTCTCCCATTCGATTCCATGGCGTTGGCCGATCAGCGTGACTTCGTCGTCCGCACAACTGAATCTTCTTCTGCTGTCGCTGCGACTGCCGGCGTAGCCGGCATACATCCAATTCCAGGGCGCACTGCCCACCCTGTCACCAAATGAATTAACACCCCCTCGGGCCGAGTCGGTCTCGAGGAGCGTTGACGCGAGGATCGTCATGAGCGAGCAGACAGCACCCCGGCGGGCCCCAGCCGGTCGCGGGGCCAACAAGATGCCTTTCCACAAGTACCGGCGGTTCGAGCCCATCGGGCTCGCTGACCGGCAATGGCCGAACCGGGTCATCGAGCGCGCGCCGCGCTGGTGCAGCGTCGATCTGCGCGACGGCAACCAGGCGCTGATCGATCCCATGAGCGTGGACGAGAAGCTTCGGCTGTGGAACCTGCTGCTCGAGATCGGCTTCTCGGAGATCGAGGTCGGTTTCCCCGCAGCCTCCCAGCCGGACTTCGACTTCATCCGCCGAATCATCGACGAGGACCGCGTTCCCGAGGGCGTGGCGGTGCAGGTGCTTTGTCAGGCCCGGCCGGAGCTGATCGAGCGCACCGTGGAAGCTCTGCGCGGGGCGCCGAAGGTCATCTTCCACCTCTACAACTCCACCTCGGAGCTGCAGCGCCGCGTGGTGTTCAACATGGATCGCGCGGGCATCGTCGATCTGGCGGTGCGCGGTACCCGGATGGTCAAGGAAGGCCTGGCCGCGCTGGATGCCGACATCACCTTCGAGTACTCGCCGGAGAGCTTCACCGGAACCGAGCTCGACTTCGCCGTGGAGATCTGCACGGCGGTGGCCGACGAGTGGGGGGCGACGCCGGAGCGGCCGATGATCGTCAACCTCCCCTCCACGGTGGAAATGGCCACGCCCAACGTCTACGCGGACCAGATCGAGTGGTTCTGCCGCAACTTCCCGCGCCGCGACAGCGCAGTCATCAGTCTGCACACCCATAACGACCGAGGCACCGGGGTGGCCGCCACCGAGCTGGCCCTCATGGCCGGCGCGGAGCGGGTGGAGGGCACGCTGTTCGGCAACGGCGAGCGCACCGGCAACTGCGACGTGATCACCATGGCGATGAACCTGTTCAGCCAGGGTGTCGACCCGGAGCTCGACTTCAGCGACATGCCCCGCATCCGCAGCGTTGCGGAAGAGGTGACCAAGCTGCCGGTGCACCCCCGCCATCCTTACGCGGGGGAGCTGGTCTTCACCGCCTTCTCCGGCTCCCATCAGGACGCCATAAAGAAGGGCATGGCCAAGGTGGACCGGAGCCGCTGGGAAGTGCCCTACCTGCCCATCGACCCGGCGGACGTGGGCTCTTCCTACAAGGAGAGCGTGCGCGTCAACAGCCAGTCCGGCAAGGGCGGCGTCGGCTTCATCCTCGAGGAGGTGTACGGCATCTCGCTGCCCCGGGACATGCTGGTGGAGTTCAGCAAGGTGGTGCAACGGCTGACCGAGACCTTGAACCGCGAGGTGAAGAACGCGGAGATCCTCGACGCCCTGTTCCACGAGTACGTGGCGGACCAGGGGCCGTACAAGCTGCTGAACTTCGACCTGCTCACCGGCCACGAAGCGGATCAGCGCTGCGTGGCGCGGGTGGAGGTCTCCGAGCAGGCGCTGACCATCGACGGCGAGGGCTCCGGTCCCATCGAGGCCTTCGTGAACGGTCTGGTGGAGACCCTGAACGAGCCGCTCAACATCATCGATTACCACGAGCAGTCCATGGGCGCCGGCAAGGACGCCCAGGCCATCTGCATGGTGGCCATCGACGAAGGCGAGAGCGGCCGCTGCTACGGCATCGGCATGTCGCGGAACACGATCACGGCGTCGTTCAACGCCATCATGTCCGCCATGAACCGGCGCTGGCGGCACTGAGAGATGGGACACCGGGGACGTTGTTGGAGCGCGACCGCCTCCGGTGAATCCGCTTGCGGGCCGAGGGCGTCGGCGCCCTGTCAACGGCGCCGGATGTCGGGAGCCTGAAAGGCCCGCAAGCGGTT
>JAWLGU010000107.1:0-12872 GCA_041690675.1 Pseudomonadales bacterium | reverse complement strand
GTTGCGGCCGAACAGGGTGCCCTGGGGCCCGCGCAGCACCTCCACCCGCTCGAGGTCGAAAAGCTGCATGGCGCCGGCGCCCTGGGAGGCCAGGTACACCTCGTCCAGATACAGACCCACCGACGCCTCGTTGACGTTGCTGAAATCCACGAAGCTGATGCCGCGGATGCTGAAGAACGGCGGCCCCCCGGGGCCCCCGAGGCCGCCGGCGAAGAAGTTGGGAATCTGATCGGTGATGCGCTGGGCATCCTGGAAGTTGAACTCCTCGATCTGCTCCCCGGACAGGGCCGTGACGGCGATGGCCACGTCCTGAAGGCTCTCCTCCTTGCGCTGGGCGGTGACCACCACCTCCTCGATTACGCTGGCCCGGGCGCGCTCCCCTTCGGCGGCCACTGCGGTGCCGATGCCCGCCCAGGCGCCGAGCGGCAGCATCAGCGCCGCAAGACGATTCGATGCTTTCATGTTCCCTCCATTTTATCGGCCACGTTCCCGCCCCCTGCAGGACCGTCCGCCATGCTCCTCGAAACACGCCTTCGTAGCCTATCGCCGAGCCGCCGTATTGTCTATATGATTGTTATCATTTACTGATATTTCCGGCCGTCGCCGGTGCGCTGGCCTCGAGCCGTTGGTATGCTCGCCGCATGTCAGACGTCGACGTACCGTTACACACCCTCCGGCTTCCGGCCGCAGGCGTATCCCTGGCCGCGGACCGTTACGGAAACCCCGCCGATCCGCCCGTGCTCCTCTGGCACGGCGGCGGCCAGACCCGTCACGCCTGGGGCACGGCGGCGCGGCGCCTCGCCGAGAGCGGCCGCTCGGCCACGAGCATCGACCTCAGGGGCCACGGCGAGAGCGACTGGTCGCCGGACGGGATGTACGGCATCGAGGCGTTCGCCGCGGACGTGACCGCGGTGGCCGCCGGCTGCCGGACCCCACCCGTGCTGGTGGGCGCTTCCCTCGGCGGCCTGGCCTCACTCCTGGCGGTGGCGCAATCCTCGGGGAACATGGCCGCCGCCCTGGTGCTGGTGGACGTCACGCCACGGGTGGAACCGGCCGGAGCGGCGCGGATTCGCCGCTTCATGGAGTCGGGCCAGGGCGGCTTCGCGAGCCTCGAAGACGCGGCGGACGCCATCGCCGCCTACCTTCCCAGCCGTCCGCGCCCGAAGAATCTCTCCGGGCTGCGCAAGAACCTGCGCCAGCGGCCGGACGGCCGCTGGTACTGGCACTGGGACCCGCGCTTCATCAGCGGCCGCGACGGCATCGATGGCCAGCGGGGGCCAGCGGATCACGACCGGATGGCAGCGGCAGCACAGAAGATCACCATGCCGACACTGCTGGTGCGGGGCATGATGAGCGAGATCGTGAGCGACGCGAGCGTCCGGGAGTTCCGCCGACTCATGCCGCACGCGGAAGTGGTGGAGGTGAGCGGCGCGGGCCACATGGTGGCCGGCGACCGCAACGACCGCTTCAACGACGCGGTCATCGGCTTCATCGACCGCGTCGCGCCGACCTGAGAAGAGCTGCGCGCTAGCCGAGCTCCTCGACTATGCTCCACAAGGTGCGCAGCATGTGGATCAGACGTTCACCTTGTAGGCCAAGTCGGTGGCTTCGTCACCGGTCATGCCGCGAAAGCCCCAGCAATGCGCCGGCTGCTCCTTGATGATGATTTCCACGTCCACTGGCGATATGCCGAGCTCACCTTCGATGCGCTCGAACAACAGCTTGATCAGCCTCTTCTTCGTCTCGACCTCGCGACCGATCATCATGTTGATCTCGATGACGGTGTACGCGTCCGATCGGCCACCAGGATAGTAAAAGTCGCTCCTGTCCATCGGAATGAAGCGATGCGCCCGCTTGTCCTTCGGCATTCCCAGCGCGCTCATCATGCAGCCGTGAATCACGTCGGACAGGCGCGCCTTGATTTGATCGAGGTTTCCGTCAATGCCATAGATGACGATCATTCGATTTCCTCCACGATCGTGGAATGGGCGGTCGACAAATGATGCTCGAGAAGCACCAGACGATCGTTGCCCCAGAACAGCTCACCGCCCGCGATGAAGGTGGGGACACCGAAGATTCCGAGCACCCTTGCTCGCTCCATGACCTCCGCCAGAGCCTCCGCAGTGCCGGGGTTATCGAGCTCGGCCCGAAAGCGATCCGCGGGAATGGCGCAGCGCTCCGCAGTTTCCAGAATCCGATCGCTCCCGATCCGAGTCACATCCCCCTCGGCAAACATCGCCGAATAGAGCCCCCGCGAATAGACTTCCACATGACCGAGTCGCTTCGCCGCAGTCGCGGCCAGAGCCAGCTCCTGCGAATCGAACGTCACCCGGTTCCGGGGCTCGATGTACGGCACGCCGTAGAACGCCGCCCACCTCTCGGCATCACGCCGACGGTATTCCCAATCGTACTGACCCGACGTGGGCCGGCCGAGCGGACTCTCGGCCCGCGCCGCAATGAGGGCAGGACTGTTCAGCGGATGCCATTCGAACGAACAGCCGTACTTCCGCGCAATGCGACCAAGTTGCGTCGATGCGAGGTACGAGTACCGACTGCCCAGGGAATAGTAGAAGTGAACCGTCGTCATCTCGCTCGCGCTTCCTCAGGCTGAACCAGCTCGAAATGCTCCACCACCGGGAACGGGTCATAGAAGTGATGGAGAAGCCGCTTCCAATCCTGGTACTGCGCCGACTGACGGAAGCCGATCTCGTGATCCTCCACGCTCCGCCAACGTACCAGCAACACGTACTTGCCCTCGGCCTCCAGACATCGCTGCAACTCGTGGCCCCGGTACCCGGGCATGGAAGCGATGATGGATTGAGCATTGGCGAAGGCCGCCTCGAAGGCCTCGGCCTGGCCGGAACGAACGTTGAGGATGGCAACTTCCAATATCACGTGGGACTCCTATTCACAAAGGCAGCAACGGCGAGGCACTTCAAGCCTTCGAGGAGCCCGCATGTTTCGGATACTCATCGCCGATCTCGTACCAAGCCGCCTTGGACGATACGAACGCATGATACTGGTTTTTCGTCCGTACAGCGGTATCCAGCGTGCCAACGCGCAGCCGCTTGACCTCCGGAATGTCGTCGCGCGCACTGTAAAGCGGGCTCCCGCACTCTACGCAGAACACCCTGACTTTGCCGGGCGAGGCGCGATACTCCTTCAGAAACTCCTGCCCCTCGAGAATCGTGAACGCTCGGCTCCGCACCGGCGCAACGGCCACGAAGGCGCCACCCTGGGCCTTCTGGCACTGACGACAATGACACCGGGAGATCTCGTCGATCGGCTCGTCATACTCGTAGCGGATGCGGCCACAGAGGCAGCTGCCATGATGCATGTGAATCTCCGTGGGGCTAGGCGCTGGCCTCGATACTTCGATCTTCGATGCTCACGAGGTGTCGCGCTCTCTGGTGCTGATCTGACGTATCCATCGCCACTGGTCAGAGCTATGATCAGTACAGGACGCGTTTGTACCTTCGGTACATCGAATCGGGGGTCTCGGGCTCTCCGCCGATCCCGAGGTGGTCCTTCAGCATTTCTCCTGCTGAAGGCAACACCTGCCTATCGATTTTCGCCGCGTCATTCCAAAGCTCCGCGCGCATCAACGCCTTTGCGCAATGGAGATAAACCTCACGGAGGTGAACCAGGACGACAAGCTTTGGTAGCTTGTCACGCTCCATGCACATGGCCTTGTACTTCTCGTCCGTCCGAAGCTCAGCGGAACCATTTGCCCTAAGGACTTCATCCACGCCAGGAACGAGAAACATGAGCCCGATCGCATCGTTGTCCAGGATGTTCACGTAGGTATCCAGACGATTGTTGCCACCCCAGTCAGGTATGAGCAGGGTCTTTGGATCGAGGATCTTCACGAATCCAGGGTTTCCGCCTCGCGGGGAGCAATCCGATTGGTTGTGCGAGTTGCGTGAGGACACCGCGATGAAAGGACACAACTCGATGAAACGGCGGCAATGGACGTCTATGTGCCCGATGTCCTTCCTGACTGCACGTTCCGTGGGCTCGGCATATAGTTGGCGCAGTTGTTCTACCGATGTGACCTGGGACATCTGCCTTCCTTCATCTAACGTCCACGGAATCAACCGCCGACGAGGACTCTCATCTGTTTTTCCCACTCGCCAAGTGCCGCGCGCTAGCCGAGCACCTCGACGATGCTCTTGGCGCCGGTGTGGCGGAGCACGATCTTGCCCGACCGCTCCAGATGCTTGCGCTGATGCGCTTCCGCCCCTTCGCCATCACCGGCGTCGATGAGCTCGATCAGCTTGTGCCCGGAGCGCACGCTCAGCTTGGCGAGCTCGGTGTCGTAGCGTTTGCCGGTGACGTTCAGCAGGTGGGCCGCCAGGATGCGATTGATGACGTGGCCGATGAGCGCCAGCGTCTCGTTGCCGGAGCCTTCGATCACCTTGAGGTGAAACGCCGCCGCCAGGTGAGAATACGCCTCCCGGTCGTCGATGTGCTCCTCGATCTCCGCGAGCAGCTCGCGCAGCTCCTTGAGAACCCGCGCCGGGTGCCGCTCCGCCAGCAGCCGCGCCGCAGCGGGCTCGATGAGCATGCGCGCCTGGAACACGTCCGCCACGGTGGTGTCGCGCACCTGCAGATACAGACCGGCGTACCGCGCCACCACGTCCACGTCCGGCAGGTGCACACGGGCGCCGCCGCGGGAGCCCCGAGCCACGGTGATGAGCTGTTCGGTCTCGAGGATCCTGAAGGCTTCCCGCATCGTGGGCCGGGACACGCCGAATTCCTCGATGAGCACGGACTCCGGTGGCAGGCTGTCCCCCTCCTTCAGCTCGCCGCGGATGATCCGCCGGCGCAGTTCCCGGGCCACCAGCTCGGCGGTTTTCGGCACGCGCACGTCGATGGCGCGTGATCTTTCCTGCCACCGATCCCTGGGCGCCTTGCGGACGTTTACCTTGCTGTTCATTGACGGCGAACCTTGACGAAAACCAATACTCCCCCTTTATACCAAAATCATCCCCCGGAGAGGCTCATGGATTTGACGTCGGCACAACTTTTGTACGAAACATCTAACGTATTTATACGTAGCCTTGACTGGCTTCCGCGGGGCGGTATGCTCACCCGCAGTAAGCGATCGCAGCACCAGGAGGGGTTTCCATGGCTGAACGCAAGGCCAAAGACGCCAAAGAGGCATTCAAGGTGGACGAAAAGCTCGAGAAACAGTTCGAGTCCGCGCTTCAATACGAGCTGAAGGACGAGGACATCGAGCGCGCCAAGCTCCTCATCGGGGTGAACGTCGCGAGCAATGCCCGCGAGCTGTACTCACAGGCCACGCCGGACGCCATACGCAACTGGGCCCAGGGGATGGGCGACGACAACCCCCTGTACTGCGACGAGGCGTACGGCCCCACCACCCGCTGGGGCTCGCAGATCGCGCACGGCACCATGGTGGGCCACGTCAAGACGCCCATGCTCGGCGATCCCATGCCCGAGGAGATCAAGAAGGCCACCAAGAGCCTGTTCCGGGGGGTGCACGTGTTCGTCTCCGGGGGCACATGGGACTGGTACCGTCCGCTCTACCCGGGCGACCGCATCTACTCCTACAGCGGCGAAGAGTCCCTGGAGGTGAAGAAGTCGGAGTTCGCCGGCCGCTCCGTCATTCGCGTACGCCGCAGCGTCAACCTCAATCAGCGCGGCGAGGTGGTGGGCGTCTACCGCACCCTGCGGGTGGAAACGGAACGCAAGAAGTCCCGGGAGAAAGGCAAGTACGCGGACATCGAGCCCGCGAGCTACACCGACGAGGACTACGAGCGCATCGACGCCATCTACGAAGCGGAGAAGCCCCGGGGCGCGGACAAGCGCTACTGGGAAGACGTGACGGTGGGTGACGAGCTGCAACCCATGGTGAAGGGGCCCCTCACCGTGACCGAGATCATCGCCTTCCATGCCGGCGGCTACGGTTTCGTGCCCTATGGGCTCAAGTCTTCGCGGCTCGGCTACAAGAACCGCAAGCGCATCGCCCCGTTCTACATCAAGAACGAGATGGGCGTGTACGACGTGGCCCAGCGCCTGCACTGGGACTCGGAATGGGCCAAGGCCATCGGCAACCCCATGGCCTACGACTACGGCGTCATGCGCCAATGCTGGCTGTACCACATGGTATCGGACTGGGCCGGCGACGACGCCTTCATCGAGCGCCTGGAAGACTCCATCCGCAAGTTCAACTACCAGGGAGACACCCAGTTCCTCTCCGGCAAGGTG
This sequence comes from Pseudomonadales bacterium, assembly GCA_041690675.1. Taxonomy (GTDB): domain Bacteria; phylum Pseudomonadota; class Gammaproteobacteria; order Pseudomonadales; family Azotimanducaceae; genus UBA7803. The sequence goes on along the minus strand of JAWLGU010000107.1, from coordinate 6,638 downwards.
GTGGGCAAGCGCGAGCACGAGGGCCGCTTCCTGGTGGATCTCGAGCTGCACATGGTGAACCAGCGCGACGTGGAGACCGCGTACGGCTCCGCCACCGTGTCGCTGCCCTCCCGCGAGGCGGGCCTGCCCCCGCTGCCGCCGGTACCGCTGAACATCCAGCGCGAGGCGGCGCGCATGTTCGCGCGCCACAACGAGTTGCGCGCGCAGCGTGCGCGTGGCTGAGACGGCCGCATGTCCGAGGTAGAGCGGTGAGCGCTCCCCAGTCCGGTCTCGCGCTGAATCATCCGGACGACGTCTGGATGTTCGACATCGACGGCACCCTCATCGGCTCCATACGCAGCGACGTCCTGCGCCCGGGGGTGCCGGAGTTGATCGGCGTGCTCCGATCGAGCGGCACGATCGTGACTGCGTGGAGCGCGGGAGGCGCCGAGTACGCGCGGCGCATGCTGTCGCAGTTCGGCATCGGCCACCACTTCGCCGGCTACTACGACAAGGATGTCCGAGGCGACGACGGCCGCTACCTCCTCGACCACATCCCCCTGATGCACAGGCCGGGTACCCTGGTGGACGACTACCCCGACGACGTGCCTGCGGTGCTCCGGGTGATCGCGGTGCGGCAGTTTCTGGGGGGGAATCCGGCGGACGACGGACTGGCTCACGCCCTCGAGGTGGCGCGCGGCATTCGCCGCTCGAGGGCGTGAGCCGGCCCGGCTCGCGGTCACTCCTCGATGACGAGAATGCCCTCCGGGCAGCTTTCGGCACCGATGCGCGCCTGCTCCTCGAGGCCGGGGGGTACCTCGATCACCGGCGCCACCAGGTAACCGTTGGCGTCGAGCTGGTAAACCTCCGGCGCCATGGCCTCGCACCGTCCGTGCCCCTGACACAACTCCACATTACAGATCACGCGCATGCTTTCATCTCCAGATACAGCGTTCCAGCCGCGTATTTAAACCGCCGTTTACATAGAAGATCAACCCCATCGGGCCCGCCGCAACGTAGCTAATTCATTTACATCTTTCCGGCGGCTACCTATCATTTCGGCTCACTGCGCCCGAGGACGAGAAACGAATGCTGGCACACCTCAAGGTCGTCGAGTTCGCCACCATGGTCGCCGCGCCCGCCGCGGCGGGTCTGTTTGCCGATTGGGGCGCCGAGGTCGTCAAGATCGAGCCTCACACCGGCGACCCCATGCGCGGCGGCGGCGGCCCGCTGGGCTCCACCAACTTCGATCTGCACAACCGCGGCAAGCGCTCCATCGCCTTGAACATGCGCGCGCCACGGGCACGCGAGGTCATCCTGCGTCTCGTGGAGCGGGCGGATCTGTTCGTCACCAACGTCCTGCCGGGGCAGCTCGAGAAGCTCCAGCTCGACTACCCGCATCTGGCGCCGGTGAATCCACGACTGGTGTACGGGGAGGTCTCCAGCTTCAGTCGCCAGGGACCGGACCGGGACCGCCCGGCCACCGACAACCTGGGCTTCTGGGCCCGCGGCGGCGGCACCGCGCTGCTCACCCCCAAAGGCCGCGACCCGTTGCCCATCCGCCAGTCGGTGGGGGACCGCATCACGGGCCTGACGGCGGCGCTCGGCATGCTCGCCGCCCTGCTCGAGGCATCGAGGACCGGCAAGGGCCGCCTGGTGGACGCGTCCCTGCTTCGCTCGGCGGTCTGGACCTTCGGCACCGACGTGACCAACCAGCTCATCAACGGACGGGTCGGCACCAGCAAGGGCCGCCACGAGCAGGTCATGCCCCTGGCCAACTACTTCAAGACCCGGGACGGCCGCTGGCTGCAGCTTCACACCACCGTCGACCAGCTCGCGCCGGCCCTCGGCCGTCCGGAGCTGGCGGAGGACCCGCGCTGGGCCGATTTCCGCTCCGCCCGCGAGAACGGGGCGGCCCTGGTGGACATCGTCGACGAGCTGTTCGCCGCGCTCAGCTTCGAGGAAGCAGCCGCCAAGCTGGAGGCGGCCGGCATCCGCTGGGAGCCGGTGCAGACCCCGGCCGAGCTGGTGCAGGACCCGCAGGCCCGGGCGGCGGGCTGTTTCGTCGAGGTTCCCGATCCGCAGAAGCCGGATGCGATGCAGCCCCAGGCCGCCAACCCCCTGACCTTCTACGAAGCCGACACGCCCGTCGCCGCCACCCCGGGCAAGCCGCCGGGCGTCGGCGAGCACACCGGTGCAGTGCTGCAGGAGCTCGGGTATTCTCCCGAGGAAATCCAGGCACTGGCCGAGGAAGGCGTGATTCCGGCGGGGGAATAGGCGAGGTTGTATAACTTGTCTAGACGAAACGTTGACTCGCCCGGAGAGTCGTCAGATAGTTGGCGCCCATCCCGGCCGCAGATGTAACAGGGGGACAACCTATGAGTCAGCTCAAACCCGGTTCGAAGCTCAAAAGCGCAGTATGTGACGCCGAGGTCGTCGTCATCCGGGCCAACGGCGCCGCCACGCTCACCTGCGGCGGCGTGCCCATGCTGGCCGCCGGCGAAGCCGCACCGGCCGATGCCGAGCCCCAGGCCGACCAGATGGATGGCTGCCAGGTGGGCAAGCGCTACGTGAACGAAGACCAGTCCATGGAAGTGCTCTGCGTCAAGGCGGGCAAGGGCTCGCTCGCGGTGGACGGCACCAGCCTGCAGACCAAAGAAGCGAAGAAGCTTCCCTCCTCGGACTGAACCGTCAGCGATCCCGGCGCGGGCCCCACGTTTGACCGTCACCAACCTGAGGCTCGCCGCCTATTCCGCACCGGCGCTGCCCATCGCCGCCTTCGCCACGCCGCTGGCCATCTACGCGCCGCCGTTCTACGCGGGCGACATGGGGCTGGGGCTGGCGGCGGTGGGGGCCATCTTCATGGCGGCCCGGTTCTGGGACCTCTTCACCGACCCGCTGATGGGGATCGTCTCGGACCTGTTCCCGTCCCGCTGGGGACGGCGGCGCCACTGGATGGTACTCAGCATCCCCGTGCTGATGATCTCGGGTATGCTGGTGATGTTCCCGAACTGGTTCGCGGGCTCGCACGGCAGCAACACCTACCTGCTCGCTTCGCTGTTCGTGCTCTACGCCGGCTACACCCTGCTGACCATCTCACACATGGCCTGGGGAGCCGAGCTCTCGGACGACTACCACCAGCGATCGCGCATCCAGGGCTGGCGCGAGTTCGCCCACCTCACCTCCATGGCCCTGGTGCTGACCATCCCGGCGGTGCTCGAGCAGACGGGGCACGCCCTATCGAGCACGCTGAAGATGAACGCCATGGGCGCCTACGTGCTGCTGCTCACGCCGCTGGCGGTGCTGCTGGCGGTGACCACGGTGGGCGAGCGCCCGGCGCGGCCGAATCCGCCGATCGGCTTCGTCAGGGGCTTCAAGGTGCTGGCACAGAACCCGTTCATGATCCGCATCGTGGTGGCGGATCTGTTCATCCACATGCCCAGCTCCATCCGCGCCTCCATGTTCATCTTCTACGTCGGAGCGATCATCGGCATGCCGGAGTGGGCGGCGGTCATCATGCTGTCCTACTTCGTCGCCGGCCCCATCGCGGTGCCGCTGTGGGTGCGGGTATCGCGCCACATGAGCAAGCACAAGGCGTGCGCCCTCGGCGTGCTGCTGCACGTGGTGGTGACGATCTCCTACCTCTTACCCGGTCCGGGTGACGCCCTGCTGTTCGCGGGCCTGTTCTTCGCATCAGGCATCGTCTACGCGGGGGTACCGTTTCTGATCCGCTCCATGATTGCCGACGTGGTGGACTACGACCGGCTCCACACCGGCCACGACCGGGCCGGGCTGTACTACGCCACCGTCACCACCACCATGAAGGTGGGCGGCGCCCTGGGCATCGGCCTCGGCTATCCGCTCCTGGCCTTCATCGGCTTCGATCCCGCCGGACCCAACGACCCCGCCCAGCTCGACGGCCTGCGCTACGTGTTCGCCTTCGTGCCCGCCGTCTCCGAGCTTCTGGTGGTGTACCTGCTCTACACCTACCCCCTGGACGAGCACATGCTCCGGGACGTGCAGTCCCGTCTCGCCGCCCGGGCCCAGGGCTCGTCCTAGCCGGCAGCCGGTCGGCTGCTGGGGAAGCAGCCGGGCCGGCACTCCCGCACGTCGGGCCGTCGAACAAATCATTCAACTACGTTGACCCTTTAAAACGGCAAGGGGTACCATCCCAGCGCGCGTAACTGCTGGCAGATCACGGCTGCCATCCGGCGGCACGGCCGCCGCCAAATCATTGGGGAGATCGAATGAAACACGTGAAGAAAGCGGCGATGCTGAGCATCGCCGGATCGTTACTGCTGGACACAGGCGTAGCCATGGCCGCGCCGGGTGCCATCGAGGAGATCGTCGTCACCGCGCGGAAGCGGGCGGAGAGCCTGCAGGACGTTCCCGTGGCGGTATCCGCCTTCTCCGACCAGGAGCTCCAGAACCAGTCGATTCAGGAGTTCATCGACATCGAGGCGCAGCTTCCGGGGGTGCAGATCCGTCAGGCACAGGCGGATCCCTCCATCGCCCTGGTGGTCATCCGCGGGCAGAGCCAGGCCGACACCCTGCTGACCACGGATTCCTCCGTCGGCGTCTACGTGGACGGGGTGAACCTGCCGAGGCAGAACGGCCTGAACGCCAACATCTTCGACCTCGAGCGGGTCGAGGTGCTCAAAGGGCCCCAGGGCACCCTGTACGGCCGCAACACCACCGGCGGCGCCATCAACCTCATCACCCGCAAGCCCGACTACGCCGGCTGGCACGGGTACATCAACGGCGCCGTTGGTAACGAGAGCTTCACCCAGTTCTCGGGGGCGGTGAACATACCGCTGGCCGACACCGCGGCCGCGCGCCTGGCGGTGCAGAAGACCGACCAGGACGGCTGGGGCGAGTCCAACTTCACCGGCAACGACCTCTACGACCAGGACGAGATCTTCGTCCGCGGCTCGCTGATGCTCGATCCCACGGACCGGCTCAACATCCTGGTTCAGGCGGACTACATGGATTTGAGTGAAGGCGGAGCGGCCGAGAAGCTCTTGCAGCCGGGCGGCAATCCCCTGGACCCGAACAACACCCTGCCCGTCACCCCGACCATCGTCGCCGGGGTCGAGCTGGGGGTGCTGAACCCGGCGGACATCCCGTCCGCGGCCAATCCCATTCCCGGCCCCACCTTCGTGCCCGGGCTGATGGCAGGTTATCAGGCGCTGGTGGGCTACACCCAGGGCGACGCCCTGGAGACCGACTCCAACGCGGACGTGTTCTCCGAGGCGACTCTGTGGGGCGGCGGCCTCACCATCGCCTACGACGTGACGGACACCATCGAGTTCAAGTCCATCACCGGCTACCGCGACTGGGACACGGAGCGTCTGCTGGACATGGACGGCACACCGTTCACCATCCTGCACCCGCGGCTCGCCGTGGACGCGGACTTCTTCTCCCAGGAGCTGCAGCTCCTCGGCTCGACGGACCGGCTGGACTGGGTGGTCGGCGCCTACTACAGCGAGGAAGAAGGCAACGACGGCAGCGTCACCACGGCGGTGGCGGTGCTGAACCCCTTCAATCCGAACGTGCTCGACGGCGACGTGGAGAACTCGAGCTGGGCCCTGTTCGCTCAGGGCACCTACGCCGTCACCGACCGGCTGAACGCCACCGTGGGGCTGCGCTACACGGAGGAGGAGAAGAAGCTGACCTCGCACAACCGCTCCTTCAACCAGATCACCCAGTCCTTCGTCTGCCAGGTGCCCCCGGGTAACCTGCCCATCGACCAGTGCTCGGCGGACTTCGCGGAAACCTTCAGCGACCCCTCGTGGCTGGTTTCCGCCGACTACCAGCTCCGTGAGGGGCTCATGACCTACGCCAGCATCTCCAAGGGCTTCCGCGGGGGCGGCCAGAACCTGCGGGGCAGCGTGGACCCCTCATCCTTCACGTCCTTCGACCCGGAGGTGGCGACCACCTACGAGCTGGGACTGAAGGGCGACTTCCTCGACCGCCTGCTCCGGGTCAACGCCGCGGCGTATCTCACGGACTACGAGGACATCCAGCGCTCCATCATCGTCCCGGGCGCCGGCGGCAACGTGGTGACGGTGCTCGCCAACGCCGCGGAGGCCGAGGTCACCGGGGTGGAGCTGGAAGCCTGGCTGTACCCCACCGAGAGCCTGACCCTGTTCGCCACCGCCGGATGGATCGATTTCGAGTATCAGGAGTTCGATTCCCTGGCGCAGGACGGCGTGACCATCGTCGACCGCTCCGACGAGGACGTCGGCCTGCCCGAGTGGGAGTACAGCCTGTCGGCCCGGTACGACACGGCCGTCGGCCGCAACCTGCTGGGCGTGCAGGTGGACTACTCGTGGCGCGACGACGTGGTCATCGACCCCAGGTCTGCCGTTCCCGAGGCCGTCACCCAGGACAGCTTCGGGCTGCTGAACGGCCGGATCGAGTACGACTTCGTGGGCACTGGCCTCACCGTCGCTTTGTGGGGCAAGAACCTCACGGACGAGGAGTGGATCGCCACCGCCACGGACTTCTCCGGCAACATCGGCCACACCATCGGCGTGGTCGGCCGGCCCCGCTCCTACGGGCTCACCGTGAGCTACGACTTCGGCGACGAGTAAACCGCGCCGCACCGGGCGAGCCGCGGGCCACCCACCCGGTCGCCCCCCCCGCCCCCCGCCCCC
>JAWLGU010000106.1:0-13184 GCA_041690675.1 Pseudomonadales bacterium | reverse complement strand
GGCCAGCACCAGCGCGAACGCGCGAAAGAAGCGTTCCTGGTCGATGGGATCGTCGATCCGGGGGAGCGCATCGTCGACGAGGTCGGGCGCGATGGGGTTTCCTCGCAGGTAGAGCAGCAGATCCCGGATGAACGCGTGGTCGAACTCCGGGTGAGGCTGAACCGAGAGCGCCGGAAAATCCCTGTAGAACAGGCCCGCGATCGCGCAGGCTTCATGGCTGAGCACCAGCTCACTCGCAGGCGGCTGGACCACCACCTGATCCTGGTGCAGGGCCATGGAGCGGACGGTGGTACCGGCGCCGACCACGGTGTATTCGGCAGCCCCCACCACCCAGCCGGCGTCCGATTTCCGCACGCGCCCGCCCAAGGCTTCGGCCATGATCTGGTGCCCGAAGCAGAGACCCACCATGGGGACGCGCGCCTCCGCCGCCTCCCGAACGAACTGCTTCAGGGGCTCGATCCACGGCAGGTCCTCGTACACGCTGTGCTTGGAGCCCAGGATCACGTAGCCGTCGAACGCGCCGATGTCGGGCAGGCGCTCGCCGTCCATCGCACGGACCACCGAAAACTCGGCGGCGGCCGCGAGGTGCGGCCGCAGGTACGCCTCGGTCATCGAGGGATAGTCCCCGAAGCGTGCCGTCAGCTCCGCCCTTCCGCGGCCGGTCTCGATGGTGCAGATCCGCCTCACATCAGAGCTGGTAGCTGAGCGTGGCGCCGTACCAGCGGGGCGGCGCGAAGAACTGCTGGTTGAAGGCGCCGGGTCCGGTGAAGTCGAAGGTGTACAGGCGGTACTCTTCGTCGGTCAGGTTTCTGACCCACGCTGCGAGCTCCCAGTTCAAGGTCGGCCCGAAGCTGTAGGCCGCCCGCGCGTTCCACACGGTGTAGGCGTCCTCCCGGGCGTTCGGCTGGTTCACCACGTCGAAGAAGTGATCGTCCTGGTGGCTGAAGTCCGCCTGCAGGGCGAACTGCCCGCCGGGCAGATCCCAGGTGTAACGCACCAGGCCGTTGGCCGAGAACTCCGGCGCCAGCACCATCTCGGTGCCAGTCAGCAGCTCGCCGGTATTGAGGTTACGCACCTCGTCGATCTCGGTGTCGAGCACGCTCAGACCCAGGCTCACGAACAAGCCCTCGGTGGGCGCCGCTACCAGCTCCACTTCGCCGCCGCGCACCTCCGCGTCGGTGTTGACGATGAACTGACTGAGCCCGAAGAAGGTCAGGGCCTGGAAGTCCTTGTAGTCGTAGGCGAACGCCGTGGCGTTCAGCCGCACCAGCCCGCCTGCGAGCTGCGACTTGATGCCCACTTCCAGGGCGTCGAGGGTCTCGTCCTCGTACTGGGTGTTGATGCCGAAGACGTCCCGCGCGGTCTGCATGTCGATGTCCATGAAGCCGGCGTTGAAGCCGCCGCTCTTGAAGCCGCGGCTGTAGCTGGCGAAGGCCATGGCGTTCTCGGCGAACGACCACTCGATTCCGAGCTTGCCGGAGACGTTGTCGTTGTCGATCTTGCTCTTGTTGCCGGCGATGACGTCCGCGCCGCCCTTGCGATAGTCGTACACCAGCCGGGTTTGCGGGTCGATGACCCCCACCGTCAGGAAGAAGTCGTTCAGGATGCCGGTTCGGGGACCCACCGTGTTGGTGTAGACGTAGTCCTTCTCCTCGGAGGTGTAGCGCAGGCCCAGGGTCAGATTGAGCGCGTCGGTCAGCGCGTAGTCGATCTGCCCGAACACGGCGGTGGACTGGGTTTCCTGATCGAAGTCCACGTCGTAGTCCACGAAGGGAAGCAGCGCGTCGTCGGCGAAGGGCGCGCCAACCAGGCCGAGCCCGCCGCCGAAGCCGCCCTCGGCCTCGGGCAGCGCGTCGAGGAAGTTGATGAGGCCCCCGAAGTAGTCCACCCGCAGGGCGTAGTCGCCCTCCACGTCCGCGTCGTAGTAGTACAGGCCGGCCACCCAGCGCAGCGCGTCGTTTTCACCGGATATCCGAAGCTCCTGAGTGAACTGCTGGTAGTCCGAGCCGAAGTCCGGCCAGATGCCCTGGAACGGCCCCACGTCGGTGTCTTCTTCGTGGAACTTCTCGACGTCCTCGAAGGCGGTGATCGACACCAGCTCGACGTCCCCGAGCTGCCACGTCAGGGTGGCGCTGGCGCCGGAGGTTTCCACGTCGAGCACACCGTCGCGGTTGTAGTCGCCGGCGAAGTTGTCGCCGTCCGTGTCCCGGTAGCCCCACACGTCGGTGCCGAGAATCGGGTCCGTCGCCTGGTGCTGATAGGCCGGTGCCCGGGTGTCGCTCTCGCCCCAGTGCGCGTTCAGGAGCAGCGAGGCGTCATCCGACAGATCGAAGTTCACGAGGCCCCGCACCGCGCGGCTGTTGGCCTCGTTGGTGTCCGGTCCGATACGGTTCTCCACGTAACCGTCGTGATCGTTGGTGGCGACCGCGAGGCGCGCCTGAACGCGCTTCGACAGCGGGCCGCTGATGGCGCCCTCGAACTTGATCTGACTCTCCGACGCGCCGGTGAGGCTGAAGGCGGCATCCAGCTCGTCGGTGGGCTTGCGGCTGATGAAGTGCACGAGCCCGCCGGTGGCGTTGCGCCCGTACAGGGTGCCCTGGGGCCCGCGCAGCACCTCCACCCGCTCGACGTCGAAGAGCTGGAACGTCTGGCCCGCCATGTTGCCGAGGTACACGTCGTCCTTGTAGACGGCCACCGGGCCTTCGTTGTTGTCGTTGAAGTCGTTGAGGCCGACGCCGCGCAGGGTGATGGAGGGGTTGTTGCCCTCGCCGACCGGCGTGCCGATGTTGAGGCTCGGCGTCTGCAGAGCGATGTCGGTGCTCTTGGTCAGGCCCAGGTCGCGGATGGTCTCGCCGCTGAACGCCGTCACGGAGACGCCGATGTCCTGCATGCTTTCGGCGCGCTTCTGCGCCGTGACGATGACCTCTTCGATGACCTGCGAATGGGCCGCGGGCGAGGCGAGCAGCAGTACCGCCACCGGCACGGTCAGAAATGGATTGCCACGCGCAACGGCCGCACGGCCGGGCCTGCTCACTTTCATGTTCACGATCCCCTTGTAAACCCCATCGCGGAAATAATGGCCGCGCGCGCCGGAGGCCGGGCGCAGCGGCGACCTTCCCAGCCTAAGAAGGCTCTTGCAGCCGTTCTTTGCAATAGCGGCCAACCCACGACCCCCGGGGCCCTCGCTTTAGCAGATCCGGTCAGAGTGGGCGCCGGGCGTGCCGCGGACGGGGCCGGATGCCCTATAGTCGGACCGACGGATTCGGAGTGTTCGACTCGGAGCGACAGCGACCATGGGCGAAATCGTCGGGGCGGGCCTCGTCTCTCATGTGCCGACCATCATGTTGCCGCAGGAGGTGCGTTACCGCCTGAACGAAGGCAAGGAGATCAGCATCGTCGAAGGCTTCCGGCGCCTGCGCAGCGAGGTGCTCGACGTGCTGAAGCCCGACACCGTCATCGTCTTCGACTCGCACTGGGCCACCACGGTGGAGTACGTGGTGACCGCCCAGCCGCGGCGGCAGGGCAAGTACACCTCCGAGGAGCTGCCCCGGGGCATGTGTCAGGTGCCTTACGACCTGCGCGGCAATCCCGAGCTGGCGAGGTCCATCGCCGAGGAGGTGACGGCGCTGGGCACGCCCTGCACGGCCATCGACGACCCTTACCTTCCCATCCGCTACGCCACCGTCAACGTGGCCCACTACCTGAACCAGGGCGAGGAATGGCTCTCCATCGGGGTCTGCCAGACCGGCGAGACGGACGACCACCTGAGCGTCGGCGAGGGGGTGGGCCGCGCCGTGGCCGCATCGGACCGGCGCGTGGTGCTGCTGGCCAGCGGATCCATGAGCCACCGGTTCTACCCGCTCAAGGAGCTGGCCCGCCATGAAGCCTCCGACCCCAGGCACATCATCTCCGAAGAGGCCCGGAGGGCGGATCTCGAGCGCATCGCCTGGTTCGAGCAGGGCGACCACGCCCGGGTGCTCGAGACCATGGACGACTTCTACCGCTTCAAGCCGGAAGCCCGCTTCGGCCACTACCTGATGATGGTGGCTGCCATCGGCGCCGAGCGCTGCCGCGCACCGGGCCGGCTGTTCAGCGACTACGAGAACGCCGTGGGCACCAGCCAGGTGCACGTCTGGTTCGACCGGCCGGAAGCCGGCTGGACCGCCTGAGGCCAGCTTCGCTCAGGACGTCGCGGCCTGCGCCAGGGCCCGGCGCCGGGCCACCTTCGCCGTCGCCAGCAGCAGGAAGCTGGCCACCAGCAGCACGATGGAGGTGAGCTCGATGGCCTGGAACGTGCCGCCGGCATCCAGGATGCGTGCCGCCACGAACGGCCCCCCGCCGAGCCCGATCATCTGCAGGGCGATGGCCACCGAGATCACCTCGTCATCCACCACCATGTCGCCCACCGAGCTCAACATGAACGGCAGGAAGAAGTTCCACAGGAAATTGAATCCGCAAACGGCGGCGACGAACAGCAGGTAACCCGGCTCGCCCAGCAGCAGTCCCATGCACAGGGCGCCGCCGAAGGCGCCCACCGACAGCGGCATCCAGCGCCCGAGCTGACGCTCCAGGAACACGGGCACCAGCGCGCCGAACACGGCGGCGAACTGCGACAGCAGCAGGGCGTTGGCGATGGCCTGCTCGTCGGACTCGATCTCCATGCCGATGAGGAACAGGTTGGCCCAGGCGATGCCGATGGCGATGTTGTAGACGAGCACCGCCAGCAGCGCGAGCGCGAGCATGGGCAAGCCCACGTGTGCCGCCGTGGGGCGCGTCTCGGCGCGGCTGGCGGCGGACCGGGGCAGCCACCGCACCGTGACCAGCGACGCCGCCGTCAAGGCCGCCCAGAAGAGGAAGATGCCGTCGAGGCCGATGGTGGCGAAGGCGGCCGGCATGGCCCAGAGGCCGAGCGCGCCGTAGGTCAGCAGCAGCACCAGGTACAGGGCGAGGTTGCGTTCCGTCTTCGTGGTCAGGCCGATGACGGTGAAGCTCAAGGAGATGACGCCGCCTTCACCCAGCCCCGTCACCAGCCGGGCGAGCTGCAGCAGGCCCGGCTCCGCCGCGGCGGCCGAGGCGACGTTGCCCAGCGCGGCCAGCACGAGCGAGACGGCGACGATCACCCGCCAGTTCACCTGCCGGTTGGCGGCGGCGGTGACGCAGGTGGCGACGGCGACCCCCAGCATCTCGGCGAACGCCAGGTCGTTGGCGCCGGCTTCGCTGAGCCCCAGCTCCGAGACGAATCCCTGCACCAGCCCGGGCTGCACGATGAACGACAGCACCCCGATGGTGCCGAGCACGATGGCGGACCGGATGGTGCCGGGTGCGTTGGGGTCGACGGCCTCAGTCATCGAGCGTGGACTCGTAGAACCGCGCGCCCTGACCGCCGGCCGCGCGCTTGCCCCGATGCTCCCAGTCGCCGCCCATGGCGGTGGAGATGACTTCCTCGGATTCGCTCGGCTGGGCGCCGACGTCCTCGCGCACCGGCGCCGGACCCTCGACGATGCGGTTCATGAGCCGGCCGAGGCCCTCCACCTCCACTTCCACCACGTCGCCGGGGTTGACCGGGCGGCTGTTGGCGGGCGTGCCGGAGAGCAGCACGTCGCCGGGCACCAGGGTGATGGTGCGGGCGATGTCGGCCACCAGATAGTGCATGTCCCACTCCATGTCGCTGGTATTGCCGTCCTGCACCACCTTGCCGTTGACGAAGGTGCGGATGCGTTTGTCGCGGAAATCCCAGCCTTCCACCAGCCCGGGGCCGATGGGGCACAGCGTGTCGGAGCCCTTCACCCGCAGCATCGATCCCGCATCGGTGTCGCGGAAGTCGTGCAGCCCGTAGTCGTTGGCCACGGCGTAGCCGGCGATGTAGTGACCGGCCTCCGAGGGCGCGATGTTGCGGCAGTGCCGGCCGATGACGATGGCGATCTCGCCCTCGTAGTTGAGGTACTTGCAGCGTGCGGGACGCACCACGTCGCCGCCGTGGGAGTTGAGCGCGCTGATGGGCTTGTGGAAGTAGGTGGGCGCCGGCGGCAGCCGGGTCATGAACTCGTTCACCCGGCTGTGGTAGTTGAGATGCACGCAGACGATCTTGGTCGGCGCCACCGGGGGCAGGTGCACGGCCTCGTCGGCCGCCACCGATCGGCCGTCCCTGGTGACGAGCCGGTCGCCCTCCCGGGTGGCGAGGATCGGATAGCCGTCGAGAAGGATCCTGCGGAATTCCGTCGTCATACCCCTGCTCCCTGTTCCCTGTTCGGCGCCCCGGTGGAGGCATTGTCGCCGTTGCGCGAGACGCCACTTAGCATATCCGGTCAAATTGGGCCGGTCGCTGGCCCTGGCGCCGGCCCGGCTGCAACACTTTGCCGGTATCGACGATCACGGGAGATCAGCCGATGGCGGGCTTCTATTATCCGCGCACCCCTTCGGGCAAAGCCGGCATCCTGCCGCCGGTCCCCTGGCACTACTCCGGCGAGTTCATCACGTTCGAATACCGCACGGACGTGGATGCCGTGCGCGCGCTCTTGCCCGACGATCTCGAGCTCGCCGACGAGGATCCGGGGGCGGTGGCGGCGATCTGGGCCGACTGGCAGAGCTGCTCGGACGACTTCAACGAAATTCTCGACCCGATCCGCAGCCAGTACAAAGAGATGTTCGTGGTGGTCCGCTGCAAGTACCGGGGCCAGCACTACTCGCGCTGCCTGTTCATCTGGGTGGACAAGGACTTCGCCATGCTGCGCGGCCAGCACCAGGGCTACCCGAAGAAGCTGGGATCGATCCACCAGAGCCGGCCCATCGTGCTCGGCAAGGCGGGCCCCCGGCTCGAGCCGGGCGGCATGTTCGGCTGCACCCTGGCCGCCTACGACCGCCGCCTGGCCCAGGGGCGCTTCACCATTCGCGAGGAGGCCAGCGCACCCGGCTTCGTCAACGGCCTGCCCATGGTGCACCACCGCTGGTACCCGGCCATCGAGACCAACGGCGAAGACAGCCTGGCGGAAGTGGTGACCATGCGCGGCTACGACGGCGCCATGGGCCGTTGCTTCAAAGGCGACATCGACCTCGAGTACTTCGAGTCACCCGTGGAGGAGCTGACCTCCATCGCGCCGAAGGAGTACATCGCCGGCTACTGGCACGAGGTCTGCAATTCCTGGAAGGCCGGCACGACCCTGGCGCGCAAGACCCTGCCCGACATCGAGTGAGCCCGGCCCGCCGTGCCGCAGCGGCACGACGCTATTCGCAGGAACCCTCGAGAATCTGCAAGGTCTTCAGGTCCGCGTGGAACTCGAGGGCGTAATCGCCGCCCTCCCGCCCCAGGCCGCTCGCCCCCATGCCGCCGAACGGCGCGGTCAGGTCGCGCACCAGGAACGTGTTGACCCACACCGTGCCGGCGCGAACCGCCCGGCCGACCCGCTCGGCCCGTTCCATGCTGCCGGTGTAGACGATCCCGGCGAGGCCGTAGCGGGTGGAGTTGGCGAGCGCGATGCCCTCCTCCTCGCTCCCGAAGGTCTGGAACGTGAGCACCGGGCCGAAGATCTCGTTCTGCACCACCTCCGAGTCGTTTGACGTCGGCTCGACCAGGGTCGGCTCGTACCAGAGGCCGCCCTCGCGGAGCACCGAGCCGCCCCGCACGATCCTATCGCCGGCGGCGCGCGCCCGCTGCACGAAGCCGTCGACCCGGGCGAGGTGCGCGGGATGGATGAGCGGCGAGAGTGTAGTGGCCGGGTCGCGGCTGTCACCGGCCACGTGGGCGTCGGTGTAATGGTGAAAGCGCTCCAGAAAGGCCTCCTTGACGGAAGCCTCCACGATCAGGCGGGTGCCCGCCATGCAGACCTGGCCGGCATCGTCGTACTGGCCGGCCGCCTTCTTCGCGGCGGCGTCGATGTCGGCGTCGGCGAACACCAGCAGCGGGCTCTTGCCCCCCAGCTCGGCGGTGAAGGGCACGATGTTGCGGGCTGCCGCCGTGCCGATCTTCACGGCCGTGGCCCCCGAGCCCGTGAAGGAGATCCGGCGCACCCGCGGGTCTTCCACCAGGCTCGTGCCCACCTCGGCGCCGAGCCCCTGCACGATGTTGAATACGCCGGGCGGGAACCCCGCCTCGACGACGAGATCTCCCAGCAGCGACGCCGACAGCGGCGACCACTCGGCCGGCTTGAGGATCACGGTGTTGCCGGCGGCCAGAGCCGGCGCGCACTTCCAGGTGGAGAGCATGAAGGGCGCGTTCCACGGCGTGATCACCACCGCCGGCCCCGCCGGCATGCGGATGACCCGGTTCTGCGTGCCCTTGGACGACCAGATGCGTTCCTCGTGCGCGGCGGCCAGATCGGCGTAGTTGCGGAAGTTGAGGGCGCCGCGGGCGATCACCCGGCTCTTCAGACTCTCGTGCAGCATGGCCATGTCCAGGCACTCGACCAGGGCGATGTCGTCGCTCTGCCGGTCGATGAGGTCGGCCAGGCGATGCAGGTAGCCGGCGCGCTCCGCGGCGGAGAGCGCCGCCCACGCCGGCCAGGCTTCGGTGGCGGCGGTGACCGCGGCGTCCGCCGTGCTGGCATCGCCGCGGGCCACGCGGCCGAGCACCCTGTCCCAGTCCAGCGGCGAGCGGGTCTCGAAGGTCTCCGGCGAGCCCACCCGTTCGTTGTTGATCAAGTGATCGCCGGAGACGGATATCCCTTCCACCTGGAATCTTGCAGTCACGGTTCCACCTGAATGTCGGATTAGAGGTAGGGCAGGTAGTAGGCGAGCACCTCCGCCTCGGACTTGCCCTCCAGCTCCTTCGCCTCGGCACGCTTGATGGCGATGAAGTTCTGGATCAGCAGCGGCCCGACGGCGTCGATCAGCGCCTCGTCCCGTTCGAGATGGTCCAGCGACTCGTTGAGGGAGTCGGCCGCGTGCCGGTCGGTGTTCACGTTCTCCAGCCCGTCGTTGGTTTCCTCGGGCGGCAACGTCAGCTCGCCGGTGAACCCGAGCCGTGCCGCCTGCAGCACCGCGGCCGCCGCCACGTAGGGGCTCACCGCGCAGTCGGCGACCCGATGCTCGATTCTGGCGGCGGCGCCCGACTCGCCCGAGACCCGCACGGCGGTGGCCCGGTGGTCGTGCCCCCAGTTGGCCCAGTAGCCGCACAGGTTGGCGGGCTTCAGCCTCGCATAGGAGTTGACCGTCGGCGCCAGCAGTCCGGTCAGCGCCTCGTGATGATGGATGAGCCCGGCGATGCAGCCGGACACCAGCGGCGACAGCGCGCCCCGCCCGGTGCCGCCGGCGAAGGCGTTGTTGCCGTTGCCGTCCCGGAAGCTCAGGTTGACGTGCAGCCCCGATCCGCCGCGGCCCGCAATCGGCGCCGGCATGAACGACAACAGGTAGCCGCGGCGGTAGAGAATCTCCCGGGCCATGGTGCGAAAGAGAAAGAAGTCGTCACAGGCCTTCAGCGCGTCGGCGAAGCGCATGGTCAGCTCGAACTGGGGCGAATCGAACTCGGTGTTGATGGACTCGATGGGCAGGCCGCAGTCGTGGGCCGTCTTCCAGATGTCCTCGATCAGGCCGGCCGGATCCATCATGGGGCCGGTGCCGTACACGAAGGAGCCGGGGGTCTCGTACGGCATCCAGCCCCCGTCGCCGCTGCGCTCGAAGACGTAGGCCTCGCCTTCCAGGCCGATCATCGGCTCGTAGCCGAGCGCCTGCCAGTCGGCCACTGCCTTCTTCAGCGCGGCGCGGCCGGAAAGTCCCGACGGCGCGCCCTCGAACTCGAGGTCGCACAGAGCGATGCGGGTGTTCGGCTCCCAGCCCGGCCGCAGGTCATCGACGTCGAACTTCAGCTCGATGTCCGGCAGCCCTTCCAGCACCTTCGCGCCCGGTGCCGGCACCATCTGGCGGCCGTAGGTGAGGCAGTAGACGCCGATGCACAGCCGGCTCTCGCCGCTGGCGGCGACACTCGCCGGCAGGTACTTGCCCCGGGCGAGATTGAGCTGATCGGCGAACAGCACCCGCACGCGCCCGTAGTCGCCGGCTCCGAGGACATTCGTCATTTAAGCTTTTCCCGTGATTCGCAAGGGCAGCCGCTTGATGCCCAGAATGAAGTTCGACCGCAGGTAGTCGTGCCGGGCGGTCTGCTCCAGGGTCGCCACGTTGGCGGCCAGCTCCTCGAGCACGATTCGCACCTCCAGCTTCGCCAGGAACATGCCGAGGCACACGTGGGGCGCGCCCTGGCCGAAGGCCATGTGGCGGTTGGGGTAGCGGTCGAGCCTCAGCACCTCCGGGTCGCCGAACACCGCCTCGTCGCGGTTGGCCGAATGGAACCACAATACCACCTTGTCGCCCTCGCGGATCCGACGCCCCCCGTACTCGAAATCCCGGGTGGCCGTGCGCCGGAAATGCGTGGTGGGCGAGGCCCAGCGGATCATCTCCTCGGTGGCCTGCATGAAGGCCTTCTTGTCTGCGCCGCGGAGCTGCTCCAGCAGCGCCGGCTGGTTGGCCAGCGCATGGAGGGTGGCGGCGATGCTGTAGCGCGTGGTGTCGTTGCCCGCGGCCACCAGCAGACAGAAGAAGTTGCGGAACTCGCCATCGCTGATCACCTTGCCCGATGCGGTGGGCTGGATCACGAGGTTCAGCACGCCGCACTGCTCGCCGGCCCGCATGCGTTTGAGCAGATCGTCGGCGTAGTCGAACAGCTCCAGCGCCGCCGGCGAGCGGAACGGCAGCAGCCGGTACTCGTCGGTGTTCACCTTGTCCACCACGAAGTCGGTGTAGTCGGGGTCGGTGTTGGAGATGAGCGCATCGCCCCGGGCGACCAGCCACTCGGTGTCGGAATCCGGCAGGCCGAGGATCTGGGCCAGCATGCGCATGGGGAGCTGCCGGGCGATGGCCTCCGTGCCGTCGATCTCACCGGCGGCGATGGCGGACCGGATGAGATCCCGGGTGATCTGGCGGATGCGGTCTTCGTAGGCGTTGACCGTCACCCGGGAGAACGCCTGGTTGAACAGTATCCTGAACTCGGTGTGCTCGGGCGGGTCGGTCTCCTGGAACGTCCGCCGGGCCTCGTACTCTTCCGGGGATTGATCCTCCATGCGGATGCCCCGGGCGGAGCTCAGGGTGGCGGTGTCGCGGTTCAGTGCCTGTATGTCCGCATGGCGGGTGACCGACCAGAAGCCCTTGCCGCCTTCCTCGTCGCACCAGGCGATGGGGTCCTCCCGGCGCAGCCGCGCGAAGGTGGCGTACGGCGCGCCCTCGTTGAAGGCGTCGAGCTTCGACAGGTCCACGTACGGGTCGGTGGAATAGGAAAAGGGATACTGCCACTCGCTCATCGGCGGCCTCCGTGGTGATTGATGCGCAGAACCTTCATGCGACCTGGCGGGTATTGGCGATGGTGCGCCGGTAGTCGCGGGGGGGCATGCCGGCCCAGCGGCTGAAGGCGCGCGAGAATGTGGCGTGCTCGGTGTAGCCGAGCTTCAGCGCCATCTCGGAGAGCGACACGCGCTCGCGGATGCGCAGCTCGAGTGCCGCGAATTTCATGCGGCAGTCGTCGAGGATCGCCTGGAACGACGCGTGCTCATCGGCCAGGCGGCGGCGCAAGGTGCGGGTGCTGAGCCCCAGCTTGCGGGCGATGTGCGCCTGACTCACCCGCCCTTCGCTCATCTCGGCGAAGATCTGCTGCCGCGTGCGTTCCACCATCGGGGTCTCGCGCTGCTTGCGGGACAGCGTCTTCAAGAGCTCGACGATGAGATCGGGGTCCTGCCTATCCAGCAGCGAGAACGGCAGCTCGAGCAGGCGTGCCGGGAACAGCAGGCAGTTGCTCGAACCACCGTAGGTAACAGGCGCCTGCACGATGTGCGCGAGGCACGGCCCGGCTGCCGGCGACTCGGCCTCCACCACGAGCTGAACCTGTGCCCAGGCGTCGGGGCAGACGGCCTTGATCAGGCGCGTCTGCAGACCCAGCGTGTACACCGCATCGACGTGCCTGGGCCAGATGGTGGGGTCGAGAATCCGGTAGCTGAGTGACGCCCGTTCGCCGTTGATCTCGAGATGCAGGTCCGCCCCGTCCTGCAGCAGCGGGAAGAGCCGGCAGGTCCAGTGCAGGGCGGCGCCGAGGGTCCTGCAGCCGAGGGTCGCTCGAAACACCGGCGACTCGAGCCACAGCGGCGCCGTGGTGCCGACCTCCCAGGCCATCGCGGTGGCGCGGGTGGGGTGGATGTGCTCGAGAAAGTCGACGTAGTCCCGCAGGTCGAGTTGCCGGGACGACAGCGCGAGCTTGCGCTCGACCCGCGCCACGGCCACCTGAACGTCCGCAGAGGAGGTGCCCTGGCCGGCCAGAACCGAATGCCAGTTCAGCAAGGCTTGGACGTTCACGGTGTCGGTCATCGCGCCTGCCGGTGGGACGATAGCTACCGAAGGCTATCGGTGAATCCGCGCGCCGAATTGATTATATTCGTCGTTGATTTGTCATTATCGGTCAGCTCATGGGTGCTTCAGAGCCGGTCGGCGAGCCGCGCATCGGCGCCTCCGTGCTGCGGGGGCTCGAGCTCGCGCTCGTGGAATGCGGAGTGGACTACCGGCAGGTGCTCGCCGCCGCCGGAATCCGTGAGCAGGAACTGGAAGGGCGCGACGCCCAGGTATCGCTGCGGCGCTATCTCAACTTCATGGAGGAGGCCGCGCGCGTCACCAACGATCCGCTGCTCGGCATCCGTCTCGCCCGCTTCTGCGGCCCGGAGGCCCTCGGGGCGGTGGGTTTCCTGTTTCTCTCCTCGCGCTCGCTGGCGTTGGGACTCTCGGACTTCTGTACCTACATCAACGTCCTGCAGGACCGTCTGATCATGCGCTTCGAGCAGCAGGCCGGGAAGCTCCTGCTCCACTACGACATCTACGACCTGCCCGGCGTGGAGAGCCGGCAGGATGTGGAGTTCAGTCTCGCCCTGACCATTCGCCTGATCCGTACCTTCGTCAACTCCACCGCCGCGGTGGAGTACGTCGCGTTCCGCCATTCGGCCATCGCGCCCGTGACGGCCTACGAGCGCGCGCTCAACACGCGGGTCCGGTTCGATCAGGAGACCAACAGCATCGTGATGCCGGGGAGCCTCGCCTCCACCGCCACCCACGCCATGGATGCGGGCCTGTCGGACGTGCTGAAGGCTTATCTCGACGAGGAGATGCAGCGCCGGCCGAGCGCGCGCTCGTACGCCGATGCGGTGCGGCGGGCGCTGCTCGGCAAT
>JAWLGU010000105.1:0-14061 GCA_041690675.1 Pseudomonadales bacterium | reverse complement strand
CCCGGACGATTCGGATCACTGCCTTTCCGCAGGGGAATAGCTTCAAGGCGAGATTCGAGACTGTCCAGCAATCTTTTCGGATGTGATCACGAAGTGGTTACCATCTATCCACTGACGAGACGCGCGAGGAGCTGCTGAGCAAAGCCAGCGAGCGTGTTTTCAACTGGTCCACCAAGGACGGCGGGCCCGTGGGCGTCGTGCACGCCTTCGTCTGGCGCAACGGCCACGGCTGGATCACTTGCGGTGCGCATCGGCATCGGGTCGCGGCCATCCGCCGGGACCCGCGCTGCTCCGTCGTCGTGAGTGGCGTCGCCGCGCCCAATGGTCCCAACGGCGCGATTACGTTCAAGGGCCGCCATCGCCCATTTGTGGGGGAGCTGGCGCGCGGCATCGAGATACTCCTGCACGTCACCGCCTCGGGTCGATCACCGCCGCTTCCTCGGCCGCGTTCAACCATCAGCCAACCCGCAGGCAAGCCAAAGGACTTCGACTCAGTCAAAACCCTATGTTGCGCCGACACGCGTTTGGGGGAGGCGCGGCGGTGCGTGTAACGCTCTGGGCCCTACGCCCTAGTGCCACACGCTGGCCCCTCCCCGGGGTGCTGCCGCTGCCGTTTCAAGATCAACGAGAGGGCAAACTATGGAGCGCGCCAGTCTCTTCAGAAGCAACAAGAGCCAGGCCGTGCGGCTGCCGAAAGCCGTGGCCTATCCGGAATCGGTAAAGCAGGTCGACATTGTGGCCATCGGCCGCGCTCGGCTGATCGCGCCCGCCGGCGAGTCATGGGATTCCTGGTTCGATGCTATGGGTGTGTCCGATGACTTCATGGCGGACCGCGATCAGCCCGCTGTCGGGCAGGATCTTCTGGGGAAGGTTCCGGTTACCTTCCTGTTCGCGGTCAGTACTGCGGAGCCGGTACCTGGGGATTGCCGTTGCCGGGCACCTCACCGCTCCGTTGGTGCATCTGTCCGCGAATTTCGCCGGCGGGAAACGCGTCAGTGTGCACGTTGGCGTAGATCAGGCCGTCCCTCATGGCGAACGCGAGCGAAGCGATGTTGTTGATCGGCCGCCCCACCACCTCCTCGCAGTCGGCGCCCGTGTAGTGGGCATTCGTCAGCTCGCCGGCGATGCGCTCTCCATCGAAGCTGAGCGGACCAGGCTCGACCAGGCCGAAGACGACCGGTCCATTCTGCCCCGCTCGACCGCAGTGAAAGTGCGCCGCCGCAAAGGAACCCGTGAGGTTTTGAATCGCAAGGTCGACCGCCACGCGCGTGAAGGCCCCGTCGAAGTCGGCGCTCACCTGGCCGGTGGCCGGGGTGTCGACGCCGCCCGGCATGAATTCCTCGTCCACGACCACGACCTCCTGAGCCCCCGAGAGCTCTGCGGTCAACTGAAGAGACTCGAGGCCCTGGCCGAGTGCCGTACCGGCTGCCAGCAGTATCGTGCCCGCTGCGCCGCCTGCGAGTACTCGTTTCATCGTGATCCTCCCAAACATGTGATTGTCCGTGGGCATGCGCTGGGGTGAGGCGGCCAATGCTTCGTCTTCGCCGCCCCCAGTTCCCAAGTGTGTTCCAGACGCGGCCCCAGAAGTTCAATGAGATCCGCGCAACCGGGATCTGGCGGGTACCTTGGACGGTACTGCTCCGATGAACGTCAGATGACCTGCGTTGCTCCAGACAAACTACGCGGATACACGTAGGAGTCAGCTGAGAACGGTTCGAGTTGATCTCGATCAATGCCCGGACACGGTTTCGGTCTCGATTTCGCAGAGTCGGTATCCGTGTCGCTGGTCTGGGAAGATTCACCGGCAGACATCGCCGGTTGCGCGCCGGCCAACAGTCTCTCGCCACGACCCGCGCTTGCGTCGGCGAGTACCGCTCGACCACCGGTGTCGAGATTCACCGGTCTAGGCTGTGGTCGTGGCAGTGATGCCGTCTACAAGGCCGCGAACGGTGTGGGCCTGCCGGACTGCTTCTTGTCGCGCTTTACCGATCGCTTCTCCTTCAACGTCAATTTTGCCGGTTTCTTCGATTCTTTGTTGGATCGCTGAGACTTGGACATCTCGTCTGCTCCTCTTGGACTGAAGGGACGACCTCCCACGCCACAATGCGCGCTCTTGATGCAGATAGCCAGGCTGAGCTGGCGGGTTCCGCTCATCGCCTGCGCATACGGTGTATGATGTGGTCATACAGGGGAGGGCCTTTCCGCCCGACCCCTTTTCGCCGCTGGCCCCGCTCTTCCGTGCGTTTTGATCATCACGACCGTGGTGTCGTGCCGCGGGGTCCAATTCCAGTTGCTTCGCCGAGCCTTTGGGAGAATCGCGTGGGTGTAACGTGGAAGGCCGGCCGCTCGAAACTTTTCGCGCCGTGGCGCGGCATCAGGGCACAGCTGACCGGCGCTGCTTCAGCGGCGGCCGGGGTGCCGGGGGACGACGGCGACGATGAGCCTCCCCTGCGGGCGGAGCTATTCAGTAGCGATCAGATGGAGCAGCACGGCGTCCGCCTCGCGTCGGCCCACCGCGTGGCGCCGGGAGGACTGCCGGACCAGCTGCTGTCACGTCTGACCGCGAACGAGGTCGTGCTGAGCGATACCTGCAGGCGGCTGGCGGCGGCCGTGGCGGCGAACCACCGCATCACGCCAGCAGGGGAGTGGCTGCTCGACAACTTTTATCTCGTCGAAGAACAGGTCCGCATCGCGAGGCGACACCTGCCCAAGGGCTACAGCAGGGATCTGCCGAGCCTGGGCGAGGGCGCCTCGTCGCGGCTGCCACGCGTGTACGACATCGCTCTGGAGACCATCGCCCACGGTGACGGTCGTGTGGACCCGGAGAGCCTGAGCCGCTTCGTCGCCGCCTACCAGTCCGTCGCTCCCCTGTCGCTCGGGGAACTCTGGGCCATTCCCATCATGCTGCGCATGGCGCTGATCGAGAATCTGCGCCGCGTGGCGACGCGCATCGCGGCCGGCAGGATACACCGGGATCTGGCCATGGGCTGGGCGGATCGGCTGACGAAGATGGCCTACACCGATCCGAAGAACCTGATCGTTGTGGTGGCCGACATGGCGCGTTCGGATCCTCCCATGACCACACCGTTCGTGTCGGAACTCACGCGCCAGCTGCAGGGGCAGGGGCCGGCCCTTGCTCTGCCGCTGACCTGGATCGAGCACCAACTCTCCGAGTCGGGCCTGAGCATCGAGCAGTTGGTGCGGTCCGGAAACCAGCAACAGGCCGCGGACCAGGTCTCCATCAGCAACAGCATCGGCAGTCTGCGAATCCTCGGCAACATGGACTGGCGCGAGTTCGTCGAGGCCATGAGCCTGGTCGAGCGAACTCTGCGCGAGGATCCCTACGGGGCATACCCGGCGATGGATTTCGCCAGCCGTGACCGCTACCGCCACGTCATCGAGAACGTGGCAAAGGCGAGTGGACTTGCGGAGGCAGACGTAGCCGCGCGTGCGATCGAGCTGGCGCGGGCGGCGGCGAGCCGTTGCGGGGAAGGGAATAGAACCGCGCACGTCGGCTATTACCTGATCGACCGTGGCCTCGTTGAGCTGGAAAATGCGGCACAAGTGCGCTTCTCCAGGGGTGCGGCTCTGGCCCGCTGGTCGAGCCGCTACCCTGTGTTCGCGTATCTCGGCTCCATCGCGCTGATCACCGTCCTCGTTGCCGGCAGCCTGCTGGCGGAGGCAGCTGTCGACCGTGGGGGCGCCGTGGTGCTCACGGCGTTGGGGGTCCTGACGGTGATCGCCGGCAGCCAGCTCGCCGTTGCGGTGGTGAACTGGCTGGCGACTTTGCTGGTGCCGGCCCATCCGCTGCCGCGCATGGATTTCTCCGGAGGCATTCCGCCGGCCTCACGCACGCTGGTTGTGATTCCCACGTTGCTGACCCGTCCGCACGACGTCGACCGCCTGATCGATGCCCTGGAAGTGCGATACCTGGCCAATCGCGAGGGCAACCTGCACTTCGGCTTGTTGACGGATTTCCGTGACGCGACCGAGGAATTGCAGCCGGAGGACGAGCCGCTTTTGCGTATGGCCCGCGAGCGGATCGAGGCCCTGAATCGGCAATACGGGGACGGCGGGAACGATGTCTTCTTCCTGTTTCACCGCCCGCGCCGCTGGAACCCCCACGATGGAATCTGGATGGGCTACGAGCGCAAGCGCGGCAAGCTGGCGGATCTGAATCGCTTGCTGCGGGAGGGCGACGCTGACGGCTTCTCGCTGGTGGTCGGCGCTACCGCGGTGCTGACCGGCGTGAAGTACGTAATCACGCTCGACACCGATACGCAACTGCCCCGTGACGTCGCGCGCATGCTCGTCGGAACCATGGCGCACCCATTGAATCGTCCGGTCTACGACGCCGCGCTGGAACGGGTGCGCGCGGGCTACGGCATCCTGCAGCCACGGGTCAGCGTCAGCCTGCCTGCCACGCGTCCCTCACGATACGCGCGCCTCAACGGCGGCGAGCCTGGGGTCGACCCGTATACGCGTGTCGTCTCGGACGTCTACCAGGACGTTTTCCAGGAAGGTTCCTTCATCGGCAAAGGCATCTACGACGTCGATGTGTTCGAGCAGTCGCTCAAGGGGCGCTTCCCCGAGAACCGGATCCTGAGCCACGACCTGCTGGAAGGCTGTTACACCCGTGCCGGACTGCTGAGCGACGTACAGCTCTACGAGGAATACCCGGCCCGGTATGGCGCCGACGTCAATCGACGCCATCGCTGGATCCGCGGTGACTGGCAACTCGCGGCCTGGCTTCTGCCACGGGTGCCGGGGCCAGAAGGGCGGCGCGTGAGAAACCCGCTGCCGGCCCGATCGCGCTGGAAGCTTCTGGACAACCTGCGACGCAGCCTGGTGCCAGCGGCGCTGGTGCTGCTGTTGCTGCTCGGTTGGATGCAGCCTGCATCGGCCGTGCTCTGGACGCTGGTGGTGCTCGGCGTCGTCCTGATCCCACCCGTGCTGGTGACTCTGCTGGACCTGCTTCGAAAGCCGGACAGCATGCGGTTGAGCCAGCATCTTCGTGCCGTCCCCAGCGCCGCGGGTCCTCGCTTCGCCCAGACGGGACTCTATCTGGCAACGCTGCCGTATGAGGCGTTCTACAGCGTGGATGCGATTCTGCGCACCATCGGGCGGCTGCTGGTGACGAAGCAACGGCTGTTGGAATGGAATGCCTCCAGCGACCAGGAACGACTGAGCCGCAACGACCTGGCAGGGTCCTTTCGCACCATGTGGTTCGCCCCCGCGCTCGCCATCGGCATGCTCGTCGCGCTGGCGGCGACGAGCCCGTCGGCGTTGCTCGTTGCCGGCCCGTTTCTGGTCCTGTGGCTCGGTTCCCCCGCGCTCGCCTGGTGGATCAGCCAGCCGCTGAGCCGCCGCGAGGCGCCCCTGAGCGCAGAGCAGACGCGCTTTCTAGGCCGGATCGCCCGCAAGACCTGGGCGTTCTTCGAGGCTTTCGTCGGTCCGGAGGATCACTGGCTGCCGCCAGACAATTACCAGGAAGACCGCGATCCCGTGCTGGCCCATCGCACCTCACCCACCAACATGGGGCTTTCGCTGCTGGCGAATCTGTCGGCCCACGACTTCGGCTACATCCCGGCCGGCGTGCTGATCGAGCGCACGGCCTTCACCTTCGAGACGATGTCGGGACTTCAGCGTTATCGTGGTCACTTCTTCAACTGGTACGACACGCAGACCCTCCAGCCCCTGCACCCCCGGTACGTGTCCACGGTGGACAGCGGCAACCTGGCGGGTCACCTGTTGACCCTGCGCCCGGGGCTGATGGAGCTGCTCGATCGGCCGATCGTGGAATCGCGCTGGCTGGACGGCCTGAAGGACACCCTGGAGATCGTGGAGGGGCTGGCAGGTGATGACCGGCCCGGTGCATTGGTCCGCTTTCGGGAGGATCTCGAAGCCGCGTCGGAAGCGTGGCCTGGGACATTGCCCGCGGCGCACGTTCTGCTGGAGCAACTCGCGCGATCCGCCGGCGCGCTCGCGCGCGAGATGGGCGGAGGGCCTGGAAGCGAGTCTGGCTGGTGGATGGGGGCGCTCGGCCGGCAATGCCACGCCCTGCACGAAGAGCTGGTTTTTCTCGCGCCGTGGGCGAGTCTGCCGGAGACATCGGACGGTGCCGACAGTCTTCCAGAGGGCGCAGGCATACCTACCCTGCGGGACCTCGCAGGGCTGGATGAAGCTCCGTCCAGCGGCTTTGCGAGCCGGCTCGAGGTCGCCGCGACGCCAGCGGCGCGCCAGGCTGATCCGTGCGCCCACATCCGGCAAGGTAGCGAGCGCGCCCGCGCCCGAATCGCAATCATCGAAGGCCTGGTCCGGCAGTGCGGTGCGCTCGCGGACATGGAGTATGGTTTCCTGTACGACAAGGCATCACGTCTGCTCAGCATCGGCTACAACGTGGATGAGCGGCGCCGGGACGTGAGCTATTACGATCTGCTGGCATCGGAAGCGCGGCTGGGTGTGTTCGTCGCCATTGCGGAGCGGCGGCTGCCGCAGGAGAGCTGGTTCGCTTTGGGGCGCCTGCTGACCAGCAGCGGGGGCGAACCGATCCTGCTGTCCTGGAGCGGCTCGATGTTCGAGTACCTGATGCCGCATCTCGTGATGCCGACATACGAACACACGCTGCTCGACCAGACCGCGCGGACCGCCGTGGCACGCCAGATGGAATACGGTCAGCGGCGCGGCGTGCCCTGGGGGATGTCCGAGTCCGGTTACGCCGCGCGCGACGTGAATCTCAGCTATCAGTACCGTGCGTTCGGGGTGCCAGGGCTGGGACTGCAACGTGGGCTCGAGCATGACGTTGTGGTGACTCCGTATGCCTCGGCCATGGCGCTGATGGTTGCGCCCGTGGCGGCCTGTCGGAATCTGCAAAGGCTCGCCGCCATCGGGGCGGAAGGACGATACGGCTTTCACGAGGCGCTCGACTTCACCCCGACGCGGCAACGGCGCGACGAGCCCTACGCTCTGGTTCGTTCTTACATGGTCCACCACCAGGGCATGAGCCTGCTCGCGCTGGCACATGGGCTGCTGGACCGACCGATGCAGAGGCGGTTTACCTCGGACCCGCTGTTCCAGGCCACGCTGCTGTTGTTGCAGGAACGGATCCCGAGGGCCTCTGCGCACTATCTGGATGCCGGCAGACTCCGAGGCGTGGAATCCGGCGCCGACAGCCCGCGTGTGCCGATACGCGTGCTGAATTCTCCCGACACGCCGATACCGGAAGTGCAGTTGCTGTCCAACGGACGATACCACGTCATGGTCACTCAGGCGGGCGGTGGTTACAGCCGATGGAAGGATCTCGCGGTGACACGCTGGCGCGAAGATGCCACTCGCGACAACTGGGGCACGTTCTGCTATCTGCGCGAGCTGTCGGACGAGGGAGAGCCCGTGGCGGCCTGGAGCACGGCGCATCAGCCCACGCAGAACACCGCCGATGGTTACGAGGCGATATTCTCGGAAGGCCGTGCGGAGTTCCGCCGCCGCGACGGCGACTTCGAGACCCACACCGAGATCGTCGTCTCGCCGGAAGACGACATCGAGCTACGCCGCGTGCGCATCACCAACCGCTCCGCTGAACGGCGCACGCTCGACATCACGAGCTATGCAGAGGTGGTGCTGGCTCCGCCCGCGGCGGATGCCCTGCATCCGGCATTCAGCAACCTGTTCGTGCAGACGGAGATCGTGGATGCGCATCGGGCGATTCTCTGCGCGCGGCGGCCCCGCTCTCGCGACGAGCCGGTGCCATGGATGTTTCACGTGATGGCCGTGCACGATGCCAGCGTCGGTGAGGCTTCCTACGAGACTGACCGTATGCGCTTCATCGGCCGCGGCCGCAGCCTCGCTGCTCCCCGGGCAATGGAGGGTATCGCCGCGTTGTCCGGTACTCAGGGACCCGTGCTGGACCCGGTGGTGGCCATCCGGTGTCCGATCAGCCTGGAGCCGGATCAGTCCGCCAGCGTGGATCTGGTCTACGGCATCGCCGACGGCCGGGATGCGGCCCTGGAGCTGATCAACAAGTATCAGGACCGCCATCTCGCTGAGCGCGTCTTCGACCTTGCCTGGACGCACGCTCAGGTCGTGCTGCGCCAGATCAATGCGAGCGACGCAGACGCGCAACTCTACGGGCGCCTCGCCAATTCGATCCTCTACGCCAACGGGTCGCTGCGAGCCGACAGCAACGTGCTCCTGCGCAACCGGCGCGGCCAGTCGGGCTTATGGGGCTATTCCATATCCGGTGATCTGCCCATCGTCCTGGTGCGGATCGGCGACCTGGCCAACGTCGAGCTGGTGCGTCAACTGATCCAGGCCCATGCCTACTGGCGCCTGAAGGGACTGGCAGTGGACCTGGTGATCTGGAACGAAGACCGCGCCGGATACCGCCAGGTGCTGCAGGATCGCATCCTCGACCTGGTAGCCATCGGCCTCGAAACGCAGGCGATCGACCGGCCCGGCGGCATCTTCGTGCGCGCGGCCGAGCAGATCTCGGAAGAAGACCGCACGTTGTTCCAGTCCGTCGCCCGCATCATCTTGAGCGACAGCCGCGGAACCCTGGCGGAACAGGTCAACCGCGGGGTTGTGCCGGAAGTACGCGTACCGCGCCTCATCCCGAGCCGGCCTGTGCAGGCCGAGACACCGGACGGCGCGCTGCCTTCGCGCGATCTGATCCTGTCCAACGGCGTTGGCGGGTTCACCCCGGACGGGCGCGAGTACGTCATCACCACCACCCGGGATCAGATGACCCCGGCGCCCTGGGCGAACGTGCTCGCCAACCCGCTCTTCGGCAGCGTCGTCTCGGAGAGCGGCCAGGGTTATACCTGGGGTGAGAACGCTCACGAGTTCCGCCTCACCCCCTGGCACAACGATCCGGTCTCCGACCCGAGCGGCGAGGCGTTTTATCTGCGCGATGAGGAAAGCGGCGAGGTATGGTCGCCCACGCCGCTGCCGCGGCCTGGCGCGGCGCCCTACGTCAGTCGGCACGGGTTCGGGTACAGCGTGTTCGAGCACACCGAGGGCGGCATTCGCTCGGAGCTTTGGCTTTATGTGGCCCTGGATGCAGCAGTCAGGTTCTCGGTGCTCAAGGTGCGTAACACCTCCGGACGACCGCGGCGACTCTCCGCGACGGGCTACGTCGAGTGGGTGCTGGGCGATCTACGGCCGCGATCCGCCATGCACGTGAACACGGAGGTCGACCCTTACGGTGGTGCGCTCTATGCGCGCGTGCCCTACAACACCGAGTTTGCCGGCCGGGTCGCATTCTTCGACGTGGATGACGTCGATCGAACCTTCACCTGCGATCGCACCGAATTCATCGGCCGTAACGGCAGCCTCGAAGATCCGGCGGCCATGGCGCGCACGCATCTGTCCGGCAAGGTCGGCTCCGGTCTGGATCCCTGCGCCGCGATCCAGGTGGGATTCGAGCTGGCACCCGGCCAGGAACGCGAGATCACCTTCAGGCTCGGACTGGGCGGAGTCCCTGACGGCGACCAGGCGGTCCATCTGGTGCAGCGTTTCCGCGGCGCCGATGCCGCCCGCCGGTCCCTGGAGGCGGTCTGGCACTACTGGAACCACATGCTCGGTGCCGTCCAGGTGCGGACACCTGACGAGTCGCTCAACGTCCTGACCAACGGTTGGCTGCTCTACCAGATCGTGGCCTGCCGCCTGTGGGCGCGCAGCGGCTACTACCAGTCCGGGGGAGCCTTCGGCTTCCGCGACCAGTTGCAGGATGCGATGGCACTGGTGCATTCGCAGCCGGCGCTGCTGCGCGCCCAGCTGCTCCTGTGCGCAGGCCGGCAGTTTCCGGAGGGGGACGTTCAGCACTGGTGGCATCCGCCCTCGGGGCGAGGTGTGCGCACCCACTGTTCCGACGACTACCTGTGGCTGGCGCTGGCCACCAGCCGCTATGTGCTGTCCAGTGGGGACACCGGTGTCCTGGATGAAGCCGTGGCGTTTCTCGAAGGCCGCGAGCTCGATCCGGACGAGGATTCCTATTACGACCTGCCCGATCGCTCCCAGACCGAAGACAGCCTCTACGGACACTGCGTGCGAGCGATCCGGCGCGGACTCCGGTTCGGCGTCCACGGCCTGCCGCTGATCGGCTCGGGTGACTGGAACGACGGCATGGACAGGGTGGGACGCGAGGGAAAAGGGGAGAGCGTCTGGTTGGGTTTCTTCCTGTATGAGGTCCTGCGGGCTTTTGGTGACGTGGCGCGCCTGCGCGGCGACAAGGCCTTCGTGGACCTTTGCGCTGCCGAGGGCGAGCGCCTCCGCGAGAACCTGGAGCGGCACGGCTGGGACGGAGCCTGGTACCGCCGCGCTTACTTCGACGACGGCACGCCGCTCGGCTCCGCAACCAATAGCGAATGCCGCATTGATTCCATCTCGCAGAGCTGGGCCGTGCTTTCCGGAGCGGGTGGTGCCGAACGCGTACACATGGCTATGGGAGCGCTGGACGAGCTGCTGGTTCGCCGGGAGCATCGTCTCATCCAGTTGCTCGATCCGCCGTTCGACCACTCCGATGTGGATCCTGGCTACATCAAGGGTTACGTGCCGGGCGTGCGCGAGAACGGCGGCCAGTACACCCACGCGGCGATATGGGCGGCGATGGCGTTTGCGCAGTTGGGGGATCGTGAGCACGCGTGGGAGCTCGCCACCATGATCAACCCCGCCAACCACGCGAAGTCCAGAGAAGCCATCGCGACCTACAAGGTCGAGCCGTATGTCATGGCGGCCGACGTGTATGCCGTCGTGCCCCACACTGGCCGTGGCGGCTGGACATGGTACACGGGCTCGGCCGGTTGGATGTACCGCCTCGTCGTGGAATCCCTGCTGGGCCTGCGGCTGAAAGTGGACAGACTACACGTCTCGCCCTGCCTGCCCGCCCACTGGGACGCGTTGACGATCCACTACCGATATCGGGAAACGGTCTACCACATCGACATTACGCAATCCCGCTCCGCCGGCAGTCGGCGCCAGGAAACTCGGGTAAGCGTGGACGGCGTCGAGCAGGCCGAGGCGGTTGTTCCGCTGGTCGACGATCACCTGGAGCACTCCGTGCAGGTGCGTGTGATGGTGGCGTGAGGGCGTTCTTTTCACTTCATGCATAAGTGGCACGCACGGTTGCTGAAGTCGATCTGCTCCCAGCGCAGCGACTTCAGCTCGCTTTTGCGTCCACCCGTCATCATCGCCATGAGCACCAGCAGGTAGAGCTTCTTGCAGTTCCACGCCCGGCATGCGGCAAGCAACGACTCCCGCTCCTGATTCGAGAGATATAGCTGCTAGCCTAACCAGAGACTGGCGCGACCGGCCCTGCCGGTCCGGGGGATCGACACCTGAACCGCGCCGGTATCGGTGAGCACGCGCTTGCGGCTCCTGCCGTTGCGGTGGTTGCCCACCGCAGGCGATTGCGTTTCCCGCCCTTCCTCGAACGAATGCTGGGCGGGCGTGAACTGACAGCCTACGCCATCCCCGTCACTTGCTCACGACGACCCGGTCTCCAGTAAGGGCGTTGAACTGAAACAGCGCCTCGAAATTGCCGCTCCAGGCATAGATCACAGCCCGGAACGGATCGAATGCCACCTTCTGGACACCAAAAACGCTCTCTCCAGTGCCGACCTCGTCACTGGACAGCACCAGTCGCTGCCCAGTCTCTCCGTCGATCAGCATCAGAGAGTCACCCGCCGCCACGATCCAGAGATTCGGGTCTACGATGGCGACATCGGTCGCGTCGAACAAGGATGGGCCGAATCCGGTGTTGGCAGCAGCGATGACGTTGCGTGCGCCGGTGGTCCCGGAAACGAGGCTCCGGTCTCCCGTGGTGAGGTCAACGCTCACCACCGCTCCGGAGGCCACGCCACGATCCAGTACGTAGGCGACGTTGTTCTGCAGGTCCAGTGCCAGGTCAACAGCGTTCGTGAGCTCGACGCCCCCACCGGCATGCGGCCCGGACACCAGCGTTCGGTCGCCCCCGGACAAGTCGATTCGAAAGAGGCTGGACTCCTCCACGACAAAGGCCTGGTTGGAGAACGGATCCACCGCCACGTTGCGGACACTGTCCATTCGTGGCCCCGTTCCCACAGTGTCCTGATAGATGATCTCGCGCGCACCCGTCGTGGGATCGATGCTGACCAGAGAATCGGTATCATTGCTGGAGAAGTTGGGCGACAGGTCGTTGACGAGGTAGCGATCACCGAGAGTATCCACCCGGACTTCCGGAGCGTTGCCGGTCCTGATACCCGACGGGTTATCCCGAGACTCGACGGCAATGAGCCCGCTTGCTGGTTCGACGCCGGTCAGCCAGTCCATGAAAGCGTCCCAGATGATCAGGTGGCCCCGGCCGGCATCGAAATCCAGGGAGGGGACGACGGGCAAGGATTCGGATGTCGCCAATAGCGTCCGGTCTCCGGTGCTCATGTCCACCATCAGGTACGTCGAGGGGCTCTGCCGGTCGGAGTAGCTCGTGATCCGCCCGTCATCGTCGTAGTGGACGCTGTCGCCGGTTCGGCTGGACCAGACGTATCCCGAGCCCGTGTAGGTGATCCGCATGTTGAGGTCGACATCACCGTCCTCGGGGCCGATGATTCGCAGCAGCACGTTCGAGTCCGCTCCCGAGCCACGAGCTTGCGCCGTTGTGGAACATGGCGCCGTTTCGCTCCACCCAGTGAGTCTGGTCCGAGCCCAAAACTCCGGATTCCGGTCGCACGACGATATCTAGATCAGCCCAGCGGCGGTTGAACTGCCAGCGGCCATCGGCCCACGAACGGGTGGCGTGCACGAAACCGCCCTGCACCTTCACCTTCATGTCGGTGACGTCCAAGGCGTACGCGCCGTCCTTGAAGTTCGTCAGATCGTTGGTGCCATGCAGGATGCCGGGTGCTGCGGCGGCCCCGCTCGCCGAGGCAATCAGCGCGAGCATCGCGCCTCCAATCGCCGCCCGGCGTCGCAGCCGGGAGACCGCCCCGCTGAGCATGGTGGGCTTCCTCAACATCGTCATTGGCTCCCCGCGCTGTTCGCCCGCGCGCCCAGGCCTCCTCCACCCGTGCCCTCGCGTCCACATTGGCCTCCCAGAGGGAGCCTTTGGCACGCAGCGGTTTCGTCCGGAATGGTCTCCTGGGATTCCTGACGCACGGTGGTCCTCCGATGTTGCCGTCAGCCGAGATCGTCCCGCTGCCGGACAGCGCCCCTACGTCCAGCCACACCGAGCCACATCGCCGGCTTCGAGCGGGGCGGCGTGGCGACGTCCAGCCACACCGACCCACCAGCGTTACCGCCATAGTTGCTGGAATAGGCTGAACCAGCATTGGCCCGGATCGATCCATCCAGGGCTAGGCTGCTCGCAGTAATCTTGATCGCACCACCGCCCCGGCTCGACACCAGGCCAAGGCCATGATTCACCGGGTTCGTGATGCTCCCGTAGGCATCCAGGATGTTCTGCCCCGAGCTGCCTCCAAGCCCGCCATGAGAGACCCCGTTCGTGTAGTACGATGTGGCCCCAGACGCTCCCTGGCCACTGACGTCGATCACCGAGCTGGCATCGATCACCACATCGCTGAACGTCACGTCGATGATGGCGTCGTCGATGCTGGCCGCTGGATTCAGGGCGCGAAGTTGCGCCCCGTTGCTCAGCTGCAGCTGCTGGCCCGTGAACATAGAATCCACCAGCAGCGTCACCGCCCCATCGAACGACAGGTCCGCCGCCGTGCTTCCAGCCCTCCGGCTCGCTGCTATGCCTCGAAGGAAAGAGGGACCAGCCGCCTCGTCATCGAGATGTTCGAGAGACTCCGAGAGATTCTGAGGGAGCTACCGCTCGACTCGCTTCCCAACATCTCCACTCCCTCCCAATCAAACTGATCCACGAAGCCACCTCCTCATTATTCCCGCGGATTCGGGGGATTACTGGGGCGTCTCGGCAGGCACATACAACACGTACTATCCACCCCCGCCTCGCTCAAAAGCGTTGACGATCTTGAGAGATAACTGGACGATATTGCGTTTCTTCGTCATCACCCGGCCAGCGACCTACCATGTCCGGACCCTCCAACTGGCCTCTGCCGAAGGACGGCG
>JAWLGU010000104.1:0-14120 GCA_041690675.1 Pseudomonadales bacterium | reverse complement strand
GCCGCCAATCTCCCCACCGACACGTTCGATCTGGATCAGGAGCCCATGACTCAAATCCAGCTCAGCATCACTCAGTCGCTACCGTTCCCGGGCAAGCGACAGTTGCGCCAGAGCGTCGCCGAGCACGAAGCCGCCGCGGCCCGTCACCGGTACGCCGAGGGGCGGTTGACCCTGGTGGCCGACGTGCGGGCGGGATGGTGGACGCTGTTTCAGCTCGACCGCGCCATCGAAATCGTCATCCGCAACCAGCGACTGATGCGGGATTTCGTGGAGATCGCCAACACCCGGTATCGGGTGGGTGACGGGCTGCAGCAGGACGTGCTGCTCGCCCAGCTCGAGCAGTCCCGGCTGGTCGAACGCAAGCTGGGGCTCGAGGGCCACCGCCGCGCCGCCGCGGCACGCCTGAACGCGCTGCTCGACCGGCCCGGCTACGAACGTCTGCGTCTGGCCGATGCCCCACCCAACGACCGGCTTCCGGATCTGCCCCATACCGCCACCCTCATCACCCGGGCCCATGCCGCCAGGCCGCTGCTCGAGACGCAACGCACGCTGCTCGACGCCGCCAACTCGCAGGTGGATCTCACCCGGCGGGAAGCGTACCCCGACCTCCGGGTCGGGGCCGGATACGGCTACCGCCGCGGCCGCGATCCGCTGCGTGACGAGCCACGCCCGGACTTCTTCAGCCTGATGCTCAGCATCGACCTCCCCCTGCACTACCGCAACAAGCAGGGCAAAGCCATCGAGCAGCGGATGGACGAACGCAGCGGGCAGCGCCTGGCCCTCGACGACGCGCTGCGGACCGTGGAGGCGGAGATCACCGCCCACCGCGCCGACTACCAGGCCGCGCGGCAGCAGGCGCTGCTGCTCCGGGACACCATCGTCCCTCAAGCGCAGCAAACCGTCTCTGCCATGCTCGCCGGCTATCAAGTGAACGAGGTGGATTTCCTCAACGTCATCAGCACCCAGATCACGCTCTACAACGCGCAGATCGACTACTACTCCGCCCTGGCCGAAGCCAAGCAGGCGTTGGCGCGGCTGGCGTCGGCGGTGGGGACGGAGGCCTTGTATGAGTAGCTCCTCGAAAGCTGTACTGGCCGCCGCCGTCATCGCCCTGTTGGTGGGAGCGGGTCTCGGGTATTGGGTCGGTCATGATACTCGGGGCCCCGCCGCGCCCCCCGCCGGGGAGCAGGCGGAGCCGCTGTTCTACCGCCACCCGATGAACCCGGAAATCACCTCGGACGTGCCGGCGAAAGACGAGATGGGCATGGACTACATTCCCGTGTACGCCGGCGATCGGCCGGACGAGGTGCCGGGAACGGTACGGATCGATCCGGTGGTGACCCAGAACATCGGCGTTCGCACCGCCGTCGCCCAGCGTCGCGACCTTGCTCGATCCATACGTACCGTCGGCCGTATCGACTACGACGAGCAGAGCATCGTCCGCCTGCACCCGAAGACCGAGGGTTGGATCGAGGAGCTTTGGGTGGACACTACCGGTCAACCCGTCGAGGCGGACGACATTCTGCTGGCGATCTACTCGCCGCAGCTGGTGGCCGCTCAGCAGGAGTATCTGGTGGCGCTGCAGAACCTGGAGACCCTGGGCAGCGGCGCCCGGTCGCTGGCGGCCACCGCTCTGGAGCGACTGCGCTTTCTGGACGTGCCCGCGCATCAGATCGACGACCTGCGTGAGACCGGTGAGGTGAAGCGGCGCCTGCACATCCACTCTCCCCAGGGGGGGGTCGTGGTGAACATAGGCGCCCGCCGGGGCGCCTACGTCACCCCGGGCACCGAGCTCTACCTCATCGCGGATCTCTCCCGCGTCTGGGTGCTGGTGGACATCTACGAACAGGAGCTGCCGTGGGTCCGCGTGGGAGACCGGGCGGAGATGGAGGTTACCGGCATTCCCGGCGAGACGTTTCACGGCACGTTGACGTACGTCTATCCCTACGTCGAGGCCGACACTCGCACGATCAAGGCGCGGCTGGAGTTCCCCAACGACGATCTGCGGCTGCGGCCCGACATGTTCACCAACGTCACCGTGCACGCCCAGGCGAGAAGCGACGTGGTCGCCATCCCGAGCGAAGCCGTGATCCGCAGCGGCGTGCGCGAGCAGGTGTTTGTCGTGCGGGGACCGGGACGTTTCGAGCCCCGGGAGGTGCGGCTCGGCATCAGCAGCGGCGGTTGGACCGAGATCAAAAGCGGCGTGGCGGCAGGCGAGCGGGTGGTGGCTTCGGCTCAGTTCCTCATCGACTCGGAATCGAAGCTGCGCGAAGCGACCATCAAGATGCAGGAGACGAACGGTGATCCGGCGCATCATTGATCTCGCGCTCGCGAACCCGTTCCTGGTGCTGGCGGCAGCGATTCTGGCGGTGGGCGTCGGGGTGTGGGCAGCGCGCACCATACCGCTGGATGCCATCCCCGATCTCTCGGACGTGCAGGTCATCGTCTTCACCGAGTACCCGGGTCAGGCTCCCCAGGTGGTGGAGGACCAGGTGACCTACCCGCTCACCACCGCGCTGCTCGCGGTGCCCAAGGCCCGGGTGGTGCGAGGCTATTCTTTCTTCGGCCTGTCGTTCGTCTACGTGATCTTCGACGACGACACGGACCTGTACTGGGCGCGCTCCCGGGTCCTCGAGTACCTCAACTACGTGAGCGGCCGGCTGCCGGACGGGATCTCGCCCACTCTGGGCCCCGATGCCACCGGAGTCGGCTGGATCTACGAGTACGCGCTGGTGGATCGCACCGGCCAGCGGGACCTCGCGGAGCTCCGGTCGTTGCAGGACTGGTACCTGCGCTACCCGCTGCAGACCGTGCCGGGCGTAGCCGAGGTGGC
Organism: Pseudomonadales bacterium; assembly: GCA_041690675.1. Lineage (GTDB taxonomy): Bacteria > Pseudomonadota > Gammaproteobacteria > Pseudomonadales > Azotimanducaceae > UBA7803. Next base: position 11,287 of record JAWLGU010000104.1, on the reverse strand, counting down.
CTCCATCGGCGGTTACGTCAAGCAATACCAGGTGGAGGTCGACCCCAACGCCCTGGCGGCGTACGACATCCCGCTGTCCGCGGTCCGCCAGGCCATCATGCGCTCCAACCGTGACGTCGGTGGCCGGGTGGTGGAGATGGCGGAGACGGAGTACATGGTACGGGGCCTGGGTTATCTCAGGAATCTCGAGGATCTTCGCCAGATCGCGGTCGGCGTGGATCCCCGAGGCACGCCCGTGCGGATCGCCGACGTGGCTCACGTGGGGTTGGGCCCGGAACTGCGCCGCGGAGTGGCCGAGCTGGACGGCGAGGGCGAGGTGGCCGGTGGCGTGGTGGTGATGCGGTACGGCGAGAACGCCCTGCGCACCATCGAAGGCGTTCGCGCCAAGCTCGCATCCCTGGCCGCCGGGCTGCCGGAAGGTGTGGAGATCGTGCCGGTCTACGACCGCGGGGCGCTGATCGAACGGGCCGTGGACAACCTGACCGGCACGCTGCTGCTCGAGCTGGCGCTGGTGGCCCTGGTGTGCGCGGTGTTCCTGCTGCACCTGCGTTCCGCGCTGGTGGCCGTGGTGGCCCTGCCCGTTGGCATCCTGCTGGCGTTCGTGGTCATGCGACTGCAGGGTATCACCGCCAACATCATGTCCCTCGGCGGCATCGCCATCGCCATCGGCGCCATGGTGGACGGGCCCATCGTGCTCATCGAGAACGCCCACAGGCACCTGGCATTGGCGCGCTCCCGCCACGGGGAGGCACTCACCGCAGCCCAGCGCTGGAGCGCCATCGGCGCGGCGGCCCGGGAAGTGGGCCCGGCCTTGTTCTTCTCGCTCCTGGTCATCGTGGTCTCGTTCTTCGCCGTCTTCACCCTGGAAGCCCAGGAGGGGCGACTGTTCAAGCCCCTCGCCTTCACCAGCAGCTATGCCATGGCCGCGGCGGCGCTGCTGGCCGTTACCCTGGTCCCCCTGCTCACCGGCTACTTCGTGCGCGGCAGGATCATCGCCGAGCACCGCAATCCGCTCACCCGGGGGCTGCGCGTTCTCCACGCGCCAGTGCTCGACTGGCTGCTGCGCTGGCGGATCACAACCCTGGTGGGCGCGGTGGTGCTGCTGGCGCTGACGGCCTACCCGGTATCCCGCCTGGGATCCGAGTTCATGCCGCCCCTGGACGAAGGCGATATCCTGTACATGCCCACCACGTTTCCCGGGGTGTCCATCACCAAGGCCCGGGAGCTGCTCCAACAGACGGACCGGATCCTGCGCACGTTTCCGGAGGTGGCGACCGTCTTCGGGAAAGTTGGGCGCGCGGACACCGCCACCGACCCGGCCCCGCTGTCCATGATCGAAACCATCGTTCAGCTCAAGGCGCGAGAGGCCTGGCCCGATCCCGACAAAACCACCCGGGCACTGATGGCGGAGATGGATCGGGCCATTCGCTTCCCGGGCGTCGCCAACGCCTGGACCATGCCCATCAAGACCCGGCTCGACATGCTCTCCACCGGCATCAAGACCCCCGTGGGTATCAAGATCAGCGGCCCGGATCTCGGCGAGCTGCAGCGGATCGCCGAGGACGTGGAGGTGGCCATGAAGTCCCTGCCGGATACCCTCTCCGCCTTCGCGGACCGGGCCGTCGGCGGATATTTCCTCGATTTCGACATCCGCCGGGAGGCTGTGGCCCGCTACGGCCTGACGGTGGGTGACGTCCAGGACGTGGTGATGTCGGCCATCGGCGGGATGAACGTGACCGAGACGGTGGAGGGCCTGGAACGCTATCCGGTCAACGTGCGTTACCCGCGCGAGCTTCGGGACGATCCCGAGCAGCTGCGCCGGGTGCTGATCTCAACCCCCACCGGCGCTCAGATCCCCCTGGGGCAGGTGGCGGACATCACCCTGCGCCGCGGGGCACCGGCGATCAAGAGCGAGGGCGCCCGGCCCAACGCCTGGGTCTACGTGGATCTGGAGTCCGGCGACGTGGGGGGCTTCGTGGCGCAGGCCCGCCGGGTCCTGGCGGACCAGGTCGAGGTCCCGGCGGGCTACACGGTGAGCTTCTCCGGCCAGTACGAGTACATGGAGCGGGCGGCCGAGCGCCTCAGGGTGATGATCCCGCTGACCCTGGCGCTGATCTTCGTGCTGCTCTACTTCAACTTCGGCAACCTGATCGCGCCGAGCCTGGTCATGCTGTCCGTGCCCTTCGCACTGGTCGGCGGGTTCTGGCTGATTCACTGGTTCGGATTCAATCTCTCGGTGGCCGTCGCGGTGGGCTTCATCGCCCTGGCGGGGGTGGCGGTGGAGACGGGCGTGCTCGTGCTCACCTTCATCCAGGACGCGGTGAACGAACGCCGTGCCACCAGTCGGCAGGCCTTCGAGCGCGGTGAGGTCGCCTCGGCGCGGCTGAGCCGAGAGCACATCGTAGAAGCCGTACGCGAGGGCACGGCACGCCGGGTGCGGCCGGTGGCCATGACCGCCACGTCCACCATCGCCGGGCTGTTGCCCATCATGCTCGGAACCGGAACCGGCTCGGACGTGATGCAGCGCATCGCAGCGCCGATGGTGGGCGGGATGATCACCACCACCATCCTCTGCCTGCTGGTGCTGCCGGTGGTGTACTGCGTCTGGCTGCTGGCGACCGAGCGGTGAAGCGGACCGGTACACGCGTTGCTCGGCGAGAAGGTTCAGCGCTCGCGGAAGGCCTCGGTGAGTGTCTTGCGCAACGGTTTGAGCAGGAAGTCCATCAGGGAACGCCGTCCGGTCTGGATGTTAACCTGGGCAGTCATGCCGGGGACGATCTGCAGATGCCGGCCCGTGGTCGTTCGAGGCGGAGAACCGTTCGGTTTGATGCGCACGCGGTAGTACACCTCCGTGCCGTGCTCGGACTCCTCTTTCAGGGTATCGGCACTGACGTAGACGACCTTCCCCGGCGCGGCGCCGTAGATGGTGTAGTCGAAGGGGTCGAAGCGTATGTGGGCCGGAAGGCCCGGCGCCACTCGGGCGATGTCGGCGGGACGCACCCGGCATTCGATCAGCAGCTCGTCGTCGACCGGCACGATCTGCATGAGCTCTTCGCCGGGGCCGAGGACGCCGCCCACCGTGGTGACCCGGATGTTCTTGACGATCCCGGGCACCAGGGCAGTGAGCACCGTGTTCTCCTGCTCCTCGAGACGGCGGATGAGCAGCTGCTCGTTCTGGGCGATCTCGTCTTCCGCCCGGGTCAGCTCCAGACGAGCGTCCTCGAGAAAACGGTTGCGCCGGTTCACCAGTGCGGCCTGGGCCTCGTTCAAAACGCGTTCGGCCCGCAGCAGCTCCGAACCGCTGGCGTCGCCGGCGTCGTAGAGATCCTGCACCAACGCCAGCTCCCGGCCTGCCAGATCCCCCGCCACCCGCAAGGTGCGCAGCTCCTCGGACAGGCCGGTACGGCGCTGCTCGAAGAGCGCCTTCTCGACGGCAGCGATTTCCGGGGCCCGCTCCTTCAAGCCCTCTGGAAACGTCACCTCCGCGCTGGCGATGACTTCGGCGCGCAGTCGTGCGACCTTGGCCTGCAGCGCGAACAGGCGCGCCTGGATTTCGCCCACGGTGGAGGCGAATCGCGTCTGATCCAGCCGCGCGAGGACTTGCCCAGGTTCCACCCGGTCGCCTTCGCGCACCAGCAGCTCGTTCAGCACACCGCCATCCACGGACTGAATGACCTGCACGCGACTGCCGGTGATGACCTCGCCGGCGGCGCGAGCCACCTCGTCGATCTCGAAGACGCTGGCCCAGACGATGAACAGGGCGAAGGCGACGACGAGCACGACAAGCACCGTGCCGTGGCGGCCACGATGGGCCTGCTGCAGACGCTCGATGCGCCGTCGGCGGTCAGCGCTATCAACGTCTTCGGCGCCGTCAGACCACATCGGCTTTCCCTACCCGGGTGGGGGGCGGCGGTGCGGGCTGTTGCGCCATCTGCGGCAACAGTGTCTCGGGTTTACCGTCCCGAACCACGCGTCCGTGCTGCATGATCAACACGCGGTTGGTGAGCCGGCTCGCCATCAGCGGCCGATGGGTGCTGACGAGCAGAATGTCGCTCGGACGCAGGGTGGCCTCCAGGGCACGCCATACGCGTTCCTCCATTTCCCGGTCCAGCGAGGCCGTGGGTTCGTCCAGAAGCCAGACGCGGGGCTTATTCATGAACACCCGCGCCAGAGCCACCAGCTGACGCTGGCCGCCGGAAAGCCCTTCGCCGCCCTCGCTGATGGGCAGATCCATGCCGTGGGGGCTGCCGCCGGCGATGGTGTCGATACCCAACTGCCGGCTGACCTCGAGCAGGCGGTCGTCGCCGGCCGTCCCAGTGAGGCAGAGATTGCTGCGGAGCGTCCCTCGAAACAGGTGCACCGATTGCGGCAGATAGCCGATCTGAGTCCTGACCACCAAGGGGTCCGTCTCCCAGAGATCCGCCTGTCCAAGACGCACCCGGCCTTCGGCGGGCCGGTAGAGGCCTGCCAGCATCTTCAGCAGAGTGGACTTGCCCGAGCCAACGGGACCCACGAGCAGGACCCGATCCCCCGACTCGAGGCGCAACGCGTCGACGTCGAGCTGGCGGATCGGCGAACCCGGGTACGTAAAGCGTACGCCTTCCAGAGCCATCCCTGCGGGAGCCTCTTCTGGAACCAGCAAATGCTGGTCGGAGCGACGCTCGGATCTGAGCGCCAGCACCTCGTGCACCATGTTCAGCGCCTGGCTGACGTGCTGCCACTGCACAAGGTGCTGAATGCTCTGCGCAACCGGCGCGATGATTCGGCCGCCGAGTATCGTGCAGGCGATGAGTCCACCCATGGTGAGGAGACCTGCCTCGATCTGCCAGACCCCGACCACGACGGCCGAGACGTAGGCGATCACGGAGAGACTGCTGGTGGTGACCGTGGAGAGACCACTGATCGCACGTTGCTGAATGCCGTAGCGATTGATGCTGGCCGTGATCTCCTGCCACTCCCGCGCGAATCGCCAGCCGGCGTTGTTGGCGCGTATGGACTCGGCGCCGCGGATGCTGTCGACCAGGAGCCCCTGGCGCTCGTTGCTGCGGGAGAGCTGGTCGCACAACAGCCCTCGCAGCCGCCGCTGGCTGACGAAGCCCAGCACCAGCGCTGCCGGCAGCAGCAGGACGTAGACCCACGCGACGGCGCCACCGATGATGGCGACGAAGGCAACGAACACGAGCACGAACGGCAGATCCACCAGGGCGAACACCACGGTGGCGGAAAAAAAATGGCGCACGGCGTCGAGACTCCCGACCTGCGCAGCCAGTGTCCCCAGACGGCGTGGTTGCGCGTCCAGTTGCACGTGCAGCAGATGCTCGAAGACGTGCCGCGAGACTCGCTGATCGACCGCGCAGGCAAGGCTGTCGAGGATGCGCGCGCGAATGACCTTGAGCGTCCAGTCGAGGATGATCACGATCGCCATGCCGGCGACGAGGGTGGTCAGGGTCGCGTAGGCCAGGGTGGGCACGACACGGTCGTAGACCTGCATGGCGAACAGTGAAGTGGCGACGCCGATCAGGTTGACCAGGCACGTCGCCACGGCGACCTTCCACAGCCACCCGCGCTCCCGGAAGAGCTCCTTCCAGACCAGGCGAGCCGCCAGGTTGCCCGACAGCGTCGCCTTGTCGCGCGCCTGGTCTCCGAGCGCAGCCCGCGACCGGGAGCGCGGGCGCCTGATCCAGAGCACGTCGGCGCCGTCGAGCTCCGCACTCGTGGCCCGGGACTGCGCGCCGTCGGCACGCGTCAGCAGCAGATCCTTGGCGGGGTCGTCGCTGACGAAGTACCACTCGCCCCGGTGGCGGAGCAGCGCCGGCAGGCGGCGCGGGTCGAACCGCTGCCAGGGCAGCAGGATCGGCGCCAGCTCTCTCTCTTGCGTCGCGTTCAGCACCTGACGCAGCCACTGGCTGGGTGAATCTGGCAATGGCCCCGGTCCGGCGCCCTCGCCCACCAGGCGCAGTCGCGTCGGGTCGTAGGGAATGTCCAGCGCATCGAGCAGTCGCCGCACCAGCGCCGGGTCGGGGTGATGGTGGCCCAGGTCGAGCTGCTCAGCCATCGTCTCGCTCCCGGATGCCCGCCAGGCCATCCAGGCCGCCGATTCGGGCCAGGAGCTGTAGAGAGGAGATCTGCCAGTCCATCCGCGCTTGCACCAACTGGCGCCCTTGCTCGAACAGCTCCCGCTGGATGTTCATGAGATCCAGCCAGCTCTTGGCGCCGCTCTCGTACTGGCGCTGATAGGACCCCAGCAGGGATTCCAGGTCCCGCAGAGACAGTGCCTGCAACTCCATCAGCTCGGTCTGCAGCCGGCGGTTGCGTTGCAGGTGCTCGAGCTCCCGCCTCAGCTCGACCTTGGCCGCGGCCAGGTCCTGGAGCGCCGCCTCACGGCTGGCGACAGCTTCTCCCATGCGCCCCCGGGCCGCGAAACCAAGGCCGTCCAGCGACGCCTCGAACACCACGCTGACCTGACTGTCGTCTCGCAGCCCCGGCTGGTCGTAGAACCGATCCGCCTGCAGGTAAATCGTCGGCATGGAAGACGTTCTCACCCGGTCCACCTCCGCCTCGACCTGCTCCAGGCGATGCTGCTTGAAACGGATCTCGGCGCTGTTGACCAGGGCCATCTCGATGAGGTCCGCAGACTGGTACAGCTCGAGCAGCTCCGCGGGCACCGGCTGATCGGCGTTGAGCGTCACCTGAGTCAGCGCGCCCAGATCCTCCCGAGCAGCCTCCCATTCGCTGACAGCGCGTTCGAGCTGGGCTCGAGCCTGGGCGAGCCGGGTGGCGGCCAGGCGTGCGTCCGCGCTGGTAGCGAGTTGCCCCTCCACCCGACGCTCGATCTGCTCGAGCAACTCGCGGTGCTCGGCTACGTTGTGCCGGGCGATGTCGATGAGATCACGGCTGCCGCGCACGGCCGCATAGGCCACGGCGGTGTCTTCGAGCAGTTGCCGGCGCACTCGCAGCAGGTCGGCGCGCTCGGTAGTCACCTCGGCGTTCGCTACGGCAATGCTGCTGTCGATGCGGCCGAAGGCCCAGAGCGGCTGGCGAAGGCGAAGTACGGCGGGATTGGAGAGATCGTTGCCTTCGAGCACCGAGCGCTCCGTCTGCGCATACTGCGCCGCCTGGGCCGAGAGCGTCGGGTAGCGCTGACTGCGGGCTCCGCTCGCGGCGTGGCGTCTCGCTTCCACTTCTGCTCGCTGACCGGCCACCGCAGGGTGGTTGCGCAACGTCGCCTGCAGGGCGTCGGCCAGGCCATCACCGCCGACTGAGCCTGCGGATGCTGCCGCAGCCCCTGCCGAAGCACCGAGCGTGCCCCAGAGCACGCAGGTGACCAGCATTCGGCGCCCAAAGTCACGGAAGCGAGACTCGGTCATGTGGATTCCCCGGACAGGAACAGGTAGTCGAGGCGCATCGCAGACTCCTCCCGGCAGTGAGCTTCGGGATGAGGCGCGGCCCCGTAATGCCGGGTGGCGGTAAGCACCGCAGCATCCTGATCGCGGCCGTCCAGGCGATAAGCCTGCGCCAGACCGCTGCGCCAGTGGCGGTTCCAGGGACAGCACTCGAGCGCCTGCTCCATCAGCGAAATGCCATCGCCGTGGTGGCCCTTGCGCACGTAGGTCAGGCCCAGCATGAACCGCGCGGCGGCATGCGCCGGCAGGTAGCACAGGAGTTGCTTGAAGCGGTATTCCGCCGCGTCCAGGTCGCCCTGGCGGTAGGAGTCCACCCCGACATTCAGCCACCCGGGCTCCGGCAGGGTGACCATCTCGATCGGATCCCAGGTGATCTTGCGATTGGCGCCGGCAACCATGGGCTCCAAGTGTCGCCGATAGTGCCGCCACCGGCCTTTCGAGCTGGCGTAGAGGGGCTGGCGCACCTGCCAGACGCTGGCGGTCTTGACCGGGCGCTCCAGGCCGTTGAACCGGAGCACCTGCGGCTCCCAGTCGACGCCGATGTACTCCAGCATCCGCCGCGCGCTGGCCTCCGGGTCGTCAACCACGTCCTCGTAGCGGATCTCCAGAATCTCGCCAGGAAACACCCGCTGCCAGTGATGCATCAGCAGGTTGTAGTCCGCGAGCTGCTCGCCGATCCAGTCGAGGTCGTACGCGAATCCCATGGCGCCGTGCTTGCTGGCGTAGTCGAGAAAAAAGTTGGAGATGGCGACGTCGCGGGGATCGCGGCGCACGGAGATGATCTTCGCCCGGGGAAACAGCAATTTGATCAGGCCGATGTTCTCGAAGTTGTGGGGCAGCTTGTCGACCACGTGATCGGCGTCGGGAGCATACTCCCGGAGCTCCCTCAGGAGGTCTTCGGCGATCCCCCGGGTGACCGCCGGATCGAGGTCGTCCACACAGTCGGGATAACGACGCCCGGAGCCGGTGTGGCGTTCCCAGCGCTCCAGCCCGGCGATCACCCGAGGAATTGTGCCCAACTCGCCGGCGCCGTGGATCCGGCTGTGGCCGGCGATCATCTGCTCCACCAGGGTGGTGCCCGAGCGGGGCATCCCGACGACGAACACCGGCAGGGTCGAGTCGTGCCCGCAGCCGGAGCGGTGCTCGTACAGCGCCCTGGGGAACGCGTGGCGGATCCGTGCGCAGCGTTGACGGTGGGCCCTGGGGTCGTAGCGCAGCAGTCGGCGGATGGCGGTGTTGGCTTCGATGGCCAGAGCGAAGGCCCTCTCGTAATCTCCACGCTTCTCCCAGGCGGCGGCGAGTTGAAACAACGATCCCGCATGAACAGAGCCTTCCGCGCTCGGAGTGCGCGCCAGCTGTTCGAGGCGCTGGAGGGTATCTTCGTCATCGGGAAAGCGCCGCGCATTGATCAGCGCGCCGTAGCCGCGCACCGGGTCGATGGCCCTGGCCCGATCGAACAGAACCACCGCCTCGTCGATGCGTCCGAGCTGCAGCAAGAGCTGACCCAGCCCCTGCAAGGCGGGAACCATCTCCGGCCGTTGCTGCAGTATTCGCCGATAGCGCCGTTCGGCGCCAGCGTAATCCTGTTCCTGCGCCTCCACGTCGGCCAGCGCCAGCTCGACCTGCAGCGTCAGCTCACCGAGCGCATGCGACTGCTTCCGAACTTCCTCCCTGCCGCCGGATATTCCTTCGGTGCGCGTATCGAGCTGGTCCCGGGCCTGCTCCGCAGCCTCTCTGGCCAGACCCGGATTCGATGGCAGTGCGATGCACGACAGGCGCACCCACAGCAACTCCGTCGACTCGCCCCGTGTATTCGCGAGCCGGATGGCCCGGCGCAGCAGCACGATGGCCTGGTGCGGACGCCCCTGCAGATGCGCCAGCTCCGCAAGCTGGCGGCAGAGCCCCAGGTGCTCCGGATATCGGCGCAGCCCGGCACGCAGCCATTCCTCCGCCTGGACGTGGCGATCGCGGGTCGCCAGACGCTCCGCCAGACCGCTCACCAGCTCGCACCAGTCCGCCTCGTCGAGCACATCCCGCTCACCCTCGACCCAGGACTCGGCTGCCTCGAAGCGCTCCAGAGCCAACCAGAGGTCGAGTTGCATCCACCGCAATTGCCGGCTGTGGATGCGACGCTGGTCATCGGGCCACTCCGCTTGTTCCTCCGCCCAAAAGGCCCACGCGGCAGCGAGGCAACACTCCATGTCGCCCAGGCGGCAGCTGTCCCGATACAGCCGCAGCAGATTCAGGTAAACGGCCAGGAAGGGCCGCAGGGAGAGGCTCTGCGCATACAGCGCGAGGGCCTGATCACGCTGTCCCTGCTGCAGCCGACACCAGGCCAGGCGAGCGAGCAGCAAGGCGCGGTCGGCCTTCGCCTCCGGGGCGACCTCCCGCCGGGCGGCAACGAGAAGGGCGATGGCCTGGTCCAGCTCACCCAGAGCCATGTGGACGGACGCCAGATCGAGGCGCGAGGCGATCCCCAGTGTGCCGCGCTCGATGGACGCCAGCCGGCGATGTGTGGCGGATACGTCTCCGAGATGGACATCGGCCAGGGCCAGAAGCACCTGCACGCCCGGATGGCGAGAATCGGTGCCCAGGCAGGCTTCGCGCAGGCTCGAGTAGCTGTGTTGCTCCGCCAGGCGGCGGAGCACGGTCAGTGCCACCATGATCGCGCCCGATCAGTTCAAACCAGACCCTGCGACGTCAGGATGCCGGCCGGCAAGTTGGTGAAGTACATGGTGTTCGTCCGTCCGCCTTGCTGCGCGAGGAAGGCCCCGGGCAATGGCGTGCCGAACAGAGCCGCGCTGGCCGTGTCGCCCGCATGGTAACGAGTGAACGTTCCGTGGTGCACCAAGGCAGCAGCGACGTCGAACACCGTTTCCCACTCGACGGCTGTTGGATCGATCGACACCTGGTCGACAGGGAACAGCGGGCCCCGAACAGCATCGCCATTGCCGACGAGGATGATTCGGTCGTCGCTGCCGAGATTTTCGGTGCCCCTCCAGGTCCCCCAGGTGCCCGGACCACCTCCCGCCGTACTCAGCGCGGCATCATTACTGTCGACCCGGATGTAGATGTCGTAGCTCACCGCGCTGTCGAAGGTACGGCCGCTGTGATCGGAGCTCGACCCCTGAAGCAGGTCGAAGACGACGATCGAGGTATCGGTATCGTCACCGGAGTCACTATCCGTGTCGAAATCGAGCGTGGCGCTGTCGCTGATTCCGGCGTAAGGGTTACCTGCCCGGTCGGTGAACGCCCCGCCGTCGATCTGAACACTGTAGGTACTGTCGCCATTGAGGTCGGAGGCAGGGTCGATGGTGACCCGAGTGCCGCTGACGCCGACCTGGGAGGTGTCGGTGACGCCGATGGTACGGGTATCGCTGCCGTCACTGATGGTGATGGTGCCGCTGCCGATCTGCATGTCCTCGTCGAAGGTCAGCACGATGTCTTCACCGAGGGGGACATCGTCTGCATCGTCCTGTGGCGTGCTGGAGGACAAAGTGGGCGCGGTGGTATCGACGGCAAACGCCGGGTTTGGCGACACCTCGTCATGGCGGAGATCGGCCGGGTTGCCTGAGCTATCCGTCAAGGCGCCGCCGTTCGACTCCAGCGCATTGAGCGGGATGCGGATGCCGTCGCTGTCGTTTTCGCCCGTTAGAATCGTGTACTCGAAGACCAGGCTGGTGCTGCCGCTGCCCGAGACGTAACCCGCATGGACCGTGCTGTCGCCGATGTTCAGCGCGATCCGTGCCGTGCCGCCGGAGGTATCGACGAACGTGTTCTCGCTCATCGTCACCGTGACGCTCAGGGTATCGCCGGCGTTGAGGGTGCCGTTCTGGGCCCCCTCGGCGCTCAGCGCCAAGCTTCCGACCGTGGGCGGCACGGCG
>JAWLGU010000103.1:0-14239 GCA_041690675.1 Pseudomonadales bacterium | reverse complement strand
GCATTCGCCGGAAAGCTCTCGTCCGGAAACCCCATCGCCACGCAGATCATGATCACCTGATCATCCGGAATTCCGGCATGCTCGCGCACCACCGGCGACTGCATGATGCCCTGGCTGTTCACCACGCACCCCAGCCCTCGCGACCATGCGGCCGTGACCAGAGCGTTGGTAACGGCGCCGCAATCGAACGGCCCGATGTCGCCGCCGTGGATCGAGCGGTCGTAGGTCACCACGATCGATACGGGGGCGTCGAACTGGCGGAAGCCGCGCAGCACCCAGTCCTTGCGGCGCTCCTTGTCGCTCCAGTCGATGCCCATGGCTTCGAAGAGCTGCGCGGCGATTTCCTTCTGGCGTTCCCGATGCACGCCCTGATAGGCGCCGTGGCTGCGGAACTCGCGCGATTCGGGAACGCCCGCCAGATTGCGTTCGGTGTTGCCCTGGCGGATGCGGTCGAGGGGCTCGCCCGTGACGACGTAGAAGTTCCACGGCTGGGTGTTGAGGGAGGAGGGGGCGCGCATCGCCAGCTCGATCACTTCCCGGATCAGGGCCTTCGGCACCGGATCCGGCTTGTAGCCGCGGATGCTGCGGCGGCCCAGGATGACGTCGTCGTATTCCACGAAATGCTCCGCTGGTAGTTGCAGTGAAGGGAATGCGAGCGGGAGGACCCCGCTCGCATGGGTCGGGTCAGCGGCGGGTCATTCCCAGGAGAGCGCGCCCCCGGTCTGATACTCCGTTACCCGGGTCTCGAAGAAGTTCTTCTCCTTCTTGAGATCCATGATCTCGCTCATCCAGGGGAAGGGGTTCTTCACGCCGGGGAACTGCTCGGAGAGGCCGATCTGCGCCAGACGCCGGTTGGCGATGAACTGCAGATACTCGGCCATCATGTTGGCGTTCATGCCCAGCACCCCGCGGGGCATGGTGTCCCGGGCGTACTCGATCTCGAGTTGGGTGCCTTCGAGCAGCATCCGCCGGGCCAGGTTCTGAGTCTCCTCGTCCCACAGGTGCGGGTTTTCCAGCTTGATCTGGTTGATGACGTCGATGCCGAAGTTCACGTGCATGGACTCGTCGCGCAGGATGTACTGGAACTGCTCGGAGGTGCCGGTCATCTTGTTGCGGCGGCCCATGGAAAGAATCTGGGTGAAGCCGCAATAGAAGAAGATGCCCTCGAGCACGCAGTAGTAGGCGATGAGGTTCTTCAAGAGTGCCCGGTCCGTCTCCGGCGTGCCGGTCTGGAAGGTCGGGTCCGAGATCTCGCGGGTGTACTTCAGCGCCCAGGAGGCCTTGCGCGCCACCGCGGGCACCTCGTGGTACATGTTGAAGATCTCGCCTTCGTCCATGCCCAGCGACTCGATCACGTACTGGTAGGCGTGGGTGTGGATCGCCTCCTCGAAGGCCTGGCGCAGCAGGTACTGGCGGCATTCCGGGTTGGTGATGAGCCGGTAGATGGCCAGCACCAGGTTGTTGGCCACCAGCGAGTCGGCGGTGGAGAAGAAGCCGAGGCTTCGCTTCACGATCAGCCGCTCGTCCTGGGTCAGCCCGTCCTCGGACTTCCACAGGGCGATGTCGGCGTTCATGTTCACTTCCTGGGGCATCCAGTGGTTGGCGCAGCCGTCCAGGTACTTCTGCCAGGCCCAGTCGTACTTGAAGGGCACGAGCTGATTGAGATCGGCCCGGCAGTTGATCATCCGCTTCTGGTCCACGGTGACCCGCTGGTACTCGTCCGCCTGGCCGTCACCCACCATGGGCGCGTCCAGGTGGGCCAGGGCTTCCTCCGCCTGCTGCATCACCTCCGCCTTGGTGGCGGTGGGGGTCACCGCAGGCTCCGCCACGGTGATGGGCTCTTCGAAGACCTCCGGCGCCGGCGCGGCCGCGGCTTCCGTTTCCACCGCAGGCGCGGCGGGCTCGGGCTCGGGAGCCACAACCCTCGGCTCCGGCTCCGGCTGCGCCTCCGCGCGGGGCGTCTCGGGCTCCGGCGTTTCGGCCGCAGCCCCGGTTTCTTCCTCGTAGTCGTCCCAGCTCAACATCTAGTCTCTCCTGATCCGGTTCGTGGCTCGCGGCGCCGTCACTGGCACGCTTCGCAGTCGGGGTCGTCGATGGAGCAGGCCAGCGGCACGTCCGCCGGTGCTGCGCCCACCTCGAACCCGGCGTCGGCGGAGGGCTTCGCCGGTGCCGGCTCGGCCGTGCTCGCCCCGGCGGCGACGGCGTTCAGCCGCCCCCGGTCCACGGTGGATTTCTCGGTGCTGGTGGCTCCCAGCGCCCGCAGGTAGTAGGTGGTCTTCAGCCCCCGCAGCCACGCCATGCGGTAGGTGACGTCGAGTTTGCGGCCGTTGGCCCCGGCGATGTAGAGGTTCAGGGACTGGGCCTGATCGATCCACTTCTGCCGGCGGCTGGCCGCGTCCACCAGCCAGCGCGGCTCCACCTCGAAAGCGGTGGCGTAGAGCTGCTTCAGCTCCTCGGGCACACGCTGGATGTTCTGCAGGCTGCCGTCGTAGTACTTGAGGTCGTTGACCATCACCTTGTCCCACAGACCCAGACGCTTGAGGTCGTGGACCATGAACGGGTTCACCACCGTGAACTCTCCGGAGAGGTTCGATTTCACGTACAGGTTCTGGTACGTGGGCTCGATGGACTGCGACACCCCGGTGATGTTGGCGATCGTGGCCGTGGGCGCGATGGCCATCACGTTGGAGTTGCGCATGCCGTGGATCTGTACCTTCGAGCGCAGCTTGTCCCACTCCAGCGTGGTGGCGAGGTCGACGTCGAGGTACTCCTCCTTGGTCGCCTCCGAGGAGCCGCGCTCCTGCTTCAGCATCTTCAGCGAGTCGATGGGCAGGATGCCCCGGCTCCACAGCGAGCCGGAGAAGCTGGGGTACGCGCCCCGCTCCCGGGCCAGCTCGCAGGAGGCCTCGATGGCGTAGTAGCTGATGGCTTCCATGGAGCGGTCGGCGAAGGTCACCGCCGCGTCGCTGCCGTAGGGGATGCGCTGGCGGTACAGGGCGTCCTGGAAGCCCATCACCCCGAGCCCCACCGGGCGGTGGCGCATGTTGGAGTTGCGGGCCTGGGGCACCGAGTAGTAGTTGATGTCGATGACGTTGTCGAGCATCCGCACCGCGGTGCGTACTGTCTTTTCCAGCTTCTTCAGGTCGAGCTGGCCGTCGACGACGTGGGCCGCCAGGTTGACCGAGCCCAGGTTGCACACCGCCACCTCCTCGCTGGAGGTGTTCAGGGTGATCTCGGTGCACAGGTTGGAGGAGTGCACCACGCCCACGTGCTGCTGGGGCGAGCGGACGTTGCAGGCGTCCTTGAAGGTGATCCAGGGATGCCCGGTCTCGAACAGCATGGAGAGCATCTTCCGCCACAGATCCTGCGCCTTCACCCGCTTGTGCAGGGGCAGGTCGCCGCGGCGCGCCATCTCCTCGTATTCCTGGTAACGCTTCTCGAAGGCGCGGCCGTACAGGTCGTGCAGGTCGGGGACCTCGTTGGGCGAGAACAGCGTCCACTCGGCGTCCTCGAACACCCGCTTCATGAACAGGTCCGGAATCCAGTTCGCCGTGTTCATGTCGTGGGTGCGGCGGCGGTCGTCGCCGGTGTTCTTGCGGAGCTCGAGGAACTCCTCGATGTCCAGATGCCAGGTTTCCAGGTAGGAGCACACGGCGCCCTTGCGTTTGCCGCCCTGGTTCACGGCCACGGCGGTGTCGTTCACGACCTTGAGGAACGGCACCACCCCCTGGGATTTGCCGTTGGTGCCCTTGATGTAGGAGCCGAGCGCCCGCACCGGGGTCCAGTCGTTGCCGAGTCCGCCGGCCCACTTGGAGAGCAGGGCGTTGTCGCGGATGGCGCTGTAGATGCCGTCCAGGTCGTCGGGCACCGTGGTGAGGAAGCACGACGAAAGCTGCGGCCGCATGGTGCCCGCGTTGAACAGGGTAGGGGTGGAGGCCATGTAGTCGAAGGACGACAGCAGGTCGTAGAACTCGATGGCCCGGGCGTTCGGGTCGTCCTCGCGGCCGGCGAGCCCCATGGCGACGCGCATGAAGAACACCTGGGGCAGCTCGAAGCGCACCCCGTCGGAGTGAATGAAGTAGCGGTCGTAGAGGGTCTGCAGGCCCAGGTAGGTGAAGTTCAGGTCCCGCTCGGGTTTGAGCGCCGCGCCCAGCCGGTCGAGATCGAATGCCAGCAGCTCCGGCGAGACCAGCTCCAGCTCCACGCCCCGATTCACGAAGGCCTTGAAGGCGGCGGGGTAGACCGAGGACATCTCGGACTGGGTGGCGCGGAAGGCGTTCTCGGCATTGACGTCGAGGAAGCGCAGCGCCTCGCTGCGCAGCACGTCGAGCAAGAGCCGCGCGGTGACGTAGGTGTAGTTGGGCTCTTCCTCCACCAGGGTACGGGCGGCGATCAACAGCGCCGTGGCGACGTCGCTCTGCGAGATGCCGTCGTACATGTTGTTCATGGCTTCGCGGATGATGCGCTCCGCGTCCACGTCGGAAAGCTCGGCGCACGCTTCCTGCACCAGCACCCGGATGCGGGCTACATCCAGCGGCGACCGGCTGCCGTCCTCGGCCACCACCTGAATCTTCGACTCCGGCTCCGCCTTCTCGGCCTCCGCCGCCCGCGCCTGGGCCCGCAGGCGCGCCCGCTCTTCCCGGTACAGCACGTAGTCCCGCGCCACCTTGTGCTCGCCCGAGCGCATGAGGGCCAGTTCCACCTGGTCCTGGATGTCCTCGATGTGGATGGTGCCGCCGGAGGGGAAGCGGCGCTTGAAGGTGGCGCTGACCTGGCCGGCGAGCTCGGTGACCAGCTCGCGGATCCGCGGCGACGCCGCGGCGGTGCCGCCCTCGACGGCCAGGAAGGCCTTGGTCATGGCGACGGCGATCTTGTCGTCGGTGTAGGGCACCACGGTGCCGTTGCGCTTGATGACCTTGAGCTGGCCCGGCGCGGTGGCGGCGATGGAGGGCGCCAGCGGCGGTGTGCGCTCGGCGTCGGCCCGGGGTTCGGGTTGCTCGGGGTCTTGCGGGATGGAAGTGGTGTCCGTGGTGGTCTGCATGGTGTGGCTGTGGCTCCCGTATAGTTCTTGTTGATCAGGTCGCGTCGAAACGCGCCCCCTCCAGACGTACTCGCGTTCCAGTTCGCTTCGCCGGGCTCGAGCCCCGCGTCAACGGCTACGCTGCTTCGCGCCCCTGCCACGCCGCGACTCTGCGCCATGCCGGCGGAAGGACCGCGGCGGCTGCTGTCACGGTGCGGAGCTGGGTGGTGGACCCTCGCCCGCCGGTGGGCTCGCGCTGGTCGAAAGCGCTGTACCGGACGGGGATGTGGTCGTTCTCGTGCATGCGTCGGTCGATGTACGGGCGGTCGATCTGCGCAAAGGGGTTCGACAGGCGAATTGCCCAGTTTCCGGCTCGAATCCCAACATATTGGGTTGTTTCCCCAACGGCACACAAGATACTGCGGTGCCCGGTGCATTGCAATAAGAGCAAGCTGTGGATATCCCGTGGCGTTCGGGGAGGGTCCTGTGGATGCCCTGTGGACAACTCTCGCGGCGCCATAGCGTCCCCCGCGCCGCCCCGATATATTGCCCGGAGTGCGAGCCGCCGGGGGAGTCGTCATGGGCCGAATCATGGCCATCGACCAGGGAACCTCCAGTTCCCGGGCCATTCTGTTCGATCTCGAGGGTCGGGTGCTGGGGATCGGACAGGAGCCCTTCGACATGGTCTTCCCCGCCGGGGGCTGGGTGGAGCAGGACCCGGAGGTGCTGTGGTACACCACCCTGGCCGCCGGTCATGCCGCCCTCGCCGCGGCCGGGATCGGCGCCGACGAGGTGGACGCCATCGGCATCACCAACCAGCGGGAGACCACCCTGGTGTGGGATCGCGCCACCGGGGAGTGCGTGCACAACGCCATCGTCTGGCAGGACCGGCGGACCGCCGGGCGTTGCGAGGCCATGCGCCGCGACGGCCTGGCCGAGCTGGTGGCGCGGGAGACGGGCCTGGTGCTGGATCCGTACTTCTCCAGCACCAAGCTGGCATGGCTGCTGGACAACGTGCCCGGGCTGCGGGCGCGGGCCGCGCGCGGCGAGCTGTGCTTCGGCACGGTGGACAGCTTCCTGATCTGGCGTCTCACCGGCGGCGCCCTCCACGCCACCGACGCCACCAACGCGTCCCGCACCCAGCTGTTCGACATCGGCAGCCAGCGCTGGAGCGCCGAGCTGCTGCGCTACTTCGACGTCCCCGAGTCCATGCTGCCGGACGTGCGGGACAGCGCCGCCGATTTCGGCCGCGCCGAGGCCCGCTGGTTCGGCGCGGAGATCCCCATTTCCGGCGTGGCGGGGGACCAGCACGCGGCGCTCATCGGTCAGAGCTGCTTCGAGCCCGGCATGAGCAAGAGCACCTACGGCACCGGTTGCTTCGCCGTCACCAACACCGGCACGAAACGCCTGGTGTCCCGCCACCAGCTCCTCAGCACGGTGGCCTACCGGCTGAATGGAACCACCACCTATGCCCTGGAAGGCAGCATTTTCTCCGCCGGGGTGGCGGTGAAGTGGCTGCGCGACAGGCTGGGGCTGATCGAGACGGCGGCGGAGACGGAAGCGGCGGCCCGCCGGGTGGGCGGCGACACGGGGGGCGTGTACGTCGTGCCCGCCTTCACCGGCCTGGGGGCGCCTCACTGGAGCCCGGAATCCCGCGGCACGATAGTCGGCCTGACCCTGGACACCAACCGCGACCAGCTCATCACCGCCACCTTGTGCAGCGTGGCCTATCAGACCGAGGAGCTGCTGGCCGCCATGGCTGCCGACGGCGCTCGGGTGGAGCGCCTGCGGGTGGATGGCGGCATGGTGGTCAACGACTGGCTGTGTCAGTTCCTCGCCGACGTCACCGGCTGTCCGGTGGAGCGGCCCGTGGTCACCGAGACCACCGCCCTGGGCGCCGCCACCCTGGCGGCCCTCGGAGCCGGGCTGGTGGACGACCTGAAGGGCGGGGCGCTGTGGCGTCTCGAGCGCGAGTTCCTGCCCGCGATGGAGCCCGAAACCCGCGAGCGGCTGCTGGAGGGATGGCGCAAGGCCGTGCGCCGGGCCCTGTGAGGGCGCCGGCGGGCGCTCAGGCGGCGGCCGCCTCGCGCTGAACCGGCACGTCGCTCCGGCCGGCGCTTTGGGGGCGTCCGGGGCCGCGGGGCGCGCGGGTGGACCGCGCACGGTCGCGGCCGTCCATGCGGAAGGTGGTCATGGCGTCGTGAACCTGCTGGGTCTGTTGCTCCAGGCTGGCGGCGGCGCTGGCGAGCTGCTCCACCAGGGTCTCGTTCTGGCGGGTCACCTGATCCAGGTGCGCCACCGCCGTGTTCACCTGGTCGATGCCGGCGCTCTGCTGCATGGAGGCAGCCGCGATCTCCGTCATGATGTCCGTCACCTGCTGCACGGCGGCCGCCACCTCGGTGGCGGTCTCGGTGGCCCGGGTGGTCATGGTGGTGCCGGACTCCACCCGTTCCAGGGAGTCCTCGATCAAGCGGCGGATCTCCCGGGCGGCGCCGGCGCAGCGGCGTGCCAGCTCGCCCACCTCGTTGGCCACCACGGCGAAGCCGCGACCCTGCTCGCCGGCCCGGGCGGCTTCCACCGCGGCGTTCAGCGCCAGCATGTTGGTCTGGAACGCGATGGTGTCGATGAGACCGATGAAGCCCGCCATTTCCCTGGCCGAGCTGCTGATCCCTTCCATGGTGCTGGCCACCTCGTGCATCACCTGGCCCCCGTCCCGGGCGACGGCGCACGCCCGGGCGGCCAGCTCGCTGGCCTGGCGGGCGTTGTCGCTGTTCTGGTGCACCGTGGCGTTGAGCTCCTCCATGGACGACGAGGTGACGTGCAGGCTGGCGGCCTGCCGCTCGGTCCGTGTCGACAGCTCCCGGTTTCCGGCGGCGATCTCGCTGGCGGCGGCGTCCACCTGGATGGCCCGCATCTGCACGTCCTTGAGCACGCCGAGGAGGTTGCGTTTGACCTGGTTGATCTCGGCAAACAGGCGCGCGAGCTCCGGGTCACCGAAGATCTCGAACTCCTGATGCAGATCGCCGCCCACCAACAGGCGAGCCTTGCCGAGGGCGCTGCGCAGCGGCCGGGTGAGGGCGCCGGCGCACCAGATGCCGAAGCTCACGCTGGCGGCCATCCCCAGCATGCCGAGCAGCAGGATGGCGCTGCGCGCCTTGCCTGGCGCCTGGGTCAGCGCCAGCGCCGTGACGGCCGCGAAGAGCACGGTGAAGGCGGCGGCGGTGAGCCAGCAGCGCACGTCGAACGAAGCGCTCATGGCCCGCTGCAGCAGGGCCCGCGGGCCGCGACCCACCACACGGCCCTCCTCGAGGCTCACCGCCTCGCCCCGGCGTATCCGTTCGTAGACGTCCGACGCCGCGCGAATGGCCTCGGTGCTGGGCCGCGTGCGCACCGACATGTAGCCGGTGATGGCGCCGCCGTCCTCCACCAGCGGCGTGACGTTGGCCTGCACCCAATAGAAACCGCCGTCCTTGCGCCGATTCTTGACCACGCCCGACCAGGGCTTGCCCTGCGCGATGGTGGCCCAGAGATCGGCGAACGCCTCCTCGGGCATGTCCGGGTGGCGCACGATGTTCTGCGGCTGACCGAGAAGCTCCTCCCGGGCGAATCCGGATGCCTGGCAGAAGGCGTTGTTGACGTAGGTGATGCGGCCGTGGCGGTTGGTCCGCGAGACGATCTGCTCGTCTTCGCCGAGCACGTACTCCTCGTCGGTGATGGGCATGTTGATGCGCATACTGCTCCCATGCGGTGTCGGTCGAGTTCGGGCCGCCGAGCCCAGGGCTGGGGGCGACCAGGTAAAGGTAGTGCAATCTGGCGATCCTGCCTGAAGATCCCCCATGACATTTCGATTACAACGGCGCCACGGAAGGTGATCTCGATCACGATTCGATGCCGATAGAATGGCCGCTGGTCATCCATGGTTGGATAACGTTGTCTTCAGTCAGGAACCTGGTCGCGTTGAGACCCGCCAGAGCCGCGGCGGTGCTGGGTGCCGTGGTCGCATACGGGCTGGCCTGCGCGCTCATGGCCCGGCCCCTGGCCGGCGAGCTGGTGGGAGAGCTCTACCTGCTGCTGGTGGCGTGGGTGCTGGGGCTCGCGGTGCTGATGGCCATGGATCACCCGGTGGGGCGATTCGGCGCCGGCGCGCTCACCATGCTGAAGGCGCTGTGGCTGAACCTGGGGGTGGTGGCGTCGTCGCTGTTCGTGGCCCCGGAGCTGCGGCTGCTGCTGCTCACCGTCCCGCTGTTCGGCGTGCTGTATGCCGCCCTGCACCTCAACCGCCGGCAGGTGGCGGTGGTCACCGTGGTGACCTGGGCCGGCTACCTGCTCGGCAGCCTGGCGCTGCTCTCCACCTTCGAGGACGAGGCGCCCGCCGAGGGCCGGCTCATGCTGGCGTTCTCGGTGATGCTGCTCGCCATGTTCTTCATGGCCAGCGAGGTCACCGCACTGCGCAATGCCTTCGAGCGCCGCCGTCACCGCCTGGATACCGCCATGCAGAAGCTGGCGGATCTGGCCATGCGCGACGACCTCACCGGGCTCTACAACCGCCGCTACATCATGGACGTGCTGGCGCGCCAGAAGGCGCTGGCGGACCGGGGGCACGTGGGGTTCACCCTGTGCTACTGCGATCTGGATCACTTCAAGCGCATCAACGACCGCTTCGGCCACCAGCGCGGCGACGATGTGCTGCGCGACTTCGGCGCCCTGGCGGATCAGGTGGTGCGGTCGGTGGATTTCGTCGCCCGCTTCGGCGGCGAGGAGTTTCTCCTGGTGCTGGTGGACGCGGATGCGGACGAGGCGCGCCGGGTGGCCGGCCGGCTGGGCGACCGCACCCGCACCCTGGAGGTGGATCCGCAACACCCGGAGTACCGCCTCACCGTCTCCGTTGGCATCGCCGAGTTCCGCCCGGGGGAGAGCGTGGAAGACGTGATCCAGCGCGCAGACCGGGCGCTCTACCAGGCCAAGTCGTCGGGGCGTGACCGAATCATTCTGGGGTGAGACCCGGTGACGTGACCTGACCCAACAGATGCGTTAATGTCCCCGCCAACCGCAGAGGGACCCTGCCAGAGTTGAACCGGCGACGCTACAGCAGACAACCCATCTCGTTGTCGGCGCTCGTGCATCCGGCCCAGGGGCGCTCCTGGCTGTGCACCGTCCGCGATTTCTGCGAGCAGGGCATGCTGCTCACCGGCTCCGGGGTTTCCCGCTCGCTGGCGGCCACCGGCGCGGACCCGAAGCGGGGCGATGCCGTCGCCGTGCACTTCTCCGTGCCCACCCCCACCGGGCAGCAGCACTTCCGTACCCAGGCCACCATTGCTCGCGTGCTCGAGAGCGGTCACGGCATCGGCGTGATGTTCGACCAGGGCCTCCCCAAAGGCGCCTTCGACGCGCTCATCGAGTTCGGCGTGGCCTCCGGCATGATGGCCCGGGAGCCGGCGGCGGAGGAGAAGCAGCCGGCGCCGGCAGCAGCGGATCCCGGGTCGGATGGCGGTGATTCGCCCACTACCACAGCGCCGCAAGCCGGCGCACGGGCGTCGGGCGTGCCGGCCGGCACCTCCCCTCGCGGCACCGCTGCCGGGCCCGTCAGCGCCGAGATTCCTGCGGCGCTGCTGCGCGACCGGCGTGTCTCCGAGGCCCAGGCGGAGCAGGTCCGGCGCAAGATGCGCGAGTTGCTCGAAGCCATGTTGGCGCGCATCGGTGAACGCTTCTGCGACATCGCGGCCAAGGAGCTTCTGGTCAGCGCCCGGGATGCCGGCACCAACGCGGTGCAGATGATGTACCTGGAGGGCCTGGATCAGCTCGAGAAGCACCAGCAGCGCATCAAGGACAGCTTCAGCCGGGAAGTGCTGCGTCAGCTCGACCGGGTGACGCCGCTGGAAGAGGTGCTGGAGAAGCGGCGCCGCCGGGAATCCGGAGATGGCGGCAAGCTCCAGCTCGTCGACACGGATAAGTTCGAAGCCTGGCTGGCCGTGGCCGAGGTGATTTCCAAGGCGGAGAACCGCTGCTCGGAGCAGCTTCTGGACATGCGCGCCCAGCTCGGTCTGGTGGCCAAGCCCTGGACCCACAAGGACGCCGTGCCGGTGGGGCCGGCAGTGATTGCCTGGGCCTTCGACGACGCGCTGAAGCCCCTGGACCTGCGCCGGCAGGTGCGCCAGGACTTCTTCCGCTACTTCGAGCGCGCCCTGCTGCCCATGCTGAGCAACCTCTATACGGCGCTGAGTCAGCTCTTCGCCGAGAGCGGTGCATTCCCCAGCACCAGCGAGATCCGCGAGAGTCTGGCGCGCTCGGCCATCCGGCGCTCGCCCTCGGGAGTGCGGCTGGAGCCGGACGCCTATCAGGGCATGGATGCGGCGGTGCGGGAAGCAGCGATGGCGGCGGACGCCTTCGGCGGCGCTGGCATGCGTGCCGATCACAACCCCTTCGTGCCGCTCGGCGGCGGGCCGGTGCAGGCGTACTCCACGGCCCGCAGCTTGCTCGATCTCAGCCGCCGCACCCGCGCGCTGCGCGGCCAGGCGGCCGACGACCTGCTGGCACCGCCGGGTGCCAGCGACGATCAGACCTTCAGAGGCTCCGACATTCTCCAGGCGCTCTCGGAGATCGAGGCGGAGCTGGGTGACGCGCCGCTCACGGATCAGCGTCTGAAGCCGCGGCTGATCGAGATCCTCAGAAGCCGCCATGGCGACCGCAAGGGCTTTCGCGAAGAAGACTACGACACCCTGGACGTGATGGAAGGCCTGATCCGCTCCCTGGAGTCGGATCACTACCTAACCCAGGGCATCCGCGAGTGGATCCGTCGCCTGGAGATCACGCTCAACAAGCTGGCGGCCCAGGACCCCCACTTCCTGCGCCAGGAGTCCGAGCGCCCCCACAGCGCCGTTCTCATGCTCAATCAGCTCGCCCGCCTGGGCAACGTCCAGGATGTGCGCGACGGCATCGACCGTGAAGTCGGCCGGCGGGTGGACGAGCTGCTGCAGCGGGTGATCCGTGAGTACGACAAGAACCCGGAAGTCTTCAGCGAGGTGGTGGACGAGCTGAACCCGCTGGTGGATCGCCAGGTTCAGACCTACCGGGGCAACGTGGAACGTACCGTCAGGGCCTCCGAAGGCCAGCAGAAGCTGGCGCGAGCCCGGCGGGCGGTGCTCCGCGAGATGCAGCCGCGCATCGGCGGCCGCGGGGTGCCGGACCTGGTGCTGAAGCTGCTGAACCCCGGCTGGCGGAACCTGCTGGTTCACACCCATCTGCGGCGCGGCCCCGACTCCAACGAGTGGCGCGACCAGCTCGGCCTGCTCGATCAGCTCATGGGCCAGCTCACCGGCGAGATCGCCCCCGGAAGCCCCGCGTACTTGCAACCCGAAACCCTGCTCAAGCGGGTGGTGGAGGGGCTGAACAGCATCTCCTTCGACCCCAGCAAGCGCACCCCGCTGATCATGGCCCTGTCCGACGTGCTGGTGGGAGACACCGCCGGCAAGCGGGCGCCGGTGCGCTACGTCGAGGTGCCCGAAGACGGCGTGGCCGCGGCCCTGGGTCTGGACGGTCTGCTGCACGACGTGGAGCCGCGCATCGACGCGGACGACGAGTCGGTGCAGCAGAGCTGGAGCAAGGCGCTGGAGCGGGCCCGGCGCATTCAGGTGGGCGAGTGGCTGGCAACCAGTGATCGGGAAGGGCGACCGTTGATTCTCACCGTCGCCTTCGTCGGCGACGATGCCAGCTCGTTCGTGCTGGTGAACCGCAAGGGCGTGAGGATCCGCGAGCTGACCCTGCAGGAGATGACCGAGGGTCTGCACCAGGGCCGGATCACCCTGCTGGACGATTTCGATCTGCCGCTCATGGAGCGGGCGTCACAGCGCATGCTGGAGAACATGCATCATCAGCTCGCGTACCAGGCCTCCCACGACGACCTGACCGCGCTGATGAACCGCAAGGAGTTCGAGCGCGAGGTGAGTCGCACCATCGCGGCAGCCCGGGCCAGCGGCGAGCAGCACGCGCTGCTGTATCTCGACCTGGACCAGTTCAAGATCGTCAACAACACCAGCGGCCACACCGCCGGGGATGAGCTGCTGAAGCTCATCGCCGACACCCTCGCCCGCGAGCTCGCGGGGGAGCAGGCCCGGGTGGCGCGTCTGGGCGGCGACGAGTTCGGCGTGCTGGTGGAGAACGTCACCACCGCCCAGGCCCGCGAGCTGGCCAACGGCCTGCTGAACGCCATCCGCGGCCAGCGCTTCGAGTGGGACGGGCGCATGTACGCGCTGTCGGCCAGCATGGGGCTGGTCTTCATCGACCCCACAACCGAAAGCGTGGACGTGGCCATGCAGTACGCCGACGAAGCGTGCTACGCCGCCAAGGACGCCGGACGCAACCGGGTCCAGGAGTACGAGCTCGGCGACACGGTGATCCGCAATCGTCACGGCATCATGGAGTGGGTCACCCAGCTCGACAAGGCGCTCTCCGAAGACCGCTTGCTGCTGAACTGTCAGCGCATCGCACCCACCGGACGGGAAAACCCGCTGGAGTCCCACTTCGAGATTCTCCTCACCATGGTGGACGAGATGGGCGACACCATGCCGCCGGCGGACTTCATCCTGGCGGCGGAGACCTACCAGCGCATGACGGCCATCGACCGCTGGGTGATCGAGCGGGTGTTCAAGTGGATGTCGGAGCATCGCCAGGAGCTGAACCGCTTCGGCGGCTTCGCCATCAACGTCTCCGGCCACAGCGTCAACGACGAAACCTTCCCGGACTTCGTGCTCGATCAGTTCTCGCGCACTCAGGCGCCCACCAGCAAGGTGTGTTTCGAGATCACCGAGACCGCGGCCATCGCCAACCTGGACAACGCCCGGGAATTCATGAACCGCATGAAGATCATCGGCTGCCGCTTCTCCCTCGACGATTTCGGCACGGGCCTTTCGTCGTACTCCTACCTGCGCAACCTGCCCGTGGATTACGTGAAGATCGACGGCGTGTTCGTCAAGGACATCGCCGACAACCCCGGCGACTACGCCGTGGTGCGCTCCATCAACGAAATCGGCCACTACATGGGCAAGCAGACGATCGCCGAGTTCGTGGAGAACGATGCGGTGCTCGAGCGGCTCAAGGAGATCGGCGTGGACTACGTGCAGGGGTATCACATCGACCGGCCCTGCCCGCTGGAGCAGCTCCGCCCGTAACTCTCGAGCGGTGGCGGGTGAGATACTCGTATCGGCCCCGCGATCGGGCGCGATC
>JAWLGU010000102.1:0-14340 GCA_041690675.1 Pseudomonadales bacterium | reverse complement strand
GCTGGCACGCTCTACGACGGCTCGGAAGGCGAGCTCTACGACCTGAACGCTGATCCCGGCGCCCTGGTGAATCTGTGGAGCGATCCGGTACGGCAGCCGCTGAAGGCCGATCTGCTGGCGGATCTGCGCGACCACCTGCCGGGGCCGAAGCAGCCGCGGTTGCCCCGCCGCGCCCCGGTGTGAGCGCGGCGCCCAACGCGTACACTCCAAGGCACAGTCGCGTCCGGGAGCCGAGCCATGAGCGAACGCGCCGCCGTGATCATGACGACCGTAGACAGCGAGGCGCTGGCGGAGCGTATCGCCCGGCGCCTGCTGGAGGAACGCCTGGCCGCCTGTATCCAGGAAATCCCCATCGCCAGCCGCTACCGCTGGGAGGGCGCGCTCCGGCGCGACCAGGAGATTCTGCTGCTGGTGAAGACCTCCGCCGCCGCCGCGGAGCGCGCCGTTCGGCTCATCGAGACGAGCCACGATTATCAAGTGCCCGAGGTGGTGGTGCTGCCGGTGACCGGCGGGCTGCCGGCCTACCTCGATTGGATTCTGGCCGAGGCGGACGGTGCCGGGCCGGCGGCGGAACCCCCGGGCTGAGTCGCGGCGCTTTAGCGCGTTCCCGCCTCGCCGGGCCGGTGCCGGTGCCCCACCGCTCTGGGTGGCCGGCGCTCGGGGAGGTCGGCGAGTCGCAGAAACCGCGCAGCCAGGGCCGGTCCGGCACCTTCGTCCTCGTGCTTGAAGAAGGCGTAACCGGTGGGCACCCCGGACAACCGGCCGCGCCGCGCCCAGCTCAGCAACTCGCCGTCGTCGTAGCCGGGCTTGCGCAGGCGCAGATAGATCCAGCGGGTGGTGGCCAGGTCGTCGCCGGCGTTGCGGGCCTGGGCCTCGGAAACGCAGCGGGCGGCGCCGGCGTCGCGGAGCAGGTCCAGCACCCGGCGGTCGTTCCAGGACGAATGCCGGAACTCGAACACCGCGGGCAGGCCACGGGGCAGGCTGTCGAGGAAGTCGTCGAGCCGCTGGCAATCGCAGGCCAGGTCGGGTGGGAGCTGAAACAGCACCGCGCCGAGCTTGTCGCCCAGGGCCTCCAGCGCCTTCGCGAGGTGGGTGACCGGCTCCCCCGTTCCCTGCAGCCGCTGCTGGTGGGTGATGCGCCGGGGCGCCTTGACGACGAAGCGGAACCCGTCCGGCACCGCCGCCGCCCAGCGCGCCAGCACGGTGGGGTGAGGCATGCGGTAGAAGGTGTTGTTGATCTCCACCGCCGGCAGGCGCTGGGCGTAATAGCCGAGCATGTCGTGATTGGGGAGCGTTTCCGGGTAGAAGACGCCCTTCCATTCCTTGTAGCTGAATCCGCTCGTCCCAGCGTACCAGTGCATGGCGCGCTCCCGTCGCAGGAGAACCTCAGTCTCCCGGCGGGGGCCGGGGCGGCGCAATGAGCTTCCGCATGTTGACGCCGTAAAGCTGCGGGCACACGATAGGCGCCGAGCCATCAGGGAGAACGCTCGTGGCAGATCGATACGTATCCGGCAATTTCGCGCCGGTGGTGCGGGAGGTGACCGCCACCGATCTGGAGGTGATCGGCGAGATTCCGCGGGAGCTCACCGGCCGCTATCTGCGCAACGGCCCCAATCCCCTGTTCGACATCGATCGCAGCACCCACCACTGGTTTCTCGGTGACGGCATGGTGCACGGTGTGCGCCTGCAGGACGGCGCTGCGTCCTGGTACCGCAATCGCTGGGTGCGCAGCGCCGGCATCGTGGAGGCCCTCGGCGAAGACCTGGCGGGCCGCCGGCTGGCGAGCCCCAACAACACCCACGTCATCGGCCACGCCGGGCGGACCTGGGCGCTGGTGGAGGCGGGCGCGCCACCGGTGGAGCTGTCCTACGAGCTGGACACGGTGGGGGTGAACGATTTCTTCGGCACCCTGACCCAGGGAGCCTTCACCGCGCACCCGAAGATCGACCCGGACACCGGCGACCTCCACGCCATCGCCTACAAGTGGCCCGATTTCGCTGACCATGTGCAGTACCTGCAGGTGGCCCGTGACGGCCGGGTGCGGCGCTCGGTGGACGTGCCGCTGCCCGCCATGACGATGATTCACGACACCAGCCTCACCGAACGTTACGTGGTGATCTACGACCTGCCGGTGACGGTGAGTCTGGAGCTGGCCGGGCGCGGCATGCGCTTCCCGTTCGCCTGGAACCCGGATCACGCGCCCCGGGTGGGGCTGCTGCCTCGTGACGGCGATGCCGCGGACGTGATCTGGTGCGAGGTGGATGCCTGCTTCGTGTTCCATCCCATGAACGCGTACGAGGACGAACAGGGCAAGGTGGTGCTCGACCTGTGCCGTTACGAGCGCATGTTCGAACGGGACGTGCAGGGACCGTTCGGCGACAGCCTCGCCACCCTGGACCGCTGGACCATCGATCCCGCCACGGGGCGGGTGAGCGAGGAGCGCGTCGATGCCCGCGGCCAGGAATTCCCGCGCTGTCATCCCGCCTTGAACGGCAAGCCCTACCGCTACGGCTATGCGGTGGCGGTGGAGCAGGAGGGCTTCCCGCGGATCTACAAGCACGATCTGCGCACCGGCCAGAGCGACTCCCACGAGCTCGGCGCCGGCCGCCACGCGGGAGAACCGTACTTCGTGCCGCGGGACGGCGCCGCCGCCGAGGACGATGGCTACCTCCTGAGCTACGTCTACGACCAGGGCCGGGACCGCAGCGAGCTGGTGATCCTCGACGCCCGGGACCTGGCGCGGCCCCCGCTGGCGCGGGTGATGCTGCCGGCCCGGGTGCCCTACGGGTTCCACGGTGCGTGGCTCCCCGACGGGAGCGACGCCCCGGCCGTCTGACTTGGCATGCCGTTTGCCCCTCCGGCGGTGAGTAGCCTGGCGGAGGAACGACATGGCGAGCATCAGGCATCGGCTCTCGCTGCTGGCGACGGGGACGGCAGCGCTGCTGACGCTGGCCGCGGCCTGCGATGCCGGCACCGAGCGCGATCGGGACGACACCGCCGCTGCCAACGTGCTGGAGTCGCGAACCGAGGTCGCCACCATGGTGGAGCAGACCCTGAATACCCTCGAGGACGAGATGTCCCTGGACGGGGTGGAAGGCTGGGCGGTGTTCTCGGGCGATGCCTTGTCAGCGGAGGTGGAGGCGGGCACCGGCATGGCGGAGGACCGCACCGGCGAGAGCTGGTTCATGCGGGTGAGCGGTTCGGATTGCGTGGCGGAAGGCAGCCGCCAGCTGCTGGTGTTCCGTGACGCGGATCTGTTCCAGCGCTTTCGCAAGGGTGAGGTGCAGGGCGACGAGCTGGCGCGCGCCGGCGCCGGCGACCTGACCGGCGCGGTGGGTGCCTTTCGGGTCCGGGTTGGGGAGCCCCTGGTGATGGAACGCCGCGACATCGGCGCCTGTCGCTTCGCCCTGCACACGCGGCTGCAGCGAGCACTGGTGGCGGAGCCGTCGGAAACGCAGGGGATGATCGAGGAAGACGAAGTTTACGTGGACGACAACTGATCCAGGTAACCGGGCAGCGCGTCCTCGAACTCCGGAAAGTAACTGGAGATCGTGGTGACGTCGAAGCGACCGAGTATGGATTCCTTGGGTTCCCGGTCCAGCAGAAATCGGAACGCCGCGTCGATGCACGCCGGCGGCGAATGCCGGCCCTGGCTCAGCTGCTCGCACACCGCCCGCGCCATGGTCACCCGATGACGGCTCTCGCCGCCCCCTTCCCGGACCACCACCAGGAACTCCAGCGGGTCTCCGCTGCCGGTTTGCTCCACCTCGATCGTCACGCCCGCTACTCTACCGGCCTCCGGAACCGCGGGGCAATGCGCAACGGCACCCCGCTTCGGCCGCGGGAGCGGCGCTGATGGAGCTGGCCCGGCTGGTGGAGGCCTCCCGCCAGGTGAGGGAGACCCGCAGCCGCACCGCCAAGCGCCGCCGCCTGGCCGAGTGCCTGCGGCGGGCGGGGCCGCCGGAGGTGGGTCTGGCCGTGAGCTACCTCACCGGCCGATTGCCCCAGGGCCGCATCGGCCTCGGCCCCCGTCTGGTGCAGGAGGCGGCTGCCGCGGTGGCCGGCAAGGAGGCCGCAGTCACCGGCGGCGAACCGCTGACCCTGCGCGACGTGGACGCGGCGTTCAGCCGGCTCGCCGGCCTATGCGGCCCGGGCTCGCAGCAGGCCCGGGGCGAAGGCCTCGCCGCGCTGTTCGCCCGAGTCAGCGCCGAGGAGCGGGACTTCCTGGCGCGGCTGATCCTCAATGAGCTCCGCCAGGGAGCGCTGGAAGGGTTGCTCATCGATGCCATCGCCGAAGCGGCGGATCTGCCCGTCAGCGAGGTACGCCGCGCCGTCATGCTGGCCGGAGAGCCGGCGGTGGTGGCCGAGGCAACTCTGGCCGAGGGCCACGCGGGACTCGCCCGATTCACGCTGCAGCCGCTCCAGCCGGTGCAGCCCATGCTCGCCCAGGCGGCGCGCGACATGGACGAGGCTCTGGAATCGCTGGGGGAGGCCGCGCTGGAGTACAAGCTGGATGGTGCCCGAGTGCAGGTGCACAAGCGCGGCGAGGTCGTGCGCATCTTTTCCCGCCGACTGAACGACGTCACCGACAGTCTGCCGGAGGTGGCCGAGGCGGCGGCGACCTGTGCCGCCGAGGCGCTCATCCTCGATGGCGAGGTCATCGCCCTGGACGCCCGGGGCCGGCCGCAGCCGTTTCAGGTGACCATGCGGCGCTTCGGCCGCAAGAGCGAGGTGGCCGCCGCCCGCGCCACCCTCCCCGTGAACGTGTTCCTCTTCGACTGCCTGCACCACGATGGCGAGGACCTCATCGACCGACCCGGGGCGGAGCGTTTCGACCGCCTCGCCCGGGTGGTGCGGCCGGAGCTCCTGGTGCCGCGGCGGGTGACGGCCGAGCCCGCCGCGGCGGCGGCCTTCCTCGAGCAAGCCTTCGCCGACGGCCACGAAGGGGTCATGGCCAAATCCCTCACCAGCCCCTACGCCGCCGGCAGCCGCGGCGCGGGCTGGCTGAAGGTGAAGCAGGCCCACACCCTGGATCTGGTGGTGCTGGCGGTGGAGTGGGGCAGCGGCCGACGTCAGGGATGGCTCAGCAACCTGCATCTCGGGGCCCGGGATCCCGAGCACGGTGGCTATGTGATGCTCGGCAAGACGTTCAAGGGCCTCACCGACGCCATGCTGGCGTGGCAGACGCGCCGGCTGTCGGCTCTGGCGCTGGGCCAGGAGGGTCACGTGGTGCACGTACGCCCGGAGCTGGTGGTGGAGATCGCGGTGAACGAGATCCAGACCAGCCCTCAGTACCCGGCGGGCATGGCGCTGCGCTTCGCGCGGGTACGGCGTTACCGCGAGGACAAACGCCCCGAGGAAGCGGACACGGTGGAGACGGTACGGCGCCTGTACCGTCGCGACCTGGCTGCGTCCTGAGCCGCCGCGGGGTCAGCGGGCGGCGGCGTCCGAGCGAGGGCGGTCGGCGATGCTCGACAGCAGGCTGGACAGCGCCGCGGAATCCACCGGCTTCACCAGGTGGTGGTCGAAACCGGCCTCGGCGGCGCGCTGCTTGTCCTGCGGCTGCCCCCAGCCGGTCTGGGCCACCAAACACAGGTCACCGCCCCGCGGCCGGCCGCGGATGCGCCGGGCCACCTCGTAGCCGCTCATGGTGGGAAGTCCGATGTCGAGCAGCACCACGTCCGGGACATCGCGCTCCACGATCTCCAGGGCCTCCGGGCCGTCGTAGGCCACCTGCACCTCGTGCCCCATGAGCCGGAGAATCCGGGCCAGCCCGTCCGCCGTGTCCCGGTTGTCGTCCACCACCAGAATGCGCCTGGCCTGCATCCGGGTACGGCTGGGCCGGGGCGGATGGGGCGCCATGTGGGGGCGCTCGGCCTGCGGCAGGCGAATGGTGAACCGGCTGCCGCGCCCTTCACCGTCGCTGCTGGCGGTGATGACGCCGCCGTGCAGCTCCACCAGGCCCCGCGCCAGGGCCAGGCCGATGCCGAGACCGCCGCCGCTGCGGCTCAGGGCCGGGGTGACCTGGGAGAACATCTCGAAGATGCTGGACAGGTGCTCCGGCGGGATGCCGATGCCCGTGTCGCTGACCGATATCCGCACCTCCCGCTCCTCCACCGCTGCTTCGACCGCGATGCGGCCGCCGGCCGGCGTATAACGGGCGGCGTTGTTCAACAGATTGACGAGCACCTGCGCCAGGCGGGTGGCGTCGGCCATCAGCCACACCTCCTCCTCCGGCAACGCCACCTCCAGCGTGTGGCGGGACTCGTCGATGAGCGGCCGGGCCGCCTCGAGCGCGTGCTCCATCACGGCCGCCAGGCGCACCGGCTCGCGGCGCAGCTCGAACTTGCCGCGGGTGATGCGGGAAACTTCGAGCAGATCGTCCACCAGCCGGGTGAGGTCGCGCACCTGACGGTCGATGACGTCCCGGCAGGTGGCCAGGGTCTGCGGGTCCGGGCCCGTCTCGGAGCCCGCGAAGCCGAGCAGCTCCACCGCCGTGCGAATGGGCGCCAGCGGGTTGCGCAGCTCGTGGGCCAGGGTGGCGATGAATTCGTCCTTGCGGCGATCCGCCTCGCGCAGTGCCTCCTGGGCCTCGCGCTGCTCGGTGACGTCGGTGTTGGTGCCGAACCAGCGCACCACCCGGCCCTCGGCGTCCCGCAGGGGAACCGCCTGCGAGAGGAACCAGCGGTAGCTGCCGTCGTGGCCGCGCAGGGGGAAAGTGTCTTCCCAGGGCTCCCCGGTCTCGAAGCAGTGCCGGAGCCGGCTCAGCACCCGCTCCACGTGGTCCGGGTGGTGGATGACCTCCCAGCCTGCGTCGCGGATTTCCTCCAGGGGGCGGCCGACGTAGGTCTCGGCGCGCCGGTTGTACCAGATGATCCGCCCCGTGGCATCGGCCATCCAGGCGAGCTGGGCGATGTTGTCGGCCAGGGTGCGGAATTTCTCCTCGCTCTCCCGTAGCGCCCGCTCCATCTGCACGCCCTTGGTGATATCGGTCTGGGCGCCCACCGCGGCGATGAGCCGGCCCTGCGGGTCGAACACCGGGGCGGCGCCGTTGATGAGGAAGCGGCGGCCGCCGCCGTCGAACCGCTCGATCTCCAGCAGCGTGCCGGGTACCGGCGCACGGGTGAGCAGGGCCCGGGCCAGGGTCCACTCCTCGGGCTCCACGGGCTTGCCGGTGCCCGGGTGCCAGCCCCGCCAGCGCCGGTAGCCGCCGATGCCCTCGGTGTCCGACGGCCGGGCGTCGGGGGCGAGGCCCCACAGGCGCTGGTAGGTCTTGTTCCAGCGCACCAGGCGCCCCTGGCCGTCGGCGATCACCACCCCCACGGGCAGGGACTCGAGCACCGCATCCAGGAGCACGCGGATCCGCTCCTGCTCCTGCTCGGCCAGGCGCAGGGCGTGGACGTCGGTAATGGAGCCGATGTAGCCGGCAAAGCGCCCGGCCTTGTCGAAACGCGGCCGCCCGGTATGGGTGACCCAGCGATAGTCGCCTCCCGCGCTACGCAGCCGGTAGTCGAGCTGGAACGCGTCCAGCGACCGGGTGGCGGCGAGGAAGGCCTGCCGCGCCGGAACCGCATCCTCCGGGTGCACGGGCTCCAGCCAGTCCGAGTCCCGCTCGTCGCCCGCCTCGGTGCCGGTGTGCTCGTACCAGATCCGGCTGAGAAATCGGCACCGGTGCTCGGCGTCGGTGACCCAGAGCATGGCGGGGGCCGCGTCGGCCATCTCGCGGAAGCGGGCCTCGCTCCGGCGGAGCTTGTCCGCCTGCTCCGCCAGCAGGCGCTCGCGGCGCGCGCGCTCCTCGAGCAGGTCCCGCACCTCGTACTGGCGCCGCCGTGCGGAGAGTGCCGTCTTCACCGCGCTCAGCAGATGGGCCTGATGCACCGGGCGTTCCAGCAGGGTCACCGCCCCCACCGCGAGGCCCAGGCGGTGCAGCAGCGTCGAGCGGTGCTCGGTGCCCCCGGCGGTGAGCACGACGATGGGCAACGCGGACCAGGAGGGCTGCTCGTCGAGCGCTGCGATCAGATCGGCCGCCGTCGGCGTGGAAAGCCCCTCCTCGGTGACGAGCAGTGTACCGGCGTCGTGCCGCAGCTCGAAGGCCGCCTCGTAAAGGCTGGCGCAGACGAGGGCGTGGACACCGTTCTGCTGCAGGGTCTCGGCCATGGCTTCCGCGTCCCGGCCCAAGGGTGCGACGACGAGGGTGCGGAGCTCCCGGCCGGAGAAAGGCATCTCAGTGCTCCGTCTCGGGCGCGTTGCCGAAATACAGCGGCGTGCCGCTCAGCACCCCGGAGAACTCGATGAGCGGTGGGCCGAGGTGCAGGCCCGTGTCGCTGTGGAAGCGAATCTCCCGGATGGTGGTCTCGTGGCGGCCGGTGCGCTTCTTCACCACGGCGAGTGCCCGGCGCACGTCGCCGCGGACCTCGAAGAACCGCAGCGACAGCACGGTGTCGGCCAGATAGGAGAGCTCCATGGGGGAGTTGGCGTCGTTGAACATCCCGCGCATGGCCATGATCAGCACCGTGGCCACTCCCTGGTCGTTCAGGTAGCTGGTGAGCTCGTGGAGCTGGGTGAGCAGGTAGCGTTCCCCCGGCATGGCGGCAGCGTAGCCGTTCAGGCTGTCGATAAC
Organism: Pseudomonadales bacterium; assembly: GCA_041690675.1. Classification (GTDB taxonomy): domain Bacteria; phylum Pseudomonadota; class Gammaproteobacteria; order Pseudomonadales; family Azotimanducaceae; genus UBA7803. The sequence continues at coordinate 5,720 of JAWLGU010000102.1, read as the reverse complement.
CATCAGCCGGGCCCCCCGCTCCACGCCGCGCCGCACCCGGTCGGCGAACTCCCCGGGGGAGATGGCCGCGGGATCCACCTGCTGGGCATCCAGCCGGCCGTCTACAATGTGTGGCTCCAGGTCCAGCCCCAGCGCGCGGGCGCGACTCAGCAGGATCCCCAGGGACTCGTCGAAGGTGAACAGCATCCCGCCTTCGCCCCGCTCTGCCATCCGGGCGGCGAGCAGGAGCGACAGGCTGGATTTGCCACTGCCCGCCGGGCCCATGATCAGGGTGGTCGTGCCCCGGTCGATGCCGCCGCCGAGCAGAGTGTCGAGCTCGGCGTTGCCCGTGGGCACGGGCTCGACCTCGAAGGCCCCAGGCCGGTGGCGAGGCGTCGGGATGCGGGGAAACACCCGAAGCCCCCCGGTCTCGATGGCGAAGTCGTGGTAGCCCTCGCGCACCGCCACGCCGCGCAGCTTGCGGACGTGGAGCTTGCGGCGGGCGACGCCGTACTCGGGCGTCTCGTGCACCAGCTCGATCACCCCGTGCACCAGCGTGGTCACGTGGGGCTCGTCCATCTGGTTGCTGGCGGGCCCTACGTCCACCAGCAGCACGGTGCCCCCCACGTCCATGAACAGCGTCTTGAGCTCCAGCAATTGATGCCGGTGGCGCAGCGGCGATTCCGCCAGCAGCCGCAGATCGGAGAGGGAATCGAACACCACACGGGCAGGGCGGATGCGGCGCGCGGTGTCCCGGATGAGATCCGTGACGGCGTTCAGCTCCACCTCCGACGGGTGGAACACGGTGGTCTGGGCCCGGGCGGAGATCAGATGATCCACCGAATCCAGACCGATGATCTCGATGCCGGCGAGCGACCAGCCGTGTGCGGCGGCCACCTGCAGCACCTCGTCCCGGGTCTCCGCCAGCGAGACGTACAAGCCCGGTTCCCCCACCCGCTGGCCCTCGAGCAGGAACTGCAGGGCGAGGGTGGTCTTGCCGGCCCCGGGCGATCCGAGAACCAGATACATGCGGTTGCGGGGAATGCCTCCGGTCAGAATGTCGTCCAGGCCCGAAATTCCTGTCGCGGCCGGCGCGGGCGCTCGCGTCGGGGTGCTCATGGGCTGCGCTGCTGAGTCGAGAAAGCCAGATTACCCAATTGTCCCGGACCTGTATAACGGTTCGACGGTAGACTCCGCCTTCCCGTCGCCGGGTAGATTGGCACCTTTCCTGCAACCGAGCGGCGGATCCGACATGTCGAGCGCCTCATGCAGACCTGGCTCGCTTACTACTGGGAGCGGATCAGCGGCAGCCTCTGGTTCATGCCGGTGCTGATGAGCCTGGCGGCGGTGGCGCTGGCAATGCTCTCGGCCATGGGTGACGACATCATTCGCCGTTCCGGCGCGAGCCACGCCTTTCTCTACGCCGGCGATCCCGAGAGCGCCAGGACCCTGCTCTCCACCGTGGCCGGGTCGATGATGACGGTGGCGGGCGTCGCGTTCTCCGTCACCATGGTGGCGCTGTCCCTGGCCTCATCCCAGCTCGGCCCGCACCTCCTGGTCAACTTCATGCGCGACCGGGGCAATCAGGTCGTGCTGGGGGCCTTCATCGGCACCTTCCTGTTCTGCCTGCTGGCGCTCGGCAGCAGCTCCGCGGAGGCGCCGGGGGATCTGGCGCTCTCCACCTCCCTGGCGGTGTTGCTGGCGACGGCCAGCCTGGCGGCGCTGATCTACTTCATCCACCACATCGCCTCCTCCATGCAGGCCGACTACGTGGTGAACGACGTCGCCAAGGAGCTGACCAGCGCCCTGAACCGGTTGTTTCCCGAGGAGTCCGAGCAAGCCGAGACTCCCGGCGAGTTCGAAAGCTTCGAGGAGTCCGCCGTGGTGGGCGCCCCACGCAGCGGCTATCTCCAGGCCATCGACCAGCGGGGCCTGATCGATCTTTCGGCTGAGGCGGATCTGCGGCTCAAGGTGCACCGGCGCCCCGGGCACTTTCTCGTCGAGGGGGCGCGACTCGTGGCGGTGGAAGCGCACGGGGAGATGAACGAGGAGACCGCCGGGCGGATCCGGCGGTGCTTCATCATCGGCGGGCAGCGCACGGCCGAGCAGGATCCCGAGCACGGCGTGCACCAGCTCGTGGAGGTGGCAGTGCGGGCACTCTCGCCCAGCGTCAACGACCCCTTCACCGCCAGCACCTGCGTCGACCGCCTGACGGCAGCCCTCTGCCACGTGGCGGAGCGGCCCGTGCGGCCACCGGTGCGCGTGGATGCCGAGGGCACTCCACGCGTGCAGCTCGATCCCATCCAGTTTCGCGGCGTGCTCGACGCCGCCTTCAATCAGATCCGTCAGCTCTCGACGGGTCTTCCCGCGGTGGCGATCCGCCTGATGGAGGGGCTGGGGAGCGTCGCGGCCTGCACCAGCATCGCTGACCGCAAGGCAGCCGTGGATACCCACGCGCGTATGGTGCTCGCGGAATGCAAGGGCAAGTTCGCCCCCGAGGACTGGCAGGTGCTTCAGTCGCGCTACCAGGATCTGCAGCGGGCGCTGGAAGGCTAGCGGGTGGCATCGCTTCACTGGTGGCAGACCGGGGTGATCTATCAGATCTACCCGCGCTCGTTTCGCGACGCCAACGGCGACGGTATCGGCGATCTGCCAGGGGTCACCGAGAAGCTGGACTATCTGAGCGACGTGCTCGGGGTCAGCGCCCTGTGGCTGTCGCCGTTCTACCCGTCGCCCCAGGCCGACTTCGGCTACGACGTCGCCGATCACTGCGACGTGGACCCGCGCTTCGGCACCCTCGCCGACTTCGACGTCCTGCTGGCGGCGGCCCACCGGCACGGGCTCAAAGTGCTGGTGGACTTCGTGCCCAACCACACCTCGGACCAGCACCCGTGGTTTCGCGCCGCGCGGTCCTCCCGCGACGACCCCCGGCGCGACTGGTACCTGTGGCGCGACCCGAAGCCCGATGGCTCGCCCCCGAACAACTGGCTGAGCGTGTTCGGCGGCAGCGCCTGGGAGTGGAACGAGGCGACGGGGCAGTACTATCTGCACTCGTATCTGAAGGAGCAGCCGGACCTCAATTGGCGCAACCCGGCGGTGGAGGCGGCCATGCTCGACGTCCTGCGGTTCTGGCTCGAGCGCGGGGTGGACGGATTCCGCATCGACGTGGCCCACGCCATCCTCAAGGACCCGGAGCTGCGTGACAATCCTCCCAACACGTCTCCCGGCGGCTACCACAAGCCGCTGGGCGACTACGACACCCAGCTGCATCTGTACGACAAGAACCACCCGGACGTTCACCACGTCTATCGGCGCATACGTCGGCTCCTCGACGAGTACCGGCCACCGCGGGTGTCGGTGGGGGAGATGCACATCTACGACTGGCAGAAGTGGGTGCGCTATTACGGAGAGCAGCAGGACGAGCTGCACATGCCGCAGAACTTCGCTCTGCTGAACACGCCCTGGGACGCGGACGCGGTGCGGGCGTCCGTGGACGCCCTGGAGGCGGCGTTGCCGGAGGGCGCCTGGCCCAACTACGTGCTGAACAATCACGACGAGCGACGCTTCGTCTCCCGGGTGGGCGAGGCGGAGGCCCGGGTGGCTGCGGTGCTGCTGCTCACCCTGCGCGGCACCCCCACGTTGTACTACGGTGAGGAGCTGGGGATGGCGGAGGCGGACGTGCCGCCGGAGCGGCGCCGGGATCCCTGGGGCATGCGCAGTCTGCCGGAGCTCGGCCGCGACGGATGCCGCACGCCCATGCCGTGGGACGGCAGCGAAAGCGCCGGCTTCTCCGCCGCGCCGCCGGAGGCGCTCTGGCTGCCCCCGGGGCGGGATCACGACCGGGTGAACGTGGCTCGCGAGTTGGAGGCCCCCGGCTCCATGCTGAGCCTCTACCGGCGGCTGCTGGCACTGCGCCGGACGTCACCGGCGCTTTGCGGTGGCAGCTATCGCCCGGTGGACGATTCACCTCGGAGCTGTTTCGCCTACCTGCGGGAAGCGGAGGGCGAAGTGGTGCTGGTGGCGCTGAACTTCTCCGCCCGCACCCGCCGGCTGGATCTGTCCCGGCCAGGCAGGGTTCTGGTGTCGTCGTTCCTCGATCGCACGGAGACCGCGGCCGCACGGCTCAGTCTGCGCAGCCACGAAGCGGTAGTGGTGCGGCTCGACTGACCCGTCTGTAGGATGGGCTCATGTCGGTTCCTCGCCCAGAACCCGGTTGGGTGTTCCTTGTCTCCCTGGCGCTGCTCGCCGCCTTCGTGGTGGCGGGGGCCCGCTCGCCGGAGGCCCTGGCGGCCGGCACCGGCCGGGCGCTGGATTTCACCCAGGAGCATTTCGGCTGGTTCTACCTGTTCGCCACCACGGGTTTCCTGGTGTTCTGCATCGGCGTCGCCGTCAGCAGCTACGGTCATATCCGCCTGGGCGCCGACGGCGAGGCGCCCGAATTCAGCTATCCAGCCTGGCTGGGGATGATCTTCTCCGCGGGGATGGGCGTCGGGCTGGTGTTCTGGGGGGTGGCGGAGCCCGTGGTCCATTACATGGAACCGCCCCTGGGGCTGGCGCCGCCGCGCTCGGCCCAGGCGGCGGAGCTGGCCATGCGCTACTCCCTGTTTCACTGGGGCTTTCACCAATGGGCGAACTTCGCGGTGGTTGGGCTCGCCATCGCCTACGTCAGCTTCCGGCAGCGCCGGGCCGGGCTGATCAGCGAGACGTTCCGCGCCGTCCTGGGAGACCGGGTGGACGGTGTCGCCGGCCACGGCATCAACGTGCTGGCGGTGGTATCGACGGTGTTCGGGGTGGCCACCACGCTGGGGCTGGGCATCCTACAGATCAACAGCGGCCTCGCCGCGGTGGCGGACGTGGCGTTCGCCGTCGAGACTCAGCTCGCCCTGCTGGGGGGCGTGGCGGTGGTGTTCCTGCTCACGGCGCTCACGCCGCTGGAGAAGGGCGTGCGCCGGGTGAGCGACGCCAACATGTGGCTGGCCGGGGGGCTGTTGATCTTCGTCTTCTTCGCCGGCCCGACGGACTTCATCACCGCCGCCATGACCAACGCCATCGGCCAGTACTTCAGCAACGTCATCGGCATGAGCCTGGTGATGACGCCGTACACGGGCGAGGACTGGGTGGAACGCTGGACCATCTTCTACTGGGCCTGGGGAATTTCCTGGGCCCCGTTCGTCGGCACCTTCATTGCCCGCATCTCACGCGGCCGCACCGTGCGCGAGTTCGTGCTGGGAGTGATCGGCGTGCCGGTGGTGCTTTCGGTGCTGTGGTTCGCCACTTTCGGCGGCTCCGCGCTGTACTTCGAGCTTTTCGAGCAGGCGGGCATCAGCGAGGCCGTGACCGCCGAGATCAGTTCCGCCCTGTTCGCCACCCTGGAGCAACTGCCCGGCGCCGAGGTGCTGGGCGTGCTCATGGTCGTCCTGGTGGTGCTGTTCGTCATCACTTCCGCCAACTCGGCCACGTTCGTGCTGGGGATGTTCACCAGCGGCGGCGCGCTCTCGCCGCGGCGCTGGATCCGCGTCACCTGGGGCACCGTGCCGGTGCTCGTGGCCGGGGTGCTGCTGCTGTCCGGCGGCCTGGAGGCCCTGCGCACGCTGTCGATACTGGCGGCGTTTCCGTTCATCGTCCTCATGGTGTTCATGGCGGCATCGCTGCTGCGCTCGCTGCGCGACGAGCGCCGCCAGGCGGAGCTGCGGGAAGCCATCCTCCGGGCGGAGCTGGAGCGGCTACTGGAAGAGCGCCGG
>JAWLGU010000101.1:0-14365 GCA_041690675.1 Pseudomonadales bacterium | reverse complement strand
CGGATCACGGGTGAAGCCGGGCTCCACGTACGGGTCGTCCACGTAGCGGGAGAACTCCGCCGTCACCTCCACGTACTGACCGATGCCGTCGGGACGCAGGCGCTTGTCCCGCTCCGCCAGGTATTTCGCCTTCAGGGCGTCCGGATCGAAATCGAGGTCGCCCATGAGCTCGGCGACGGCGGGAGCGATTTCCATGCCTGGTCCTCAGGCGAGCGATGCCTCGATTGTACGAGGGCTCGAGCGCGGCGCAATGCTACCGCGGAGTCTCGAACGCGCAGGCCGCGCCGTGCGATTGCATTATGCAAGCACGGTCAGGGGCGCCGACCGAGGGTATCCGCCATGTGAGCGCCGCGCTCGCCCATGGGGCGGGGCGGTCCCACGGTGCTGTCGATGCGCGTCTGGTGCTCGGTTTCGGCATCGAACTCGGCGCCCAGCAGGACGATGAACGCGCTGACGAAGAACCACAGCATCAGCACGATCACCGCGCCGAGGGAGCCGTAGGTCTCGTTGTAGTTGGCGAAGTTGGAGATGTAGTAGGAGAAGGCCAGCGTCCCGAGCAGCCAGAGCAGGGTCGCCCCCACGGCGCCCCAGCTTATCCAGCGCCAGCGCGCGCGGCGGCGGCTCGGCCCGTAGCGGTAGATCACCGCCAGCCCGAGCATGGTGCTCACGGCCAGGATGGGCCAGCGCAGCAAACTCACCCAGCCCCGCGTCAGCTCGGCGAACCCCAATGGCTCCATCAGCGCCGGCAGGGCCACGATCAAGGCCAGCGCCAGCACCGTGTAGACGATGGCGGCCACCGTGAGAAGCAGGCTCCAGGCGTACCACTCCACCATGCCGCGCTTCTCCGTCTCCTCGTAGACGATGTTCATGGCGATCATCAGCCCCCCCACGCCCGCCCGCGCGCTCCACAGGGTGAACAGCAGGCTGACGATGGCGCTGATGCTCAGGGTGGTGCTGGGGTTTTCCACGATGCGGGTGAGCTGATCCTCGATGACGCGCCACGCTTCGGAGGGAATCAGCTCCGCCAGGGCAGCGAGCTGCTGCTGCACGTCGTTGCGGTCGAACGCGAGCCCGTACAGCGAAACCAGCATGACCAGCGCCGGGAACAGCGACAGCAGACCGTAGAAGGCCACCCCGGCGGCCACCAGGAAGACGTTGTGCGCCTGCATCTGGGCGTACACCCGCAGGGAGATGTCCCGCCATCCCGGCCGCGGAATCTGCCCGGGATGGTGCGCCTGCCGGCCCCGGCGGCGCTCCGCGGGATCTTCTTCGATCCGCGCGCGCTCGATGTCGGCAGTCTCCAGCGCCTCCGCGAGCTCCGGCACCTGGATGGTGGCCATGCTCCACACGGTAGCGTGGTTGTCGCGGGTGGCGCTGTCGGCGGCGGCTTCGGCAAACCGGGCCACCGTGCGCCACTGATCCGCCGCCACCCGCTGGCGCACCTCCGGCGGGATGCTCTCGCCGGCGTGGGCGATGAGCTCCAGGTTGCGCACCACGGCGTCGTAGGTCTTGGAGTCACTCTTGAAACGCTGGAAGTCGTAGCCGCGGGTGTAGGCCATTACCCGGCGGCACCCCGCCTCCAGGATTCGCCAGTCGCTCCACCAGTCCTGCTCTTCCGACGCCATCTGCAGTGTCGCTCGCGGCTGGACCCGCCGACCAAGATAATCGAGTGCCCGCGGCGAGTCGATGCGCTGTCGTTGTGTTGCCGGGGCAAGCGAGGCAGCATCGGGGCTCTGACCGATCACCGGAGCGGGGAGACGAGATGCGGGAAGGTGGCCGCGACGCCGTGTCGTTCTGGGGGTATCTTCGGCGGCGCGAGATCGACTACCTGCCCTCCGGTGCGCTGCGCTGGTGGCTGCTCGGGCTCATCGTCCTCGGCTGGGCGGTGGAGCAGTACGAGGGCCTCAAGGTGGGCCCGGTGCTGGTCTACGTGCTGCAGGACTTCGACAAGACCCTGGTGGACTGGGGGCACGTGGCGGCCCTGGTGGGGCTGGTGTACAGCGCGGGTGCGATGCTGCTGTCCCGGGCCGCCGACCGCTTCGGGCGTCGTCCCCTGATGATCTGGCCGGTGTTCTGCTACGCGGTGATCTCCGTGGGTGGAGCGCTGGCGCCGAGCTTCTACGCGCTGGCGGCCTTGTTCATGGCGGGCAGCTTCATGATGGCGGGCATGAACCCGGCGGTGCATGCGGCGTCCCGCGACCTCACGCCGCGCATGGGCCGGGCCATGGTCTATGCGTGGGTGTCTCTGGCGTTCACCATCGGCGCCCTCATGTCCACCGCGGTGGCCGCGCAGACGCTGCCCATCTGGCCCGGTTGGCGGTCGCAGTTCTGGATCGCAGCCGTGCTCGGCGCGGTGACGGCCCTGGTAATCTTCGTGTTCTACCGGGATCTGTCGCCGCGAGTGCGGGGGCAGATCCTCGAGCGCGCCGCCGACGCGGCCTCGACCCGCGTGGTGCCCGCAGGCGACTCCGAGGAGGATCGCTATCTGGACGGCCGCGCCGTCTACCGCAGCCCGCGGTTGTGGGCGCTCTCCACCTGCATCGTCTTCTGGTCGCTGGCCTACGTCACGGTCTCCGGCTACGTGCCCACCTATCTGATCCAGCACTTCCAGGTGGCGCCGGCCCGCGCCGCGGGCATCACCAGCTACTTCTGGATCGTCTTCACCTGCAGCGTGTTCCTCTCCGGCTGGCTGTCGGACCGCGCCGGAGTGCGCAAGACCGTCACCGCGTTCGGCGGGATCAGCACCGGCGCCTGCTTCCTCGTCGGCTCCACCCTGCCCTCGGGGACCCCGGAGTCGGTGCTGATGCTGATCTGGTCGGCGACCGGATTTTTCGCCGGCTTCATCTACCCCGCCTGGTGCGCCATCTACTCGGAGACCGCCGAACGCATCTCGCCCCACGGCGTGGGCCGGGCCTTCGGCATCACCGCAACGCTTTCGCCGCTGGCCGGGCTCACCCTCAATCTGGGGCTGCCCCGGGTGGTGGAAGCCTGGGGCTGGTCCGCCTGGATGGCCTTCGCCGGACTGTGCTGTCTGTGCGTCTCGGCGCTCGTGGCCTTCGGCGATGGGCCGTGGTGGGTGAGGAGAAGCGCCCGCAGCATCGCCCTGCGGGTCAGGCAAGCTCCGTGAGGAAGCGCAGACCGGCCCGCAGCCCGGCTTCCTGCGCCGCCGCGATCAGCGCCGCCCGCTCGTCTTCCCGGGCCTGTGCGCCCGCGACCAGAAGCCGAGCGCGGCGAACGAAGAAGTCGCAGAACGGCAACGGCTCCTGGGCGGTGTACGCGGTCAGGCAATCCGCGTAGTGCAATGCCGCCTGGTGCTCCCCGTGACTGAGGCACCCCTCCATGGCCGCCACGTAGAAGTACAGGTGACAGTGACTCACCGCGCGGTGACCGAGCAACGCCTCGCCCACCCGCAGGTGCTCGTGGCGCTCCGAGTCGCTCTCCGCGCACGCCGCCAGCAGGCCCCGCAGGTAGGCGCCGGAGAACGGCAGCATGCTGTCGTCCAGCACCTCCAGCGCCGACCTCAGCACCCGCCGGGCCTCCTCCAGCCGACCCTGGGCCCAGAGCAGATGCGCCATCTGCGCGTAGCCGTCCACGGCGAAGCGGCGGGAGCCGATGCGCTGCCCGAGCTCGAGGGTGTGGCGCGCGTGCTCCAGACCCTGCTCGTAGTCGCCATGGAACGACTCCACCCCCGCGAGCACGTTGTGGGCCAGCAGCTGATGCCGCAGGTTCGAGGAAGCTTCGGCGAGCTCCAGGGAGCGCCGCCCGTCCGCAAGCGCGTCGTCGAGCCGGTTGAGGAACAGCCGGGTCAGCCCGCGCATGGCGAGGTTCGGCGGCACCACGCTGGGGTGACCGTTCGCCTCCCCCAGCGCCACGCAGCGGTCGTAGTGCTCGAATGCCGTGCGCATGGCCCCCTGCTGGTAGTAGGCGTCCCCCAGCCCGCCTTCGGCGCGGGCCTGGCGCAGGGTGCTCCGGGCCCGCTCGGCATGGCGCAACGAGGTCTGGTGCGCCTCCAGACAGGCTTCCGTCAGGCCCTGCGGGAACAAGGCGTTGCCGAGCTGCAGCCAGGCGTCCGCCTGGTAGGCATGGTCGTCGACATTGAGCGCCACGGCGCGCTCCAGTGCCTCCACGGCGCCCGGCGCGTCGTCCATCTGATTCAACGCCATGCCCAGTCCGACCAGGGCCCGAGCTTCCACCGCCGCCGAGTCGGCGGCGCCACGGGCGGCCTGGAACCCGCGCACCGCCTCCGCCGTGTTGCCGAGCATCAGCTCGAGCTGGGCGTCGATGAGCATGGCCCGGGCCTCCTCGGGGGCGCGAGCCAGGGCTCGCCGCACCAGCGCCCGGGCCAGGGACAGCCGGTAGTGATCGATCTCGTCCGCCGCGGCGTCGAGCAGCGCCGGCACGGCGCCGGGAGCATCGGCGAGATCCAGGTGCTGGGCGTGCAGGCTGAGGCTTCGCCCCTGAAAGAACGCCGCGGCACGGTCGTGCAGAGCCCGGCGCTCGCTGGCCAGCATGCTCTGATAGACGCCGTCGCGGATGAGGGCATGATGAAAGCTCCATTCGCCGTCCCCCCGCACAACCAGCCCGGCATCCGCCGCGGCTTCCAGGTCAGGGGGCCCGGCGGCCACCGCTTCCAGGACTTCCAGCGCGAAGTGCTGCCCGAGCACGCTCGCCGCGCGAGCGCTCTCCTGAACCGACGCCGGCAGCGCCTCGAGCTGCGCCACCGCCAGGCTCTGGATGCTGTGGGGCAGGCCGTCGGTGCGGTGACCGAAGCGCACGAGCTGCTCGAGGAACAGCGGGTTGCCGCTGGCCCGGTCGAGCAACGCTCCGAGGTGCTCCTTGCCGGCGCCCAGAGCGCTGGCCAATCGTCCCGCATCCGCCAGCCGCAGCGGGCGCAGATCCAGAGTCAGCAAGGGCGCTTCCCCCATGGCTGCCCGCCACTCCGGGTCTAGCGCCTCTCCGGCCACCCGGGACGTCATCAGCAGCACCACCGGCAACTCGGCCACGGCCCGGGCCAGCCGCGGCAGCACCGCCAGGGTCAAGCGGTCGGCCCAGTGAAGATCGTCCACCACCAGCACCTGGGCACCGTCACGGGCCGCCACCCGCACCAGGGCCGCCAGCGCCTCGGCCGACCGCTCCATGCGCTCGTAGGGCGACAGGCTGCCGAGCCGTTCGGCGCTGCCCGGGTCCGCATCTTCGCCGAGCAGGGCCCGCAGGTACGGCACGTGGGCCTCGCCCACCCGGCTGGCAAGCTCGCGGTTGCCGGTGCCTTCGCCGGCGACGGCGCGCACGAGCTGCGCCAGCACGTCCTGACCGCGGGCGGTGCCGAAATCGTAGGCCTGCGCCAGGTGAACGCGGAACTCCTCCTTCTCCGCCAGGCTCACGTACTCGCGGACGAGCCGGCTCTTGCCGATGCCCGGCTCGCCGCGGATCAGCAGCGCGCAGCCATGGCCGCCGTCGCGGCAGGCATCCAGCACGGCCACGAACTGACGGACTTCCATGGCCCTCCCCACCAGCGGCGCGGCGTCGCTCTCCGTCCCCGGGCGCCAGCGGCGCGCGGCGGCAACCGCCTCGTCCATCGAGAGCTCGCCGGGCCGGGCCCGGGCGCACAGCGATTGCGCTTCGCTGGCAGCCTGCCCCACCAGCGAACCCTCCTCCGGTCGATACAGCACCTGGCCGGAGGCGAGTCCGGCCCGCAGGCCCGGAATCGCCGCCACCAGCTCGGTCCCCGCCAGGCAGGCCCGATCCGCCTCGGTGCCGCGCACCCGCTCGAGACCGAAAGCGCAGACGATCTGGCGGCCCAGATGCGCCACCATGCGGCCGCCGAAGCTGCGGGCCACCCGGCTCACCTGGGCCAGCGCCTGCTGCCACGCCGCGTCCGCCAGCTCCGGGTCCGGCTCGTCCACCGCCACCTCGCACGCCAGCACCACCGCCGGACGCAACCGCGGGGACGCCGCCGCCGCGGGCGCAGCCGCCGCCGGTTCGCCATCAGCGGGGCTGTCGGCGGACCGCTCGGCCTGGGGCGAAACGTGCCTGCGGTGACTCAGCAGGCTCTGATACAGGGCGGTGGTTTCGGCATCGGGCTGGATGCCCAGCTCCCGTTCAAGCATGGATCGGCAGTGCAGGAATTGCCGGAGGGCTGCGCCATCCTGACCCGCCACGATGTACAGGCGCATCAGATCCCGGTGCGCCGCTTCGTCCAGCGGGTCGAGGCTCAGCAGGCGCTTGCTCCAGGCGATCGCCCCGTCGACGTCGTCCTCGTGATGCTCCGCCAGCAAACGGCACAGCCGCACCGCGCTCTGCAGCAGCGCCTGGCGGGCCTCCTCCAGCCAGGTGTCGAAGGTATCCACCCGCAGCTCCAGGCCCTCGAGCAAGGCCCCCCGGTACAGGGCCATGCCCCGGGCCCATTGTGGCGGATCGTCACTGGCGGCGGCCGTCTGAAACTCCAGCACGTCCACCCGAGCGGCCCCGGGTTCGAAGGCCACCTCAGTGGTGGTCACGCGAAGTCCGCAGGCGGAGCCTTCGAGGACCCGGCGCAGATCCGATAGCGCCTGGCGCAGGCTGTGGCGCGCCGCCGCCGGAGCGCTGTCGGGCCACAGCAGGGCGGCCAGGTGATCCCGGGCGAGCGGCCCCGACTCGAGCGCCAGGCGGGCGAGCAGCGCCTTGACCTTACGTGCCGGGATGTCCCGGCGCTCGCCGCCAACGCTGAGCAGGAAGCCGCCCAGCAGGCTGAGAACCGTCGCCTTTTCCCCCATCTGTACCGCTTTGACGCTCGTTTGACGCTGGTTTGACCAGGCCCGCCGGCCGTTGCCGCTCCGCTGACGGGCGCCGCCTAGATTAGCCCCCGACTCAACAGAGGGATACCGCAATGTTCGACCATCTCGACATCATCGCCCTGGCGCTGATCCCGGGCTTCATGATCCTCGACCTGGTCCACCAGGCGCGAGACTACCAGACGCCACGCCTGTGGCGCCTCAACGGGCTGCTGATCTCGGCCCTCACCGTCTACCTGTCGTTCCAGATTCCCCTGGTGTGGGACGCCCTGCTGGGCGGGCGATCGCTGTTCGATGCCAGCGGACTCGGGCCCTGGGCCGGCGCGGGAGTCGGCGCGCTGGTTTACGAGACCGGGCATTACTTCTACCACCGGACGGTCCACCGGTTCGACTGGCTGTGGCGGGCGGCCCATCAGATGCACCACAGCGCGGAGTCGCTGGATGCATTCGGTGCCTATTTCCTGCACCCGGTGGACACGTTCATGTTCACCTCCATCGGCACGCTGGTGAGCGTGAACCTGCTGGGACTGCCCCTGGAAGCGGCGCTGCTGCTGAACTTCTGGCTGGTGTTCAACGCCATGTTCCAGCACGCGAACATCCGTACGCCGCGCTGGCTGGGCTACCTCATCCAGCGTCCGGAAAGCCATGCCCTGCACCATGCCCGGGGCGTGCACCGCTACAACTACGCGGACCTGCCGCTCATCGACATGCTGTTCGGCACGTTCCGCAACCCGGCGGTCCAGGACGCGCCGGTGGGCTTCTACACGGGCGCGTCGTCGCGCTGGTTCGACATGGTGGTGGGCCAGGACGTCAGTCAGCCGTCTCACGAGCCGGTCGAGCGGCCGCAGCCGCGCCGCTCCAGCTTCGGTCAGCAGGAGGCCGCGTCATGAACCAGCCAGCCTACGACATCACGGGCTGCCGCAATGATGAGGCGCGGCAGCACTACGCCAGGGCCGTGCGGTCGTTCCAGACCTACCTGGGGGACCCGATCGAGCACGTGGACCGGGCGCTGGCCGCGGAACCGGACTTCGTCTCGGGGTATCTGTTCCGCGCCATCGCCCTGCTGCTCACCTCCGAGCGGCGCTTCGTGAAGGACGCCCGGGCGAGCCTGGAGGCGGCGGAATCGCTGGTAGGCCGGGCCGACGCCCGGGAGAAGGGTCTGGCCCACGCCGTGCGCGCCCTGGCCGCCGGCGACTGGGACGCCGCCTGCCGGCGGTTCGACCGCGTCCTGGCCGAGCACCCCACCGACGTCTTCACCCTGCAGGCGGCTCACCTCATGGACTTCCTGCGGGGAGACGCGGTCAACCTGCGCAACCGGGTGGCCCGGGTGCTGCCGCGCTGGAGCGCCGCCATGCCCGGCTACTCCTTCGTCCTCGGCATGTACGCTTTCGGCCTCGAGGAGTGCAACCAGTATCCGGAAGCCGAGGACGCGGGCCGCCGCGCCCTGGAGATGGAGCCCCAGGATGCCTGGGCCGTGCACGCCGTGGCCCACGTCATGGAAATGCAGGGCCGGGTGACCGAAGGCATCGACTGGCTGGAGCGGCGTCGGGAGGAATGGTCCCCCAGCAGCGGACCCGCCAACGCCTTCGCCTACCACAACTGGTGGCACTTGGCCCTGTTCCACCTGGACCGGGGCGACGCGTCGAGGGCGCTGGCGATCCTCGACGAGCACATCGTTCCCGGGGTGGGTGATGTCTCGATGGGGCTCCTGGACGTCACCGCCCTGCTCTGGCGGCTGGCGCTGCTGGACGTGCCCGTGGACGACCGCTTCCGGGCCGTGGCTGCCGCGTGGCGGGCCAAGCAGGCGGAGGAAGCCGGCTACTACGCCTTCAACGACCTCCACGCCGCCCTTGCCTTCGCCGGAGCCGGGGAGCTGGAGGATCTGGCGCGGGTACGGGAGGCCGCGGCCCGCGCGGCCCGGGAGGGGGACGCGGCCAACCAGGCGATGTCGGCCACGGTTGGTCTCCCCCTCATCGAAGCCCTGGAGGACTACGTGGCCGGTCGCTTCGACCGCGCCTTGGAGACCCTGGCCGCGGTGCGAGACGTCGCCAGCCGGTTCGGCGGCAGCCACGCCCAGCGCGACCTGCTGACCCTGTTGCTCATCGACGCCGCCCGCCGCGCCGGCCAGCGGACCCTGGCCTGTCATTACCTGAACGAGCGCCTGACCGCCAAGCCGGCGAGTGGGTTGGGGTGGAGGATGATGGAAAGGATTTAGGGCGGTCGGTCTTCGCTATCCGCTATCCGCTGTCCGCTCTCCGCAAGAGGGAGTTCGCGAGATTCTGGCAATCAGTCTCCAGCGGACGGCGGAGAGCGGACAGCGGAGAGCGGACAGCGGACAGCGAACCCAATCTGGCCCGACAATTGCGAGCAAACCTCGAGTACGGCGATCGCGCGGAGGTTGTCATGCGCATGATGAGCGGGCTGGTGCTGGCGCTGCTGCTCGCAGCGGCGCCATTGTGCGTGGCTCAACAGGCCGGTGAGGTGGATCGCGAGTTGCTGGTGCGATTCTCCCGTGCCTACGGGATGGCGAGCGGGACCCTCGAGCAGCACGAGCCCGGGTCGCTGTCGGCGGCCGAGCGGGACGCCAAGCTCAGCAATCCGGCGGCGCTGGATCGCAGGCTGCGCCAGGAGATCGATCGCATCATTGACCTCAACGGTCTCGAACGTCGCGAGTGGCAGCAGATGCTGGCAAGGATGGATGTCGACGCGGAACTGCGCCAGCGGGTGGATTCCCTCTCGACCCCCTTCAGAACCCAGTGATCAGGATCGAGGGCGACGGCGCCCAGGACTTGATGGTGGCGCCGTTCGGCCCCATGAGTTTTCATGGATCTCGGGCACCGACCGTGCATGGACAATCCGGGCTTCCGCAGATCGCGGAGCCGGCAGCGTGGAGGCTAGCATGAGTGAGGTTCGAATCGGCTTGATGGGCTTCGGCCGCGTCGGGCGGCAGCTGTTCGGGCTGGCGCAGGAGGACCAGCGCTTCGACGTGGTGGCCATCTCCGACATCGGTCAGCCGAAAATTCTGCATCATCTCTATACCAAGACCATGGCGCGGGACGACGGGGTGCGGCTGGAGAACAACTACCTGGTGAGCGAGCGCGGCCGCACCCGGCTGCTGCCCGCGGATCGGCCCACGGAGGTCCCCTGGGACGTGTTCGGCGCCGACATCGTGGTCGATGCCACGGGCCGCTTCCGCACCGCCGGGGACTTGAAACCCCATCTGGACAACGGTGCCCGGCGGGTCATCAGCTCGGTGCTGCCGAACGACGGCGTCGACCGGATCGTCCTGTACGGCGTCAACCACGACGATGCCCGGGTGGAAGACGCCATCGTCTCCGCCGGCTCGGCCACCACCACCGCGGCGGCGCTGGTGCTGAAGATCCTGTCGGACGCGCACCGCATCGAGCAGGCGACCATCACCTCGGTCCACGAGTACACCAGCGATCAGAGCCTGCAGGACTACGCGGGGCCGGACTACCGGCGCAGCCGGTCGGGGGCCAAGAACATCATCCCCAACGACACCCCGGCACGGATCTGGGTACAGCGGGTGCTGCCCCAACTCGACGGCCGGCTCTCCGGCTACGCGCTCAACGTGCCGGTGCAGGTGGGCTCCATGCTCGATTTGACGGTCTCCCTGGCCGAGCCCGGGGTGGACGCCGAGGCCGTGAACGAGCTGTTCCGGACCGCGGCGCGAGCGCAGCCGGAGATCGTCGGGGTGACGCAGGATCCCATCGTCTCGTCCGACGTGAAGGGCTCCCGCCAGTCCCTGCTGGTGGACCTGCAGGGAACCCTCAGGGCGGGTGAGCGCCTGGTCAAGATCATCGGCTGGCACGAGACCCTCGGCCATGCGCGACGCATCCTGGACCTGGCGGGTCTGTACGCCGACCTCGACCATGCACGACAGCGGGAGGCTTCGTAATGCGAGTGGCAATCAACGGCTTCGGGCGCATCGGCCGCGCGGTGTTCCGCATCGCCGAGACCCGCGACGACATCGACATCGTGGCCATCAACGACCTGTTCGACCACGAGGCGCTGTGCTACCTGCTCACCTACGACACGGTCATGGGGCGCTTCAAGGGCGAGGCCCACATCGAAGACGGCCACCTGGTGACGCCCCGGGCACGGGTGCGCATGTTCAAGGAAACCGATCCGACCAAGCTTCCCTGGAAGGAGCTCGACGTGGACGCGGTGGTGGAATCCACCGGGGTGTTCCGCAAGCGCGAGCAGGTGGCCATGCATCTCGACGCCGGCGCGCGCCGCGCTCTGCTCACGGTGCCCTCCAAAGACGCCATCGACTACACCATCGTGCTCGGTGTCAACGAGGAAGGTCTTTCCCGGGATCACCGCATCGTTTCCAACGCGAGCTGCACCACCAATTGCCTGGCTCCCGTGGCCAAGGTGCTGCACGACGCCTTCGGCATCCGCGAGGGCGTGATGAACACGGTGCACGCCTACACCAACGATCAGCGGCTCGCCGACGTGCCGCACTCGGACTGGCGACGCAGCCGTGCCGCGGCGGAGAACATCATTCCCACTTCCACCGGCGCCGCCCGCACGGTAGGCGTCGTGCTGCCGGAGCTGAAGGGGCGGCTCGACGGCATCGCCTCCCGCGTGCCGGTTCCCGACGGCTCGGTGGTGGACCTGTTCGTCGAGCTCGAGCGGGAGACCGACGTGGAAGGCGTGCACCACGCCATCCAGGAGGCAGCGGCATCGGAGCGGCTCCGCAACGTCCTGCAGTTCACCACCGAGCCCGTGGTGTCCTCCGACATCATTGGCAATCCCCACTCGTCCATCTTCGACGGGTCGTTCACTCAGGTGACGGGCGGCCGCTTCCTGAAGTGCCTGTCGTGGTACGACAACGAGTGGGGATACTCGAATAGAGTGTGCGATGTGCTGAAGCTGATGAGTGAGCTTGACTAGCTATCGGCTTTCAGCGGTCGGCTTTCGGCAGGAGGCGTAACGCCAGACTCTGGCGAGTCGCCTCTTGCTGACCGCTGATCGCTGACCGCCGATCGCTCTTCTCCCTCTCTATCTCCGAAGCTCTCGTCGAACATCTCCCACAAGGTGATGAACAGGGCTGCGATCAGCGGCCCGATCACCAGCCCGGAGATGCCGAACAGGGCCAGACCGCCCAGGGTGGCCAGTAGCACCAGGTAATCGGGCATGCCGATGTCGCGTCCCACCAGCACGGGGCGCAGGAGGTTGTCGGCGCTGGCGATCACCACCGAGCCCACGACGATCAGGATGACGCCTTCGACGATCTGTCCGGTGGTCAGCAGCATAACCGCTGCCGGCAGCCACACCAGCGCCGGCCCCACCACCGGCAGCAGCGAAGCCAATCCCATCATGGTTCCCCACAGCACCGCGCCGCCGATGCCGAGGGCGGCGAAGGTAATGCCGCCGATGGCGCCCTGCACCGCAGCGATGACGAAGGTGCCCTTGATCGTAGCCCGCACCACCTCCGTGAAGCGCTGAAACAGATGCCGCTCGCGGACGTCGCCCAGCGGCAGGATCCGCACCAGCCGTTCGATGAGCGCGTGGCCGTCGCGCAGAAAGAAGAACAGCAGGTAGAGCATGAGGGTCACCCCCACCAGGAACTGCAGCGTGTTCTGCCCGATCTTCAGGGCGTTGGCGGCGAGCCAGCGGCCGGTGACCACGGCGAAGTTGGCGATGTTGCCGCGCAGGCTCTCGGGGTTCAGGCCGAAACGCTCGGCGTAGGCGAACAGGGTCGGCACCGCGTCCCGGAACCACTGCACCGGCGCCGCCACGTCCACCTCGCCCTGCTCGATGGCGGTGATCATTCGCGCCACCTCGCCGGTGACCGCCAGTCCCAGCAGCAGGAGCGGGAGCAGGATCAGCAGCACGATGCCGAGCAGCGTGGACGCGGAGGCCAGCCCACCGCGGCCGCGCAGGGCCGTCGCGATCCGCTCGTTCAGCGGCTCGAAGACGATGGCGAAGGTGGTGGCCCAGAAGATGGGAATGACGAAGGCGCGCAGCAGGCCGAGAAACGCCAGCGTCGCCACCGCGAGCAGGACGAAGAAGAAGATTCGCTGGGTGGTGCTGGACATGGCCTGATTGTAGACCAGCGGTTCCACCTGGGTCTCCACGTCCAGGTGCTCCCGAGGCGAGGGGCCGGTGCGCCGGCCCCCGGACAGCCGGCGCACCCCGCGGGCGTTTTACTGGATCTCCACCGGCTCCAGGGCCGCGAACTCCGTGCTCGCCGTCACCTCGCCTTCGTCGCTGATGGCCACCTCGGCCGCCGGGATGGCCCGCGGCTCGTCGTTGAACCAGGCATCCGGGTTGTTGTTCACCACGTAGTGCGTGATCCGCCCTGTCTGCCGATCGATGAGGATGTCCTCCAGGGGACGGGTCTCCTCGCCGGCGAACGAGACGGTGTCGCCCAGGATGCGGGACACCAGCCGGCGGTCAGCTTCCTCGCGGGTGAGCTCCAGCGTGGTCGGATCCTCGGCATCGGCGGGATCGTCGAAGCGGAGGTTCAGATCGAAGCTCACGCCGGGGTCCACGGCCACGTTCTCGAAGGCCACGTAGCCGTTGTCGGCGCCGTAGAGCTGATAGGGGTAGGGCACCTCGTAGAGCACGTACTCCACCTGGCTGGCATCTTCGTTCAGCACCAGGTCGCGCACGTTGCCCACCGGATTGAACCCGCTGGTGACGTCCGCGGCCAGGAGATCCTTGGCGCCGACGGTGCGGTCACGGATCTCCCGCCAACGCTGGGTGTCGAGCCGATCCGTCTGCTGCTGTGTCGCCTGCTGCTGTGTCGTCTGCTGCTGCTGTGTCGCCTGCTGCTGCTGGGCCGTCTGCCGGGCGCCCTCCTGAGCCGGCGCCGGCGCCGCTCCGGCGAGCGCCACGGCCGCTGCCAGGGCGACGGGGAGTGCAATGGCTCGTTGCTTCATTCGATCCTCCTTCGGCGGTTGAGATCACCCGGAAGGAGCAAGCCGCATGCCAGTTAGTGGTTGGGCAGGGCGAAGGCCACCACGTAGTCTCCGGGGGTGGTGCCGGCGCCGCCGTGGCCACCGGCGGCGATGACCACGAACTGGCGGCCGTCTCGAAGGTAGGTCATGGGCGTGGCCTGACCGCCCGCCGGCAGCCGGCCGCGCCAGAGCTCGGCGCCACTGGTGACGTCGAAGGCGCGGAGATAGTCGTCTACGGCGGCGCCGATGAAGACCAGCCCCCCGGAGGTCACCACCGACCCGCCGATGGCGGGGACGCCATCGATGTACCAGAACGGCCAGGGGGCGATGTCCCGGGTGGTGCCGAGGGGCACTTCCCATTCCAGCGTTCCGGTGCGGAGGTTCACCGCGGCCAGGGTGCTCCAGGGCGGCGCGGTGCAGGGAATGCCCAAGGGCGAGGTGAGCAACTCCCGGCGCATGCCGTACGGCGTGCCGGTCTGCCGGGCGAACTCCGAGTCGGGATGGGCGCCGGACTCCCGCACCTCGTCGAACCGCTCCCGCTCGATGAGCTGCACCACGAACGGCAGCCGGTTGGTGTCGACGACGACGAGCTGGCGCACCGGGTCCACCGACACGCTGCCCCAGTTGGCGCCGCCCGCGTTGCCGGGCCAGGCGATGGTTCCC
>JAWLGU010000100.1:0-14514 GCA_041690675.1 Pseudomonadales bacterium | reverse complement strand
CGCATGTCCAGGTCCAGGTGGTTGGTGGGCTCGTCGAGAATCAGCATGGCCGGCTGGGTCAGCGCGATCATGGCCAGCGCCAGCCGGGCTTTCTCGCCCCCGGACAGGGTACCCACGGGCCGCTCCGCCAGCGGTGCGGGAAAGCCCCAGCGGCCGAGATAGTCCCTGCACCACTGCTCGCGGCGCTCCGGATGGGCCCGCGCGAGCTGAGCCAGGGGTGAAGCCTCGGCACTCAAGGTCTCGAGCTGATGCTGCGCGAAGTAGCCTGCGCGGGCGTGCTGACCCCGCACCAGTTCGCCCTCGAGCGGCTCCAGGGTCCCCACCAGGCATTTCAGCAGGGTGGATTTGCCGGCGCCGTTGGCGCCCAGCACGCCGATACGGGCTCCGGGCAGCACCGTGCGGCGGATTCCCCTGAGCACCGGCACGCCGTCGTAGCCCACCGCCACGTCCCGCAGGGTGAGCAGCGGGTTCGACATCTTGGCCGGGTTGGTGAACTCGAGCCGGTAAGGAGAATCGGCGTACACCGGCGCCACCGTCTGCATGCGCTCCAGGGCCTTCAGCCGGCTCTGCGCCTGCCGGGCTTTGCTGGCCTTGGCACGGAAGCGGTCGACGAAGGCCTGCATGTGGCGGATCTCGGCCTGCTGCCGCTCGAATGCGGCCTGCTGATGGACCAGGGCCTCTGCGCGCTGGCGTTCGAACGACGAGTAGTTGCCCCGATACAGATCACCCTGACCGTCGTGCAGGTGCAGCGTGTAATCCGTCACCGCGTCGAGGAAGTCACGGTCGTGGGCGATGATCAGCAGGGTCCCCTGGTAGCGCTTCAACCAGCGCTCCAGCCACAGGGTCGTGTCCAGATCCAGGTGGTTGGTGGGCTCGTCGAGGAGCAGCGCCTCGGCCGGGGTCATCAGGGCCTGGGCCAGGTTCAGGCGGATGCGCCAGCCCCCGGAGAAGGCTCGAAACGGCCGCGCGAAGTCCTCGGTGCTGAAACCGAGGCCGTTCAGGATCTCGCCCGCCCGGGCTTCGGCCTCGTAGCCGCCGAGGTCGGCGTAGCGGCCGTGCAGCCGGGCCAGAGTCAGCGGATCGTCGCTGCGCTCGGCCTGCGCGATCTGCCGTTCCAAGCGCCGCAGCTCCTCATGGCCGTCGATGACGTAGGCCAGCGCCGGCCGGTCGGTGACCTCCACGTGCTGCGCCATGTGGGCCAGGCGCCAGTCGCTCGGCGTGCTCACGTCGCCGCTGTCCGGCTGAACGCGGCCGAGCAGGAGCTGGAACAGGGTCGACTTGCCGGCGCCGTTGCGGCCGACGATGCCCACCTTCTGGCCCGCATGGATGGTGCAGGAGAGGCCGGCGAATACCTTGGTGTCGCCCCGCTCTAGGGAGATGTCGTTGGCTTGCAGCATGACGTCCGGTCGGTGGCTCGGGCTCTGGCCAGGGCTCGGGGCTCAGGCCCGCGCCGCGGGGCGGCGGCTCAGGCGCGCAGGGTCCTGTCCGCCGGGGGCTTACGGGACGCGGCCCTCGGCTCCACCCGCAGGTTCCGCAGCGTCACGTCGGCCACCTTCGGCTGAGCGTCGATCCAGCGCATGAGCCCCCACCACGCCGGCGTCTCCTTGCGGGCGGCTCGGGATTCCGTCATGTCCACCACTCCCTTGCCGACCTCGGCAGCCTCCATGTAGACGGGGCTGTCGCGGAAGGTGGCCACGGTGGGGACGTCCAGGCAGGCCAGAAAGTGCTGCAGCTTGGCGTGGGTCTCGGTGTTCGGCTGCACCCGGTTGGCGATGACCCCGAGGGGCCGCGGTGCCGCCCGGTAGGCCCGGTGCGTCACCAGCTCGGTGATGAAGCGGCTCCCCGCCTGAATGTCGATGGACGATGGCTGCAGCGGCACCAGCACCACGTCCGTCTGCTTGAGCAGCAGCTCGAGGTCGCGGTCGCGGGCGTTGGAGTGGCCGTCGACGATGACCCGGGTGACATCCGGCGGCAGGCGGTTCTGGAACGCCTGGGTCTGGTACATGCTGGAGCGGCGGTGGGCGGCGACCAGGTGCACCTTCGGCAGTGCCGGGTCCCGTTGCTCCGCCCAGTAGGTGCTCGAGCCCTGCGGGTCGTTGTCCATGAGGGCCACAACGTGCTCGGCGCTGGCGTAGGCCACGGCCAGGTTGGTGGCTATGGTGGTCTTGCCGCAGCCCCCCTTGCCATTGATGACGAGTATGCGGCGCGCTTGTGGGTCCATGTCCTGCAGCCCCTGATGAGAGCCCTTGACACTCGAGGAAGGCGTCTGCTCGGCCGAGTGCGAAGTTCCCGTACCTTTCGTCTGCAGCCGGCGCCGATCGGCGCGGCCGCACCCCCGCGTCAGATCCCGTTCGTTGCCCTGATATGTGGTTGTACTTCGACACGCCGAAACGGCGGCGCGTCTGCTGGGCGGAGATCGACTGACGCCGAACTATACCACCGGCCGTTCCGCGATCTCCAGCACACCTGATCCCGGCTGCTGGAAGCTTAGCGCGGATTCGCCGGGATGCGAGCGGACCGGTCAGGGGCTCCGCAGCTCCAGCAGCCGGCCGTCGCCCACCAGGGCGTAGTAGCGGCCGGTCTCGGCGCTGAATCCCACCGCCAGCACCCCGCTGCGGGGGTCCCGGGGGCGCCGCACGCCGGTTTCCCAGAGCTGCAGCCGCTGACCCGTCAGCACGTCCCACAGCTCCACGGCGCGGTTGAAGTAGCCCACCAGCAGGTAGCGCTCGTCGGCGGAAAACCGCGCGCTGGTCACCCCGGGGTCCCGGTCCGAGATCTCCAGCAGACGCTCGCCGCTGGCGCCGTTCCAGATCCCCACGAAGCTGCTGCGGGCGGCGGTGAAGGCGTACCGCCCCTGGGCCGACAGCGCCACCACCCGCACCGGGTTGTCGTGCTCGAGCACGTGCACGCGGTCGCCGGTGGTGGCGTTCCACAGGGTGGCGGTGAAATCGTCGCTACCGGTGAGTGCCCAGCGGCCGTCCGAGGACAGCGCCACCGCGTTGACCGCGCCCCGGTGCAGCAGGGTACCCAGGTGACTGCCCGTCTCGGCATCGAACAGCACGGCCGTATGGTCCTCGAGCCCGAGCAGCACGCGCCGCCCGTCCGGCGCCAGCGCCACGTCCAGGGCGGTGCCCGGGGTCGTCCAATAGGCGAGGGACTCCCCAGTGTCCGTGTCCCAGATCACCAGGGTTCTGGGGTCGGCGGTGACGGCGCGGCTGCCGTCCGGCGAGAACCCGGCGGCCGCCAGGGGCGAGAACTCGCCCTGCCGGTGGTTCCAGTTGAACAGGCGGGCGGCCTCCCGGGCGCGCCACAAGCTGCCGCCGTGGTTCACCGACCCGACCAGGGCCAGGTCAGAATTCTCGGAAAGGGCGCCGGCGAACAGCCCCTGGGCCGCCACCGGGTAGCTGGCGCTGGGGCCCCGGGCGTCGCTGCAACCGGCGCAGAGCGCGGCCGAGGCGAGCAGCCATGCCGCCAGGCGGAGGCTCGGGGCGACCATGGGGTGCCGTCAGTGGGGCTCGGCGTGGAGCAGTTCGTCTTCCAGCTCGAAGCGGGTGCTCAGCATGCGGGCGATCTGCTCCAGCGCGTTCTTGACTTCGGAGAGACGAACGTTCTCCACCTCGCCGAAGCGGTCGTTGAAGGCCATGCCCGCCTGGGTGGTGGCCTCGATGACGGCGTAGCTCCGGGCGGGCAGGGACAGGCGCTGGAACACCCGGAAGTGCCCGGCGGAGAGGTAGTCCACGAGCGAATCGCAGAAGCGCGACAGCAGCGCCTGGGAGAGATCCACCAGATCGTCGTTCAAGGCCTGGTTCAGCTTGATGAGGTAGCTGATCAGACGTTGCCGGCACTCACCGAAGGTCTGATCGGCGTGCAGGAAGTAGCCATCGGCGGTGGCGGCGGCCAGGTCGTTGCCAGGTTGAGTCGCGAGAGCCATGGAAATCCCCTTCCGGCTTTTCCAGGAAAGATAGCAACGCAGCGGCATTGCGCCAGTCGCGCCTGGATCAGACCCGGTTGCCCGCTCGAAGCTGCAGCACGCTGAGCAGGATCACGGCGGCGAATCCCAGCAGTGCCCACACCGGCAGGGGCACGCCGAACGGCCCGGGGGCCGCGGCGGCGCAGTCCCCGGTGCCTCGGGTCATGGCGGCGAGGACCTCGCTGAGCGGAAAGGCGTCGATCATGTAGTCGATGTCCGGCCCGCAGGCCGGTACCTGATCCTCCGGCAGGGTCTGCAGGTACAGATGCCGCATGGCGAAGCCGCCGCCGACCAGGGCGGCCAGCAGCGTGAGCAGGGGGTAGATGCCCCAGCGCGGGTCGTGCAGGAGACCGGCGACCACGCACAGCCCGGCGATGAAGAACCAGACCCGTTGCATCAGGCAGAGCGGGCACGGGACCTGGTCGAGGCGGTGTTCCATCACCAGGGCGCCGAAGAGCAGCACGCCCATCAGCGCCAAGCTCCATAGTGCCAGGTTTTCAGTGGTGGGCTCGAAGAGCCCCGCGGTGCGGCGGGTCGGCGACGTCATCGGACGTTCACCACCACCTTGCCGATGGCCCGGCGCTCCATCAGGCAGCGCATGGCGTCGGCGTAGTCGGTGAGCGGGTACTCGGCCCCGACCAGCGGCTTGATCTTGCCCTCCCCGTAGAGCGCGAGGATCTCCTGGAAGTTGGCGGCCGCCTCCTCCGGGCAGCGCGCCGACCAGGCGCCGAAGAACACGCCCACCACCTGGCAGCTCTTCAGCAGGATGAGGTTGATGGGGACCTTTGGAATGTCCCCGGCGGCGAAGCCGATGACCAGCACCCGCCCGTACCAGTTGACGCTGCGCATCACCTGATCGAACAGCGCACCGCCCACCGGATCGTAGATCACGTCGGCGCCCTTGCCGCCGGTGAGGGCCTTGACCTTCTCCTTCAGCTCCCCGTCGGCGTAGTTGACGAGCTCGTGAGCGCCGGCTTCCCGGGCCACCGCAAGCTTCTCGTCGCTGCTGGCGGCGGCGATGACTCGGGCCCCCATGGCGCGACCCAGCTCCACCGCGGCCAGGCCCACGCCCCCGGCGGCCCCAAGCACCAGCAGGGTCTCGCCGGGCTGCAGGGCGGCCCGCTGCTTCAGCGCGTAATAGGAGGTGCCGTAGGTGGTGCTGATGCCGGAGGCCTGCTGGAAGCTCATGCCCTCGGGGATCCGCCGCAGCGCCCGCGCCTTCACCGCCACCTGCTCGGCAAAGCCGCCGAAGCCGATGCCGGCGAACACCCGCTCGCCCACCTCGAAGCCCTCGACGCCGTCACCGAGCGCGGCGACGGTGCCGGCGATCTCGCCCCCGGGCGCGAAAGGGAACGGTGGCTGGCTCTGGTACTTGCCCTGGATCATCAGCACGTCCGGGAAGTTCAGCGCCGCGGCGTGGACGTCCACCACCACCTCGCCGGCGGCCGGCGTGGGCGGAGGCAGCTCCTCGAGAACCAGGCTCTCGGGCGGGCCGAACGCCTTGCACAGGACGGCTTTCATGGCAGGTCTCCTGAAAAAACACCGCAAGGTTACTGGCCGGGCGGGTAGCGTCAACTATCCTTGCCAGAAGAATCCCGGTGGAGACGACCATGGTGAGAATTCTCGCCCGGCTGCCGGCGCTGGTGGCGCTCCTGGCCGTCGGCGCTGTGGCGCACGCCGCGGAAGAGGCGCCTGCCAGGGAGCCCGCCCGGGCGGCCGCGGCCGAGGGGGCGGCTTACGTGCCTTTGGAGCCTTCCTTCGTCCTCAATTTCGGTGGTCCCCGGGAGGGGCGCCTGCAGTACCTCAAGGCCGATGTCGCGGTGCGGGTCGCCGACGCTGCGGCTGCCGAAGCGGCGCGCCATCATTTGCCGGCGCTGCGCAACGCCCTGGTGCTGCTGCTGTCGCGGCAGGACGAGGGCACGGTTTCCAGCAGCAGCGGGCGCGAAGCCATACGCGCCGAGGCCCTGGCCGAGATCCGAAGCATCCTCGAGGCGGAGGAGGGCGAGCCCTGCGTGGAGGACGTCCTGTTCACCAACTTCATCGTCCAGCGCTGAGGTTGCCCTCGAGCCAGCGGGCGGCGTGATCCACCAGATCCGGGTAGTACACCAGAAAGTCCGCTTCCAGCGCCGGCAGGCGAGCCGCCACAACGGACTCCAGATCGTCCGCCGGCACCGGCCGCTTCAGCCGCCGGACGATCGACTCCAGTCCCCGCTGCATCGCCGGGGCCGCCCGGTAGCCGGCGAGCAGGTCGTGCTCCGTCATCAGCCGGTAGAAGCGCCGCCCGTCCTCGGACAGGCGGCCGAGGTGCGGCCGGATGGCCTCGTACGCCTCGCGGCTGAAGGCGGTGAGCGGCTGCGCGTGAAAGCGTTCCCAGTGCCGGGCCAGCAGGTGGTCGGCGATGACGTCGACGAAGATGGGGGCGAACCGGCGCAGATGGCGCGGGAAGCGGTCGCAGCTCGCGCGGATGCCCGGGTGCTGGTTGCTGTAGGCGTCGATGCGGCGGTGCAGGCGCACCCCCAGCGCGAGGTGCTCGGGCAGGGAGTCGGGCACGGGCCCCTTGATGAAGTCGCCTGCGAACCCGCCGGCCACCAGGTCCGGGTGGGCGTCGTCCAGGGCGTCGTGGGGGATGGCGCAGTGTGCAAGAAAGTTCATGAGCAGCAGCCGCGGCGGCTCAGCCGACCGCGAGGTACTGGCGCAGGAAGGTGTCGAAATCCACGTCGTCTTCCGCTTCCACCCGGGCCTGGGCGTCGAGCGACTCGCGGGCCTGGCCCTCGTAGCGCGCGAGCTGGTCCGGCAGCAGCGGATGCTCCTCGAAATAGCCCTTGTGGGCGATGGATTGGTTCATGGCGAAGCGGAAGAAC
This sequence comes from Pseudomonadales bacterium, assembly GCA_041690675.1. Lineage (GTDB taxonomy): Bacteria > Pseudomonadota > Gammaproteobacteria > Pseudomonadales > Azotimanducaceae > UBA7803. The sequence goes on along the minus strand of JAWLGU010000100.1, from coordinate 7,683 downwards.
GGGATGCCCTGGCCGGACATGATCTCGAGCATGCGGGCCGACGGCGTGAGCTCCGGTTCGCTCACCTTGTGCCGCTGCTCTTCCCACGCACGGGCATAGTCGCGGCCGCCGTGAGCCCGGTCGAGGAGCTCCGCCAGGGGCCGACAGGCCTCCAGGATCTCCTGGGACCAGGCCTCGCGGGTCACGGTGCCGCCGTCGCGCACGAGCTCCAGGCCCGGCCGCCGGCCCTGCTCCACCACCCGCAGCTGGTTCTCGCCCATGATCCGGCTCTCCTCCCGGCTGTCCGGGCGGCTCGGGGCGAGCAGGCAGTACAGCAGGAAGGTGTCGAGGAACCGCATCTGCGGCACGTCGATGCCCACGTGGAGGAACGGGTTGAGGTCCAGACAGCGGACCTCCACGTATTCGACCCCGCGCTCGCACAGGGCCCGGATGGGCCGCTCCCCCGGGCGCACCGGCTGCTTGGGGCGGATGGTGCCGTAGAACTCGTTCTCGATCTGCAAGAGCGAGGTGCTGAGCTGCCGGTACTCGCCGCCCACCTTCACGCCGATGGCCTCGTACGGGGGATAGGGCTCGGTGAGCGCCTGGTGCATGGATCGGGTGTACGGCTCCAGCCCGTTGTAGGAGATGTGCAGCCGGCTCTGGGCGTCGCTCTGGTAGCCGAGCCGCCCCATCCGCAGCGAGGTGGCGTAGGGCAGGTACAGCGAGCCTTCGTCGAAGCATTCGAGAGCGTGGGGCCGGTCCTTGACGAACGACTTGCACAGCGCCGGGGACGCGCCGAACAGGTAGATGAGCAGCCAGGAGAAGCGCCGGAAGTTGCGAATCAGCGCGAAGTAGCTGGTGGTGCGGAACGCCTGATCCGGCTGCGCCCCCACCGCCGCCGCCAGCACCGGCCAGAACTCGTCCGGCACCGAGAAGTTGTAGTGGATGCCGGAAATGGTCTGCATCAGCCGGCCGTACCGGTGACCCAGCCCCAGGCGGTACACGGTCTTCGCCAGACCGATGTTGGAGGTGCCGTACCGGCCCACCGGGATCTCGTCGTCGGCGCCGAGCATGCAGGGCATGCTGGCGGTCCACAACAGCTCGTCACCGATGCCGCGGTAGACGAAGCGGTGCACGTTCTCGAGCTGCCCGAGGGCCCCCTGAGGCGAGCCGTGCACGTCGGTGATGAGCTCGAGCTGGGCCTCGGAGAAGTCGGTGGTGATCTGCGGGTGGGTCAGGGGCGAGCCCAGGTACGGCGGATGGGGCCGCCGCGACAGGGTGCCGTCGAGGTTCACCCGCAGGCTCTCTTTCTCGATGCCTCGCCTGAGGCCGCGCAGCACCGGGCTGCTCGCTTCCAGCGCCCACAGAATGTCCGGTGCCACGGGTTTCGCCGTTTCGGCCATGGCCGAGTTCCCGAAGTGGTGGGCCAGGTTAGCTAGAAGTCCTGCGACGGGCCAGCGTCGACGATGACCTGGCTCACGTCGAACTTCTTGAAGTTCTCGGTGAACTTGGCGATCAGGCGTCGGGCAGCGTCGTCGTAGGCGGCCTTGTCGCTCCAGGTGTGTCGCGGATTCAGCAGGTGGAGGTCGACGCCGGGCACGGCCTTGGGAATGGTCAGGTTGAGACCGGGCAGATGCTCGGTGGTGACCCCGTCCAGGGCCCCGGATTGAATCGCCGTGATGATGGCCCGGGTGGTGGGGATGCTGAACCGCTCGCCCACCCCGTAGCCGCCGCCCGTCCAGCCGGTGTTCACCAGGAACACCTCGGAGCCGAAGTCGTCGATGCGCTTCATCAGCAGATCGGCGTACACGCCGGCCGGCCGGGGGAAGAACGGCGCGCCGAAGCAGGTGGAGAAGGTGGCCTTGTACGGTTCCGTGGAGCCCACCTCGGTGGAGCCCACCTGGGCGGTGTAGCCCGACAGGAAATGATACGCGGCGGCTTCCTTGGAGAGGATCGACACCGGCGGCAGCACGCCGCTGACGTCACAGGTGAGGAAGATGATGCGATTCGGCTCACCGCCCCGGTTTTCCGGCACCTTGGCTTCGATGGCGTCCCGCGAGTAGCAGGCCCGGGTGTTCTCGGTGAGGCTCGAGTCGCTGTAGTCCGGCACCCGGGTGTGCGGATCGATCACCACGTTCTCGACGATGGCGCCGAAGCCGATGGCGTCCCAGATCATGGGCTCGTTCTCGCGGGAGAGGTTGATGCACTTGGCGTAGCAGCCGCCCTCGAAGTTGAACACGGTGCCCTTGCCCCAGCCGTGCTCGTCGTCGCCGATGAGCAGGCGCTGCGGATCCGCCGACAGGGTGGTCTTGCCGGTGCCCGAGAGGCCGAAGAACAGCGTGACGTCGCCGTCGTCGCCCATGTTGGCGGAGCAGTGCATGGGCAGCACGTCCTTCTCGGGGAGCAGGAAGTTCAGCACCGAAAACATGGCCTTCTTCATCTCGCCGGCATAGCGCATGCCCGCGAGCAGCACCCGGCGCCGGGCGAAGTTGATCATCACCGTGCCGTCGCTGTTGGTGCCGTCGCGCGCCGGATCGCAAACGAAGCCGGGCGCGTTCACCACCTGCCAGACTTCCTTCTTGTGTGGGTTGTAGTGCTCCGGGGTGATGAACAGGGCGCGGCCGAACAGCGCGTGCCAGGCGGTTTCGGTGGTCACCTCAACGGGCAGGTAGTGCTCCGGGTCGGCCCCCACGTGCAGGTGCGAAAGGAAGGTGTCCTGGTCGTCCAGGTAGACCTGCACCCGATCCCACAGGGCGTCGAACATCTCCGGTGCGATGGGCTGATTGATGGCGCCCCAGTCGATGGCGTCGCGGGTGGAGGGCTCGTCGACGATGAAACGATCCTTGGGCGAGCGGCCGGTGCGCGCCCCGGTACGCACCACGAGGGCGCCGTTGCTGGCGAGCTTGCCTTCATTGCGCAGCACGGCGAGCTCCGCCAGCACCGGTGAGGACAGATCCTCATACGTGTTGCGTTTCGAGGTGGTATCTATGTCGACGGCCATCGTTGATCTGTGTGTCTTCCCAAGTGAGCGCGTGATTATGCCAGAGCGTCCCCCCGCCGCCTATGTTACTTGCATGGCTGATGTAACGGCGGCGTGAGGGCGCGGTCAGTGCAGCCGGGGCTCCTCCGGCTCGTACACCTGATGCGCGTCGACGGCGTCGTACTCGTAGCGGGCGCCGCAGATCTCACAGGTCACGTCCACCATGCCCTGGGTCTCGAGCAGCTCGAGGATTTCCTCCTTGGGCAGGGCCCTGAGCATGCGCTCCGCGCGTTCCCGACTGCAGGTGCACGAGAACTGCAGGTTGCGTGCCGGATGCAGGGTGATCAGGTGCTCGTGGAACAGCCGCCGCAGCAGCTCCGTCACCGGCAGGGTGGCGAGCTCGTCCGAGGTCAGCGTCTCCGCCAGCAGCTCCACCTCCCGCCAGGTCTCGTCCTGCAGATCCAGGGCCACGTCCGTGGCCCGGTCCGCGGCGGGCAGACGCTGCAGCAGCAGGCCCGTCACCGCATCGCCGTCGAAGGCGATGAACAGGCGCGTGGGCAGTTGCTCGCTGTTGGCGAAGTACTCTTCCAGGTTCCGCGCCAGGCTGTCGTCGGAGAGCCCGACGATGCCCTGGTAGGAGGCGGCCTCCGGTGAGCGGACGGCATCCGGGATCAGGGTGATGGCCATGCGGCCCTCGCCGAGCAGCGCGGACAGGGGCGGCTCGCCGCCCTCGTCGCCGGCGTCCGGGCCCGTGCCCAGGTCCTCGTCCCAGCTCACGAGCCCGCGCAGCAGGCTGCGCTCGCGGCACTCCGCCAGCGCGGTGGTCACCGGACCGCTGCCCCGGGACTGCAGGGCCACGGCGCCGTTGAACTTGATGCCGTCCGCCATCAGGCTCACCGCCGCCAGCATCTCGCCGAGCAGACGGCGCGCCGGTGGCGGGTAGACACGCCGCTGGAAGGCGTGGTCCAGGGTCTCCGAGAGCCGGACCCACTGCCCGCGAATGGGAGCGTCGGCAAAGGTGAAGCGGTGGATGGTATCGCCGTTCATGAATTCTCCTTCGGGTCCAGGGGCGGTGGGCCCGCCGTCGGATCGTCCGTGTGCTTGAGCTTCTGCAGTTCCCGGCGGTCGCGTTTGTTCGGCCGCTTGGGCGGCACCCGGAGGCCCGCCCGTTCCATGCTGCGGCGGGCCCGCTCCGTCTCCCGGACCTCGATGCTTTCCGGCGTCTCCCGGTAGAGCGCGGCGGCCGCGGTGGCGTTGCCGCGCTGCTCCGAGACGCCGGTAACCTCCACGAGCTGGCTGGTCCAGCCGCGGCGGATCTCCAGCAGATCCCCCGGGCCGATCTCCTTGCTCACCTTGGGCTTCTGCAGCCCGCCCGAGCCGGGGGCGGCGGTGCCCGGCGGGGCGAGGTGCACCTTGCCTCCCTCGATGGCGGCCTTGGCCTGGGCCCGGGTCTTGAAGAAGCGGGCGGCCCACAGCCAGCGGTCGAGGCGGACCCGCGGCGGCTGGCCTTGCGGGCTTCTGGGATCAGTCAACGGGCAGCAGCTCCCGGAAGTCGTTGAACGACGGGTACTGGAGCCCCTGCCGTAATGGCCGTGCCAGATCCGGCTGGGCCACGGTGACCAGGTGGCGGATGCCGAACTCACCGGCCGCCTGGAGCACCCGATCGTTGTCGTCGATGAGCAGGGTCCGCTCCGGGTCGAACGGATGCTCGGCCATGAGCGACGTCCAGAACGCCTGCATCTCCTTGGGGGCGCCGTAGTCGTGGCAGGAGACGTGCGCTTCGAGCCGGGAGATCACGTCGCAGTGGAGGTTTTTCACCTCGAGGCTCGCCCGGTGCGCGTTGGTGACCAGCAGGGCCCGCTTGCCGCTCTCACCGAGCCAGTCCAGGAAGTCCTCGGCGCTCGGCCGGAAGCGGATCAGGTCCGTCAGCTCCCGATGCAGGGCGACGATGTCGAGGCCGGTGAACTCGGCCCAGTGGTCGAGGCAGTAGAACGTCAGGGTCCCATGGTGCTCGTGCATGTGCGAGAACAGGTGCTCGCGGGCCGCCTCCTCGGCCAATGCGTGCAGCGCACCGTAGCGCTGCGGCAGCACGCGGTTCCACAGCGTGTTGTCGTAGCACAGGTCGAGCAGGGTGCCGTCCATGTCGAGCAGCACGGTGTCGATGGCGTTCCAGTCGATCATTCTCGGGGCGGGCCGAATGGCGGATGTGATTCGTATAATAACGCCTGGTGATAGACAAAAGGTGACACGTGGGGGTTCCCGAAATAAAGGCGGTGCGGCAGGTGGTGCGGACCCGGTTCTTCGCCATCGAGGAGCTGGATCTGAAATTCGCCAACGGCGAGGAGCGCACCTACGAGCGCATGCCCGGGGTGGGGCGCCCGGCGGTGATGGTGGTGGCGGTGAACGGCGACGGCGAGCTGGTGCTCATCCGCGAGTACTGCGCCGGCTTTCACGAGATGCAGCTCACCCTGGTGAAAGGGGCCGCCGAGGGGCGGGAATCCCTGGAGGAAGCGGCCAACCGCGAGCTCATGGAGGAGGCCGGCTTCGGCGCCCGCTCCATGCGCTTCATCAAACGGCTCAACCTGGCGCCCGGTCACATGGGGTTCACCATCAACGTGCTGCTCGCCACGGACCTGTACCCGGCGCGGCTGCCGGCGGACGAGCCGGAGCCCCCGGAGGTGGTCACCTGGCCGCTGTCGCGCTTCGACGAGCTGATTCACGGCGACGAGTTCCGCGAGGCCCGCGCCATCGCCGCCCTGTGCCTGGCACGGCCCTTCCTCAACGGGTAAGGTCCGGGTTCCAGAACAGCCGGAAGCCCCATGCAGCTCGATCAGTCCGCCCTCATCGACCTCGTCCGCCGCGCGGGCGACGCCATCCTCGAGATCTATCACGGCGACTTCGATGTGGAGACCAAAGAGGATGCCTCGCCCCTGACCCAGGCGGACCTGGCCGCCCACCGGATCCTCGCCGAGGGGCTCGCTGAGCTCACCCCGGACGTGCCCATGATCTCGGAGGAGTCGAGCCCGCCGGAGTTCGCCGTGCGCAGCCGCTGGCCCCGCTACTGGCTGGTGGATCCCCTGGACGGCACCAAGGAGTTCATCAACAAGAACGGCGAGTTCACCGTCAACGTGGCGCTGATCGAGGATCACCGGCCGGTGCTCGGCGTGGTGGGGGTGCCCGCCCGGGGCACGGTCTACACCGGCGACGTGGCGAAAGGCGTGGCCGAGAAGCACGGCGCGGGCAGCCGCGAGGCGGTGCGCGGACGCCCCATGGAGGACGGCACTCCGCTGGTGGTGGTCGCCAGCCGTAGCCACGGTGGCGAGCGCCTGGAGCGTTACCTGGAGCGGCTGGGCGGGGTTTACCCGGAGGTTTCCCGCACTCCGGTGGGCAGCTCGCTGAAGCTCTGCATCCTGGCGGAAGGGCGGGCGGATCTGTATCCGCGGCTCGGTCCCACCAGCGAGTGGGACATCGCCGCGGCCCACGCGGTGCTGGAAGCCGCCGGCGGCGCGGTGTGGGCGGTGGACGGTTCGCCCGTGACCTACAACGCCAAGGAATCGTTCCTCAACCCGGAGTTCTTCGCCGTCGCCGACCGGACGTATCCCTGGAAGGATCGCCTGCCGCCGGTGGAGTGAACGCTCACCCTCTGAGATACTCCGGCGCTTTCGTCACGGAGCATCGAGGGGGAATCATGGCTGGCGAGCGGCCGTTACCGAAGCCTACGCCGGAGACGGCGCATTTCTGGGAGGGAACCCGCGAGGGGGAACTGCGGCTGCAGCGCTGCGATGCGTGCAGCCACGTCTACTTTCCGCCGCGGCCCTTCTGCCCGGCCTGCGCCTCGCGCGCGGTGTCGGTGTTCGCCGCCAGCGGCCGCGGGCGCCTCGACAGCTACGTGATCAACCACCGGCCCCATCCCGCTTTCGACGGCCCCTACGCCATCGCCCTGGTGGCGCTGGAGGAAGGGCCGCGGCTGATGTCGAACATCGTCGGCTGCGAGCAGACTCCGGAAGCCCTGGAGCTGGACATGCCCCTGGAGGTGACGTTCCAGCGCCAGAACGACGAGATCACCCTGCCGCTGTTCAAGCCGGCGGCTCACCGGGAGAGCGCGGCATGACGGATCTCGCCAGACAGGTCGCCATCGTCGGCGCCGCCGAGACCACCGAGCTCGGCCGGATACCTCACATGAGCCAGATTCAACTCCACGCCGACGCGGCGTTGAACGCCATGGCCGACTCCGGGCTTTCCCCCGCCGACATCGACGGCGTGGCCACCGCCGGGGAATCCCCCACCGCCATCGCCCATTACCTCGGCATCACGCCGAACTGGGTGGACGGCACCGCCGTGGGCGGCTGCTCGTTCATGATCCACGTGCGCCACGCCCTGGCCGCCCTGGTCACGGGGCAGTGCAGGACGGTGCTCATCACCCACGGCGAGAGCGGGCGCTCGGGGGTGGGGCGCGGCGGCCGGCGCATGGACGCCGCGTCACTGCAGGGCCAGTTCGAGGCGCCCTACGGCATCATGGGCCCGCCGACGTTGTTCACGCTGCCGGTGCTGCGCTACATGAAGACCTACGGGCTCAGCCACGAAGAGCTCGCCATGGTGGCGGTGGTGCAGCGCCAGTGGGCGGCCATGAACCCCCGAGCCTCGTTCCGCGACCCCATCACGGTGGAGGACGTGCTCGCCTCGCGGATGATCGCCTACCCGTTCCATCTGCTCGAGTGCTGCCT